>JBGSUN010000108.1:0-16775 GCA_041753475.1 Planctomycetaceae bacterium | reverse complement strand
GTTGTGTGCCACGGCCGTGTCGGCCCTGCAATTTGGCAGCGAGTTTGGAGCGCTCGCACGGCTGACACAGCCGTGGCACACAACCGCACCATCCCAAGTCATGATTCGCCTCTGAGAACCAAGCATGTCGGCTCCCGCAATTCCTTCCGCTTCCTGCACACCTGAACCGAAGCCCGACCGCGACCTGCTGAGCAGTTGCGTGCATTGCGGGTTGTGCCTCGAAGTCTGCCCGACGTACCAACTCACGGGTGATGAAAACAATTCGCCGCGGGGGCGGTTGCGATTGTGGCGGGAGGAAGCCGAAGGGCGGCTGCCGCAGGATGAGTGGACCGACTTCTACACGTCGGAATGCGTCGGTTGCCTGGCGTGTGAATCTGCGTGCCCGGCGAATGTGCCGTATGGAAAAATCTTCGAACACGTCCGGCATGAACATGTCGCCACTGGACGCGCCAAACCGTCGCTGATGTTGCGTTGGATGGCGAAGCTCGCCGCCCGGCCGTCACTGATGAGTTGGGCGTTCCTACCGGCGCGCGTGCTACGTTCCGCCGGGATGTTGCGGCACCGCTTCGTGTTTCCGGGACAACCATCGCCGTCGCAATCAACCGCGGACTATGCGAAGTGGCTGATGTCGGTGCGAAAGCCGACGGGACCACGGGTGGCACTGCTCACCGGGTGTCTGATGGAGTCGCTGTTCCGCGAGATCAACTTCGCGACGGTCCGCGTGCTCATCGAAAACAACGTGCAAGTGCTGGTGCCACGCGATCAAGGTTGCTGTGGCGCGTTTCAGGAACACACCGGCCTCGACGGCGTAGACGCGTTGCAGGATCAAAGTCGGCGCGTGTTTGGTTCCCTCGATATCGACGCCGTGGTGACGAATTCCGCCGGCTGCGGCCATGCGCTGGCAAAGACGCTGCACGGTTCCGTCCCCGTGCGCGACGTGCTCAGTTTCCTCGGTGACATCGGCCCGGTGCGTCGTGAGCGTCCTGACAACCAGACCCGCGTGTATGTCGATCTGCCGTGTCATCTCGTGCATGGCCAGAAGGTGCCGGAGATTCCCCGCGCGGTCCTCGATGCCACTGGTTACCACTGCGAATACGCCCCGATGGCCCGTGACTGCTGCGGTTCCGGCGGCGTTTACAACATCGAGAAACCCGAGAACGCCCAGGCGATTCTCACCCGCAAAGCCGCATTCCTCAACACCGCGGAAGGTTCCCCCACCATCCTCGCCACCGCCAATCATGTCTGTCTGATGCAATGGCACTCTGCCGGGAAAACGGGGCTGGTAACACGACCGTATCAGGTGAAGCATGTCATTCAATTGCTGGATCCGAATTCCGAGTTGTCATCATGAACCTTGAGCAACCTCGATTTTCGTCATGGCGGTTCACGTCGACATTCTTTGGTACCGCGGCGCTCGCTGGCATTCTCGGTGTCTTAAACTTGTTCGGCGACAATTCGGCGATCTTCAGTGTCAATTACGGCATTCCTCTTCCGTACATGCGATTTGAGGGTTTTGGTTCGATGACGCTGGTTTTCCAGGCAATCATGGAAAACTCGTCGTTCCGTCAGTTCTGGTGGCAAGCGCTGGTCTACGACGTTGTTTTCGCCCTGCTGCTTGTTTCATCGTTCGCCTTTACGATCTACCGATGGTCGAAGGCTTGGTCGTATCGGAAGCATTTCTTGTTCTGCCTCGCGTCCTTTTTCGCCGTGCTTCCATGGTGGCTTCCGCTTGAACTTCCGTGGACATTCCTGAGATTGTTCGGCTTGCTGGTAGCGCCGCTCGCCGCAATCACAGGTGCTTGCCATGCTTCGTGGATGATCACCCGCTGGAAGCTCGGAGAATCGCTTGCCGGACTGGGCCCGATGGGATTGTTCGTAGCGTTGATTGTTGGTGGTTATTTCGCCGCACCGCATGATCCGTATCGAAATCCTCAACCAGCCGATCTGCCGCTCTTGTTGAGGACAATGAAGAGCGAAGATGCGCGAGTCCGACAATTGTCACTGAGGGCCATCGCACGTCTGGCAAAACAAGGCCATTCTTCCGTTGACGTAATCATTGCGGCTTTGGACGACACAGATAAAGTGAATCGTCATGAAGCGGTTTCCATGATTCATGAATTGGGCCCGAAAGCCGCGGCGGCCGTACCGAAACTCATTCCCTTGCTGGATGATGAAAGGCAGAATTATTTGGTCGCGGCAGCGTTGACACGCATCGGTCCCGCGGCGCGGGAAGCCGTACCAATCTTGGAAGAACGGCTGAAAATGTCGGCGGGTTACATGAAACAAAATTGTGCCGATGCTTTATGGGCCATTGACAAGAACACGGTGCTCGTGGTCCCCGCAATGATCGAAATGCTGAATGACGATTTTGATCCATTGCGCGTCGACGCCGCGAATTTGTTGGGCCAAATCGGACCTGCCGCGAAAGATGCCGTGCCGACGCTCATTGAGATGGTGAATTACGAACCTCCGCCGGCACCGCCACGGCCACCTGTTGCGGTCGCACCAAATCGGAGTGGAGTTCCATCGCCAAGACCGGGGGAGATGCCCGAAGCCGAGTTCTACCCTCGCATTCGTGACGCGGCACAGCGCGCATTAGAACGCATTCAACCCGGAATGGCTCGTAAACGAGTTGAGCCGTAGTTATCGTTTCTGACAACGACGCCATTGGAACCATTCTGCACGATCTCGGCGGGTGAGGACCTCATGACGATGCAAACCCACTCTTCCCGCCGCGTGTTTCTCGGCGAATCGCTGACCGGTCTTGGGGCGATGGCGCTGGGGATGATGTCCGCGAACGACTCTGCCCGTGCGGCGGAGCAGTTTGTGCAGCATCATGCTCCGAAGGCGAAGCGGGTCATTCATTTGTGCATGGCGGGGGGGCCGAGCCATCTGGAGACGTTGGATTACAAGCCGACGCTGGCCCAGCGGAACGGCGAGTCGATGCCGGACTCGATCACCGCGGGGCAGCCGATCGCGCAGTTGCAGAATGCGCAGAATCTGCGGGTGCTCGGGCCACAGTTTGCATTCCGTCAGTGGGGACAATCCGGTCAGCAGATGAGCGAGTTGTTCCCCAAGCTGGGTGCGCTCGCCGATGACTTGTGCATTGTCCGGTCGATGCATACGGAAGCGATCAACCATGATCCCGCGCATGCGTTCATGAATACCGGGGCGACGATCTCCGGCCGGCCGAGCATGGGGTCGTGGTGCTGGTATGGTCTCGGAGCGGAAAGCCAGGATCTGCCGGGGTTCATCGTTCTCACATCGACGGCGGAAGGACGGTCGCCGCAGCCGATTCATTCGCGGCAATGGCACAGCGGCTTTCTCCCCAGTCGTTACCAGGGCGTGCGACTCTATTCCAAAGGAGATGCGGTCCACTACATCGACAGCCCACGCGGCGTGACATCGGATCAACAGCGCGATGTGATCGACACCGTCGGTTCTCTCAACCGTTTGCTTGATGATCGCATTGACGATCCCGAAATCGCCACGCGGATCAGTCAGTACGAAATGGCGTTCCGCATGCAGACCAGCGTTCCCGATCTCGTGGACCTGTCGCAGGAACCGAAACACGTCCTCGACATGTACGGTGCGAACGCCGGGAATGGCAGCTTCGCGACGAACTGCCTGGTCGCGCGGCGGCTGGCCGAACGGGGTGTGCGATTCATTCAGCTTTATCACCGCGATTGGGATCATCACAACGGGGTGAAAGCGTTCCTGTCGCAACTCGCGCCGGAGGCTGACCGCGCGTGTGCAGCTCTCATTACTGATTTGAAGCAGCGCGGGATGCTCGATGAAACGCTCATCATCTGGGGTGGCGAGTTCGGCCGGACGCCGATGGCGCAGTCGAACAAAGGGGACGCCGGTCGCGATCATCACATGATGGGCTTTTCGATCTGGCTCGCCGGAGGCGGCATCCGTGGCGGCGTGAGCTATGGCAACACCGACGAATTCGGTTACCACGCCGTTGAGAATCGTATGAGCGTGCATGATCTCCACGCGACGATGCTGCACCTGCTCGGCGTCGACCACCGCCGCTTCACGCATCGGTTCCAGGGCCGCGATTACCGATTAACCGACGTCGCCGGGGAAGTCGTGCGGCCGCTGCTGGTGTAAGGCAACCGAAGGAATGGAGGGGGCATGGATTCTCGAGACAAACTCCAGGCACAATGCCTACCCAAGTGGGTGACACTGTTCGCTCCCTGGCGATGGATCGAGCATTCCAGAAAACGCTGGGCAATCATCGTGATCTTAACGGCAGTGGCGTACGCCGTTTCTCCGTTGATGATCTACCCACTGGCAAATCGCCTCCGTCTCTCCATGAAAGTGGAGATCATTGAATTTCTGGCGTTGGCGTATCTCCCGATCATCCTATGTGAAGAATTCTGTCCGGCAGTCTACGAGTTCTATGACGAACAGATCGAAGCCATTGATGAAACGATGACGCGCAACGGTTGGCCACCGTGATGCAGAGTTTCATTCACTCGCCAGTTGCAGCAACCGGCGGAATTCCGGGTCGTTGCGGAGCGAGGCGAAATCGGTTTCGGCGGGGATCAGTTGCAGGAGCTTGCGTTCCATGCGGAGGGCTCGGCCGAGCCAGGACAGTGCTTGACCCTTGTTTCCCGCCAGGGAGTAGTAGCACGAGAGGTTATACAAGACGACCGGGATTTCACGATGCGCTTCGTAGGCTTCATGCATGGCCGCGATGGCGTGCGGCAGCCGATCGAGCCGTTTGTAGCACCACGCCATCGCCATCAGAATGTCGAGGTCTTTTGGTTGCAGCGCGTAGCACCGTTCAAACTCGGCCAGCGCCGAACTCCAATCGGCCCGGGCGCGAAAGCATTCGCCCAACAGGCGATGGTAGTCGTAGCGGGCTTCACCCGGATCGGGAATCGACCACAGTTCGGCGAGCGCGTGGTCGGGCATGTTGAGCAGCAGGTACCCCTCGGCGGCATCCAACCGTCGTGTCCGCTGCGCCAGCGTGAGCGCCATCCCATCGTCTCCGCGAAAATCTCGCTTTCCGTTCTAACGCCTGCACGGGGGCAGCGTCCACTCACTAACCCCGCAGCCGCCGAAAGGTGTTCGTCGGAAATTCACGCTGGGGAAACACCATTGGTGACACTACGAGTTGGTGAGCGCGGGTTCCGCCAACTGCTGCGCGAGTTGCTTGATGCCGCGAAGGTCGAGCTTGCCGGTTCCCAACAGGGGAATCTGCGGAACGCTGTAGAAACTGTCGTTGGATGGCAACCACAGGTTGGGTAGTCCCTTCTGGCCCAGTTCGTTCAGAATATCGGCCACGGGACGCGTAAACGGCAGATGCAATACAATGATCCGCTCACCCTTTTTCGGATCGGGAAGCGATGTCACGGCCAACGGCGGTCCCATCACGTCGGGCGCGACACCGTTGGATTCCGCGATGATCTTCAACAGTTCATCTTCGATTCGCAGATGGGGCACCATCTCACCCCCAATTTTTGAGAAGCGGCTCATGCGACCGGTGATGTGCAGGAAGCCTTCTTCGTCGATAAAGCCCATGTCGCCGGTGTTATACCAGCCATCTTTCAGAACCTCGGCGGTTTTTTCGGGCTTGTTGAAGTAACCGAGCATGATGTTCGGTCCCTTCATGTGCACCAGGCCTTCCTTGTTCACGGGGAGATTCTCGCCGGAATCGACGTCGAGAATCTTGGCGACAACGCCGGGCATCGGGCGGCCGACGGTTCCGAGCTTTGTCCCCTTCTGGTGCACCATCTGACAGCGATGGTCGGGCACATTCACCGACGCCGGGCCGGTGGTTTCGGTCGTGCCGTATCCTTCTTGAGGAAGCACTCCGTACTTCTCGCGATACTGTTCGGCGAGGTCGGTCGGCAGCTTCTCCGCACCGACGACCACCAGATTCAACTTCGAGAATTGTTCCGGCGTGCAGCGCTTCATGTAGGAACGCAGGAACGTTGGCGTGGCGAACAGAATCGTTGCCCCGTGTTCATGAGCCAACTCACCAATCTGCCGGGAATCGAGCGGGTTCGGATGGAAGACCACTTTCGCATCGGTGATGAGCGGCAGCCACATCGTGGCGAGGTAGCCGAACGAGTGGAAGATCGGCAGCACGCCCAGCAGCACATCGTCGGCATCGATCTGGAACAACTGATCGGCGGCCTCCACCGTACCCACGATGTTGTGGTGCGACAGGACCACCCCTTTCGGTTCACCGGTCGATCCCGAGGTGTAGATGATTGTGATCGGATCGTCGGGCTGGAGCCGTCTCAGCCCCAGCCAGCGGTCGAGGATGAAGGCGGGCACAAACCCAGCCGTCATGGCTGCGAGTACTTTATCGAGCCCCGTGATTTCCGTCTTCATGTCTTCGAGGTAGAGAAACGGCACACCCAGATTGACCGGCTTCTTTTCGATGAAGGCTTTGCTGGTGATAATCGTGTGCAGACCGGCATCCCGGACGATGAATTGCAGGTCCGATTCATGCAGCGTGAAATTGAGATTCACGCTCACCCGGCCGGTCATCGCCACGGCGAGATTGGCAAGCACGCCGCCGACGGTCGATGGCATATAGATGCCGATCCGCGGTTCCGCTGCCGCCGATTTGATGTGGCGCAGCAGCACGCGGCGCATGGCAAACGTCGCCGTCAATAACCGACCACCGGTCATCTGTGTCCCGAGGGAGTCGGCAATCTTCGTCGGCTGCCAGCGGCGGCGGCAGGAGCGGATCAACTGTCGGGGAGCGTTCAGCAGTTGGACTTTGTCTTGTTCCACGGCGGCATTCCCCAATTGACTGACGGCGGATTGAACTTGACTGACGGACTGCGGGTTCAGGATCGGTTCCCCAAACCACACGGAGACGGGGTACGGGAGTTTGCGAGGCCATTTCCAGAAGAATTTCCCCCCGCGGTAACTGAAGATGCTTCCCCACAAGCCGTGCAGACAGACCGGAATGACCGGAGCGCCGGTTCCCTGAATGATCTTCAGAAAGCCGGGTTGAAATGGCTGCACCTGACCCGTGCGCGTCAATGTTCCTTCGGCGAAGATGCAGACACACGAACCCTGCTCAATGGCCTCCCGCGCGGTCCGCAGCGATTGAATCAGCGCTTTTGGACCACTGTCGGCTTTGATCGGAATGACTTCAAAAACGCGGGCCAGCCAGGCGAGCCGCGGATGATTCACAAAGTCGGCATACGCAATGAAACGGATCGGTCGTGGTGCGGTCACCAGCAGCAGGATGCCATCCACCCAGGTGACGTGATTGGGAACGAGGAGTACGCCCCCTTCCCGGGGGATGTTCTCGCGGCCATAAACATGGATGCGGTACACAAGCCGCGCGCAGACCCACCAGACGAGTCGAAAGACCGCGGCGGGAAGCTGCCAGGCGATAAACACACAAACGGCGACGGTTCCCAAACCGACGAGCAGAAAGATCGTTCCCGCCGAGATCGCCAGGACTTCGTTGAGCAAGTAGAACACTCCTGCGACCAGTATTGTGCCCAGACACACCAGGAAATTCGTTGCTGCCAGGACGGTCCCTAGCGCTTGCGGAGGACTGCGATGTTGCAGATACGCCTCCAGCGGGACATCAAACAATCCAGCACTCACGCCGAGTCCGAACAAAGCGATGCAGGACCCGTAGAACGCTGAATTGGGGAAGACATACCCGAATTTCCCCGTAAAGAACAAGAGGAAGGAAAAAACGCTGATCCCAAACGCCCCGAGCGGAACGAAACCGAGTTCGATATGCCCCTCGGACCACCACCCGGCCAGGAGGCTCCCCGCACCGACGCCGATGACAAGGACCATCCCCAAAACGCCGATGTCACTTTGTTCGAGTCCAAGGTCATGAATGCCGAAGGTGTCGATATTGATGTTGGCGAGGGAGGCCATCATCCAGAAGAAGGAAATGCCCAATGCGGCCCGCATCAGATTCGGTTCGACTGCTAACTGATTGAGTGCCTGAGCCGTTTGCGTCAGGAACCGCCACGGGATCGGTCGGTCGGGAGCGGCAGATGGAATGCGTTGGATCAACAGACTCGAAATCCAGCCGATCACTGCGATGGCCATGATGAGCGCTGCGGCCGGAAGCAGGTGCAAAACCGTGATCTGGTCGCCCGGGTTCGGTTGGACGATCGTGGCGAGCCAGTTACCGATGAGGAATCCCAGGGCACACGGAACGACGTTCATCAAGCCCATCAACCCGTTCGCGGTGGTCAATTCGCCGTCCGGCACCAGTTCAGGAATCGAACCGACTTTGGACGGGGCAAACAAGGCCGCCAATGCCCCGGTCGCGGCGACAATTAGAAACAGTAACAACGGACTTTCCGTCGTCAACGTGGCGAGACCCAGGCCCAGCATCACGATTTCTGCCAGCTTGCAGTACGTGATGACTTGGCCCTTGGAGAACCGATCCGCCAGATACCCCGCGGGCATCGCCAGAATGAGGAACGGCAGAGTGAACCCCGCTAGTCCCAGCGACAATGCCGCGGCGTCCCCCATAATCGGTTTGGCGATGGGGACCACCAGCCAACGGAAGGTGTGGTCGTTCAATGCCGTGCAGAATTGGACGATCAGCAGGGCGATAAAACTGGTGGACCCCACCCCCGCGTGAATGCGGAACGGCGCGGCGTGAGACGGTTCCAGATCGGGCGCGTCCTGGGAATCGTCAACGGACATGGCGGACCAAGAAGGAAATCGAACACGAAACGGGTTTGCGGCGCCCCAGTGTTATCGCGAAAAGACGGCCGTTTTCCCAGTCTGAAAACTTGGCGATCATCGAAATCTGAGGGGACGGCCCCAATCAGGGGTGGCCCAGCTTGTCCGCAAGCTGGGTGCGCAGCACAAGAAGCCTCAGGACGACTGTGGACCGAAATCGCTGGTTGAGAAGGAACACCGTTTCTGAATGCTTCTTGAGCCTGCGGCTCCCGGCTTGCGGACAAGCCAGGCCACCCAATCTGTACCGGTCACGGCACGAACCGGTATTCCCCGCCGTTATTGTCTGCGACGGCTTTCAAGACGTCTTCGCCCAGGGTTTCTCCGAAGGCGAAGGTGTGGATCACGATCTTCGATTGTTTCAGCGATTTCAGACGCCGGTTGGCGAGGCCGTCGAATTCGCCGTCGGTGAGAAAGACAATCACGTCGGGCTGCATGCGGAGAGCGATGTCGAGCGCGGGGATTGGGTTCGTGGGACTCCCGCCTGATTCCGCGGCTCCAATCCATTGCAGGAAACGATCCCGTGTTCCCGGAATGCTCGGTTGGAACGACCGGGCGGGCATCACCATGGCTTCGTTGCTGAAAAAAACGACGAAAAAGCTGTCTTCTGGCTTCATCTCGGTGATGCACTTCAGCAGTTCGAGTTTCAGCCGACGGAACCGCGTTTTCGACGGGCTGTCATGCGGGTGATTCATGCTGCGGGAACTGTCGACCACGAAGACCGTCCGCTGACCGGCGGGAGGAGCCATGCCGAAAAAGCCCGGCCCGCTTCCATTTCCGACACCGGTTCCCGTTCCATTGCCGATGCCGCCGGTATTGCGATTCGTTGGCAACGGTGTGACGGACCGGTTCAACCCGATTGCGGAACTCGATGACGCCATCCCCAGCGGACTCAGTCCACCGTCGGGAGCATTCCGCAAGACGGATGTCGGCGACCCGACGATAAACTGAGTGGGATCGAAGTCGCCGGAGGAGGCCCCGCCGGCATCCAGTGACGGAGTCATGTCTTTGGGCAGCGTGATTCGCGGAAGCAGAAACGGCTCCGTCGCTGCCGGTTCGGGGGCATTCCACGCCGTGTCGAACATGGCATCCGTGGTGAGCGGATTCCGCGGCACAACCAGAATCGCGGCGATCCCCAGAAGTACGCCGTGGGCGCACAACGACGTCCCCCACGCCGACCATCCGGTCAGCCGCACGCCGCTCACCCATCCTCGCACGAGGGGAAACATGCCCGTTCTCGATGTTCGACCGTTCGCCGAAATTCATTTCGCATCATGACAAATCGGATTCCGTTTCGCACGAACTTTTCCCGAGTCCGGCCGCGATTTCCGAATCGGCGTTAACTGTCGCAATCGCCGTCGGTTATGCTGTTCGTACCACGGAAGGAATCCCACGATGAGCCTGAGCACGCTGGAAACGACGCCGACAACCAATCTGCCCGCTTTGCCGGTCCCGCGGGACGGTCACGTTGTTTTCTTTGACGGCGTTTGCGGGTTCTGTAACGCCTCAGTCGACTTTTTGTTCCGTCACGACGTCCACCGTCGATTGTTGTTCGCCCCGTTGCAGGGGGAAACCGCTCAGCAACGGCTCACTGCGGCGGATGTCGAAAACCTGCATTCGCTGGTGTTTTGGACACCGACGGGGTGTTATCGCAAAACATCGGCCGTAGTGCGAATCGGATGGACGCTCGGCGGGGTATGGTCGGTATTGGCCACGCTGTTGTGGCTGATCCCTCGCCCGCTGCGCGATGTCGGCTACAATCTGGTCGCTCGCAACCGGTACCGTATTTTCGGCAAGAAGGAAACCTGCCGCCTTCCGACTCCCGAGGAACGTACACGGTTCCTCGATTAGCGATTCATCGCTTGCCGTTTCAATCTCTCAGGACCACGTGTTCATGTCCACCGCAGAAACTCCCGCAGCGCGACCGATCGGCATGCGTTGGCCTTACGGTGCCAGCATTCTGCTCATCGGCGTTGCGCTGCAATTCCTGTTCTGGTGGATGTATACCGACGACCCGACGTTTTCCGCGATGTCGGTGCTGTGGGTCTGGCCAGCCACGCTGTTCACCTTTGCCATCTGGTGGACGTTCTTCTCCGGCTGGTCGATGGGCGTGCGGGCCGGGGCCTGGGGGCTGGTGGCCGTGGCGGGCGTCAGCTTTCTGGGTGTGTTCCGTCTCGATGGTTCCGATGGGGATATGATTCCGAAACTGGCCTACCGCTGGGCACCATCGGCTCGGGAAAAAGCCGCCGAATATTTGCAGCAACAAACGATCCCGGCACCGGTCGTGGATGCAGCCACCAGCGAGATTCCCACGCCGACGGTTCCCGAATTGACCGACGACGACTGGCCCGATTACCGCGGCTTGTTCCGTGACGGTGTCCTTCGAGGTCGGGGCTTCCGTAAAAACTGGGACGCCGTATCGCCAAAAGAACTGTGGCGGCATCCCGTCGGGCTCGGCTGGTCCTCGTTTGCCGTCCTGGGCGATCTCGCCATCACTCAGGAACAGCGTGACGATGAAGAATCGGTCGTCGCCTATCGTCTCGACACCGGCGAACCGGTGTGGAAACACGGTGACAAAACGCGGCTGGAAATCGTCGTCGTCAACGGCGGCGACGGTCCGCACTGCACGCCCGTCATCACCGGCGAGTGGACCTACACCCTCGGCGGCACCGGCGTGTTGAATTGCCTCGCCACAATGACGGGGGCACCGAAGTGGTCCCGCAACATTCTGAACGATGGGGGGACCGAGGGAAAACCGGCGAAAAACCTGGAATGGGGCACCTCCGCCACGCCGCTGGTGGTCGATGATCTCGTCATCGTGATCCCCGGCGGCAACCCCGACGAACAACTCAACAAGTCGGTGATTGCCTACGATCGCCTCACCGGTGAGATCCAATGGACCGCCGGTAATTTCCCCGCCAGTTACTGCGGCCCGCGCGTTGAAAGCTTCGGCGGCGTCCGGCAACTTCTCGTCTTCCACGGCAAGGGAATCAGTGCCCATGACCTGACCGACGGGAAGATGTTATGGGATTTCGGCTGGACCAACATGCCGCTGGTGAATGCGGCTCAACCGATCCGTCTCGACGACCAATCGCTCCTCATCGGTAACGGCTACGGCGTCGGTTCGATCCGATTAGGTCTCCAGTTCGCCGAGGGAAAATGGAATGTCGAACCGGGCTGGAAGACGAACAAGCTCAAACTGAAATTCAACGACGCCGTGCTGCGCGACGGTTACGTGTACGGTCTCGACGACGGCATCCTGACATGTGTCGATATCGCCAACGGCAAGACCAAATGGAAAGGGGGCCGATACGGTTACGGCCAACTTCTGTTGCACGAAGACACGTTGCTCGTCACCACCGAGGAAGGCGAAGTCACCCTGGTGAATGCGTCACCGAAGAAGTTTGAAGAACTCGCGCGGATCAAAGCCGTCGAAGGGACGACGTGGAATCACCCGGTGGTTGCCCACGGGAAGTTACTCGTCCGCAACGGGACGGAAGCGGTGTGCTACGATGTGACGCCCACCGAATAACATCTTTCCGAGCCGCGACCGTGAGGGAGCGTGTTCTGAGGTTGTGAGCGTCGTTTTAAGAACTCGCTCCCTTACGGTCGCGGCTCGGACATCAAACGCCCTTCCGCTTCCGCGCGGGTCACCGGCATTTTGAATTCGATACGGTCCACCGACGGTTTGCCCGCCGTGATCACAAAATCCGCGGGCTCGGCGTCGATGTCACCCAGCTTCAAGCGATAATGATAGTTCCCGTCGGCTTCGTTCTGGAACTCGACTCCCGACCACCGGAGTTGATCGCCACGCAGGTCGGAGGAACTCATCGTGCTGCTACGGGCGAATCGTCCCGATCCGTCGGTCATCTGCGGACCGTGGCGACCCACCGCATATTTCCCGCGGAACCGCCGCGACGTTTCTCCATCGGCCCAGCGGATGATGCCCCGGATCGCCACCCGGTCGAAATCCGTCTGAATTCGTGTCTTCGGCCGGGCCGTTTTCCACACGTCCACCGCCGCGCGGGTGATATTCGTTCCCTCGATCGGACAGTATTCCAGCTTGTCATGTTTCGCCGCGGCGACGGTGAAGGCATCGCCGACGTTCGTGTTCATGACCATCAGCGTCGTCAACTTCGGCAGATGCGGCAGCAGCTCGCCCAGACCGTCATCGACGTCGGTATCGGAGACATCCAGCGAGTAAAGTTCCGGGCAGTTCTTCAGGGCCATCAACCCCTTCGAGGTGATGTTTCCCCGTGAAAAATAGAGCGAATGGACCTTCGGAAAATGCTCGGCGATATAGGCGATGAGTTCATCCGTCGTTTGCTCATCAAGTCGGACGGCGGTGACATCTTCGGCCGAGGTCCCACGGAGTCCAATCGGGAGGGCTTCGAGCCAGTCGATGGGATGTTTGAAAGAGCGATTGGTCTGCGGAATGATGATGTGCCGGCCGGGGGCCTTGATCGCCGCGACTTCCGGCGGGTCCTGAATGCCGTACCAGATGCGCACGGCGAGGGCGACGTGCACCACGACCATCACCAACGCCGCGGCCAGACCGATCTTCGCCCACCCGGGAATGCGCTCCCACATCCGCGTCCGCCACGGTCGGGCCGCGGCGAGGCGTTCGGGGTCATCCGGTGGGAGGTCATCAACGTTCATGACAAATCCCGTTGAACCCCCCGGTTTAAGACAACCGGAGGGTTCAATCAATGTCAATTACACTCCGCGACCAATGGTCCCGCGAGTTCTTCGAGGAAGAACAACCGGCCGGGCATCGTCGGCATGTAGGTGGACGGGATCCACATCGTCGGTTCGTGGCGGAGGCTCATCCAGAGCGAGAGTCCTTGCCACATCATGCCGCGGCTGAAGGTGCCGTCGGCGCCGCCGATGATCTTGTCCGCTTGCAGAAACAACGCCGGGCCGATGGTGTTCGCGAACGCCGGGACCAGCGTCGTGCGGCTCTTGAAACTCGTGAGGGCGTTCTGCTCGATCGTCAGCGGATGCAGCTTCGCCCCGAGGCGGTGCGTCTGCTTCTTCCACTCGGAATCACTCGCGAATTCCGCGGCGAAATGCGGTTCCCAGAAGGCGATATGACAGACGCGGCCGATGCCGAAGATCACGGTCAGCTTCGCCCCTTCCGACTTCAGTTCCTTGATCTGCTCGGCATACGTCGGCAGCAGTTTCTTCGTCGCGAAATTCCGCTGCTTCTTGGGAACGGTGAGTTTCCCCAGCGGACCGTAGAACGCCTGCTCCATCGCATACTGGAACGAACCGGTGTTGGTTGGCGGCAGCGTTTCCCCTTTGGCGTCGCTCCATTCGTCCATGTTGAAACCGTGGACATGGTCGCAGGGGACGTTCCATTCGGTGAGGAAATAGACCGCCCAGCGGTACATCCCCATTGGGCCGACGGGCAGGATCAGCGCGGCTTCTTCGTTCTTGTCGCGGGCCTGCTTGATCGTCAGCGCGATCTCGTGCCCCATGTAGATGTCGAAGTCAGCGACCGTCTTACACGGGATCGGATTGAAGTTGCGGTGCCACCATTTCTGGCGGACGGTGATGTTGGCCGGGTTGGCGTCGACGCAGGCATCAATCTTCTTGAGATTCCATCCGGCGGGAAAGAAGCCTTCCATCAGCGAACCGGACAGAGTCGAGAGCAAATCCATACCAACTATCTCCGAAAGAACGAGTCGCAGCGCGCAGAACATGCTTCTTACCACATCGGCGGGAGAAGAAACATCGTCCCGGTTCCCCGCTTGCGGTTTCGCGCCCCGTGCTGACGGACAGAGTGCCCACCAACTTCAATCGACCATGACAAGAACACGCCGCCAACTGCCGCTATAATCCCGCTGCCCCATAAGTCTTCGAGGATTCACCCTGCCATGTCCGACCCCGTCACCGTGCAACGCATCGACTACGTCCGCACCTTTCCGTGGTTGCGGATCGGCCGGGCGGTCGGGTGCGCGCTCTCGTTGCAGGCATTGTTCATCGCGGTGATCGGCGTGTTGCTGGTCGATCTCTCCCGGGCGGCAGTGATTTCCGTGCTGCGGATGGATGGTGAACGGGTCTTGTTCGCTGGTCCGGAATGGACGGCAAAAACGCCCCCGGTACAGGACGTGCTCGTGCCCCTGTGGTCGATTGCCAAAGTGCCGGGGGCGGTGGGATGGAAACTGCTGGTGATCGGCACCGTGGCCGGGGTGCTCTGGTCGTTCATCGGCGTCGCGCTGTGCCGTTGTGCGGCGTTGGAGTTCTGTCGCGATGAATCCGCGTCGTTCCGGGGATCGGTGCAGCACGCTCTCCGTCGATTCGCCGCTCCGTGGGGGGCGATGGCGACGCCGCTGTTCGGGACGGCGATGCTGATGGTTCTGATCGCCGCGCTGGCGTTGCCGGCGTTTCTGCCCGCCGTCGGTGGTGTGTGGGTGCGATTGCTGTCACCCCTGATCGCGGTCTTCGGGATCATGGCCGCGTTCATTCTCCTGGTCTTGCCCGTGATGTGGCCGTTGATGATTGCCGCCGTCGCCGTGGATGACAGCGACGCGTTCGACGCCTTCAGCCGCTCCTTCAGTTTTGTGACGTCGCATCCGTGGATGACCGCCGGGTTGATCGCGGTCAGTGGCGGGATGATTGCGGTTTGCAGTTTGGGAATCGATCTGCTTGTCGAAGCGGCCGCCGGGGTCACACTGTGGTCGGCCGGTTGGACGGCGAGTGAAACGCAGCTCCGCGAGCACCTGTTCCCCGCCGCGATCTGGTGGGTGCGGTTGTTTGCCCGCGCGCTGCTGTCGAGCCTGTTCTGGTCGCTGGCCACCGTCATCTATGTCTTCCTGCGGCAAGCCACCGACGCCGCACCGCTCGATCATTTGAGCGGTTTCGATCAACCCGGACTGGTCCGCGAAGACTTCCCAGTCGTCGGCATCCCAGCGATGAATCCACCAGTGAGTCCCCCGTTGTCCGCAACGGGGGGGACGCCGGATTGATGCACACCGAAAGAACCCCCGGTTGAAGACAACCGGGGGCTAAATGGATTATGGCGACAACCACCGCACTGATTGAACTGGCATGCCTGATGGAAGCGACCGCCCGCAAGCCGGGCAACGTCCATCCGGGAGCGTCATTCTCCGATCTGTGTTACGACGATTTCGTCAAAGGGGCTGCGGCGATTGCCCCGATTATCGCGCTGGCCGGACGGCGGGGCATTGGCCGCACCGTCCTGATGGCGATTGAAGCCACACGCGATCAGGTGGCGTCGAATCTCAATCTCGGCATTGTCCTGTTGCTCGCCCCGTTGGCCGCCGTCCCGCGATCCGTCGGCATGAATGAGCACATCGGCGCGGTGATGCAGAAAACAACGCAGCAGGACGCTGCATTGGTCTATCAAGCCATCCGGCTCGCCCACCCCGGCGGATTGGGGAAAGTCGACGATCAGGATGTCGCCGACATTCCCACGCAAAACCTGGTTGAAGTGATGCGTCTGGCCGCCGACCGCGATCTGATCGCCGCACAGTATGTCACCGATTTCAAACTCGTGCGGTCACAAGCCGAGGGGATGTTCGGCAGCATCTGCGGATACCGCAACGCCCTGCGTCACCGTCGAGAACCGCCGCCCGACATTCCGCATGGACCGCCGCTGCCGCTGTGGGAATGGGCCATCGTTTACACATTCGTCGGATTGATGGCGAAGCATCCCGATTCGTTGATCGCCCGAAAATGCGGCATGGAAGTGGCCCTGGAAGCGCAACGCCGGGCAGCCGAGGTCATGGCGGCGAAATGGCCTGCCACGACGATCGGCTGGCAGCGGTTTCTCAAGCTCGACAAATGGCTCCGCGCCGACGGTCATCGCCGCAATCCCGGCACCAGTGCCGATCTGATGGCCGCGACGATCTTCGTCCTGCTGCGGCAAGGCTGGCTTGAGCCGCCGAAGAAAGCGGACGTGCTCGCCCATGCCGAGGCGATCCGCGCGAGGGTTTTCGCCCCCCGTCATTGATCGGGGTGAGCCGTTCGTGAATTCATGGTGTGCCACGGCCGTGTCGGCCGTGCAAAGTTGGCAAAACGCTTTGCCAAAGCGCACGGCCGACACG
>JBGSUN010000107.1:0-6393 GCA_041753475.1 Planctomycetaceae bacterium | reverse complement strand
TCTGGATCGGCGCACGGCCGACACGGCCGTGGCACACCGCCCCGATGCTGGTTGCTCCGCGTTCAGCCTGTGAGAGTCAGGAAAAAAAATCAAGGACGGGGGGTTGGAAGTGGTCGGAGTCGATGATAGAATCTGAAGGTGACTTGAGATTGAGTCTCAATGCCACGCCTGCCGGTTGCCTCACCCGCCCTGCTGGTTACCCACCCATGTTGAATCGCCTGACCGATTCCTTTCCCGCTCCCGAAGCAGCGGCCACCCGTCCGGTGTGTCATTGCCTGCGTGTCGAAGCGGACGAAATTCGCGACGCCATCGATGACGGGGAACTGAATACCGTCCGGCAGGTCACGGCCGCGTGTGGTGCCGGTGGCGGTTGCACCGCGTGTCACCGCCACATCAAACGGTTCCTTGCGGAAGCGGCCCGCGAACGGGCGGCTCAACAAGCGGCGGAGATGGAGTTGGAACCGGTGTTCGGGTTTGCGTAGAGAAGAAGAGACCCAGGGTTCAGAAACCCTGGGCTTCCTGATGAATCAAACTTAGTGGCCGCCGCCTTCGTGTTCGCCCATCTGGTGACCGAGGTAGATTTCGATGCCGATCTTCTTGATCAGATCGAGCTGTGACTCCAGCCAGTCGACGTGTTCCTCCGATTCCACGAGAATCGTGGTGAGCAGATCCCGGCTGCCGGCGTCTTTCTCGCCTTCGCACACCTTCACGGCATCGCGGTAGGCCAGCACACCCTTGGTTTCCAGCGCGAGGTCGTACTCGAACTGTTCGGGGACGGTCGTGCCGACGCGGATGACGTCGTACCGGGCGATTTCCGGGACCCCTTCGAGGAAGATGATCCGGTCGATCAGTTTCTCGGCGTGCTTCATCTCGCCGATCGATTCCGCATAGTGCTTGTCGGCGAGCTTGTTGAGCCCCCAGTTCCGGCACATTTTCGCCTGCACGAAATACTGATTGATCGCGGTCAGCTCAATCGTCAGCCCCGCGTTGAGTGCATCAATAACCTGTTGACTGCCCTGCATGGCACGCTCGCTTTGGTAAGAAAAATCTGTCGGACTCGGCGATCACAAACGCATGCATCACCAGCAGCCGGATTCTATGTTCCTTGAGTCTTGCGTTTCTATCGTGATCGCCTCGGAATCGGCAATTTTTCGTTGATTGACATCCGGTATCGTACCACATTGACGACGCGGTCTCAGAATCGATGGATTGCCGCAATGAACTTCCAACGAATCCCCCTCGGTAATGATTGAACTCATCCACGGTCGCTGATTATCGTGATGTCGTCCATCATGTCTCGCGACCTTTCTCATGCTGGCCGATTCCGCTTTGGGAGCCGTTGTCATGCCGCCGCTGAATGAGCGCGAACGCTATGTGTCTGACATGGGTGTGATGCTGGCCGGGTTGCCAATGCTGGTCTGCGGAGCCGGGGCGGCGGCGCTGGCTGCCGGGTTCATTCTCAGCCTGATGTTTCACTGGGGGTGGTATCTCATCGTGCTGGTGCCGATGGTGCTGGCCCTCGCGCTCGGAGGCATTCTGCATCTGCTGGTCGCCGCAGCGAAATGTCGCAATCACTGGCTGGCAGGAACGATCGGGGTGCTGGCGGGAGCGATCGCCTATGCCAGCTACTTCCACTTCGACATGCAGCACCATGTGCCGGTGGCGATGCAGAATCGGGTTGACCTGTTGCCGATGTACATCGCGCATCGCATGGCCAGCGATGTGCAGGAAGACGTCGGCAAGCCGCAATTCGCCCCCAAGAAACCGGCTCCGTTTTTGAACTGGCTGATGGCCGGGTTTGAACTGGCGTGCCTGGTGGGAATCGCCAGCAGCTTTGGTTGGACCCGAGCGCGACGGGCGTATTCCCATGATCTCCGTCGCTGGTCGCACAAAGAAGAAGTGCAGATGGCCCCGTACTACAGTGAGAATCTGCTGAAGGCGTGGGAGAACGGTGACCTTCCCAAAGCCCTGCGCGATGCACCGCCGATCCCGCAGCCGCAGATCTCTTGCAAGTTCGTCGTCGAATGGTTTGATGATCCGGACGCGTCGCCGCTCGATCATCCGGTGTATGCGTCGATTGATGACCACTACCGCACATGGGGCATTCAGACCATGCGGTATTCCGTGGTCCGACAGGTGGAACTGACCACGGCGGAAGTGCTGTCATTGCGGGCTTCGCTACCCAAGCTGGCGACGAAGCTCGATGTGGTTCATCCGGAGTTGCAGGTCGCCCCGGCGGCCGTGGTCGCCGCTCCTTCGATGGCCAACGAGGAAATCTCGATGGTCGCGACCGTCACACCGGTGCCGGAGCCGTTCCGTCAACTGGTTCGCAACGGGGCGTATGCGTGGAACATCAACATCCGCGACATCGTCCCCGTGTTCTATTTCCTCGGCGGCATCGGGCTGGTGGCTCTCGGGGCTTGGCTGGGATCGGTCGGCCAGATGATTCTCTGCGTGTTGCTGGTGTTCACGGGCATCGCCGGATTCGTGTGGGGAACGTACACCTCGCAGATGTGCCTGTGCGTGTATGGCAACCGCTGGGCCCACGGCCGGCTGCGGGCCGAGATCGCCAAGCGACCGAACCTCATCGTGGACCTCCATGACCCTGACTTGAAGTACGTGTCGATCATTCCCCGCGAGAGCTTTGTCAAAATCAAATGGACGATGTCGTCCGACCTGCTGCTGATGAAGATCGACACGGACCGGGACGAAATCCGCCTGGAAGGGGACAGCGATCAATACATCATCCCCGGTGCGGCGATCACCGACTGCCAGCCGTTGTGCATGTATCACCCGATCGACACGCAGCGGCAGAACCAACTGTGGATGGTGCGGCTCCTGTTCCAGCGCGACACCGGCGAGCAGGAACTGCTCCTCAGCGTGGTGCACCTCGACTTCTCCCCGCAAACCAACCGCGGCCGCGAAAAGATCGCCCGCGCCACCTGCGCCGAAATCAGCGAGTTGATGGCCGTCGAGACGGTGGAAGTGCTGGATTGAGAGGAACGGAGGGTGGGCCGCGAAAAGGCGCAAAAGGACGCAAAAAGGAAAGGGGAAAAAGCGGAAGGCGTTTTCGCCACAAGAGGCACAGAAGACACAAAAGGAGATGCGATAAGACAAAAATGCTGCGAGAGAAAGACCTCAACATCGGCCTTCTCCCCTTTTGTGTCTTCTGTGCCTCTTGTGGCAAAAATGTCTTCTTCTTGCTTTCCCTTTTGCGTTCCTTTGCGCTTTTTCGCGGCCACCCTTGCTCCGGCATTTCGGCTGGCATCGCGTATTAATCGTAGGGTGGGCTGTGCCCACCAAGATGCGAGACGGCAAAATGAAGATGGTGGGGAGGGCCCACCCTACCGGGCTGAAAAGGCTAATTGCCAAGGAGCAGGAAAATCGTTGATAGCGTCGTTAACAAAGGCAGCATCCGCATGACCGATAGCCCGCCACTCCCTCGCCGCGTCGCCTGGTTCGCACCGTGGACGTGGAAACGACGGTGCGTCGTGCTGGCGGCGCTTCCGCCGTTTCTTGCCTACCCATTTAGCATAGGCCCGGCATACTGGCTGTTTGCCAACGGCTGCATTTCCTACGACGCCATTAAGATCGCGTACAGTCCGCTTCTCTGGCTCGCCGCACAAAGTTCAGCCGTTGTTTTTATTATGGATTGGTATGTCGGCCTGTTCGTGCCGTTCTAACAGCCGTGCCACTCGCTCAGATCGTCAAAAACTTCTGCCCAAGCTCCCAGTACCGCTTTTTCAGTTCGGCTGGCGTTGGCAACGGAATGGCGTAGAATTGACGTGTCTCGCCCTGCTTGCCTGCCGTCGGTTGACCTGCCATGCGTTTTGCTTCGTGGTTGATCTGCGTACTGAGTGTTGCCACGCCGTGTGCCGGGGCGGAGGTTTCGTTTCGTCACGATGTGATGGCGGTGTTGTCGAAGGCGGGCTGTAATCTCGGCACCTGTCACGGCAACGCGCGGGGTAAGGGGGGCTTCCAGCTTTCACTCCGCGGACAAGACCCGGACCTGGATCGCCAGGCCCTCACACGCGAATGGCAAGGGCGGCGGGCGAACATCGCGATGCCCGACGAAAGCCTGCTGCTCCGCAAAGCGACCATGCAGATCGCCCATGAAGGCGGACGGCGGTTCAGCATCGACAGTGATGAATACCGCGTCTTGAAGGAGTGGATCGCCGCCGGGATGCCCGATGACCGGCCCGAGGCTCCGCGGTTGCAATCACTGGCGGTGTCACCGACCGAGGTGCTGCTCGAAGCGCCCGAGTGGACGTTCACGCTGTCGGTGAGCGCCCGGTTTACGGATGGCTCCACGCGGGATGTCTCCACCAAAGCGGTCTACGAAGTCGGCAGTCCGATTGTCGAAGTCAGCCGCGATGGTACGGTCCGTGGCCTCACCGCCGGGGAAACGGTCGTGTTGGTCCGGTACCTCGACCAACAGCAAGCGGTGCGCGTGATGCTGATTCCGCAACGGTCGGCGCTGGCGTCTAAGGCTGCATCATCGACGAACATCGTTGACCAGTTCGTTGATCAGAAGCTGGCGCGATTGAAACTCGCGGCGTCGCCGTTGTGTGATGATGCCACGTTTGTGCGGCGGTCGACGCTGGATCTGATTGGAACACTGCCGACAGCGAAGGAAGCCGAAGAATTCGTCAACGATGTGCGTCCTGCAAAGCGCGAAGCGTGGATTGATGACCTGATGGAGCGGCCGGAGTTTGCCGAATGGTGGGCGCTCAAATGGGCGGACATGCTCCGGGTCGAGGAGAAAACACTCGACGCCAAGGGGGCGCAGGTCTTCCATGCGTGGTTGCGGAACGCCTTCGCCGAAGACCGACCGCTGGATGAACTCGTGCGGCAGTTGATTGCTTCACGCGGCAGCACCTACGCCGATCCGCCATCGAATTTCTATCGGGCGCTGCGGGATCCGTTCGCACGGTCGGAAGCCGTCGGGCAGTTGTTCCTTGGTGTCCGCCTGCAATGTGCGAAGTGTCACAACCATCCGTTCGACCGCTGGACGCAGAACGACTACTACAGTTGGGGCAACGTCTTCGCGCAGGTCGATTACAAGATCCTCGACAACAACCGCCGGGACTCGAACGACAAGCATGAGTTCGACGGCGAACAACTCGTCATCATCAACGACAACGGCAGCGTTCCCGACCCACGGACCGACAAACCGCGGGCATCGCAGTTCCTCGGGGCTGATAAAGCCGTTGCGGACAGCGACCGTCTGACCGCCCTCGCGGCTTGGCTCACACGGCCGGAGAACGATCGTTTCGCGCAGATGCTGGTGAACCGCGCGTGGCGGCAGCTCATGGGCCGCGGTCTGGTCGAGCCGGTGGATGATTTCCGCGCGACCAATCCGCCGAGTCATCCGGAGTTGCTGCAATCGCTGGCCAACGAACTCCGTTCGCAGGGGTATCGGTTGAAACCGTTATTGAAGACGATCGCGCTGTCGGATGCGTATCAACGCTCCTCGACACCGGCCGGAGACAACGGCGACGACGAGATCAATTACTCGCACACGGTGGTCCGGCGACTGTCGGCGGAACAACTCGCCGACGGCTTGATGCAGGCGAGCGGGGCGACGGTGACCTTTGCCGGGTTGCCGGTGGGCACCCGGGCGGCGTCACTCGCTGGTGTGGGCGCCATGCTGCGTCGTCAGGGGGGACCGCAAGCGGGTGACCAGATGCTCCGCGTGTTCGGTAAGCCGCCGCGGTTGCAATCGTGTGAGTGCGAACGGAGCGATGAAACCACGCTGGCGCAAGCCTTCTGGTTATTGAGCGGCACCACCATCCAGCAACTGATCGGTGATCCGCAGGGGATCGTCGGCCAACTGGCGAAGGATAACATTCCGCCCGAGGCCGCCATCACGCAGCTTTACTGGCGGACGCTGTCCCGTGGTCCCTCAACGGACGAACTCACCGCCATGACGGCGTATCTGAAGGAGAAATCCGACCGGGCGGCCGCCTTGGAAGACGTCCTCTCGGCCCTCGTCACATCGCCGGAGTTTCTGTTGCGGCGGTGACGGGTTGCGAAGCAACCTGGGGCTCAAGCATTCGGTTCGCCAGCGATTTCTGCCTGGTCCGCTCACCCGCCTCTTTCAGCGAAACGCACAACTTCCGAAGCGACTCCACCATGCGGAGTTGCCGATCAATCGCCGCGGGTGACATATCCGGGTTCTTGGGATCGTGGGGGTGACTTTTCATTGATGAAGATTCCGGGATTCTCCAAGTCGATCACCGCAAAGTCCCATTTATTGACTCTCAGGATGATATAGACGTCGACGCGGGGAAGCGTTAGATGTTCTGCCATGCGACGACAGGGAAGTCCTCAGGAGTTAGAGCGGGTGCGACGCGAGGCGGTCGCGCTGGCCGCTCAGGGTGTGGGCACGCC
>JBGSUN010000106.1:0-40656 GCA_041753475.1 Planctomycetaceae bacterium | reverse complement strand
CTGAGCCGCCATCACGTCCCAACGTGGAGACAATCAGCGGCTCAGCGGGAGCTTCGCCCTCCCGATGGACGGAACCGGCGTATCTCGCACCGATTCGACATCACCTGTTCGGCAACCCCCGGGGCAATCACCCGGCCTCGTCCGCGGCAGGGTTATCCGTGATTGCGGCGACCGGTCCCGACAGCGAATGGCGCTCCGTCGCCCTGCGCATCAAATCGTTGCTGGCGAGCGGCGTCCGGCCGGGGGACATCACCGTCGGCGTGCGCAGTTTGTCGGAAGAAGGCGAACGCTGGTGCCGGGCATTGCGGTCCGCGGGAACCCCCACCTGGACGGAAGCCGGGGCGGCATTGCGTCTGGAAGGGATCGTCAAATTCCTGCTCACCGTCCTACAAACCGAGGCCGAAAACTGGGCGTATCCCCGCTTGATGTCCGTGCTGGGGTCCACTTACTTCCGACCGGTCCTGCTGCGTAACACCGTTGATGCCGACGTCCGGGCCGCGTCTTCGGTGCTGCGACAATTGCGGATTCCCGAAGACCACGCCGCGATGGTCGACATCATTCGTCGGGTGGCAGCCACGAAATCTTCCAGCACGCGCCGCGATGAAGACGCCCTCGATGAAACCGGGGACGACCTCCCGAAGCGGGCCATCGCCGCCGAGCGCGTGCTGGCCTGGTACCAGTCCACAACGGCCCCATTGCGGCGGGCTCACACTCTGGGCGACTGGATCAATGTCCTCGCCGAGTTTGCGTCCGCCATGGGAATCGGCCAAGACCCCGCCGTCCCGGAAGACAAACAAACCTGGGATCAGATTCAACGAGTCCTGCGCGATGCAGCCGAGGCGGAAACCGTATGGACCGAGACGCCCGCCGTGCTCGAACTCCCGGATTTCCTGCCGGAAATTCGCGATCTGCTGGCGTCGGAAGAACGGGATCCCCTCGCCGAGCACACCGGTTCGGTCCGCGTCTTGTCGATGGATCAACTGCGACACGTTGATACGCCGCATCTGTTTCTGGTGGGACTGACGGAAGAAAGTTTCCCCCGGCGGCGCGGCGATGATTGCCTTTTCAGCGACGCCGAACGGGAACGGCTCGCCGCGCAAGGGTTACCATTACGGCATGCGGTGCTGCATCAGCAGGAAGAAGCGTTCTTCTTCTGGTCACTGTTGTTGCGGGGCACGCAGTCGCTCACATTGAGTTACGCCGCCGTCAACGCGCGCGGTCAACCGGCGTTTGCCAGTCCGTATGTGATGGCCCTGCAACGCTTGTTTGTGCCCGGTGCGTTGACGGTTCAGCACGAAGGCCAACTGGACCCGATCCCACCGGACGAACAAGTCCTCACGCTGACCGATCAGCGGCTCATCGCGATGGAAGCGGCCCGCACCGGTCGCGCCGGATGGTTGCGATCACTGGGAGAGATGCCGTCCGCACGGCCGATGGTCGCCAATGTGTTAAGTGCCCTCGACATGGCGATTGCCCGGTTCGTCACCCCCGGCTTCACCTCTTATGAAGGGCGTCTGGAACAGTCGACCAATCAACGCCGGCTGCAGGAACGCTTCGGACCAAAACGGCAATTCAGCGCGACGGAATTTGAAGCGTATGCCCAGTGCCCGTTCCGTTTCTGGCTAAGCACAGTCCTCAGCATCGAACCTTTAGCAACAATGGAAGAAGGGACGGATCATCTCCGCCGCGGCGTGGTGGTGCACGATGTCCTCGCCGATCTCCGTGCCGAAATGGCTGGCATTGACCGTGAGGAACTTGCTCAGCGGTTCACCACACTCGTTTCCGATCGGTTGCAGCGGACGGTGACCGAAACCGAGTTGCAGCGGGCACTCACGCGGTTGGAAGAACGGCTGCTCACCGACTGGGCCGGAGCGTATTCGCAGCAGTTCGACAACTATCGGCAACTCGTCCAACAACGGTGGGAAGAAGGCTGGGACATCAACCGCGCGGAAATCCCCTTCGGCGATGTTCCCCGGCGACCGAACGAAGTCGATCTGGAAATCGCACCGCCGCTCTCCTTCACCGACGGTACCGAAATGGTGTTCGTCCGCGGCCGCATCGACCGGGTGGATGTCGCCACGCATCAAGGTCGCACGGTTTACAACGTCATCGATTACAAGACGGGCCGGCCGCCGCGGATTTCGATCGAGGATGTCCGCTCCGGCCGGGCAGTGCAACTGGTGCTGTATGCCTTCGCGGTCAAGCAACTGGGACTCGTCGCCGAAGATGCGTTGCCGTTTCAACTCGGTTACTGGGCCGTGCGCGAGACCGGCTTCAAAGCGGGATTGGCCCAGCGCGGCCCGAAGGGTTTCACGCGACTCGATGCCGCGGTGTGGGACTCGCTGGAAAAACTGTTGACGACCATTTTACCCCGGTTAGCGGCGGGGATTCGGACTGGTGAATTCGTCGTCGACAATCCCGATCACGACTGCACGGGCCGCTGTCCGTATCGCACGGTCTGCCGTGTGAACCAGATTCGCCCATTGGCCGACACGCTGCGGAAGATCCGTTCGCCCGTGATTCAACCCGATCCGGAGGAGACAACGATGAAGGAAGAGGCCGTGTAAAGATCTTGTGTGCCACTGGCGGAGCCAGTGGCACACGACAACGGAAATCATCCATCAGATTCAGCGTCGAAATAGTCCCTTCTCCCCGTCTGCGGGGGAGAAGGGGGCCGAAGGCCGGATGAGGGGGCATTAGTGGCAACACGCTCTGTGAACAAGCCCCCTCACCCTAACCCTCTCCCCCGCGGACGGGGGAGAGGGGACCGGAAAAAGAACCACGTTCGGCAACATCGAGACACGCATGAGCCGTCAACACGCACTATGGATCGGCCATGCCGAGCGCGGCGAATTTCGTTCGCTGCGTGACTGGTTGTCGCACTCCGCGCCGGAGGTCGCATTCCATTTCGCACCGACGATGGCGGAGGTCTCCACCGTCCTGGCGACGACCGCGCCGCCGGACCTCGTCATCATTGGCGAGAGTTGGCCGGATGAGTTCACTTCGGCGGATATCTCGCAGTTGCTGACCGTGACGCCGTTGGCCCGCATCGTGTGCGTCACCGGGGCGTGGTCCGAAGCAGTGGGGCGGACGCGGTCGCACTGGCCACCGGCATGGCGGGTGCCGTTGTGGGACGCAATTCCGCGGTTGGAGCGCGAACTCACGGCGCTGGCGGCGTGTCGAAGCGGCACCCCGGGCAGCGCGGCCGATTTTCCGCCGTGGACCGCCAGCCGACAGGAGACTTGGCAATGGCAACAAGACGACGCAACCGCATCACAAACCGACTCGGCGGCCCGGCTGCGCATCGATCTCCGCGAAATCGCTGATCCGGCTTATGCCGCGTGGTTGACCGCCGCACTTGAGTCGGCGGGGCATGTCGTTACACGGGACGCCGCGGATATCGTGCTGCTCGATGTCGAACCGTGGTCGCCGATGATGGCGGAGCGTGCTCAGCAAGCGATCGCACGGCATCCGCATGCGGTTCCGATCGCGATCACCGGTTGGTCGACACCGGAACTTCGTGGTGAACTACAATCGCTGGGCATCTCGGATCTCGTTGACAAACTGAGTCCGCAATCGTTGATTCGATTGCTCGAAGACATCCTTCCGAGCCGCGACCGTCTGGGTGCGAGTTCTGCAACAGGAGCGTGCGAAGAACTCGCTCCCTAACGGTCGCGGCTCGGACAAAACGAAGAAACACACACCATGAATCCCACACAATTACGCAAACTCGGGCTGCCGGATGATGCTGTTCCGGTCGCGATCCGTGCTCTACAGACGGCGATTTCGTCCGGGGCACTTAACAGCAAAGATGTGAAAGCGTTGCTGGCGGAAATCGTTGCTGATCCCGCAGCGCATACCGCGCATGAACATTTTGGCGAAGTCGCACAGCGGTTGCTGGAACCGGACACCGCGCCGTTGACGCCGATCCCGTATCGCACCTGGGGCAGCGAAATCGATCAGGGCGCGCACGTGCAGATGCGGCAAGCCTGTTCGCTGCCCATGGCGGTGGGCGGGGCGCTCATGCCCGATGCCCACGTCGGCTACGGCTTGCCGATCGGTGGCGTCCTCGCTTTGGAAAACGCGGTCGTGCCGTATGCCGTGGGTGTCGACATTGCCTGCCGCATGAAGTTGAGCATTCTCGATATCGCCCCGGACGAGATGGACCACCGGTTTGAACGGTTCCGTGCGGCCCTCGAAAACGGGACGCGGTTCGGCATCGGCAGCGCTCACGAAACGCCGCAGGACCACCCGGTGATGGATGCTGACTGGACCGTCACCCGGGTGACGCGCGAGCATAAGGACAAAGCCCGCAAACAACTCGGCACGTCCGGGTCGGGCAATCATTTCGTCGAGTTCGGCGTCCTCACGGTCACCGAGCGCGATGAACAGTTCGGCCTCGATGCCGGTTCGTACACGGCGCTCCTCAGCCACAGTGGCAGCCGCGGCGTGGGATCATCGGTGTGCGATGTCTACAGCCGCATGGCGCAGGCGCGCTTGCCGCGGAAGTATCAGGAACTCGGCCGGCTGGCGTGGCTCGACATGAACGACGACGCCGGTCAGGAATACTGGGCGGCGATGAACCTGATGGGTGATTACGCCGCGGCGAACCACGCGGTTATTCACCGGCTGGTGACGAAGTTGCTCGGGGCGCGGGTGATCACCGGCGTCGAGAATCACCACAACTTTGCCTGGAAAGAAACGCACAACGGCCGCGAAGTGATCGTACATCGCAAAGGAGCCACGCCGGCGGCAGCGGGCGTACTCGGCATCATTCCGGGGTCGATGGCCAGCCCGGCGTTCGTCGTGAAAGGCAAAGATCATCCGGAAAGTTTTGCATCCGCATCCCACGGGGCAGGGCGGTGCATGAGCCGGACCGCCGCGCGGGACAAGTACAACTTCCGCGCGGTGCAGAAGGACCTGCTGGCGAAAGGCGTCCGCGTGATCTCGGCTGGTTCCGATGAAGTCCCGTATGTCTATAAGGACATTCTGAAAGTCATGGCGGAGCAAACCGACCTCGTGGACACCATCGCGCGGTTCGATCCGAAGATCGTCAAAATGAGCGACGACGGACGCGCGGAAGATTAATACGTTGCGCTGATTCGATCTGTGCGGCTTCCGCGCACGGTGCCTTTGCGATTCAACGAGTGTCGCATCGAATCGGTGGGCAGACATTCGCTATGCAGGCCCTCACGCACAAGTGCAATCCAGTACATCACTTGTGCCAAGGCATTTACCTCTACGTGGACGTACATGACTGCGTTTGATGATCCGCTCCGGCTAGAATGATGAAGATTTCTTTGTCGCTATCGGAGCTACGCCATGCCCGCCGAATTGAATGAATTACTTTCCAGCGTCGTCTCCGAGTTACTAGTTCGTTTCGAACGTTTAGAGGCGCTCGAAGCCGAAGTCGCGAAGCTTCGTGACGAATCTGCGGGACTAAAACGACTCTTTGGTGATTTACAGTCGGCCTTGGTGAAGCGTCCCGAACCGGTCCCGCCTCCCATTGCTGCTGCGGCCCCCATCGTGGCCGTGGCTCCACCACCGACGCCGACTCCTACCCCGGTTGTCGCGCCCGCGCCTGTCTCTCCGCCGGCTCCAGCGGAACCGATTCTGCCCGTGGGTCGCTCGGGAACCATGCAGTCGTTTCGCGAACTGCGGCAGTTTGTCTCTCCCGCCCAAGCGGAAGCCGCAGCTGAGCGGGAACTGGAAGCCCGGTATGCGGACGACTCGCATCGTCGGCCGTTTGTGAAATCACTTCCGGCAACCGATGATGAACTGCCGCTGATTGAAGAACGCTGTCGGCTCAAAGCGGATGCCTGTCGCTGGGCAGAACAGCGCCGCCGGATCGCGATGCAGAATCCCGACTTTCGTGTGGAAACCGAGGCGAAGGATCGTGACCTGATTGCCCAGGCCAAGCAACTTCCCGACTGCTTCCTGTGGATGTCGCACCCCACGGCCCCGAATCCCACCGATGCCGCGGAATGGCTGGGTCTGGCCGGTTGCTTCGACGCCCTCGCCAATGCGGTCGGGTTGATGCAGAAACTCCTTGAGGAAAACGAAGAGGGCAGCGACACCTTTCAGCAAGCCGTCGACCTCCTCGCCGAAGCGCAGTCAGCGGTGCGGATTGCCGTGGTCCGGATGGATGGCCCGCCGACTGATCACGATCAGGCCCGCGTGTTTGGCTGGTTGAAACATCTGGCTTCGAACCGGCAGATTTTCATTCGCCGCTTCATGCGCTTGGACGACCCCGCCGAACCGACCCGCTGGGGCGATTTGAACAAACGCGTCATGGAACTCGCCGGGCGCTGGGACGAAGGCCGCCGCAAGGTGTCATCGCGCAAGAAAGTGCTCGGCCGGCTGCGATACAAGCTCTCCCAGGTCGCCACCGCCGGCGACGATGCCCAGGCCATGTGGGCTTCGATCTCCGAGGACGTTGAGGAACTTGTAAAGAGTGGCATGCCTCCCAGCAGCCTTGAACTGCGCGACATGCTTGTCGACCACGTCGACCAACTGCCCGAAATGGCGGGGATGTCGACCGGTTTCCAACTGACGATGCGCGAGATCGACAAGTACCTCGCCACCGCCCCGGCGCGCGATAGCGACGACGATGATGGACCGTCGGCCGATCCGCTTTTCAACGAAGTCGCTGAGATGCTCGCTGGAAAAGCCGTGATTATCATCGGCGGCGAACGCCGTCCCCACGCCGCCGAGGCCATCGAACGGGCGTTCCTGCTGTCGGAACTCATCTGGATCGACACCCGCGCCCACGAATCGACCGCAGGGTTCGAACCGTACGTGGCCCGTCCGGAAGTGGCGATGGTCCTGCTGGCCATCCGCTGGTCGAGTCATTCTTACGGCGAAGTCCAGGACTTCTGCCGCCAATACGGCAAACCACTCGTTCGCCTCCCCGGCGGCTACAATCCGCGCCAAATCGCGGCGCAGATTCTTGACCAATGCAGCAACCGGCTGACCGTAGGGTGATGCCGCTCGACACGGGGGTGATTGGCAATTGAGAAATAGGAATTGAAAATTGAAAATTGATGAAGACCCAGCTCGTGCCTGATCTTTCAATTTGCCCTTTTCAATTCCTAATTTCTAATTGCCAATCATCTTCCATGCGGGGGTCCCATAGCCCCATCGCAATCCACTACGGCGACGCGACCATTTCCGGCGTCAACAACTTGCCGGCCATGCGTTGCTCTTCGCGGATGAGGTCCATTGGTTCGACGACGTCGTCGACCTTGGCATCGAAGAGATCACCGATCAACAGGTCGGTGAGGTGGCCCTTCAGGTCCGGATAACGCTTCACAAACCGGCCGAAGCTGAAGCCGTCGTAGAACTCGCAGACGAGGCGGCGCATCCGTTCCATGCCACGGAGATAGTCCGGTCCCCATTTGCCGAGGGACGCTTGCGACGTGTCCTTCTTGTCGAGGGCTTCCACAATCGCATCGGCGGCAAGTTGTCCCGACTTCAACGCCAGCAGCACGCCGGAGGAGTAGAGCGGATCGAGGAACCCGAAGGCGTCCCCGACGAGGACCCAACCGTCACCGGCGACCTTCTTCGATTTGTACGAATACTCTTTTAACACGCGGAACGGGGCCACGCGCTCGGCACCTTCCAGCCGCGGTTGCAGGCCGGGGCACCGGGCCACCTCTTCGAAATAAATCTGTTCGTGATCCTTGGTCGCGCGATTCTTGAAGAGGTAATCGAAGCCCGCCACGACACCGACGCTGAGAATGTCGTCGTGCAAAGGGATGTACCAGAACCAACCCTTTTTACCGGCGGTCTGCATCACAATCGTCGCCCCTTCATCACGACCGGTGTCGCGATAGGCTCCCTTCCAATATGTCCAGAGGGCGGCTTTCTTTAACTGCGGATCCCACTCCCGCAATTGGAAGTGGTCCATCAGCATCGCGCTCTGGCCGCTGGCATCGACCACCACATCGGCGAAGACATCCCGCACAATGCCGTCATCGGTCGCAACCCGCACGCCAATCGCGCGGGTGCCATCGAACAACACTTCGTGAACCTTGGCCCCTTCATGAACCTCGACGCCTTGCTCCTCGGCGTTGCGAAGCATCATCAGGTCGAACTCACTCCGCAGCACCTGCCAGGTCTGTGAGCATTCGTGGGGCTTGTTGTCCCAGAAATAGAATGGTTCCGAGAGCTTGCCGTGCTCGGTGACGAACTGGACGCTGTACTTCTTGATGAAGTGGCTGGCCTTCATCTTGTCGAGCATCTTCAGCCGATCGAGCACCCAGTACGTTTCGGGGATCAGCGACTCGCCAATGTGAAACCGAGGAAAGCGATCACGTTCAAAGAGGGTGACCTTCTTACCGGTTTGGGCGACCAGCGTGGAGACCGTGGCTCCGGAAGGTCCTCCGCCAATGACAATCACATCCGACCGATCCGTGGGAGTGGCAGGCACGATGCAGATCCTTTCTGAAAGCGATGTCCAGCTACGTAGGGTTTGCCGAATCCGCGAGGGCGAACCATTTCCCCTGTCGGTCGATACGGATTGCCTCGCCGAGTCGGCAAACCCTACGGGAGAGTTCCGTGAGATTACCATGATCCTAGTATCATCGGCGAAAGACTCGAACGTCAAGACAACAGTTGTTTTGACGGATGTTTTTCGAAAAAGATTTCCGGCTGCCGGGGACCGGAAAAATCACTCGAAGGGATCGGCCCCTTTGCCGATCACCGGCGGGCCGAAGGGATCGGCGGGGGGAGTGGTCGGCACGGCGTCGCGCTCAGTAATTGCTGAAGCCAACTGCGGGCGGGTGCCGTACAGGATGCCGTTTTCGTCGAACAACAGCACCACATTGATGTGCCAGCGTTCATCTTTGTCCTGTTGCCAGACATCACAGTAATACGTGGACTTGCTGTCGCCGGTGCTGAAATTGCCGATCACCCCGGCTTTGTCCAGCTTCTTGATGACTTCGTCGCGGGGCGTTCCCAACGGGGCGATGTCGAGAATTTTGGCAGTCTGCTCGGCAACAGGCAGCGGGCAGGTGACCAGTCCGGGGGCTGGCGTCATCTGACAGCCCGCCGCAACACTCACGCTCAGCGCCCAGGCGACCAAGATTCCACGGCTTCGCATCGTTCGCACTCCTGCAGAACCCCAATCGCGCTAAACGGCTTGTATCCGGCGATGTGGCCAAAGGTCAAGATCGCTCGTCCAAGTCGTCTTTGACGACAGCACCATATTGCTCAGATACAAGGCACACACGCCTTGTCTTTGCGCCACCTGAGCGCATCTCAAAATCTCCACCACCACCGAGTGAAATTGTGTCTGCGCGGATCACCATATCCCAAAAGCAGTTGCGGAGATTGCCTTGCGGTATGCCACATTCTCAGGCACACGACTTGCGATTAGGCCCGAACGGTCATTTCGTTGGCAAGAACGGATGGCGACTGAGTGATGTGTCACGATTCCTGACCACTCTGTCGCACCGTGAATTCCGGCACGTCGCCCAAACAGGCGGCTGGGACACAGCCAGTTCACTTCAGTTCGACAATTTAGGGGAGATGGGCTATGCGTGGGTGTGCGTGGACAAGGTGGAGGCCTGCCGTTGTAACGGCATTCATGGCACTCCTGTGGTTGACGAGTCTCACCGTCCCGACATCCGCCCAAGACGCCGCTGGTGATGCCAAGCCTCCCGCGGAAGCTGCGGCTGCGGCTCCTGCCGAGGCAGCGCCTGCTGAGGCCGCTCCTGCAGAAGCCCCAGCGGAACCGGCCACGTTTGATGTGCCTGACAACGAGATCCTCTCTTACAGCATCGACAACCTGCTGCTGTTTCTCTCTGCAGTGCTGGTGATCTTCATGCAGGCCGGTTTCGCCCTGGTGGAAACCGGTCTGAACTCGGCGAAGAACGCGGTCAATATTCTCTTCAAGAATACGATCGACTTCTGTGCCGGTGTCTTGCTGTACTTCCTGATCGGGTACGCGATCATGTACCCAGGCACCTTCCTGGTCGGCGAGGTCGACGGTAAAGGTGGATACTTCGGTTACACGCAACCCAACTTTTCGGCGGTCCCAACCACGGAAGAAATCCACGCGGGCTTCAGCACCGCGCCGGGAACGCTGCGTAAGCTGCATCCGCAAGTCGATTTCCTGTTCCAGGCGGCTTTCTGTGCCACGACGGCCACTATCGTCTCAGGTGCTGTCGCCGGTCGGATGAAGTTCCTTGGCTATCTCATCTACACCTGCATCATCACGGCCATCATCTACCCGATTGAAGGCTCATGGAAGTGGGGCGGCGGCTTCCTGGCCGACGAAGGCTTCCACGACTTCGCAGGTTCCATCATCGTCCATGCGTGCGGTGGGTTTGCGGGCTTGGCCGGTGCGATTGCCCTTGGGCCCAGAATTGGTCGGTACACGGCCGACGGGAAATCGAAGCCGATTCCGGGACATAACTTGGTACTCGTCTGTCTCGGCGTATTTATTCTGCTGATCGGCTGGTACGGCTTCAATCCGGGCAGCCAACTGGCCTTCGCGGGAACAGGCAACACGGGGGTGGTGGTCCTCATCGCTGTGAATACGACGCTCGCCGCCTGTGCGGGGGGACTCGTGAGCATGGTTTTAAGCTGGGTGATGTTCAGCAAGCCCGATTTGACGATGGCCCTCAACGGCATTCTGGCCGGACTCGTCGGAATTACCGCGAACTGTGACTGCGTGACGAATCTGGAAGCCATCTACATCGGTGCGATCGCCGGTGTAATTGTGATGGTCGCCATCATCGCTCTCGACAAACTCATGATTGACGATCCCGTCGGTGCGTTCCCCGTCCACGGAGCCTGCGGCTTGTGGGGCGGCATTGCCACCGGGTTCTTCGGCGAAGGCAAAGACTGGATGATCCAACTCAAGGGATCGCTCATCATTGCCGCCTTCGCCTTTATCTCGATGTTCATCGTCTTCATGATCCTGAAGGCGATCGGCCTGCTGCGGGTCAGCAAGCAGGAAGAAATCGAAGGCCTCGACATCCACGAACACGGTATGCCGTGCTACGGAGCGGATGTGGCCTAATCCACAATGGTTCTCACGCAGCGGCAGGGATGCCGACTGCACGGTTCGAATGATTCGAACGTGTCCCAGCCGTGAAGTTGATTCCGGCTGGGATTTTTTTGTACACAGCCCGCGTAGCGTTTGCGCGGGCCTGCCGTGTCGTTTGCTACGAAAGGTCCGGAACCGTCATGTTCAAGTCGCTCGCGCTCAGCTCATTGTTCGGATGCCTGCTGTTCTTCGCTTCCGCCCCGCCTCCAACCTGGGGACAGGATCCGCCCGCAACAACACCGGCGGAAGCGGCCCCGGCCGAAGCCACTCCGGCAGCAACCCCTGAGGCCACACCGGCCGCCGCCGCTCCCGCGCCGACTACCGAAGAAATGATCGCCAAATTGACGGTCGGTCTCGACACGGTGTTCGTGCTCTTCTGCGGCTTCCTCGTCTTCTTCATGAACCTCGGCTTCGGCTGCGTGGAAGCGGGGATGTGTCGCTCCAAGAACTGCGTGAATATCCTCTCGAAGAACTTCGTCGTCTTCGCCGTGGCCACACTGGCGTACTGGCTGATTGGCTGGGACCTGATGTTCGGCGCTGGCGACGGCGAGTTCATCGGCAAGAGCGGCGCGTTCATGGCGATGGGCAAGGACAACAGCCCCGCTATCGCCACGCTCGGTTACGACGGCGCTTACGGTTCGATCGCCTGGGCCGGCATCCCGCTGTGGGCCAAGTTCTTCTTTCAACTGGTCTTCGCCGGGACCGCGGCCACCATTGTCTCCGGGGCCGTGGCCGAGCGCATCAAGTATCACTCGTTCATCGTTTTCAGCTTCATCCTCGTCGGGCTGATCTATCCTATCTCCGGTCACTGGGTGTGGGGCTTTGGCTATCTCGGTGCGAAATGGAACTTCTGGGACTTTGCCGGTTGCACGGCAGTCCACTCGGTCGGTGGTTGGGCCGCGTTGACGGGTGCCATTATTCTGGGACCCCGCATCGGCAAGTACAGCGCCAATGGAAAAGTGAACGCACTTCCGGGTCACAGTATGATGGCCGCGTTCATCGGCTGTCTGGTCCTCTGGTTCGGCTGGTTCGGCTTCAATCCGGGCAGCACGATGGCCGTGGGTGATGGCGTTCTGGTGGCGTCCGTTGCCGTGAACACCAACATTGCCGCCGCTCTTGGCACGCTGACGGCCACCGCGACCGCATGGATCCTGCTCGGCAAGCCCGATATCGGCATGACCATCAACGGCTGTCTCGCCGGCCTCGTCGGCATCACCGCATCGGCCGCCTTCACCAACGCTCCGTGTTCCGCTCTCATCGGTGCCATCGCCGGTGTGCTGGTGGTCCTCTCGGTACTGGCGATTGATCGCCTGAAGGTTGACGACCCCGTGGGTGCGATCTCGGTCCACCTCGTGAACGGCATCTGGGGCACGATCTGCGTCGGCCTCTTCACGACTACCGATCTTTCAACCACCGCCATCACGGGGGGACCGAAAGCCGGCATGTTCTTCGGCGGCGGCACCGAACAGTTGATCGCCCAGTTGGTGGGTGTCGGCATGGTGGGTGCCTGGGTGCTCGTCACCTCGGCCGTTGCGTGGTTCATCATCAAGGCCATTTTCGGCCTGCGGGTTGATGCCCACGAAGAAACGGGCGGCCTGGACATCGGCGAGCACGGCAACGAAGCATACGTCGGCTTCGTGATGCAGTCCCCGACGCACTAAGGGGCAGTAACACAACCGCCGGAAAAGCCCGGCATTTCAGAAAATGCCGGGCTTTTGTTTTTGTCTCTGTGGGAACCCTTGTCGGCAAGATGCGAACAGCGGTGGTTAGGGACGACCCGACTTAAACACGAACCCGGCCTGATTCATCAGGCCGGGTTCTGTTGTTTTGTGGGTGAGCGTCTGGTTCAGCCTGATTTTGTGTGCCACTGGCTCTGCCAGTGCGATTGAAGGCCAGGCTCAAATTTGAAAGCAAGACACTGGCAGAGCCAGTGGCACACAACTCAAATTGATTGTGGTGACTCAGCACGAGCGCCTAGTAGAGCGCGACGGATCGTCGGGTTGACGCTGCGATGTTCGCCTAGAACTGCCGCAGGAAACGCACGTCGTTCTGGTAGAACAGGCGGATGTCGTCGATGCCGTGGCGCAGCATGCAGAAGCGGGCGATGCCTAAACCGAAAGCGAAGCCGCCGTATTCTTCCGGATCATACCCGACCGATTGCAGCACGTTCGGGTCGACCATGCCCGCGCCGCCGAGTTCCAGCCAGCCGTTTTTCCAACGGACGTCGACTTCCACCGACGGTTCCGTGAACGGGAAGAACGACGGACGGAAGCGGACTTCGGTGTCGCCGCCAAGATACGCCGCGGCGAACATGCGGAGCAAGCTCTTCAGCGACGCCATCGTGACATCGCGGCCGATCATCAGACCTTCCATCTGATGGAACATGACGTGATGTGTGGCATCAATGTCATCCGGACGATACACGCGGCCGAGGGAAATCACGCGAATGGGCGGCTGCCGCTGCTCCATCACGCGGATTTGCACCGTGCTGGTCTGGCTGCGGAGCAGGACCGGCTTCCCCGACGCTGTGCACGCCGCCGCCAGGTAAAAGTTGTCGAGGGGATCGCGCGCCGGGTGTTCCAGCGGGATGTTGAGCGCGTCGAAGTTGTGGCGTTCGTCTTCGAGTTCGCGGTCATCGACGACTTCAAAACCAAAGCGGGCCATGATCTGCTGGAACTCGCGCACGGTCTGCGTGAGGGGATGCAAACGGCCGAGTTCGGGCAGGGTGCCGGGCAGGGTGAGGTCAATGGCGGTGGCCGCGATTTTCGGCTTGGCGACAGCCGCTTGCCGGGCTTCGAGGGCGGCTTCGACAACCGCTTTGACGTCATTAAAACGTTTGCCGAGCACCGGACGTTCTTCCGGTGTGGCTTTGCCGAGGAGCGATTGCAGGTCTTTCAGGCGACCTTGCTTCTTGCCGAGAAATTCGATGCGGGCCTGCTCGAGCGCAGCGGCATTGTTCGCCGCGGCGATCGACGCCAGGGCGGCTTGCTCAAACTCGGCGAGCGCGGTGATCGGATCCATGCACGCCCTTCGCCGTTACCACTTAGAGACAAAAACAAAAGCCCGGCATTTTCTGAAATGCCGGGCTTTTCCGGCGGTTGTGTTACCGTCTCTTAGCCCCCGTTGTCCGCAACGGGGGGAATTGCCCATTCATGGAAGAAAACCCCCGGTTGAGGACAACCGGGGGCTAAGTGTGCGTTTTCGATGGGATCGAAACGAATCAAACCGCTTGCAGAGCGGACTTCACCGTGGCGACAACTTCCGCGAAGACTTCCGGCGCGTGGATCGCGAGTTCGCTGAGCGTCTTGCGATTCAGCGTGATGTTCGCCAGCGTCATGCCGTGAATCAGTTCCGAATACCGCAGGCCGTGCATCGTTGCGGCGGCGGTCAAACGGGTAATCCACAGGGCACGGAATTCGCGCTTGCGGTTCCGGCGGTCACGGTAGGCCACGCACCGCGACTTGACGATCCCTTCCTTGACGGTCCGGATGAGATTCTTCCGGGCGCCGAAGCGACCTTTCGCCTCGCGGAAGAGACGCTTGTGAGCTTTATGACGGGCAACACTGTAACTGATACGCATGACACGGGCCGCTTTGTTCACACGGGACCGACCGCATCCCGAGGGAAACGATCGACAAAAAGGAGAAATCCGAAGCAAAAGCCCGCGGCGGAGTCCACTCCACCGCAGCCGGAAAACTTTACTTCATCGGGGCCAAGCCTTCACGAATCTTCAGTGCCATCGCCCCGGTGAGGATGGTATCCCCACGAAGCTGGCGTTTGCGCTTGGCGGTTTTCGAACTCAGGATGTGACCACGACCGGCAGAACGCGCGATGGCTTTGCCGCTCGCCGTGACGGTGAATCGCTTCTTCATCCCCTTGTGGGTCTTCAACTTCGGCATGACAAGACATCCTGACTCAAGTGCCCAAACGATCCCATCATCGGCATCACGCCCAGGATGGGATCGGGGATTCTAGCGGAAACCGGGGAGAGATTTCCAGAGACCGGCCCGGAAATTCTTACCGTAAACTGATTCTAGATTACGCCTTGGGCGTGAGCACGGCGGTCATATTCCGGCCACCTTCCAGCCCCGGGGACTTCTCGACCTTCGCGACATCTTCCAGTTGGGAGATGATCGCGGCCAGAATTTCCCGGCCGCGATCGTGGTGCGCGTTCTCACGGCCGCGGAAAATGATGTTCAACTTCACTTTGTCTTTGTGCGTCAGGAACTCACGCGCCTGCTTCACCTTGAAATCGATGTCGTGCTCGCCGGTTTTCGGTCGGAGACGAATCTCTTTCAACTGCACCTGATGTTGCTTGGTGGAGTTGGAGTGCTTCTTCTTCTGTTCGTACTTGAATTTGCCGTAGTCCATGATGCGGCAGACCGGCGGGCGCTCTGTGGGAGCGACTTCCACCAAGTCCAGACCGACATCAAATGCGGTGCGCAGGGCATCGGCCGTGGGAATCACGCCGAGCATTTTTCCTTCGTGATCGACCACCCGAACGGGCGAAAGACGGATTTGATCATTGATGCGATGCGTCGTTTCGATTGCAGATTTCTCCCCGGTTTAAGCATCACGGCGAGGGGAGGTGCATTGTCGGCCGACCAAATCCTCCCACAGTCCTCGCGCGCAGCAAGTCATTAGAATTAACGCGGAAACCTCAGCCTGTCAAGAACTTCAACCCGTTCTCCGCCGTTCTGCCGCAATTTCCGCTCCGGTCGGCGGCAGCGGGGCGAGCCCCATTTCGACCATTTTCTTGGCAATCACATCGCGGGGCTTCGTCAACGTCTGCCCCATCGTGATCGCTTTGTGCCCCTTCAAAACCCCTGGCATTGCCCGGAAAAGGGGCGTTCCTTCGACCAGAACCTCAGCACCATCCTGCCGTTCGGTCTCGGTCATGATGACGTCACCAACGGCCAGCGCGGACAACTCCCCCGCGGTCAGCTTTCCATGCGCGAGATGGACCACGAGTTCCACCGCGGCCCGCTGGACACCGGTTTCGAGGTTGAGCACCTGCCGGGGATCGATCGCTTTTTTCGTGTAGGCCGACCAGGAATCGGACGACAACTTCCCCGCGAGTGGCTCAATCGTATTGAACGGAATACACAGGTTCATGATCCCGCGGACTTCGCCCATCGAGACTTCAAAGCTGATGAGCACAATCACTTCGTTCGGCGGGACAATCTGCACCAGTTGTGGATTGCTCTCCACCTGCTGCACGCGCAAGCCGAGCGAACAGATGTTCGACCAGGATCGCTCCAGGCCTTGAATGGCCAGCCCAGTGATCCGGGAGACAAGTTGCAGTTCGATCTCGGTCAACGGCCGGCCGGGAAAGTCGTTACTGGCCTCTTTTCCACCGCCGAGCAACCGGTCGATGATGGGAAAGATGATTGACGGATTCAGATCGAGAATGATGTGACCTTCCAACCCTTCGGACGCCAGCAGGTTGAAACAGGTCGGGTTTTCGAGGCTGAAGACGAATTCGCTGTAGGTGAGTTGATCGACGCTAATGAGCTTCACTTCGATGATGGCCCGCAGCATACCGCTGAGACCCGCACCGAACTCGCGACTGAAGCCTTCGTGCAGCGCCTGAAACGCGCGCATCTGCTCTTTGCTGACGCGCTCGGGGCGTTTGAAGTCGTAGACGCTGATCTGCGAACGGAACTCATCCCGCCGGGCGTTCGACACCGAGTGCTGCGGTTGCAACCCGGGATCGAGCGCCGCCAGCAGCGATTCGACTTCCGATTGACTGAGAACGTCACCCATCCGTGGGGTCTCCCGGAGGGAGAGGGGATGGTGGGTAGTGGATAGTGGATAGCCAGAGAAAGAAATTCCCCTGCTATCCACTACCCACTACCCACGACCCACTACTCCCGTACCTGTCCGTCGCCGCGGACGATCCATTTGTAACTGGTTAATTCGCGCAAGCCGCAGGGGCCGCGCGCGTGGAATTTGTCGGTGCTGATGCCGATCTCGGCGCCCAGGCCGAGTTCGCCGCCATCGTTGAACCGTGTGCTCGCATTCACCATGACGGCGGAAGAATCGACCATCGCCACGAAACGATCGGCCGCATAAAGATCACGAGTGATGATCGTGTCCGTATGCTGCGAGCCGAATTGGGTGATGTGATCGATGGCATCATCGATCCCGTCAACGACGCGCGAGGAAATAATCTTATCGAGGTATTCGGTGCGGTAATCGTCTTCGGTGGCCGGCTTGGCCCAGGAAATCGCGGCACACGTTTTCGGACAGCCACGGACTTCAACTTTCTCCGCGGCGAACATCGTCGCCATCATCGGCAGGAACCGATCGGCCACCGCCGTGTGAATCAGCACACATTCCGCGGCATTGCAGACACCGGTTCGTTGACACTTGGAGTTCTTGAGAATCTGCAGGGCCATTTCGAGATCGGCCGCCGCATCGACGTAGACGTGACAGATGCCATCAAAATGCTTGATGACCGGCATGGTCGCCTCGGCAGCGACGCGTTCGATCAACGATTTGCCGCCGCGGGGAATCGTGACATCAACGAGACCGCGGAGTTTCAGCATCTCGCCGACGACTTCGCGATCGGGCGTCGCCACCAATTGGACCGCGTGTTCTGGCAACCCGGTGGCGACCAGTGTGTCTTTCAGAACCCGATACAGAGCCACGTTGCTGTGGAGGGCTTCTTTGCCACCGCGGAGAATCACAGCGTTGCCACTCTTCACACACAACGCGGCCGCATCCGCGGTCACGTTGGGGCGGGATTCATAGATGAAAAAGACGACACCCAGCGGCACCCGGCGCTTCTCAATCCGCAATCCGTTGGGACGATGGAAGCCTTCGATGATTTCACCGACGGGGTCGGGCAGGGCGGCGACATCCCGCAGTGCGGACGCGATCTCTTCAATGCGCATCGGCGTGAGCCGCAGACGATCCACCGCCGCCGATGTCAGACCGAATTCCGGAGCGCGGGCCAAGTCTTGCTCGTTGCGGCTGACGAGTTCCGCCGTCCGTGCCACCAAGGCGTCTGCCGCGGCGTGCAGCCAGCGCTGTTTTATCGCGCCGGAGACCGCCGTCAATTGCCGCGACGCCGCGCGGGCGCGCTCCGCGGTTTGCCGGGCATAGTCGGCGTGATGGGTCATGACGGATTGTCTCCTGTGCGCGGAATATCGTGGCGATCCGCAGAACTGTCAATCCCGGTTGACACGGCGAACTAGGCAAATGTTCGCCGGAAGGTCGAAAAGCCCGGCATCTTCCGAGATGCCGGGCTTTTGATGAGTGGCATGGGTGCCAAGCAAACTACAGCGTTTCTTCGATTTCCGCGATTTCGTATTTCTGCACGCCGCGGGGAGCCTGGAATTCCACGACGTCGCCGACCTTTTTCCCCATCATCGCGGTGGCGAGCGGGCTGGTGGTCAGGATTCTCTGGACATCGCTGTCGTAGTCTTCTTCGCCGGGACCGACGAATTCGTACTTTTCCATGTCGTCGTATTTCAGGTCCTTGACGGTGACCCGTGTGCCGAAGGTGACAACGCCTTTGGGCAGCGTTGATTTATCGACGATGTAGCAACCGGCGAGCTTGCCGCGCAGGGAGTTGATCTTCGCCTGCATCATGCCCTGACGCTCGCGCTGACCGTGATATTCAGCGTTTTCTTTGAGGTCCCCCTCGGAGCGCGCTTCGGCAATGGCTTCCGCGATTTGGGGCATCTCGACGTCTTCGAGAAGCCGCAGTTCTTCCTTGAGTTTATCGTAGCCTTCGCGGGTAATGGGTTGTTGATCCATGCCCGATGCTCCTTCTGATGCGGTGCGTGTGCCCGGCGTTCCACCGTGAGGTGAAATTCTCGGACGGCGAGGTTCGAGGGCGAATGATCGCCCCCAGCTAAAAGAAAAAGGACGGGCGACACGAGTGTCGTCCGTTCCCTGGGACTGCTTCAGCGTTTGTTATTATAGCGGCCGGGGAAGGGAAAGCTACCCGTTTTTGGGAGTCGTTTCCTCGCAATGCGAACGCTGAAGGTGGTCACGATCCGGGAACTTCCGGCAACAACTTTGCCAGTTCAATCTCCAGTTCCGGCAACAGTCGTGTTGTCAATCGGTCGGCAGCGGTGAATTCACGGCTTCCGTTCGTGTCATAGACCTCGATCACCCGCGCTTCGGGGTAGATGAGCCACACTTCTTCCACGCCATATTTGAAATACTGGCGACGCTTACTCGCGAGCTCATCGGCCTTGTTGCTCGGGCTGACGATCTCGATTGCCAGATTGGGGACGACTTCCCAATCCGTATGATACGGAAGCGGACGATCTAACGGCCAGCGCTCTTTGGAAACGAAGGCCACATCCGGCCGCCGATACCGCTTGCGTGCTCGATCGAAGATGAAGACCATTTCCATCACCGCAAAACCCAAGCCGGCCCGCTGGACCTCGGCATCCAGACGTGCCAACAACCGCGACGCAATCAAGATCGCCAATGCACTCATGGGCTTCTCCACCACGCGGCCGAATTCGATCTCCCACAACGCATCGGGATGCGACAAGGCAGCGATAATTTCCGCTTCGGAAATCGTCGGTGTGAACAGCAAGTCGGCGGTGGCCATGAGTCTCCCTCGCATGTCTTCACGAAACTGACCGATTGGATTTTATCGCACGGATTCGGTGAGCGGGAGGGGAAGTTCCGAGAGCGTCCGCGGCAAAAAAGCATCCCGGCTGCGAGGAAGCAGCCGGGATGCGGAACGGTCGGCCTCGAATCAGACGGCGATCACACGTTGTGCCAGGTGTTGTCCTTGGCGGAATCGAGCACCGCGTCACACACTTTTTGGGTTTCGAGGGCGTCACGGAACGTGGGGCCGATCGATTCGCCCTTGGCGACACCTTCCAGGAAATCGGCGACCTGATGCACGAAGGTGTGTTCGTAACCGATCTGCAGACCCGGTACCCACCATTGCTTCATGTAGGGGTGATCGCTGTCGGTGATGTGGATCGACCGCCACGCGCGGAGCGGGCCTTCGTCTTTGTGATCGAACCATTGCAGGCGGTGGAGATCGTGCAGATCCCACTTGATGCTCGCATGTTCGCCGTTGATTTCAAACGTGTAGAGCGCCTTATGACCGCGGGCATAGCGGGTCGACTCGAACAAGCCGAGCGAGCCGTTGCCGAAGCGACACATGAACGTGCAGGCATCGTCGATGCCGACTTTTTCCACCTTGCCGGTGAGCGTGTGCTTGCGTTCTTTCACAAAGGTTTCAGTCATCGCACTGACATTCTTGATGTCGCCGTTGAGCCAAATCGCGGTGTCAATGCAGTGCGCGAGCAGGTCGCCCGTCACACCGGAACCCGCCGCGGCAACATCCAGGCGCCACAGCGCTGTCCCGCCCTGCGGCAAGTCGGCCGAGATCGTCCAGTCCTGCAGGAAGTTGGCGCGATAGTGGAAAATCCGGCCGAGGCGGCCTTCGTCGATCAACTGCTTGGCATACGTTACCGCGGGGACACGACGGTAGTTGTACCAGACCGTGTTCAGCACCTTGGCCTTCTCGACGGCCTGGCACATTTCTTCCCCTTCGGCGACGTTCATCGCCAGCGGCTTTTCACAGAGAATCATCTTGCCATTCGCCGCGGCGGCAATCGCCATGTCCTTATGGAGATTGTTCGGCGTGCAGATATCGATCGCGTCGATGTCTTTGCGTTCAACGAGCTTCCGCCAATCGGTTTCGACGGAGGCGTAACCCCACTGGTCGGCAAACGCTTTCACCTTGTCGGCGTCGCGGGCACACACGGCCTGCAGCACCGGGGTGTATTCGGTCTGGAAGAAATTCGGCACACGACGATACGCATTCGAGTGCGTCCGCCCCATGAACCCGTACCCAATCATGCCGATGCGGAGAGGCTTGCCCATTAGCGGAGTCCCTTGTCCTTCAAAAGTTGATCAGCCCAGAGTGCGTCATCGTCCGCGAGTGCGGGCAACGGTGTGCGGTAGTCAATCCGCATACGGTAAGGCCCCATATCGTAGGCTTGAGTGAACACCGCTTGCAAATCTAGCACGGCATCAGGATCTCCTGTCTTCAACGGAACGACGATTCGCGGGAGTCGGTTCCGGATCCAAACAGGATAAAACTCGTAGACTGACGCACCCGCACGTTCGATGTTGACCAGATAAGTGAATGGCTGATGGTGCTTGAACAAGACGGGGGGTACGGAAGCAATATGCTTTCCACGCCGAAGCAGGTCGATCTCGATCAGGTTGATTTCTTGCCGATGACATTGCGTCTGCTTTTGTCGATAAAGCATGCGCCCTTGTCGGGTTGATTTGTTCCACGGACTGATGAATTCGATGGCGGTGATCAGACGATCGGTTCCGGCTTCGTGAATGTCAATGTAGGGTTCGCGAATGCGCACCAGACCATTGCGAACACGAACTGGCTCGTCTGCGACAGCGGCTGCAGACGGAATCGGTGGCAAGATCTCCGGCGCACGAAGTACAGCGACGTCGGGATAAAACGAGCGTGATGGCTCCGTCACCCAGACCCGCTCGCCGGGATTGACATAGTATCCGCGCTCGTTGAGCTCCGATTGCAGCTTGCCGACTGTGAGCACAATGAGCAAATCGTGCAACCCCGGCCAATGGCTCGGCGCTTCAAGATACGGGTCCATTCCGGGAAACGGGCTGGGCATGATGGCGGTGTCCGACGAGTCAATTTACCCCGAGCCAACATCATTAGAGACAAAAACAAAAGCCCGGCATTTTCCGAAATGCCGGGCTTTTCCGGCGGTTGTGTTACCGTCTCTCAGTGTATCAAACGCAAGTGGCTGTTGCCGCAGTCGTGTGCTGACTGATCTTGCCACAAGCGATGCCCGTCCGCTACACACCGTTTTCTTCCGGTTTCGCATCCCAAATTGCTTCAACACACGGTCGACGCGGGCCCGTTCGTCACCGCTGGGAACCGTTGTATGCCACGTCTGTTTTTGTCGCGCCGGGCCTGGTTGCAGGGCGGGGTGGCTCTCGTCGGGACGGCGGTCGTCTCCGGTTGTGGGACGATCCTGCATCCCGAGCGCAAGGGGCAACCCGCGGGTCAGATCGACTGGAAAATCGTCGCGCTCGATGGTCTGGGGCTGCTGTTCTTTTTCATCCCCGGCGTGATCGCGTTCGCTGTCGACTTCAACAACGGTACGATCTACCTGCCACCGGAAGAATGTGCTGAGCGTAACCGGAAAGCGGACGGGAAACCGTTGATTTCACGGCAGATTCCGCGGGGTGAACTCTCACGGCCGGGGGTGGAAGCGCTGGTTTCAAAACACGTTCGCCGTCCGATTGAACTCGCGCCGGGCCGGTATGAATCGCGGCAATTGAGTCATCTCGATGATTTTTGGCCAACGCATGACGAGTTCATTACTTGAACGAGTGGTGCTCCGCCGGGCCAGCCGGCCAGCGGAGCGTGAAGTTCATCGAAAACGCCAGGCGGTGAAACTCGCCGCGATGCGGCGTGACGGAATGCCAGACGTAGGCGGGGAAGATCAGCATCAGGCCCGGTCGCGGAAAAACCTTGATGTGATCGCGATGACACACGGTGGTCAAGTTGGCATTGAAGCGCGGGTCGTGGAGCAGCAGCACGCCGTCGCCGGGCTCGAAATAGTCTTCGCCGTCAGCCGGATGGATGGGCGGTCGATTCGTTTCCGCCGTACGGGCGTAGTAAATGCCGATCAGATCGGCCTGGTGATTATGCACGATCGTCGACTCGCCTTGGCCCATGCGGTTGCTGAAGAGTAAAAGATCGATCCCCTCCATTCCCGAAATTCCCTCGGCATCCAACCAACGCTTCACCCCCGTGAGAAACAGGGATCGGAGCTGTTCGATTGCAGGCACGGTGTCCGCGAGACGCAGCAGATTCTGTGCGTCGGGGTGCAGGTTGAATCGGTCGTCGAGCTCCGGCCGGCGATCAAACAGATCGGAGAGATCCGCATTCAGAGGGCCGGTGTCCGGGAATTGGATCGTCACCACCCGCGTCGGGAAAAAGGCGTAGTCCGTTACGTCCATCAGCCAACCTCGTTACCTGTCAACACAATGCACCCGGCGCTTACGCTTCGGGCTCGTTTAGTCAATTACCGCGGCTTTCCTTGCGACGGTGCATCGCCCGCTTCGAGGCGATCGTACTTCTGCAACCGGCGGTCGGCATCGAACGTGGGACGGGGCAGGGTGGTGACCGCGGCGTGCAGGTCGGCTTCGCTCAATTCTTCCCGCCGGCGACACACCGCGCGAAACACGGGCAACCCCTGTTGCAACGCGAGAATCTCCCGGCGTGTGCGGCCGTGCGGTGCGTCAGGCCAGCGTTCGATGTGTTCCGTCATTGAGAAAAACGACGGCAGAATCGTCCGCATGTACTTGGCATACGCCGGGTTGTCCGTCTGCACGACGAACAGTCCGCCCGGTTGCAGGCATTGATGCACCAGCGCGAGAAACTCCGGGACAATTAACCGTTTCTTGATCTCGCGGCGATCGTAATACGGCTGCGGATGATAACAGTGAATCTCGGCGACGCTGCCGGGGGCGATGTAGTCCCGTAACAATTCACTACCGCCGATGACTGCAATGCGCACGTTCGACAACCCGCGCTGATTCGCCCGCCGCGTGAAGTAACGGATCACGACAGGGAGAATATCGACGGCAAAGTGATCGACATCGGGACGTGCGAGGGCACTCAACAACGTGGACCGACCGTTGCCGCAGCCGAGATCGAGCACCACCGGCGCCGTGCGTCCAAACAGAGCAGAAAAATCCAGCGGACCGGGGGGCGGCAGGCGTTTGATCGCCGTCCGGGCCCATTGCTCCTGCGGCAGGATCACCCCCGGAATCGGAACGCCGAATTCGGTTTCCACATCGGCGTTCACGGTATCGCTCACAGAGTCGGGACCTATTTTCGGGGAGCTTTTTTCTTGCGGACCGCGCCCGGCGTCCGTTGGGCTTTGGGTTTGGCCACCTTGGATTTTCGCCGCAGCGGGACGAACGTTTCCGTGTCACTAGCGTAGGACAACACATCGCCGGTTTCCAGATGATAGACCCACGCATGCAGCGCCAGGTCGCCCCGCTGCAACTTCGCCGCCACGGCCGGATGCGTTTGCAGGTTTTCGAGCTGCAGCAGCACATGTTCCTGAATCGCCACCGCCAGGAGTGCTTCGCCGGAAAGCTGCTTGTAGTTCTCGGTGACAATCCGCCGGGTCGCCTCGGCATGTCCCATCCAGGCCCGCACCAGTGGCAACTGGTCCATCGATCCCGGCTGCAGCATCGCTTTGATCGCTCCGCATTGCGAATGACCGCAGACGACAATATCCCGGACATTCAGCACCGAGACCGCATACTCAATGCTCGCCCCTTCGCCCCCGTTGGACGCCCCAAACGGCGGCACGATGTTCCCGGCATTCCGCAGCGCAAACAGTTCCCCCGGCCCCGTCTGCAGAATCAGATTGGGATCGATCCGCGAATCGGAACACGTCACAAACAGAGCGCTGGGACTCTGCCCCTGCGCGAGTTTCTCAAAGAATTCCCGCTCCTGATCGAACACCTTCGTCCGAAACTGATGCATGCCGCTGAGCAGATGATCCATCGTGACTCTTTTCAATACGGGATGAAACGGAATCGGAGAACGAAGAGAGGGAACCACGGAATACACGGAGGACACGGAATAATACAAGAGGAAAGGGGATTGCACCAAGAGCAGCGTGACCGATGCGCATTTTCCGGTTGAAGGCGGATTCGGCCGGAAGGCGGGAGACAACGTCACTCTTCCGGGCCAACGGCCCAGCACCATACCAGCCTGGGGCATCGCCCCAGGAACAGGTGATCGTGATCATGACGGAGGGCTGAAGGCCCGGTTCATTTTTCAGGCCGTATGAATCGGGCCGTTGGCCCTAACTGTCCGTGGATTGATTCGACTCGTGTGCCCCGGCCGTGTCGGCCGTGCGAATGTGCCGGGCGTTTTGCCACTTTGCACGGCCGACACGGCCGTGGCACACATAAACCCACAGGCTGCGAACGAACGGATTGTCACCCTGGTCCTGGGGCGTTGCCCCAGGCTGATATCAATCCGGGCCGTTGGCCCTCAATCATCATCGCCTTCCTTCTTCCTTCCGTGTCTTCCGTGGTTCCTCTCTGAATTCCCCACGGGGACTACGCGGCCCGGCGCATCCGGCGTTCGGCTTCTGTCAGCGTCACCAGCGTGTGGATGTTACCGACGACGGGGTTGGCCTCAAATTCGCCGTCCTGTGGGTCGATTCGCATTTGGATCGGACACGTCGGCGACAACATCGTCGAGATCACTTTGCCGCTGACTTCGGAGTAGGGAACCGATGTCAATTTGAAGCGTTGCAGAATCGTCGGCAGCACCGTCTTCATGATGAGCAGCGCGAGCGGTCCACCGATGCACATCCGTGGCCCGGCTCCGAACGGCAGGTAGGCATACGGCGACGGATTGAGGTCGATCCAGCGGTCCGGCCGGAACGCTTCGGGATCGGGGTAGAGTTCCGGTGAATGGTGCGTGATGAACTGGCTGAAAATCACCCCCGCCGCACACGGAAGCTGAAACGGCCCGAGTTGTGTCGGTTGCGTGGTCATGCGTTGTGAGTACGCCGAGGCCGGCAGCACACGCATGCTTTCCTTGATGACCCGCTCCATCACCGGCAGTTTTTCCGCCGCCTCCTGAGAGGGAAACCCACCCGAGAGTTGCGTCCGCAGTTCGCCGTGCAATTCCTGCATCACCGAGGGATGTTGAGCGATGAGAAACAACGTCCACGCCAGCGAATGCGCCGTCGTGAGATGAGCCGCGGCGAAGATGAGGGCCGCTTGTCCCACGAGTTGCTCATCGCTGATTTTGCCCTGATCGTCGTGGGCCTGCAGAATCATCGACAACATGTCGGGCCCACCCTGGCTGCTCCGTCGTTCCCGAATGAGACCCGCGATCTCGACTTCTAACTCACCGGCAAAACTCAGCAGTTCGTCATACCGATCGCTGATTTCCGGTGATGAAACATAGGCGCCCATGCCCAGTTCGTGGTTGAGATGGACCCAGTGATCGATCATCCGGCCGATGCGATACGCGAGGTCGGAATTGTTCATGCCGAACAGAATGCTGCTGGTCAGTCGCAGCATGAATTCGGTCATATCCCGGGCGATGTCCCGCTCCTTGCCCGGTTGCCAGTCGGCGAGCATTTGTTCCGCATGCAGCTTGATCGCAGGGAGATACCCCTGAATCGCTTTCTTGAGAAAGGCATCCATCACCATCCGGCGTTGTTGCTTGTGCTCGTCGCCGTTCATACTGAGCAAGCCGGACGACAGTCGCCGTTGTGAGGAATTACGGCTGCCACGGATCGCAAAAAAGCGGGAATGATACGTCTGGCTGTCGCTCAACACCTGATGGTTGTATTCCGGACCGAACGCGAAATAGATTTTCGTCCCGTCCTGCTGCAGCGCGGCGACATTCCCATGTTTCTGTTGCAGTTTCCGCATGCAAGCCAGTGGATCGGCGGGGAAATCGAGCAGGTTGCCGTGGGTGATGGGCAACGCAGAATCAACGTCGCGGTGCAGCGTCAGCATGGGTGTCGTCATCATCGAAAGGCGGGACGATCGGCAGTTTCTGCCGGTTGGCGTTGCGGTTCTAGCAAAGGCATTCGATTCCGCCTAGTCGAATCTCGACCCGCTGCCTGCTCTGTCTTGACCGAAAGGTTCTTCGGACGGAACATCCGCTGCACAGATTTTGTGCAGCCCTCTTTTTCGAGCTGGTGATGCTGCCACGGACCTGGTTTTTCGTTGTGCTCGTCGCTTGTAATGCCGTCGCGTGGGGACAGTCGTCGCCCATCACGCTGGTGGCCCACTCGACGTATTCCGATTCCGAAAGCGAAGCGGAACCTCAGCCTGATCTCTTTGAACAAGACATCGAACCGCCGAATTCCTTGCCGATCATCCGTGCCGCGAATGCGAATGCACTGACCTACGAACCACAAAACGAACCATTGTCCGGCGACATGCCCGCGCCGATCGACGCCCTCGTCCCCCCGTTGACGATGCCGACCGGTCCGCCTGTGATGGAGGAAATGTCCCCCGAACTCCCGTGGGTAATTCCCGTTTCACCGCAATTGATGCTGACCTGGAACTCCGGATCGGGGAACGACCTGGGCATCGTCGACCTCGACACCCGCTTCACGCTCTATTTTCCGTATGTGAAAGGGCTGCTCATCACGCCGGGGTACTCGGCCCATGCGCTGAATGGCCCGATCACCACCGATCTGCCCGGAACGCTGTACGAAAACTGGATCGAGTTCCGCTGGTTGAAGAAGTGGAACGATCGCTGGTCGTCGGACATCGCGGTGAGTCCGTCCCTCTACACCGACTACGACAACCTCAGCGACGACGCCTTCCGCATCACCGGCCGGGCGCTGGCCCTCTACACGGCATCAGAAGAATGGCAATGGGCCTTCGGGGCGATCTACCTCGACCGTGAAGACATCCAAGCCATGCCCGCGGTCGGCGCGATCTGGACGCCGAACGAGGACTACAAAGTCGAACTGCTGTTCCCGCGACCGCGCATCATGCGCAAGCTGTACTCTGATGAATGCCTGACACGCTGGGCGTACCTCGGCGGTGAATTCGGCGGCAACACCTACGCCATCGAACGCCCCGGCGCGGTGCGCGACGTCGTCACCTACAGCGCCCTGCGGATGTACGTCGGCTACGAAGTCAAACGCACGAAAGGCTTCTCCCCGCGCGTCGAACTCGGCTGGACCTTCAACCGCAGCCTCGAATACCAAAGCGGCGTGGGTGATATGGATCTGCCCAGCACCGCGATGTTCCGCATCGGCGGCGGTTTCTGATCGAGCGCCAACAAGCCCGAAGCGCAAGCGCCGGGTTCTTCCGCATTTTGAAATGACAATGAAAGACGAAGAACCCGGCGCTTGCGCTTCGGGCTTGTGGTCATTGCCCCTCATTGACGTATCGAATCGCATTCGAAAGATACGCTTCATCGTTGATCCACTTCGTGGATCCATGTCGCGTCCACCAGCGCTCGCGGCATTCGCTCCGCTCATTCAGCCGTCGTGAACACCACGCCTTGAATTGATCCATGACCTTTTCAGGCATGATATCCGCCGTTACGACAAGGTGGACGTGATTCGTCCGCACATTCAGCGCATGCAATGTCCAGCGACGAATCTCGCAATGGGAGACGATTGTCTCGCGGACAATCTGTCGATCCTGTTCATTGAGGACAACCGAAACGTGCTTGAGATTTCGCACGGCTTGTTCGCGCCAGTCACAATCACCGCGATGAATTTCGTCCGCACCGTGCGTGAGCCATCCGCGTTCATCCCCCGGCAACCACGTTCCGTAGGTTGTCCACGTGAGGTGGTATGCGAGCGGCGCGCTCATTGACATCCTCGCGAAACGAGATTAACGCTCCACAAGCCCGCAGCGCAAGCGCCGGGTTCTTCGTCTTTTCTTCGCATACGATATACAAAAGAACCCGGCGCTCGCGCTGCGGGCTTGTTCACGCTGTGATACTCAACATCACCGTCGCATCGCCCACGTTGACCGATTTCGCATCCGCTACTTCGCCGACGACGAGCCCATCCGCCAGCGTTTCGCCTTGGATGAACGTGGCCCATTCGGTGATCGCGGCTTGCACTTCGGCGTCGGTCGTGGAATACGTCACGCGGATGCGTTGTTCGATTTGCAGGTCGGCGTCTTTACGCAGTTGCTGAACCTGCCGCACGAAATCGCGGGCCATGCCTTCGCGGAGCAGGGCAGGGGTGAGAGCTGTTGACAACGCGATCTCGATGTCCCCGTCCGCGGCACTGGCCCATCCGGCGGCGTTTTCGACCGACAGGCTCACATCCTCCGGCACGAGTTCAATCGATTCCGCATCGACCTGAATCGTGACGGACTGACCATCGCGCAACGGAGCCAACGTCGCGGGGGGTAGTGTGGGGATCAACTCCCGCAGTTTGCCGAGCAGTTTGCCATGCTTCTTGCCCAGACTGGCCGGATTCGCACGGTACTTGTAGGCGACGATATCACTCAAACTTTCGCACGGCACCGCCTTCTTGATGTTGAGTTCATCGCAGATCACATCCGCCAGTGCGGCCACCTGTTCGAGCTTCGCCGCCGATGGTGACGACACGCGCAACTCGGCCAACGGTTGCCGCACGCGCTGGTTGATTTCCTCACGCAGCCGATGCGCCGCCCGTACCACGCGCTGCGCCGTCTGCATCGGTTCGAGCAGTGAAACATCCTGCCACGCAGCATCGGCTACGGGGTAATCACACAGATGGACGGAGGGCTGATGGCCGATGGTTGATGGCTCATGGCCGGACGAATTCTGTCCATCAGCCATTGACCATCCGCCATGAACAAGATTCTGGTACATGCGTTCTGCAAGAAACGGCACGAACGGCGCGAGCAACTTCGTCAGCGTCACCAGCACCGTGTACAGCGTCTGATACGCCGCGAGTTTGTCCTGATCGGTCGCGTCCTTCGACCGCCAGAAGCGTTTGCGGTTGCGGCGGATGTACCAGTTCGACAGATCGTCGATGAACGTCGCCGCCGCGGCACAGGCACTGGGCGTATCGAACCGTTCGATACCTTGCCGCATCGTGGTGATCAGGGCCTGCAGGTTCGAGAGAATCCAGCGGTCAATCTGCGGACGCTCCGCGAACGGCACCAGCGGCAACGACGGATCGAAGCCGTCCAGCCGGGCGTAATTGACAAAGAACGAGTACGAGTTCCACAACGGCAGCAGCACCTGCCGGCGGACTTCGTCGGCGGGGCCGCTTTCCACCTTGCAGGTTTCGACGCCGTCGATGGTCTTGTCGGTCGGGCCGTTGACCGTTTCCAGCGTGACTTTTTGATCTTTGTGACGGGTGCCGAACCGCAGGTCGGTCGCCGGGTTTTGTTGCAGGTACATCCACCGCATGGTGTCGACGCCAAGTTGTTCGGCGGCTTCTTCAAACCAGATGGCGGTGCCGTCGGACTTGTGCATCGGCTTGCCCGCTTCGTTCATGACGAGGCGGTGGCCGAGCAGCGTTTTGAACGGGCGTTTTTCCGCGGGGTCGTCGGTCGCGTCGTACCGCATCATAGTCGACATCGAGAGCATCGAATAGAACCAGTTGCGGAACTGGCCGGGGAAGCACTCGGTCACCATGTCGGCCGGGTACCAGCGTTTCCAGTAATCGGGATGCGTGTTGAAGCCGAGCGTGGAGAAGGGGACGATCCCCGCATCGAGCCACGGATTGCCGACATCCGGCACGCGCGATAGCACCGCCCCGGTCTTCGCACTCTTGATCTTCACCGCATCGATCCACGGCTTGTGCGGCGTGTGCCCTTCAAACGCTTCCCAGCCTTCCACCGCGCGGTCTTTCAACTCGGCGAGCGACCCCATCACCTCGAAATCGCTGGGGTCATTCGGGTTGATCCAGATCGGCAGCGCGAGGCCCCAGTAGCGCTTCTTGGAGATCATCCAGTCGCGCATATTGCCGAGCCATTCCAGCTCGCGTTCCTGTCCCTGCACGCTGTCGGGCAGCCACTCGATTTCCTTCGTGACATCCATGATCTCCTTCCGCCAGTCCATGTTGATGAACCACTCATCCACGAGGCGGAAGACGAGTTCGTCCCCCGTCCGCCAGCAGAACGGATAGATGTGCGGATACTTTTCGACCGCGACCAGCAGGTCTTTTTTCTTCAGTTCGTCGATGACGAGATCGACGGTCTCCGGGGCGACCGCGTTCTTGCCGGTGAACGGACCGAAGCCGTCGAGGAAGCGGCCGTCTTCGCCAAGCGGAGCAATTGATGGCAAACCATACGCCTTGCCAATTTGGTGGTCGATATCACCACAACCTGGAGCGCTATGGACGATACCAGTCCCTTCTCCGGCGACCACGTTTGCCGACCCCTTGAAGTCACGCCCTCCATCAACGACTCGATGGAATTCCCTAACCGGGGTGTTCGATAATTTTCTCAACTCCTTCGCTGCCGGAACGAACACTCCACCATCTTCAGACGTTTGGATGTTTACTAATTCGGCTGTGGAGTGCATTTGAAGCTCTGTTAGCTTTTCAAATACACGCGCATCGACTTTGGATTTATCTGTGAATTTACCGGGCTGGCCAATGCTCGGGAAAAATGCCTCGATCCATTCGAGTAGCTTGGTTGAACCTCCGAATCCGTCTAGCTTGCCTTTGTCCTTGGCAATCCTCAAATTCATCTCAAGGATGCCGGCAGCAGTCTTATGACTAGTCTCATACCGCTGGATCGGTTCGGCAATCGCTGGCAAATCATCGAACGGCCCGGCATACGCCCATCCCAACATATCCCGGCCGAAGACGGTGCCGACGATTTCATAGCCGCCTTGTTCTTTGAAGATTTGGGCGAGGGACTTCAGCTTCGGAGCATCCTTCGGCCATTGCCATTCGGGGCGGCCGAAGCCTTCCTTAAACTCCTTCGCGAGCCGCTGGAATTCGAGGTTGTCCTTCGCGAAGTAGTAGATCGCGCCGTCACGCTTCGCTTTGAGTTGGACGTATTCGAGGTCGGGGTTGACCATCGCCGCGACGTTGGATGTCAATGTCCACGGGGTCGTCGTCCAGATCAGTAGATATTCGTTTGTGGGGGAGCTTCCCAGGGATGGCGATCCCTGGGCTTCTACGGCACTTGACACTTGACCCTCAGCACTTGACCCCTTCGACAGAATCGGCAGCCTGACAAACAGCGCCCGGTGCACCGTCAGTTTGCGGCCGTCGGCGACTTCCATTTGCGAGTATGCGCTGCCGCCGCGGCCGGACCACGGCATCACGTCGTGGCCGCGGTAGACCTTGCCGCGCTCGAAGCACTTCTTCAGGAACGTCCAGATGGTTTCGTTGTTCTCGGTCGAGAACGTGAAGTAGCTGCCGCCCCAGTCGGGGTTGCCAAGGCGTTCGACGATCTGTTCGGCTTTCGCGCGGATGATGTCGGTCGGTTTCTTCGGCGGGGAAAAGGCAATTTCTTCGTCGGTCCCGATGGCCTCCGCCAAGCGGCGCAGCGAAGCCGGATCGTCCCATTCCATCCAGTAACCGAGACGGACCGATTGCTCGGTCTGCACGGCGGCGTATTTCAGGACACGCTTTTTGCACTCCCACACGAAACGGTCGATGCCGAATTTTTCGATTTCGGACTTCGCCCCGAGGCCGAGCTGTTTTTCGACTTCGACTTCGACCCACAGGCCCTGGCAATCGAACCCGTTCTGATACCGCAGCTCGCGGCCGTTCATCGCCCAGTAACGCTGGAAGGCGTCTTTGTAGGTGCGGCCCCAGGCGTGATGCACGCCCATCGGATTATTTGCGGTGATGGGGCCGTCGAGGAAACTCCACGCGGGATTCCCGGCGTTTTTGCGTCGCAGCCGGTCGAAAATCCGTTCCTTCGACCAGAACCGCAGGACGTGATGCTCACCGGAAACGAAATCCGCGTCGCCAACTTTCTCGAACATGAACCTGCCAATCCTTCCAAAAATCGATCCGACCGTCCGTGTCCATCCTTGCGGAAAGCACCCCGGCTGCTTCCGAGCAGCCGGGGTGCTGGCTTCGTCGATGGACCGTCACCCCCGACAACGCTTTGCGGGACGAATCGGGAACCGCTATCGTACCAGCGCTATCGGCGAAACAGAATGAGACCGCGACCGTCACGTGCTGATAGATGCTTCCAAGTCAAGACTCCGGTCCCCTCGCCCCCGTCCGCGGGGGAGAGGGCTAGGGTGAGGGGGCGTCTTGAGTAAGAGATCGTGTTGAAACGCTCAGCCCCCACATCCGTCCTTCGGACACCATCTCCCCCGCAGACGGGGGCGAAGGGACCGCATCGATGCGGGTTTTGATGATTGCGATCCGGAATTCAAATTGAATTTTCACCAATCCGTGTATCCGCAGTCTTTTCGCGTGAGAACTCCACCCGCAGGCGACTTCTGCTTCCCAACGGCAAATCCTGAATGAGTGAGTCCGTGGACAAACACTTCGAGTTCGGTGCGAATTGGACGCGGTTTCTGCAACTGGTGGATGAGCCACGGATCGAACGGTCCATGTCGGCACTGCAAACCTTGCTGGGACTGGAGCGTTTAGATGGACGCACTTTTCTGGATGTCGGTTCGGGCAGCGGGCTTTCCAGCTTGGCCGCGCACCGGCTCGGGGCGAAGGTCCATTCGTTTGACTACGACACCCAATCGGTCGCCTGCACACAGGAGATGAAACGCCGGCTTGCCCCGACGGCGACCGACTGGACCGTCGAACCGGGCTCGGCCCTCGACGCGGATTATCTGGCGAAACTCGGAATGTACGACATCGTTTACTCTTGGGGCGTGCTGCATCACACGGGGAGCATGTGGCCCGCGATTGATCTCGTCCAGCAGCGAGTCAAACCGGACGGATTGCTGGTCCTCGCGATTTACAACGATCAGGGTCAGACCAGCGAACGCTGGCGGCAGGTGAAGGCGCTGTATCAGAAACTGCCGGGATTTTTGCAGGGGATGCTGGTGGTTCTCATCGGCGGCATGCTGGTGATGCAGCGGGTGTGGGCGATGTTCATCTCCACGCTGTTACGGCTGTTGATGTTGCGGAACCCGTTGCTCCCGATGCAGACGTTCGTCAAAGACGTAAAGAAAACCGAAGCCCGCGGCATGAGCCGTTGGTACGACCTAGTGGACTGGGTCGGCGGTTGGCCGTTTGAAGTGGCCTCACCGGAAGCGATCTTCCGGCGGCTGCGTGACCACGGCTTCACGCTGCAAGAAATGACCACCTGCGGCGGCGGGCTGGGCTGCAATCAGTTCGTGTTTCGCCGGGCTTCGTCTCGGCTTGAGGGTGACGACCGCATCTGAATCTCCGTATTTTGACGCAGTGGCACGCGATCCAGCTTCACAATCACCCGGAGATTTTTGCGGAAATCTTTCTGGTGTTCCAGAATCGTGAAGTCATAATGACTGTCAAATGCGTCACAGACGCATCGGCCCCGCATCCGGTTCTGTTCGGTCAGTTGAAGGAAAATTTGAACCAGCCCAGGCATTCTTCCGTTGAATGGACCGGGCAGCCGCGTATTCGGGACGTATCCTGCTCGGCAAGTTGACCATTGTTCTCTACTTTCGCGCTGGGACGGCGGAATTTTTGACGTTGTCGTGGTTCTTGATTTTACTTTTGAACACGAAAAGTGAGAAAACATGGCCCATTGGAATCCCTCCGACGCAAAGTCACGCCTTTTCCCGTGTGGCTTGGTTATCCTCGCCAGCGTGGCTCTGTCAGCCGCCGGGTGCGGTCTGCCGACCTGGACGGAACTCACGGGCGGCAACAAGCCGGAAGTCCCGCTGCAGAATCCGAATCCGCCCCAGCCCATTGTGACGCCGGCCCCGGCTCCGCCACCATTGCCCAAACCGCCCACCGACGAAGAAATTGTCTCGGCGTTCCAGGCGAAAAAGCCATTTGAACTCGACGACACGGCGCTGGTTGATTTGATCAAAGCGGGTGAAGACGGGTTGGCCGTTGTCGAGGAAATCAATCTCAACGGCAGCAAGGTCACCAATGGTGGTCTGGCCCATCTGGCAAAGCTGCCGAATCTGAAACAACTGGATGTCCGCAACTCCCCCGTGGATAAGGACGGTGCGTCCGCGATCGCAGCCCTGACCGGGCTGGAGACATTGAAGGTGGATGGCGGCGAAATGACGGACGAAGCCGTGCAGGCCCTCAATCCGTTGTCGGAGCTGAAGAATCTCGAAATTTCAAATGTCCGCCTGTCACCCGGCGGTTGGTCGCAACTGGCGAACCATCCCCACCTGGAGTCCCTTTACATCAGTTCGAGCAACATCAGCGATGATACGCTGGCCATCATCGGCCAGTTGAAGGAATTGCGGATTCTCCACCTCAACAGTGTCGCGATTTCGGATCGGGGACTGGTGCAGTTGAAGGATCTCGACAATCTCGAATGGCTTTCGCTGGGACTGACGCCAGTGAATGGGGCGGGGTTTGGTCCGCTGGTGAAAGCCAAAGGCTTGAAGTCGATGAAGCGGCTGGGAATGGATACCACGCAGTTGGGGCCGCTGGGAGCGAGAGCCATCATGACGATGACGCAGTTGGAAGGCCTGGGCTTGGGAAACATCGCTTCCATGCGCGATCAGGACTTCGTCCCCATGGTGAAGCCGCTGAAAAACCTGAAGGATATCAATCTTTCGCATTGTAAGGGATTGTCAGGCCAAGCCTTCATCGCGTTTGCCGGACATGAAGCGATCGAGTCGATCAACGCTAATAACTGCGAAGGCATCGACGACAACGGATTGCGACACCTGGTCAAATGCAAGACGCTGAAAACGCTGGACCTTTCCGGCACCCGTTGTACCCTGAACGGTGTGCAAGCCCTGCGGCGAGCGCTCCCCGAGGTGGAAATCCGGGGGTTTGGCCCCCTCGGAATGCCGGCCGGCGGCATCAGCACTCCGACGGGCCCAGCCAATACGGGAACGTGATGCCCGACCACTCAACCGTGGACAGCAGAAACGCGCTGTCCACGCCGGATGGACAGCCCCAACTTGGTTTCGGTGTGCAACGGGTTCTGCCAGTCCTCACCGCGTGCTTGCTTTCCACGAAAGCTGGTGGCACACGGTGAAAGGACGGAGCACAGCCTACAGATTCTCCACGTTCTTATCGGCGACACAGCCGCGATCGTCGAGAACGATTGAAATGACCGACTTCGAGTGATTCGTGCTCCAGGAAACGACGCCTTGATACGAATACTCAGGCTTGCCCAGAATCGCTTCCACTTCCGACTGCTTCATTCCAATTTCGATCTTGTCGAAATTGGCCCGCGTGATTTTCGATTCGGTACAGCCTGTCAGGCATAGCGCGAGCAGCAGCGCCGGCCAGCGGTTTTTTAGCGGGATGACCATTGTTGCAGCACCTCAGGAATGAGGCGGGCGAGCTTTTCACCACCAATCGCAGCGTTGGCCAGGATCTTCGGCACTTCGACCGGTTCGAGGTGATCCGGCAGGCAAAGATCCGTCACCACGGAAAATGCCAGGACTTCCAGTCCGCTGTGAACGGCGACAAGCACTTCCGGCACCGTCGACATGCCGACGACATCGGCCCCCATCGCTTTGAGCATGCGGTACTCGGCCCGCGTTTCCAGATTCGGCCCGGAAACCGCTACGAAGACGCCCTTCTGCACCGGAATGCCCAGCGACAACGCCTTCTCACGCGTCAGGTCAATCAGCGACCGCGTGTACGGAGCGCACAGATCCGGCCAGCGCGGTCCCAGCCGGTCGTCATTCACGCCTCGGAGTGGATTATCGGGCAGCAGGTTAATGTGATCTTCGATCAGGACCAGTCCGCCCAGATCCAACTGCGGGTTGATCCCCCCAGCCGCATTCGTGACGATCAGCAGCTTCGCCCCCAGCGCTTTCATCACGCGCACGGGGAACGTCACTTGTTGCAGGGAATACCCCTCATAGTAATGGAACCGACCTTCCATGGCGATGATCGGGACACCCCGCAAAGTGCCGCAGACTAACCGCCCGGCGTGCCCCGGCGCCGTGGATTCAGGAAATCCCGGAATCTCGCCGTAGGGGATTGCGGCCTGCTGATCGATCTGATCGGCGAGGCCCCCCAAGCCGGTGCCAAGGATCATGCCTGCGACCGGAGCGCCGGGCCATCGACCGCGGATCATCTCCGCAGCGGCTTGGACTTCTTCCCAGATTCCGTGCATGGTCCCGCTTGCTCCTCCGCGATCCCCACCGGAATCTGAACAATGGAAAGGGAAAAGCCTGTCGGCCGGAGCACGACAGGCCTGAAATCAATACCATCACGACTCACGCATCAACGCCAAGACTCATTAGAGCACGACGGCGCAGGGCATGAGAACGCGACTGCCGACTAGTAGTCTTCGTCGTCGTCATCATCGAGATCGTCATCGTCGTCATCGAGATCGTCGTCGTCGTCGAACTCGTCCTCGAATTCGTCATCATCGAATTCGTCGAGGTCGTCGCCATCGAGGTCATCGAGTTCTTCGACGTCTTCGTCTTCGAACTCTTCTTCCTCGAAGCCTTCCGCCTCATCGTCTTCGTCTTCGATATATTCGTCCTCATCGTCGGCAGCCAGACGAGGCGTCGGAGCCCAACCCGTTTGAAGGGATTCAGGCAACCAGCCGGCGAAGCATTCTTCGTCGAGCAACACAGTGGTCATGGCAAAACAACCTCGATCTCAACCGGGAATACTGGCTGGCGAAACACGACGAATCACCCTGCCCACAATGTCGTTCAACCGCCCGGACCATCGTGACCCCGGCGATTGCATTGTGCCTTCTACCAGTCAGCGGCACAGGTGACCGTAACTATAGAACGGCAGATGGGATAGTCAAGTTTCTCCACCTTGTCAAGCAGGCGCGGCCAACCATTTCCAATTTCTCATCTCGGGAAGGGCAAACCGCGGCGTGCGATTTATCGGACTGCGGGGGCGGAAGCATGAGTTCGAGGCAATTTTGACGCCGATTCGGACCACCCCGCGGCGATCCAGGCATGCCGAAGGACGAGAATCATGAAGATTCCCACCCAAAGCGACTGCGTCAGCACCGAAACCGTCATCCCGGACCTCGGTCCCCGAACATAGCCGATCCACGAAATCCCTGCAGAAATCGTCGCCGCCAGGAGCACCAGCACTCCCGCCGGCTGCCGATTCCAGGACTCTGTCCACTGCCCGCGGACCAGCAGAATGACACTACGGGTCGCCCCGCACAATGGGCACGACCAGCCTAACCAGCGCTGACTCCAACAAATCTCCGGCAGCACGGTCTGAGGCCAGCCGCGCAGGTGAACATGCCGGCCATCCGTGGTTTCGAGCACCAGCCCGCCGAGAATCATCACGATAATAATGACGATCGATCCCCACGGAGGAGCCACGCGCGCTGGGGTGGGAGCTTCCGTCACGCCAGAGCGATCAGGAACCGACATCGTGGATTGTGCTGAAGTCGGCACCGAACGGGTTCTCGCGAGCCAGAGTCCAAAGGATCGACGATAAAGTGCCGAGGCTTGTTTCGTCAATTTCCACCGCGTCTTCTGTGCCGACAGCCTGTCAACATCCGTATCGTGTTGCGGATTTTCGGGTGATTGCATTGAGGGGAACCGGTCTTGCTCGGTTTGACGGTCGCGGGCACAATCGGCTCTGGCTCAACTTCGGGCCAAGTCAGGCACGAGGAGACGTGTCGGGAGTATCTGATCGTGGCGGCCGCACATTCCATCCAATTGGACGGCACACGCTTCTGGGTGACGCACCGCCAGATTCAGTATGGCCCGTTCGATTATGAATGGAGCCCCGACTTCTGCGGCGTCGCGCTGCTGTATCAGGGGCGAAAGTTCGGCGAGTACTGCACGTCGCGAGAAATCTACGCCGACTTGCGACCCGACCGGTTACCCCTCAGCGTCGTGCAGGTTTCCAGCATTGTGATGGGTTGTGTGCTCCTCGGCGTGATGAACGGACTAACGGAAGCCGAACGGTCGGAAATGCTGCGACAACGGCTGGAAGAATTCGGCTTCGACCGCTTCGCGACCCTGCACCACTCCTAATCATGGGTTCGGCCCTCATTCGTCCGCTTGCGGTTTCGCGCCCCGCGCCAACCGCTTCACAGTGCCACCAATCCCAAGTCCCGATATATCGCCTCGTTCAGCGCCCGCGCCCGCCGTTGGTGTTGCCCCTCACCGGGTCGCCCGTTGAACGCATATGCCACCACCAGCCCCGCTTCCGGGTCGCAATATCCCTGCGAACACTGTGCCCCGCCATGACCGAACGTGCGCGGCGAACAATAACGGCCGTAGCCATAGGGAACGGTGTCCACGCCGTAGCGGTTGGAATCGATAATGAAGCCGAGGCCAAAATCGACAACGTGGCCGAGTGTGAGATCGAGTTCCCCCACACGATGCCGGGCCGTGAGCGCGGCGACGGTCTGCGGGGTGAGCCAATCACCATCGTTCTCCCGCAAGGCCTCATAGAACCGAGCCAACTCACGGATCGGCCCGCGCATGCTGCTTCCCGGTGAGGGACGGGTAAGTCGCGGCGGTTGATGCCAACCGAGATCGCGCAGTTCGCCCTGCACGCGCTCATATAGTGGAACATCATCCTCCGCGGTGGTCCCCTCTGGAACTGCGACCACGGAGGCTGTCATTCCGAGCGGATTGAACACCTCATGTTGCATCACGGTCGCGTAAGATTCGCCGCTCAGTCGCTGCAGCGCTTCGCCCAGCAGGAACCACGAGGACGCCGTGTGGTAACCCGGCGTCTGACCCACGACGGCTCCGTCATCCAGAGACGCCGAGCCGAGCCGTTGAATCGTTTCATCCCAGGAAACATCGGGCCAACCGTGATCGACATTTCTTAATCCGGCCGTGTGAGTCAGCACATGCCGCCAGGTGATCGGCTCTTTGCCGCGATTGCCGAATTCGGGGATGAGCAGCGACACGGAGTCATCGAGTCCCACGGTCCCGCGCTGCCAGAAGCGGGCCCACGCTGCCACGGTCAGCGGTTTCCCGGCCGACAACCATGACACGCGGTGCTCAGTGCGCATTGGTACGCCGTCTGCGGCATCACCGAGCGCGACGTCGGCTTCCACGTCACCATATCGCAGCACACACAACTGCATCCCGCGATGCAAGCCGCGTTCACGACCCTGCTCGAAGACGCTCAACGTCTCGGGGAAGCGGACCGCGAACTCGGAAGCATCGGTCGACATGGGGACCATCACACGGAAGGAGATTGGCAATTAGAAATTAGGAAATGAAAATTGCAAATTGAAGGACATGAGAAGGCCGTCGTCGCCACGGACAACGGACCACGGACAACGGACCACCGACAAAGGACCAATCACACCGCCAGTCCTTTTTCCTGCCGGATGCGACGGACTTCGCTCATCACGCCTTCAATCAACTCGCCGTTGCGGAACAGGGCTGTGTATTCGATGAAGTGGACCGCGACGTTGGCCAGCAGGGTGATGATCGCCAGTGAACGGTGCCAGACGACCGGAGCGATGCCGAGCCAGCCCTGAAACTGCACCGGCGATCCCGGATCGGCCGCGGCTCCGAAGGCCCCTGTGATGACCAGCAGCGCGAAGCATGCCACCATCGCTGGAATCACGCGATACTTGATCGCCTTGCTCTCGTGGTATGCCGCGGAAGACAAGCGATACGCACTCGATGTCTCTTCCAGCCACCGTCCGGTCCCCATGAAGTAGGTCAACACGATGGCATGCACCAGTGTCGCGAAGAAGAGAGCCCCGAGCGCCGACAGAAAGTGCGTCTGCACGCCGGCCTGCACAGCGCGATCGAGCACCTTCGGGTCATCAATCTGCAAACCGAGCACAAACGTGATCATCAAAAAGATCACGCTCAGACTGCACAAGGGAAGAAAAATACGGTTCATGATCTCAGTCGTTCGTCATTCGTACTTGTATCGGCATCATCATATTCAGCAGGACCAGTGTGGATGTCCAGGGCGCGCCCGAACACGGGGGCATCGTACACAAAAGTGTGGAACTCCCCGTTCTCGCCGCACGCGTCGACGCCCGGCGGCAGCTCGGACAGCAGCAGGGAGTCAAAGGGGCGGCCGGCAAAGGCG
>JBGSUN010000105.1:0-6429 GCA_041753475.1 Planctomycetaceae bacterium | reverse complement strand
CTCGCCGAACTCGAACTGGCCACCGCGACCGCCCTCCGAAACAAACACCACCACCCGACCCGTGTCGCCGGCTACATCCGCAAAACCAAGCTCCCCTTCCGACTCCGACAAGCGGCTTTAACTTCCTGAGGAGCAATAAGGAAGAGCGAATTGTGAAAATTGTGGGAGGTTGGAGCCACGGAACAATTCAGTACGGGGGCGCGAAACCGAAAAGCGAAAATTGGGAGCAGACCCATTTACTCGCCGGAGAGGATTGACTCGGCGATCCAGCCGGGGACGATTGCGGCCTCAGGATTGCGCAAGTCCGCAAGGGTGGTGTGATCGCCCGGTTTGAGGACCTCCAGCCGGGGTTCACCGATTGTCGTCTTCGGCACATACGCCATCACGTAAGATGCTCCGCTGACCGACAGTGAGCCGTGGCTCAGTTCGACGATGAGAGCCGTTCCTTCGTCCACGCCGATGCCGATGTGGTCGGGATGCTGATCGAGCAGCTTCATCATCCGGGCGATGCGGTTCCGCTTGAGAAAGTGCTGGTCGACAATCACGTCGGGAAAGAGCGCGAGTCCCTTGCCGGCGACTGGTTCACCACGACCGCCGGCCATCATCACATCGGACATCGCCGAAGCCCCGGCCGAGGTCCCGCCGATCACACCGCCGCGCCGCAAGACACCGCGGAGCCGTTCCTCGACCTTCGTGCCCCGATACCAGGCGGAGAACCACGTCTGTGCGCCCCCACTGAGCCAGACGCCGGTCGCGGTGTCGAGTGACTCCGAGAACTGCGGTGGTTCGGCGATCGATCGAGAATCGGCATGCAGCACCGAGACGTCGGTCACGCCGAGCAGTTTCCAATCGTCGATATATTCCTGCAATCCACCGGGTTCCACACTGCAACCAGGGATGACGACAATGCGTGCCTGGTCATCGCCTGCCAGGTGAAGGAATTCACGTTTGAGGTTTTCCGAAAGCCGGCCGCCCCCGGCGATAAACAGTGTTCCGGCGGAACGGTCAATGATGGGTTGGGGAGAATCCCACCGATCGGCGAGTTGGAGAATTCGTTCACGGGCACACACGCCGGCAATGGCGGCGGTGAGTACGGCCGTCGTCCAGAACACACCACGAACGGCGGGACGGCACAGCCACGCACCGAGACCCAGTTTCGGCAACACGTTGCCCTCCGGGAGGCCCTGCCTCGGTTGGTTTTGCTTCTTGAAATCTCACTCGTTGCAGAACGCAACCAGCACAGGCCCCATGAAGGGGATCTATTGGCCTGTCACTTTCATGCTAGAGATGGTTCGACGAACTGTCGAGCGGAATCTCAGGGAAGGTGGTTCAATTCCTGCGAGATTGCGATACCAGCCACGACGCATTCCTCGCTAAAGGAAGTATCTCTGGCCGTGGAGGGCCATACAAACGGAGACGCTTTGAGAGGGCATGGAGATCTGTCGAGCGGCGAGCGGAGTTCATGCGACTCCGTCGCGCTTTGCTAAGCGTGCGGCGAGTTCCGCTCCGGAAGCCAGCGCACCGTTGAGATAGCCGACGAACTTGTAGCACGTGTATTCCCCAGCGAAATGCAATCGGCCGAAGCCCTTGCGAAGCAACGGACCGTGGGCGGTCACTTGCCCTGGTGCCGGGAAGGAATAGCTGCCGAGCGACCATGGGTCACTGGGCCAATCGATGAACGCCTCGCGCTGTAAGGCTTTCTGAAAGCCGGGATACAGCGCTTCCAACTCGCGGGCATACATCGCACTGCGGTCGTCCGGCGGGAGTTTGCGACAGAGGTCCACGGCCGGGCCACCCGAAAACGCGGTCAAACACGCGGCATCGCCCTCTTTATAGGTTTGCCCGTCGGTCGCATCCCAGGTGAGGGAAATCGGGCCATCGGTCTTGGCATCCGGCGCGAGTTTCTGCGATTCCCAGAAGCGACTGCGGACCACGCTCAATTGCTTGATGTTCGTCCCCATCTGCGGCTTCAAGACCGCAGGGAGCGCTGGTTCGATTTCGATCTTGTGCCAGACCGAGGGCGGGACAGTCAGCACGACATCGTCTGCGGTCCAGACCCGACCGGTGGTGTCGGTGACTCGGACTCCAAGGTCATCGTATTCGATCCGTTTTACCGGCCGTTGCAGATGGACGCGGTCCCGGCCCACTTCCTGCAAGAACTTCTGGGCGATCTGCTGGTTTCCCCCGCGGCAGCGGTAAACCTCCGTGTCTGGCCAGTAACGATCGAGTCCCCCTCCGGCGATCTGGGCGAGATTGCCGAGCAGACTTTGGTCTTCGGTCGCCGCGCCGTTGTCCGCGGCGAATTCGGAGTGCAGCAGTCGTTTTGCCAACGGAGAAATCTTGCGGCGTTCGATCCAGGTCCGAGTCGACATCTGGTCTAACTCGTCTGCTCGCGGGGTGAGCCACGGTTCATCGATCACCACCGCTTCGGCTTCGCGCGTCATGGCATCAAGAGTCTCGGTGACTTCTTTTTCGATGCTCGCCAATTGAGCGGCGGTCAACAGTTTGCCCTGCAACATGACCGGGGCGACAAAATCGTCCGGGGCTTCACCCATGTCCATCAACTCAAGGCGGAATTTCTCCATGTAGGCCAGCAGTGTCGGATGGTTCTTGCCGATCAGTTCTCCGCCGGCTTCGACATTTTTTCCGGGAATCAATTCGTTGAGTGACCAGCAGCGTCCGCTGACCCGGGAGCGAGCTTCAAGCACCTGGACGTCATAACCCACGGCCTTGAGTTCATACGCACAGGCCAGACCGGAAAAGCCGGCACCGACGATAATAACCCGTTTGCCGCGCCCGTCGGCCGCTTCCAGTCCCCGCGCCGAAAGTAACATCGCTGCCCCTGCCGCGGCTTCCTGCAACCAAGTCCGTCGTGACCGCGGCCGCCCTAACCAGTGCGCTACCTGTCGCCAACTCATCAATCCATTCCTTCACACTTGCCTGAACTGGCACATTAACAAGATAGCACGCAACGAAAAGACCGCAAAGACGCGTTGTCGTGCAGAAGCGGACATGGATGGATACCAAAGGCTTCGCTCGTGTCCGAGAATCGTCTCAGAGATGCGGCCAGGAATCGAGAAGACACGGGCCGAGTCCGAGGCGGACCCTACGCCTGAAGCTGGCTTCAGGCCAGTTCCGGCAGTGGCGCGCCGCGGTCCAGAAGATATTGGGGACGACCGTGGGTGTCGATCAGTGTCGTGGTGCGGGCATCGATTCCCAGCGTCTGATAGAGCGTCGCAAAGATGTCCTGATAATGCACCGGGCGCGTGACGGCAACACTGGCGGTCCGGTCGGTCGCACCGATGATTTGCCCGGTCCGCAGACCACCCCCGGCGATGAGCGCGGGTCCGACGGCCGGCCAGTGATGCCGGCCCCCCGTCTTTGGATCAATCCGCGGCGTTCGTCCAAACTCGCCCCAGACAACGATCGTCACGTCTTGGAGCATGCCGCGTTCGGTCAGATCATCCACCAGTGCAGACAAGCCGCGATCCACGATGGGAAGTAAATGCCGCAATCGCGGAAAGTTTGCAGAGTGCGTATCAAAGTCGCTGATGGAGATATTCACCACGCGCACGCCCGCTTCGAGTAACCGCCGTGCGAGCAGGAACTTCTTTACGGCATCGGGGCGATCAGCCGTCGTGAACTGCACGGCCTCGGCGGATGTTGATGCTTCCAGGGTGTAGCGCGCGATTTCGCCGGGGGATTCCCGCGAAAGATCGAGCGCTTCCGCCAGTCGTCCCGATGTCAGAATGCCGATTGCCTGTTGGGTGAAGCGGTCCATGGCATCCATCATGCCTGAGGTATCGATTTCATGCCGTAATCGATCGAACCCGTGCAGTAACGCCGTGCGGTTGCCGATGCGGTCGAGTGTGAGTTGGCCATTCAGTGTCAGGCTGACGGAGTGGTTGGCCCCTTTGGCTTTTAGTTCGTTGACCATTCCCGCTTCCAATGGCCTTTCAAACAGCGCGGAGATATCGGGCCGAAACGCCTGATAGGACGGTCCCAGAAACCCAGGCCGGGCGCTATTGCGGACCAGTGGCCGCCCCTGATACAGGTCGACAAACGGCGGAGCTGGATCACTCGGCGAACCCTGCAACCGGGAGACGATTGAACCCATCGCCGGACGTCCGCCGAGCGAATCGAGGTCTTTCGAGTTGAAACCCGATTGGCATTGAAAAGCGTCATGCGCTCCCGCGGAACCGACCAAAGAACGGATGAAGGCGAACTGTTTGGCCCGTTGTGCGATGAGGGGCAGGAGCTCGCAGACTTCGATTCCGGGGACCGACGTCGCGATCGGTTGGAACTCGCCCCGGATTTCGACCGGGGACTCGGGCTTCAAATCCCACAAGTCCATCTGCGGCGGACCACCGTCGAGATGGACATTGATGATGGCTTTCTTCGACGACCGGATTCCTGAGGCGTCTTCCGCCCGCAACAGTCCCGCCAGTGTCAAGCCGCCCAGCCCCATTGCGCCAGCGGTCAACATGTGGCGACGGTTCATCGTCGTGGGATACAGAGAGGAATTCATGGTGACGACTCTTGGTGCCCGACAGGAAAGCGATCAACGACAGTTTATGCGATCGTGCCGCCATTGAGAATGGCGATGTGGATCTCGTCGATGATTTTCGACCGTGCAAGAAGAAAGAAAATCCCAGTGCGTCCACAGATTTCACAGATGGACACAGATTAAAAGACGGAAGAGAGGGGACCACGGAAGACACGGAAAAAGGCGGAACAGAGAGCATGAAAAAGACGAATACACGTGGGGTGTCTGCTCTCTCTGAAATCACTCCGTCTTTCTTTCTCTTTCCTCTTCTTCCGTCTCTTCCGTGGTTCTCCTCTTCGCATTCTCTCTCCGAATCTGTGTCCATCTGCGTAATCTGTGGATCTCTTCCCTCCGTCTGTAGCAACGAAAAATAAAACGACGCTGTGGGCCTGAGGGTCAGCTTCCCCGCGGATGGTTTCGCCACCCTCTGTCATCAAATCTCCCGTTGCAGACCGGCGATCACCGTTTCGAGATACTCCCGAGCACGACGGGCCAGGGTGTCAATCCCCTCTGGTGTCGTCGGCCGTGGGACCAGTGGGGCGAAGATGTTCTCGTAGGCCAGCGGCATCGTCAGGCCGGTGAAGGCGACCGGTTCCAGTAGGCGATAATGGTCGATCTCACCAAAACCGGGGCCGCAGTCTTCGTCTTTCGGCCAGTTGCGATGGTCCTTGATGCAGAAGCTGCGGATCTCGCGGGCACACTTCTGAACGTCCGGCACCGGGTTGACGTCCAGATAATCCATCACGTTGCCGGCGTCGTAGTTCACAAAGACGTTCGGATGGTTCACTTCGCGGATGATCTCGGCACAGGCTTCCCCGGTGCCGGTGTCGCCGCCGTGCTGTTTGACGACGAGGGTGACGTTGTGATCTTTCGCGATCGGGCCGAGGGCTTTGAAGCGTTCGACCCACAGTTTGCGGTTGCCGCCTTGAGTGTGACCGAACGTGAGGACCTGCCCGATGCCTCCGGCCGCGGCTTGTTTGATGCGTTGTGTCAGCACGGTCAACCCGCGCGGATGTTCGGGGTAAACAGTGGAGAACATCATTACCGGTTCGAGACCAAGATCACGGCACCGTTTCGCCAATGTTTTCGCCTGTTCCGGTGACGCATCTTCCGGCATTACCGGCATTCGCTCACCGTTCGCTTCCCGATGCGTCACCCCCCACGCCACAAACTTGTAACCGGCGGACTGAATGCCGGTCAGCGCCCGTTCCAGCGGGAACGCACTGTAGGACAGCGTCATGCACGCGTGTTGAAAGAGGGTGGGTTTGCGCGCGGCGGGTTTGTCATCGGCGCGCAGAGCAGCGATTCCTGTCGGGATTGCTGCCAGCGAAACGGCAACACGCCGAATGAACTGTCGGCGCGATGGAAGGCCGTATTTGTCTTCGTGAAACATGATGGTGGGTCTCATCAAACCATGCGGACAATCCATTTGAGATAATCCTACAAGCCCAGCCAATGACGAACCGCCGACTCGACTTCGGTGAGTTGTTCCGGAGACAACGATCCGAGTTTCCGCACCATTTTTACGTTCGGGATGGTGAGTAAATTCTGCGTGTCGAAGGCCCCTGCTTTGAGAAAGCGGACGTCGAGTGCCACTTCAAATTGCGATCCGCGCGTGCTCGTCGTGTGCGCCACAAGAGTCACCAGCGCACGATCAGTCAGTTCCTGTGCGGGGATGCTCAACACCAAACAAGGGCGGGTCTTCGCGACGAAGCCGAGATCGACCAGCCAGACATCGCCACGGTTAGCAGCTTGTGGATTTAAGCCGTTTGGTATCGGCCGATCGAATTGCCCCAGCGGGCGAGTGTGAACGGGTTGAGGAATGTTTCCGGGGTGGTGCGGGGCCTGGGGTGCCATGTTGGAAGTCGGGACCAGGCTTTCAG
>JBGSUN010000104.1:0-28661 GCA_041753475.1 Planctomycetaceae bacterium | reverse complement strand
TCCTGAAAGCCTGGTCCCGACTTCCAACATGGCACCCCAGGCCCCGCACCACCCCGGAAACATTCCTCAACCCGTTCACACTCGCCCGCTGGGGCAATTCGATCGGCCGATACCAAACGGCTTAAATCCACAAGCTGGTAGGCCAGCACATAGAGCCACCACCTCTGATAGCGACGAAGCGGCAATCCGCTCCGGAGTTTCGCCATTCGGTACGCATCAGCAATTAAGAAGAACTCAAAGCCAACAGAGAAGATGACAGTGAGAATGATTCCCATCGGACCAGGTGTGAAATGAATGGCGATCAAGATCAGGATGACGAAAATCACTCCTGTCACCCAGATCAGAAGGCCACGCAGCAGACAACCGCCATACATGTGCCCGAGCGGTCCACCCAACAGCGCCAGCAGTGCGGCGAGCCAGGGACGTCGAGGTTTCGCGATCATTACGGACATGTGGAATCATGTAGGGTGGGCTGTGCCCACCATCTTGATTTGCCGACTCACATTAAGGTGGGCAGAGCCCACCCTACGGCGTTACCAGCGGTAGAGCGCCGTGCCCCAGGTCAATCCGGCGCCGAAGCCGCTCATGAGGACGGTGTCGCCGCGGTGGATGAGGCCGCGCTGGTAGGCTTCGTCGAGGGCGATGGGAATCGAGCCCGCTGACGTGTTGCCGTACTGCTGGAGGTTGTTGAACACCCGGCTGTTTGAGATGCCGAGTTGTTCCATCGCATAGTTGATGATGCGGATGTTGGCCTGATGCAGGACGTACAGCGAGACGTCGTTCACACCCAGGCCGCTTTTTCGCAGCACCAGTTCGATGGTTTCGGTGACGGCCCGGACCGCCCATTTGAAGACGTTGCGGCCGTCCATTTGCAGGTATTGATCGCCGGCGTCGAGCGTAGCGTGTGTGAGGGGCGATTTGCTGCCGCCGCTTTTGCGATCGAGCATGCTGCCACCACTGCCATCGGAACCCATCTGATAACAAACGAGACCCTGATGTGGGTCTCCTTTGGTCATCAATACGGCCCCGGCACCATCGCCAAAGAGGGGCGCGACCTTCTGATCGGCGGGGTTCACAATCCGGCTGTTGGTGTCCCCGCCGATGACGAGGGCCATCTTGCTGTTGCCCGTGGCGACATACTGGGCCGCCGTCGTCATGGCATACACGAAGCCCGAACAGGCGGCATGGACATCAAACGCGGGGGCATCGATGCCGAGCGCATCCTGTACGAGATTGGCAGTGGTGGGACATTGATAATCGGGGGTGAAGGTGCCAACGACGACGAGATCGATCTGCCGCGGGTCGATGTTGCCCGCCCGCAAAGCGCGTTTGGCGGCTTCGATGCAGAGATCGCTGGTGGCTTGTTCGGGGGCAACGTAGCGGCGGGCGAGGATCCCCGTCCGTTGTTCAATCCATGAAGAGTCACATCCGTAACGCGATTGCAGGTCGGCGTTGGTGATGATCGTTTCGGGAAGGTAAGAACCTGTGGCGACAATCTGCACGCCCAGCAAGGAACGGGTTCGCTGAGACCACGATTTGGTCGGCGCGGCATCGGATGAAGCGTCGATCAACATCGAGCGTCCTAACGCCGTGCGCGGCGGATCAGCGAGCATCGACTCCATCGGCGTCACCCTGGGGGCGGGAGAGCTATCGTACACAGCGACTGCATCCTTGCGCCGAGAGCCGGGTCACGACTCGGGCCGGTTGGCGTTCTGCATTCCGTGGGCAGTTCGTCATCGGTCCGACTTCGTAACGTGGACTGTCCATATACCTTGTGGCAGCGTTGGCTTTCCCGAAGTATATCGATGGTCCCCATAAGCATCCAGCGAACCGCCCTTCCAGATTTGAGTTTCGGAAATCCGGATGCGGTTCTGACGTCTGGTGAAAGTCTGCACCCTCGGCATGCTGCGGCATTATGGCAAAAGGCGAATTTCGGACAAGACGAATTCCGCAGCCTCCCAGGGAATGCATTCCCTGGGCTTCTGGCTGATAATGACGCGATGCCGAGTCACCGTATTCATCTCCGAGGCCCGTGGGACGTCACCGGTCCGTGGCCCGATCCATTGGAATCCGGGGAAATCCGGTCGGTGACCCTGCCTCAACGGTGGCAAGCGCTGTTCGGATCAAACATCGGTACCGCCACATTCTCCCGCTGGTTTCATCAACCAACCAATCTGACCGAAGATGACCGGTTGGCGATCGTGCTGACCGGCGTGTCTGGCACCGGACGGGCATGGTTGAATGAGCAACCGCTCGACGAGTTCACCGCAAAGGGAGCCGCGGTACGGTTACCGATCCGCCTCAACCAGTTGCAACATCGCAACCGGTTACGGATCGAATTGACGTGGGAAGCGGACGAAGAACCGGGGGGATTGTACGACGCCGTGGCGATCGAGATTGATTCGGACGGTGAGTGAATTGGAGACAATCGCCCGATGATCGCTTGCGGTTTCGCGCCCCGCGCTGAACTGGTCGCAGTGTCCGCCGACATTACTGGGAATCGTTCAGCGCGGGGCGCGAAACCGCACAGCGGGGGATCACGCCGCTTTGGAGCGACCGGTGGAAGTGGCGAGGTAGGCGATCCGGCCGGTTTGTTCCAGCGTAACCGCTGTGCTGCGGCGGACTTGAATTCGTAAGCCATAGGGCAACGCTGCCTCAGTTTTGATCTGCCAGTCGTCGCCATCGACACATTCCAGCTCAACTTCGGGAAGCGTCAACAACGGCGGGCAGAACGTCACATGCACCACCACTTCACGCTGTCCGGGGGCAAAATGGACGCGGATGGTGCCTTCAATCGCCTCGCCGTCTGGTTCTTCACGACGGGTCATCCACTGCGTGGTCGTTTCATCGGCATGCTCGTCCACGGTCGGCTCGTCCGCAAACAGGGAGGGCGAAGCTCCCGCTGAGCCGCTGATTGTCACGGCGTTGTCGAGCGATTGCGGCTCGGCGGGAACCTCACATTCCCGGTTGACAACCGGCTCAAATTGGCTCTTCCACCACGCGGTGGTTTCGAGAACCGCCACGCCGAGCAGAACCACTCCGATCCCTGCAAGGCCGAGTAGCCCTCCCGTTTGCCCCGGTGTGGCCCCCGCGGCGATGACGAAGGCAAATAACGTCGGCAAGCCCCATGCGATTCCTTCGGGCAGCCAGTCGAGGGGTGATTTTTCCGTTCGGGGCAGGTTCCGACGAAACAGCCAGAGTGCAGTGAGGGATGTGGCTCCTGCGAGCATCACGGCGACGAACAGGGCCCCCGACGGCAGTGGCCCGGTGTAGTTTCCGGACAGTCGCCGCGACGCCACGACTGTGGTGCAGAGGGCCAGCGCGGTCCACAGACCGAGGGCTGCCGAGCGACTGTTGAGCGTTTTTCCGTTCATGATCCGACTCCCTGAACCGGGAGTGATACCGCAATCCGTGGTTGGCGCACAGGAGAGTTCTGCTCGGGAAATGAGGAGACCCAGGGTTCAGAAACCCTGGGCTTCCGGGGAGATTTTCTCGTGAGGATGGTTATTTGTTGATTTTTTCGAGCGTTTCCCGCAGGGATTGCAGTTCCTTGCGCAGGGCGTCCTGCTGCTTCGTCATGTGGATCAGTTCCTGCAATTGCTTCTGCATCAGATCGGTTCGCTTTTCGAGGGCCTGCAATTGCCCCGCGGCGTCTTCCGGCAGTCCTTTTTTCGGGGGGGGGATGGTGGCGGTCGCCGTAGTGGATCCTTTGAACTCCTTGGTGATGCGATGCCCGCCTTCATTTTTTCCTGGTTCGATCTTGTGGACAAAGGGAACGGGCCAATCCGACCTCATCACTTGCGGCGGTGAACCAGCATTTCCCGAGATCGCCAGCGAAAGGGCGCCGGACGCCGGTGGCAAGACGTGATGTAACGCCGAGAGGACCGCTTGCACGGCGCTGCGTCCTTCGGGGGGCAGCGTGTGGATTTCCGTCTCGGTCGCTCCCCACGAATTGGACTCCCCTTTCCGATACTGAATCCGGACGGGCTCCTTGCCCGTTTTGGAGATTGTCACTGTCACATCATCCGGTAGTTGGGCCTTCGTCATCACCACAATATGCGGCACTCCCGGTGGAGCCGGAACGGGATGTGGCGCGACCACCGGGCCGGTGAAGTGAATCGTGGTCGGCTGTGGTTGCCCGCTGATCGCGGTCTGCAATTCGCGCAGCAACAGTTGGACGCGCTCGGGATTCGCGGGGGCTCCCGGCGGAGCCACGGCGATATTGAAGTCGGTCACATTCCGTACCAACACATCTTCCTTGGGCTGCGGGCGTTCCATCGGCGTGACGGTGAGATCCCGGGGCTTCCCTTGCCGGACTACTGACAACACCAACGGTTTCTGCTCTGCTTTGATCACCATCTTTGTGAGGGTCGCCACGCTGTCGAGTGGTTGGCTTTCCTCGCCGAGCTTCACGGTGGTGATGACATCGTGCTCTTGAAACCCGGCGGTTTTCGCGGGGCTGTTCTCCGCCACCATCGTCACCAGCAGCGCCTGCTGTTCCGTCAACCCGAGCTGCGATTTCAGCGCATCTGTGGCGAGTTCGCATCCTAAACCAATCCAGTACTTGCTTTGCGGTCCGGCATCGACGAAGGCGAAGTGACTCGAACCGACCAACTCCAACCGGGGAGCGTTCTCCGGCGTCTTTCCACTCGGAACCTCGGAATTCACATCATCAACCAGCACGGCATTGAACCGGACTTTTGCCGGTTCATCGGCTTGCACCATCGGCAACGACAACCCGTTTCCGATCACGAACGCGCACAACACGAACATCGTTCTCAACATCACAATCACTCCTGAGAAAGAGACTTCACGTCGACGATCCATCGTCGATGGTGATTTACGGTCTTCACACAGTCCGGAGCGCCAGCGACGGGAGTCCTGTCTTGCGGAAGTCTCCCGTCGCTGGCGCTCCGGGCTGTGTGAGTCACTTATCGAAAATCGGCGAGACTGACGGGACTGACCGTCCATTCCTGTACGGGGAGATAACCGCGCCGACCGTCGGCGAGATCGATTTCCACCCATTCCTGACGTTCCTGAAGTTTCTGCCCGTGCCGACGCAACAGTTCTCGCAACCGGTCGGAGACACCCGGACTGGAGCGCAACCATGCCTGGCCTTCGGGGGAGGACGCATTCACCACGGGGGTTGGCACCGGATCGGAGAACGCGCCGTTCCCGTACCCAATGGACACCGGGACGGTTTCCACGACGGGATTGGATGCCGATTCTCGTAAGTCCGCCGACGGTTCCACTTGCGCTACCGTTGGCACGGCAGCAATTGGATTCGACCACGGAGGCTCGACACACAATCCCAACGCGAACGCCAGCAGGATGGCTGCCGCCGTGGTGACCATCCGTGTCATGTTTGTTTGGAGCGTCGCGCCTTTCGTTGCCGCTGCTGCCGGCATGGTTTCGGGGACAGTCACGGTCATGTGGTGACAGGCTTGTCGCAGCGCCTGCGCTTCGAGAAACGCCAGCGCCACGCGCCGCCAACGGTGGGGTGACGCTTCCAACTGTTCGATGAGCGCTCGTTGCTCGGCGAGGGTGAACTCGCCATCCACGAGGCGGTCCACCTGTTCGTCGGTGAGGCCGTCGTCTTCCGCGAAGGTGACATTCCTCATCGTGTCGACTCCAGTAATTGATACGCCGCGAGTTCTGACCGCAACCGGGCGCGGGCACGGTGCAGGCGGGCTTCCACCGCTGATTCCGTCACCCCCAGCCGGACGGCCAGATCGCGATAACTCCAGTCCTCCGTGTACTTCAACACCAACAACTCGCGGTCCTTCGGAGTCATTCTCAACAACGATTGCCGCACCAGCCGCTGGCGCTCATCGGCGAGCAACCATGCCAGCGGATCGAGCGGCGGAGGCGTGCGTTCCACTCCGGTGTCGCTGAACCGCTGATGCAGCCGACGTTGGCGGCCCTGTTTGCGACGAAACAGCAGCGCCAACCGCACGGCGATTCCATACAACCACGCGGGACGCTTCTCAGCCGTAACCTGCACCGGCGGCTTGCGGATCACCACGACGGCGAGTTCTTGAAACAACTCGTCGACCGCGGCCGCTTCCCCGGACCGTACCAGCAGCACGGTCCGCAGCCACCGTCCATGCAGGGACAACAACGCGGTTCCGTCCGCAGCCCCGTCATCGGCGGTAGCCCATCGCCCGTGCATTTCATCACGGTAGTTGCCGCAGGAAGAAAAATCTTGCGAAGTTTTTCACCGCGGGGGAGAATTTCTTCGTGGCGGGAGTCGTAACGGCGTTTTCGGGGAAGACCAGCGATGCCTATGACCTCGCTCCAGTGCCCGAACTGCGGCGGCGAACTGACGGACGAGTGCCGTGGGACATCATCGCTGAACGGTGTCCACCCCGATTATCTCTGTCCGCACTGCGAACAGGTTCTCGCTTGGATAAAACCCTCGAGGCCGCTGCAAAGGTGGCTCTTGCTACTCAGCTTCCTGTGGATTTTCAGTAACTATGCGCTACTGGCCTGGGAGATTTGGAATGGCGCTACGCCAGACGTCGAATCCCTCATCAAGATTCTCGTCCCGTTCTTCTTGATGGCCTTGCTCTCTTTTGTGACAAGGCCCCGTGGTCCGTGGTCACTGATCGTGAAGTACGACCCGCGGGAGAAAATTTGGGAATGGGAAGCCGCCGAACTGAAGCTGCGATCCCGGCCCGGGTCGAGATGGTAACGGCTGCGAGGTGCCCCAAGGCCCATTCATCACACGACTCCGCGCATTCACTTCGCCGCGGAGGTGAGCACAGGTTCCACTTCTCCGGAGACCGTGTTCGAGATCACCGTGTAGCCACGGTCAGGGGAATCGGACTCGGCGAAGGTGATTTCAAACGACTTTGCGGCGGGATCGGCAACGGGAAGCCCGGTCTTGATGATCCCCTCGGGCTTCACTTCCCACGCATCCATCGGCTTCTGGCCGCTCACGGAAGTGCCGGGAAACGTCAAGTTCAGCATGTAGTTCTTGACGGGTGAACCGGACGTGAACTTGTACGCCACTTCAAAGTGAATGATGTTATCCGCACTGCGGCGGGCATTCGCGCTGACGATCTCCACCACACCCGGAGCCACATCATCCACGGTAGCGGTGATCGCCGGTTTGGACACGGGAACCACTGGTGATGAGGCAGCCCCGGCACTGCATCCCGTAATCAAACAGATACCGAGTCCCACAAGCCGCAAGGTCACAGCCCATCTCCGTCCACAGTCGCTGTTCTTGGATGTCACCCACACCGGACGATTCGCTACTTCTTCTTCCGCGGAGGAATCAGCTTGCCGGGAACATCGACTTTCACTTCCCCACCTTCTTCCGGAATGATCACTTTCAATGGTGATCCTGCTCCGGAGTACTTTGCCGGGATGGCTTCGTAGGCAAACGGGTTGTCGGCCTGGGTCGCTTCTGGCGGCAGAGGAGTTCCATCGGGGTTCGCGAACAGACTCACGCGAACGTTGTAGATTCCGGGTGGAATTCCTTCGTGTCCCCGACGGGAGCTGATGACTTCAAACTTCCCGTCCGCATCGGCAATCCCAATCGCTCCTTGGCCGGGAGTGGCTCCGACGGGAGTGAACTCAACTGACGCTCCTGCCAGCGGGGCACCGGCGAGGGTCAATAACCCGGTGATGGGAGCCCGTTTCAAGCCATCGCCGCCACCACACCCGGCGAAGAGTACCGCGGTAAAAAGCAAACACCCTGTCCGCAAACACTGCATGATCGTGAACATCTCCTGAACAATCGACCGGAATCCTTCCAGCCGCAATCGTGGGAACGGATTGACAAGCAGCCGACCGACAGTCAGCCGCTCACACCAATGTCATCCTGTTGGTACTGCGATGGGGAATGATCAGAATTCACCCATCCGTTGGCCATCCGCCGCACGGCAGAGGAACGTCAGCGTGTTGATGTCCATGTTCTCGGAGAGGAACTGCACGCGGCCATCGCCCAGGACGACATGGGCTCCCCCGGTGTGAGCGCTGGCGCAGGTGTACCAACTGGCCCGCCGCCCCGGGGTCTTGTTCAAGGCACTGGTGTTGTTGTTGTAGTTCCAGACGTTGATCCCGGTCGCAGGGAACGTCGTATTGAAGCGACCGACCGGATCGACGCCGACCGACACCCATCCGGCAAACGACCAGGCCGACGTCCGGCCGTTGAACGTCAGCAACGTTTGTTCGGCCATCAACAGCGTGTTGCTGAGGCCGTCTGTCGCAGCGGCGAAGGAGACATAACTGTTCTCGCCGAACATGTACCGCGTGTCGGTCGTCAATGAGTTGTGATAGTTGTACCGGCTCAGCGACAGCGCCGGTGTCACGAAATCATAAGACGTTTTCGCATAGTTCAGCGTGGGATCGGCCCCCAGATCCGGGCTGTAAACCCCGGCTGGGACTTCCCTGGAAGGACCGGCATCAGAGGGGCAGATGAATGCGGGAATCAAGGTCGCCGAGATCGCCGCATGACCGGACGTGATGGCATTCGGCTGTGAAACGGGATTGCCGCCGGTTTGCACCAGATTCCCGAAAGCCGCGGCGAAATTGAGCTTGTTGTACAATGGACCCTGATCGATGAACGGCAGCAGCGAAGCCAGTCCGTGACCATTCCGCGTGTTGGGATCCGGGGCATTTCCGGCCGGTGCCGTCTGGCAGAAGCCGAGACTCATCCGGGCCGCAGGGATCCGACCATAAGTGCTTTCATAGTTGTGGATAGCCAGTCCCAACTGCTTGAAGTTGTTGCGACACTGCGTGCGGCGGGCCGCTTCCCGAGCTTGTTGCACTGCTGGCAACAAGAGCGCAATCAGAATGGCAATGATCGCAATCACCACCAGCAGTTCAATCAACGTGAACCCGGTTCGACCTGACGAACTGCGAACACGATCACCACAACCACGCATGAACAGACTCCGTGAGACAATAGCCAGCAGGACGTCGCCAGAACGACGGCCTCGCCGGAAAATAAGCCGCTCGAAAATACGAGCAAACGACATCAAGGCACCCCATGAGCGCAGCAAATCCTATGCACACGGGATGCTCGCAGAGCTGAATAGCAATCTGCGTACCGGGCTCGGCGTCGGAGGGCAGCGATGGCGGGTCGCGACCGCAGGAAAGTGCGGCCTTAACCCGCAATGCTGCGTATGGTTTTCGACTTTGACGTTCAGAAAAAAAGTACAACGCAGACCCACATCGGCGGGAGCGATGCCGATCCGGCAAGCAAGAATGCCTCACAACGTTGCGAGGCGCGAGGCCCATCGAAAGACTGGCCGATCGAGTGCGACCGACTGTTAACTTGCTCAGCTCGCCTTCACAGATCGACAGTGAACAACACCGGTCGTTTGGCCTCAGCCGCGCGGTGATAGAAATCGACAACCGATTCGAACTCATCCCACGTCATCTGAAAGTCATCCAGTCCATACGGACCGTCGTAGTCGGCGGGATCGATGCGATCATAGCCGCGTCGAAAATCGACCGGTGTGACCTTGGCCAGCGCTGCTGCGATCTCGGCGACCTGTTCGGCGTCCTTCAGGCTGATGATGTAGTCGTTTTCTTCGTACAGTTGCTCACCACCGAGGATCGCGTGATTGAGCGGGAACGTGCCGTTGTTCCAGCCAACGTCGCCATCGGTGAGACACCGGTGCATGGCATCCCACGTTTTGCCGATGTCGCAGAGCCAATCGGGATGATTCTCGAAGAAATCTTCTTCAATCGTCGTCTGCAAATACTCGAGCAGATCATCGTCATTATCGAACTCGCGCAGTGCGTCAACAACGGGTGCTTCCACAGCAAACAATACGCCGATGCAGGACATGGAATGACTTTCAAGGGCAGGGTTGAGAGTTGAGGGTCGGGGAAGACAAGTGGCGCTTTCGGGCTCTTGACTCTCGACTACACCAGCGGCGTCTTGTGGGCTTCACCGGGGATTTCACGGACATACTGCGGCACCGCATAGCCCGGCAGGCGTTTCCGCAATCCCGCCATCAGAGCGCGACCGGTTTCTTCGGGCACTTCAAAATGGGCTGTGCCGGTGACTCGGTCGAGCTGATGCAGATAGTACGGCATGACGCCGAGATCGATCAGCCGTTCGCAGAGTTCCACCAAGACCGTGACGGAATCGTTCACACCATGTAGCAACACGGCTTGATTCAGCGTGCTGATCCGAGCGCGGACGATTTGCCGCACCGCATCGGCACAATCTCCGGTCAGTTCCTGAGCATGATTCGCATGAATGACCATCCACGGCGTGAGTCGCGATTCGGTCAGCCGTGCGAGCAGTTTCGGGGTGATGCGGTCCGGCAACACAATCGGCAATCGCGTGTGAATCCGCAGCCGGCGAAGATGCGGGATCGTTTCCAATTGATCGAGCAGCGCGAACAATCGTGCATCGGTCAGCGCGAGAGGATCACCACCGCTGAGGAGGACTTCGTGAATCGTTTCATCCGCGGCGAGGGCGTCCAGCGCGGGTTGCCAGTCGTCCAACTGCTGCGGAGATTCCGCATACGGATAATGCCGGCGGAAACAGTACCGACAATGGACGGCACACACGCCGGTGGTGATAAGCAACGCCCGGCCCGCATACTTCTTCAGCAACCCCGGCGCGACCTGGGCTGCGTCATCACCGACGGCGTCCACCGTAAACCCGGATGTCGCCTCTGCCTCGACATCCAGCGGCAGCACCTGCCGCAGCAGCGGATCGTTGGGATCGCCCGGCGTCATCCGCGTGAGATAACTTTCCGGCACGAGCAGCGGAAAGAGCTTGGCTGCGCGTTGAGCCGACGGCAAGAATTCGCGCGGCAGCGCGAGGCGTTCCAGCAGCACGGCGGGATCACGGACTGCGCGGGCCAGCGCTTGCTGCCATGGCGCGCGAGAGACCGGTGGCATTGAGGAAACAGAGATTTTCATCCCCACATTGTCGCCGGAACACGCCATCGAAGAAAGTCCGCGTCGTTGGTCCATCGCAGTCCGGAGCGCAAGTGACGGCAAGTTGCTCGATGCCGGTTCGTTACGGGTGGCCCAGACGCTGTCCGCAGCGTCTGGGTTTACGAGAGGCACTCTACTGCGATTGCCTGCGAATGATGCGATCCCCCGTGTGAACCCAGACACATCAACTGGGCGGCTGCAAGAATGTTGCAACGAACATGAGGCTAGCTGACAGCACGGTGAATCCGGCCGCCCGCTTACGGTGTCGTCTAAACCAGTACGTCGAGGCGGCAAGACCAGTGATGCCACCGACCAAGAGGCAACACCCTCGCAAAATGTTTTGCCAAGTCAGTGCGATCTGATCGAGCGAACGAAATTCACCTCCACTGGGCTCAATAGGCCCGGCAGTGATGTTGTAGTAAGCGATGGATGCCAGCAACACAGCCCCACCGCCAACCCCCGTCAGTCCAAGAAACGCACAGAAACAAACGGCAACTTTCTGCCAGAGCATGATCATCGCCTACGCGCCGCCTCTCATACATCACGACTCAGACGTCACAATGCTGTCCGCAGCGTCTGGGTTTACGAGAGGCATTCTACTGCGATTGCCTGGGAACGGAAGATTCCCTCTTGTGAACCCAGACTCCCAGAGCGGCGTCTGGGCCACCCGCAATGCGGTGTCATCCCTCCTTGCGCGATTTTTCTCGACATTTTCGCCACGCTTGCGGTATGCTCGCCGAATCAACAGCTTTCGATGCGTTCCCGGCGAAGAGTCTTTATTCGTCGCGCGTCGACCGCCGACCCCACTCTGATAAGGCGACAACGATGGCTCCTCGTTCACGGCGCGAATTCCTGGCGGATGTCGGGTGTGGAATGGTGGTTGCTGGCATCGGCTCGGCGACGGCGTTCGATCTCGGTCTGGCTCCGGCATGGGCCAAAGAAGGAGACGTGGAGGGAATCTCGTTCGGCCCGCGCGAACCCTTGATCCGCCTGATGCAGGACACCAACGCCGACAAATTGCTCCCGCTGATTGTCGAACGCTGGAAGCAGGGAACGTCGCTCGAAGAAATCGTGGCGTGCGCGGCGCTGGCCAATGTCCGCACGTTCGCCGGGGAAGACTACGTCGGCTTCCATACGATGATGGCCCTGACTCCCGCGTTGAAGATGGCCCGCGAGATGCCGACCGCGGTCAGTCTGCTGCCGATCCTGAAAGTGCTCCATCGCAACAGCACGCGCATCGAAGAACACGGCGGACATGCGTCCGAAAAGATGCAGCCGGTTGCCGTCGATGCCACGCAAACTGCGGTTCCCACAACGGATCAACTCCATCAAGCCGTCCTCGGAAAAGATAAGGCGCAGGCGGAACAATTCTTCGCGCGGATTGCCCAGGGCGGCCCCGATGTGGCGTTCAACAGCATTCTGGAAGTGGTGCAGGACAACACCGAAGTGCACCGCGTGGTGATGCCGTACAAAGCGTGGGAACTGCTCGATGTCGTCGGCCGCGAGCATGCGCATTCGCTGCTGCGGCAATCGGTGCGGTACTGTGTGAAAGCGGAGATGAACACGCACAACGACTACGCCCGCGGCGGCAGCCGGTTGTTGCCGAAGCTGTTCGACGAGTACAAGCTCCTCTCCAAGCCGTTCGGCACCTCCCCCGCGGATGATGCGTGGGTCGAACATCTCGCCAAGTCGATCTTCCAGGGGACACCCGATGAAGCCGCCGCAGCTGTGGCCGCCGCGTTGACAGAAGGCTTCGCGCCGGATGCGGTCGGAGAAGCGGTGACACTCGCCGCGAACCAGTTGATTCTCCGCGACAAAGGCCGGCCGAAATCACAAGCCCAAGCCACCAAGCCCGAGGGCAGCGTTCATGGTGACTCGATCGGCGTGCACGGCTGCGATTCGGCGAATGCGTGGCGGAACATGGCCCGGGTCGCCAATCCACGGAATGTCGCCGCATGTCTGATTCTCGGCGCGTGGCAAGTGGCGTTCGATCGCACTTCCCGCGGCGGAGATTTCCTGGCGTGGCAACCGTGGCCGTTGTCCGAGCACACGGAAACGCTTAAATCTGCGGCCGGGCAACTGTCGGCCGATGACGTGTTGAAGACGCTGGACAACGCGATCAAGGCGAATGACCAGGCGCTGGCCAGCGCCGCCGCCGCGGCCTACGCCGAACGCGATGCGAACCCGGCGGCGATCTTCTCGTTGCTCCGTGGCTACGCCATCAGTGAAGACGGTGCGCTGCACGCGGAGAAGTTCTACCGCACGGTCAGCCAGGAATTCGCCGAAGGACGGGCCGCGTTCCGGTGGCGACACGTCATCGGTCTCTCCCGCGTCACCGCCAGTGAATACGGCCGCCCTGCGCCAGGCATCGCCATCGCCCGCGAACTGCTGCACGGGTAACTCCGCAACAAAAACCAACGCCTCGCCCGCACCCCGGTTGTCATCTGGAGGCCGGGGTGTTTCTTTGGAATTGAACTCGTTCCCATGCTCTGCGTGGGAATGTCTGGCATCGACGCTCTGCGTAGTCTTTGCGTCACTGAAGATGACCGCGCTAGCGACGCAGAGCGTCGCGGCCGTGTGTTCCCACGCGGAGCATGGGAACAAGTGAAAATCTGCTGGCCAATTCCGAATTGACTCTCCCCGCCTCCTCCGCGTAGCGTGGCGGGGATGGAAGAACTGCCGTCACTACCGAATCGCATCGCCTGGTTCGCGCCGTGGACGTGGAAACGACGATGGAAAGTGGCTGCCGTTACGCTGCTGCTCATCGTACCAATTTATGCGTTCTCAATCGGTCCCGCGATGTTGCTCACCGCCCACGGTTGGGTTAAGCCTGAGAGCATTGCCTATGCGTACCGCCCACTGTTGCGTATGAGAAACAACACGCCACCGCGAACGCGCGACACCGTTAAGCAATACTTGGTGCTTTGGGGTGGCCTATCGGCGAGAGAAGTTATTCACGTCCACGGAGTGTGGGAAGACGAGAATCGCCCTCGACCGTTCCTGCGTCTGCGTTAGTCTTTTTCTGAACGCCCTTCGCATCTACCCGCCGCAACACTCGCGCAAACCGTCTTGAAAACTGACCCACATTTTAAGAACCAAGTGCCGATTTTCCCCTTCGGGTTGCGAACTTTCGACGCGGTGGCGACACTGCGGGTTCGAGTTCATTCTACATCGACACGAGGAATTGCAGATGCGTAAGAATCCGGTCAAGGCGGCACTGAAAGCGGGGCAGCCGCAGGTGGGGACGTGGCTCTCGTTGGGAAGCGTTTTTGCCGCCCGCGTGATGGCCCGCGTCGGCTTTCCGTGGCTGACCGTGGACCTCGAACATTCGCCGATCGGTTGGACCGACGCCGGGTTGCTGTTCGGTGCCATTGCCGACGCCGGTTGCACGGTGCTGGCCCGCGTGCCGAAGGGGAATCACGACTACATCAAGCGCGTGCTGGACGCCGGGGCGCATGGCATCGTCGTGCCGATGATCAACACCGTCGAAGAAGCGAAGATTGCCATCGCCGCCGCCAAGTATCCCCCCGCGGGCAACCGTTCCGTCGGCGGGTCGATGCACGCCATGAACTTCGATGCGACCGCCGGCGATTACTTCAAGCATGCGAACGATGAGATTCTCGTTGTGCTGCAAACGGAATCACCGGAGGGAGTCGAGAACGCCGACGCGATCTATAGCCTTCCGGGCGTGGACGCCATCTTCGTCGGCCCCAACGATCTGACGTTCCAGATGCGCGACAAAGACGGCAACGACCCCACGCCGGAAGTGTTTGAAGCGGCCCTGCAAAAGATTCTCGCGACCGGCAAGAAGCACGGCACTCCCGTTGGCCTGCATGTGCAAAGTGTCGATCAGGTCAACCACCGCATCGCCGAAGGCTGGCAATTCATCGCGATCGGCAGCGAACTCCGCTTCATGACCGTCGAAGCGCAGAACATCGTGAAGTCCCTGAACCTCGCCACATCGAAAGATCTGGCCCGGTATTAACGGTCTCGACGTTCCCCCGACGTTTCCCATTTAAGGACGGACATCATGCGACAGCCTTTCGGTCTGATGCTGAGTGTTACGATGGTCTGCGGCGGATGGACGGCCCCCGCTTCCGGTGCCGAGGAGTTGGACCCGATTCGGGTCACGAACCCGGCGACCGAAGGGCCGATCATTGAGATCATGGCGATCGATGCGGAGGGAACGAATCTCCGCCGGGTGGCGTCGGTGCCGAACTTTCCGATCATCAATTCGCCGGAGGTGTCACCCGACGGGCAATGGATCGCCGTTGATGGCTGGAAGCACGGGGAGACGTTGACCGATGCACATCTGCTGCTGGTTCATCTGAAGACCGGCATTGTCTCGGACTTGGGATTCGGTGCGATGCCCACGTGGTCAGCGGATGGTGGATGGATTGCGTATTCACGTTACGGGGTCCGCGGCGGTCCCCGCGGAGTGTACATCGGCACGGTGACGCAGGATCGCGAACAGCTCATCGACGGAGACGGCTGGGCGATTACGTGGTCTCCAGATGGCGAGAAGCTGGTGTATGTCAAAGGGAGCGACTTGATCGTCTACGACATCGCTGCCAAAACCCGTCAAGCGGTGTTTGGTGACGGCAAGTCCCCGTATCGAAGCATCATGCACAATCCCGAGTGGTCTCCCGACAGTCGCCGGGTGTGTTTTATTGGCAACCGCAATGATGGGACGACGGAATTCGCGACCGTTTCGGCAGACGGGTTTGCCCCGGAACTGGAAGTGTGCTGTAGCGCAAAGGAATTCAACCCGGACATCGGTTGGTCGAAGGACAGTCTCCGGTTGACATTCCCGCGGAAAGCAACCGATACCACGCCCGGTCAGTTATGGGTTTATGACTTCGAGAAAAAGGGAGAACCGGTCCGCCTGGTGGGGCAACCGCCCGATCGCCACAACGGCGGGAACGATTGGTCACCGGATGGGAAAACGTTGTACTTCGTCAGTGTGAAGTAACTGCTGCGCGTGGGAGGGCGAAGCTCCTGCTGAGCCGCGAGCGCTTCCACACGCTGTGACAATCAGCGGCTCAGCGGGAGCTTCGCCCTCCCCAAAGTCGCTCCCGCCGCGCTGTTGAATTCTGGGACTGGTATGACAGGGTTAGGCAACACGCCGTGGGTTTGGCGGGGCGTGAAACCGCAAGCGGATGGGGTTACTTCGGAGCGAACAGGGTGCGGGCGGTGTCGATCATGGATTTGATCTGTGTCGGCACGGCGTATGCCGCCACGACGAGGATGCAGATCACCGCGATCCACAGTAGAAGGTCGGTGATCCACCACGGTTGCAGGCTCTTCTGGATCTTGCGATAGCGGAAGTAGAGCGTTGCCAAGGCAATCATCGGTAACGTGGCGGCCTGCGCGACGCCGCCGATGGTGACCATCAGCTTGGGGTTCTTCGCGATCAGGAAGAAGAACAGTGCCAGTGCCGGGTAAACCAGGCAGAAGCGGCGAATCCACTGAGCCCGGTGCTCTGCCGATTTTGTCGGCGCAGCCCCGGCCAGCACCAGCACGTCGGCCATCAACCGGCTGTTCGCGGCACACGAGAGATACAGCGTCTTGAACAGGACCGCCCCGGCACCGATGAGGAACAGAATTCGCGTCCATTCGCCAAATGGGCCGACATACATTTTGGACAGGGTGTCGATCAACGTCTGGTTGTCCGGGACCAAGCCTTGCGGGTGGAGCACAGCAGCCCCCATCGCATAAAACGCCACGGTGGAAACCGTGAAGACGACCATGCTCACCCACGCGTCGAGATGCATGACGCGGATCCAGCCCCGCGCACGGCGATCCCACGCTTCACTGCCATCCGCCTTGCCAACGTAGCGGGCGTAGCCTTTCTCCAGGCACCAATACGGGTAATAGAACAACTCCGTCGCGCCGACTCCGGTGACTCCAAATACAGCGAAGGCTTCCGCCAGACCGGAGTCCGGAATCCGGAACTCGAAGCCAGTCGCGACATCAGAAAGACGAATGGGATACGCCGTGAATCCCAACGCCGCCGCGGCGGTGACGGTGATGAGAGTGACACAGACGACGATGAACGTGGTCAACCATTCAATGCGGCGATAGCCCCCGCCGTAGATCAGCGCCATCGTCACCAAGCAGGTGATGATGGCCCACGGGAATTCCGGTCGCGCCAGGACGAATTCTTTCATCGAGGGGGCGACCGCACCCAGCCACGAGGCCGAAAGTCCCGCGACTTTCGGAAACGCGAGATTCATCGCCTGGCCGATGGTGCCCGTCATCCCACCGAGTTGCACGACGGTGCAGATCATCATGAAGAACCACCACCAGACGAGCCAATGGGCGCCGAACCGCGGGCCGGGGAGTTCATTCAGCGCCCCCAGCGTGGGCCGTCCCGACGAGATGGCATACCGACCGATTTCAATCTGCACGAAGACCTTAATGACGCAGCTGAACAGAATCAGCCAGAGAAAGATGAAACCCTGTCGTGCTCCCAGGCTGGTGGTCAGAATGAGTTCACCCGAGCCGACAATCGTGCCGGCCAGGATGATTCCCGGGCCGATTTTTCGCAGCGCCGCCCCAAGGGTTGCAGGTGGTTCCTGAATGTCTTCGGGGGGGAGCGCGTACGGATCGTAGGCCGTGACTTCGTCGTTCATCCCGGTGTCCTGTCGGTGCAACGTCAGCAGTGTGTTGAATCAAAGATCGGTGATGATACCACCGCGCGGAACCATCCGCATGGGTGAGAGTCTCGGCGGGAGAACGTCTTTTTCCTTCCGTTCCGTTATGATCTCCGGAACATGCTTCCGCTGCATGACCGCCTTCTGTTCCCCTACTGGCTGTGATGGATGTTCGCTTTTGCCGTTCGGAATCTTTTCAGTCGGCCGATCCGCACCGTTCTGGCGCTGCTGGGGTTGTCTGTCGCCATCATGGGGATGGTGGGGCTCTTCTCGGTCGCTGCGGGATTACAGGCGACGGTCGATCAAACCTTCGGCCGGGTGCCGGGGCTGTTGGCGATGCAACCGGGGGCACCGTTTCCGTTGTTCTCGCGATTGCCCGACAGTTGGGCCGATGAAGTGGCCGGGTTTAAAGGTGTGCGCACGGTCTGCCGGGAAGTCTGGTCACGCGTGCAACTCGTGGATGGCAAGGTGACCTTCAATCCGCCCCGGTTTCTGTTCGGGGCTGACATCGAAAACATGGCCCGGTTGACGAAAAGTGTTTACCGGGGCGACATCGTCGAAGGCCGGTTCCTCACGCCGGAGGACCACGACACGCTGACGTGCGTCATCAGCCGTGAAATTGCCCGCGATTACAAGAAGCAGGTGGGCGACATCCTGCGGGTCGACGGCTTCGAGTTGAAGATTGTGGGCCTGTACGACACGGGCTCGATGTTGCTCGATGTCGCGATCATCGTTCACAGCACCACCGGCCGGAAAATGGCGCAGTTTGATCCCGCGTCGGTCTCATCGTTTTACGTCGAGCCCGATGGCACCGTTCCGGTTGATGAACTCCTGGCGCAGATTCAGCAGAATTTCAAAGGCCGCGGACCAGCGGCGAAGCTCTCCGTAGGCACACTCACCGGTGGCGGGACCCAGGGAGCGCTGGCGGATCTCGCGATCAATCTGCTCTCCGGCAGCACACCAAAACCGACACCCAAGACGGAAAGCGGTTCCAACGGAGAAATCGTCGACGACGACGGCATCGAAGTCCGTACGGCTCAAGAGTTCGGCGAACGCCTCAATAGCTTCAGTTCCGAACTCGATATCTTCCTCTGGTTGATGAATACCATCGGCGTGGTGATCGCACTCCTCAGTATTCTCAACACCATGATGATGAGCGTCTCGGAACGCTTGATCGAGTTCGGTGTACTCCGCGCGAATGGCTGGACCGCGCGCGATGTTCTGAAGCTGATCGTGGCGGAAAGTGCCGTACTTGGTTTCTGTGGCGGAGCGATCGGCTGCCTCCTGGGCTGGCTGGGGACGTTCGCCGTGAACTGGTACTTCCCGGCGAAACTTTATCTCTACGCCAGTCCGCCGCTGTTGCTGACGAGTCTGCTTTTTGCCATCGCGCTGGGCATTTTCGGCGGTGTTTATCCGGCACTGATGGCCGTGCGGATGTCGCCGATTGACGCCATCCGCCGCGGTTGAGGGTGGTCGGTGGCAGGCAGACAAGCTCGACCGGCCACGAATCACCTGCCACCGTCTTCATACAACGGTTTGTGCCGGTAGGGGGTTTCGAGGATCAGCAGGCACATCACGGTGACGTAAAGTCGGCCGGCTTTATCGCCGTATTCTTCGCCCATGCCGGGGGGTTGCGTGGGATGCCAACTGCCGCGGATGTCGTTCCCTTTGCCTCCGCCGCCGGTGACCTGATGTTTTACGATCAGATTGCGCACTGGCGGAAACCATGTTTCCCACGGCTCGCCGCCGAGATTGTGCAGCGTCTGGGCCATGTAGTACCAGCCATAAACATTCCTGCGGCCGCCCGACCATTCCGCGCGATTCTCGGGTCGCAAGAGGAACGACACGCCATTCAGCATTGGTGGATAATCCTGCGGCCAGCCCATCCATTGCCGACAAAGCAATCCTTCCGCGGTGAGGGCGGCTGTCACGCGGTTCGGCGGGTCTTGAGGTTCATATTTGTATCGCGCACCTTGATTTTCGCTGACGGAATCGAGGAACTGGCTAGCACGCTCGAACTCTCCTTCCGCGACATCAATTCCGGCAATGCGCGCGGTGTGCAGGGCCATCAATGCCCAGCCGGTGACCGACAGATCGCCGGTCATCTGCTTCGAGATGGGCCGATACTTCCACCCGCCGAAGTCGGGATGCTGCGAATCGAGCAGATATCGCACCGCTTTTTCCGCAGGGCCACGGTACGTGTCGTCCTGTGTGAGAGCGAGCGTTTCACAGAGCACGAGGGTCGCCATGGCATGGGCATAGAACGCCGGTTGACGGCCTTCTTCCTGGCGTTGATCGTGCAGGTCACCGGTGTTGGGGTCTTGCGTGTCCACCAGCCATTTCAGGCCTTTTTTCACGACATTGGCATGGTCCCCTTCGAGGTGCGTCGCGCCGGTGCCGAGGAACGCCAGCAATGCGAGGGCCGTTGCGCCGGTATCGGTGCGAATCACTTTGAAGCCCGGGTCGGGGTAACCTTGATGAAGTTCCCACTTCCCTTCGTTGGTCTGTTGGCGAGCCAGCCAGGCGAGACCCGCTTTCACGGCCCGCTGTGAATCGTCCGAACCGCCAAGCCCTTCGAGGTCGTTGCCGCCAGCTCCGTTGCCTGTACCACGACCTTTGCCGCCGGTGCCGATACCCCGGTTGCCCAGCGCCCCTTGGCCGACGTTGACTGGTTTCACGCCGGGACCCGGTCCGGCCACGGGAGCGATTTCAGTCGGCGGCTTTTTTGCGGAACCTTCACCTTCGGTCGTCGGCACCGCATTCAGATTGACCGGCAGTCCGACCGGTTTTCGTTTTCCCTTGGTGCTCACCGGCATGTGCGAAGCATCGAACCAGTCGGCGATGTAGGTATCTACCACTTCTTGACGCGGGAGCTGATAAATCCAGAGCCCCATGGCGATCAAGACCGACGCATGGAGAATGACGCTGATGCCCACACCCGTTCCCAGTGTGAATGCAACCCGTTGGAGCTTTTCCCGCCACGTGAGCTGCTGCCAGAGCGGTTGCGTGGGGTCGACATCAATCCCCAGATTCGGCCCGCGCACGCGCTTCGGGCGCGGTTTTGCTCCAGGCGGAACGATCACAGGCGGGTCAACAGACATGCGGGGCGATTCGCCGGGGACGACGGAGGAAGCAACCCGCCCAAGTGTAGGCAATGCCTGCACCGGACGCCAACAAACGGTGATTCTGTTTGATCCAGCCGGGCCTGCCCTTTCTTGCGGGAACTCGGCACAGTCCTCATCTCCGGGCGCGGTTCCCGTCACTGCGACTGGTATCGCCATCACGCCACCGTCACACTGGCTCCGAGCGTCGACCGGGTCTTTGCGTCGCCGGAGAACCGCAAAGTCTTACCGGGAAACGTGCTGCGTTCGAGGGAATCGCGTGAAATGGCCTCGCTCCGCCGGTGTCTTGGACATCGTTTTGTGTGACGGTCTTGATCGGGACGTCCTTGAGGGATCAGAATCTTCGGGCGACCGGAGTGTGTGAAACCGCCAACAGTTTGTCCGGGTAAAGGGTTGTGGAAAGGGACAAGGGCCCCGTGGAAGACGAACGCGAGTTGGCAGCCCGCTGCCTCGCTGGCGATGCTGGCGCTGTTCGCACGTTCGTCGACCGATTTCACGCACTCGTCTTCAGTCTCTGCTTCCGCATGCTCGGCCATCGCCACGATGCGGAAGACGCGACCCAGGACGTGTTCGTCCGGGCGTTCCGACATCTCGACCACTGGGACGCCACGCGGCCGCTGCGGCCGTGGCTGATGACTATCGCCGCCAACCGGTGCCGCACCCGCCTCGCCAAGCGGACCAAAACACCGGTCGCCATGGAGCATGCACACGAAATCGCGGGAGCCAATCCTGCCCGGTCTTTGGACCTGGCCGAAGAATTACAGCGTGGTTTGGGAGAACTGCGTGACGATTATCGCATCTGTTTCTTGCTGTTTTACGAACAGCAACTGTCGGTTCAGGAAGTGGCGACGGCGTTGGATTGTCCGGAAGGAACCGTCAAAACCTGGTTGTATCGTGCCCGAAAGTTTCTCGCCGATTACCTGCGGCAACGCGGAGTGGTGACGCCCGATGGATACTAATTGCACACGCCTTGAAGATTGGCTGGCCGATCAGCCCCACGCCGGTGCCGGTGAGTTGCCTTCCACCTGGATGCAACACATCGGCGAGTGCGGCCCGTGCGCGCAGCGCTGGCAGGATGAGTGTCTGCTGACCACTGCAATTGCGGCGTGGCGGACGCACGCACCCCATCCCCCCGCGGTGGAGCCGCTCATCACCACGCTCCTGGCTGAAGTCGCCGTGAAGCACCCCGCTTCGCGCCCCGTCAAGAAAGTGGCTGGTCGTGGTTCTTGGTGGCCGATGCTGGTCGCCTCGGCCGCGCTCGTGGTCGTGGGGATCGGTCTGGGACGTTCGTTGCCAACCGACACCACCACACCGTGGGTGAGCACGTCGCCGTCACCGGATGCTACGCAGCAGTTGGCCCTCACCTCGACCGTGGGAGCCCTCATGAGCCGGTTTGAAGGGACCTCGCATGATCTCCTGACATCGGGCCAGAATGCTTTGCCGCGGTTCCCGGCCTTTCAACAGAACGAAACGACGACATCGCCGTTTGAAGCCGCGGACATGATCGATCCTCAGGCCCCCGCGGAAGTGTTACGCTACGGTCAGCCACTCAGCCAAGGGGTCGGGCAAGCATTTCAGTTTTTGCAGATCGCGGTCCCGGTTCCGACGACGGACGCGGGGTGATCGAATCAACCCGGGGATGGCAGTCCCTGGGCTTCCGGTTTTGAACAGAATTGCGGAGCGAACTTTTGACGACGCAGACATGGCACTCCAACAAGGACGCCGTCACGGCGCGGCGATGGCCGTCGCTGACACTGTTGCTGGCCGCGTTTCTCTGCGGCGGAGCGTCGGTTGGCTGGGCGCAGGCGGCGTTTCCGTTGTCATCGCTGATCGATCCCGACGTCGCGCTCTACATTGAAGTCGCCCATCCCGATCAGCAATGGGAAGCGTGGGAACGTTCGGAACTCGCCCGCCGGTGGAAGCAGACCGGCCTGGAGGCCCTGTTCGCGAAATCCGAGTTAGTACAGAACTGGCGCAAGATTGACCAAGCCGTTGCACAAGCCACACCTCAGACGCTGACCAACCACATCCGCGGTTTGTGTGGTGAAGGATTGTCGCTGGCGGTCTTCGTCCCCAATCAGGGACCACCGCAGGGGTTGTGGGTTTCGCGTGCACGATCGGCGGCTGTGTTGGAGGCGACCCTCAAGGCTTGGGACACGCTCGAACCGCCGCGGAAGACGGAACGACGCGGACCGGCAGGAGCCGAGTTTTTCGCCCGCCGGATTAAAAAGGACCGCGCGGAACAGGTGCTGTTTTATGCACACCGTGATGATGTGTTGATTCTCTCCGATCAGGAATCCCTTGTCGCTGCTGCCGCACAACGGCTTGCCAGCCGGTCTACTAATACGGAAACCAGCGCCCCGCAAAGTCCACCCCGTGACTTCCTGAGTGAAGCCGAACTCGTCGTACCGGAAGCCGCAAAAGCCGCGGTCTGGATGTACGGCAATCCCCGCGCGTGGGACCGCATTCTCGATCGCGAATTCGACAATTCCCCCGGTGCGCAATTGGCCCGCGGCGTCTGGCTGTCACTCCGCGGCCTTGGTGCCTCACTGCGACTGGACGGCGGCGTCACGATCACGGTCGCGGCATCACTCGATCCGTCCCGAATCCATGCCGGTTGGAAAGCCGCGGTTGATGCACGCGATCCGTCCGATCCGCTCAGTTCTCCGGAGCAACTGGCGATTCTTTCTGCTGCGCCCGCCGATGCCGTGGCCATCGCCGGCGGTTCGATTCATCCCGGCTGGTGGTTGCAGCAGTTACACGCTTTGCAGCCGGAAGGGGAGCGTGAAGATGGCAAACGAATGGAACGCGTGCTGCGTGGTGCTTTTGGCGGCCTTGACCCGTTCAACGAGGTGGGTACCGCACTCTTCCGTGATTGGGGCTTGTTTGTCACCCGCAAAGCGCCGCCGGGATGGTCCAAAAATCCGTTCGACTGGCATCTCGCCACGCTGCACACTCTCACCTCGACACCAGACAAACGGACCGATCTGGTTGCCCCGATCGATGATGCTCTCGGCTTGGGGATGCAGTTGCTCGCAGTGCAATCCAACGCCGAACACCCGGAGCCCGCGGTGATTCCCGTCCGCACCCGAGCCGACGGGGCGATCGGCCGCAAAATGTCCGGCCGTGGTGACTGGGACTTCGGCTACGAAATTCTCGGCAATCGTCTGTGGGCGGGCTGGCCGACGGACGACGTCCATCGACAGGCATTGTCGGTGTCCACGAACAACGCCGGCGGACAGTCCGAACTGATCGAGTTGTCCCGCCGCGAGTTCCCCCAGCCTTCGTTGTTGGCGTGGGTGAACGTGGAACGACTGCGCGCCGCACTGGTTGCGGAAATGGCGTCGTCCTCTGCGTCTTCCGAGAAAGACCTGCCGCGGGTACTGTCGCAGCTCTTCGACCGCGGTTTCGCTGCCGTCACCCTCGAACCGCAGCGCGTCGAGTTCAAACTCGGCGGTCGGTTTGCGCCCGCGCCATAACCGAAGTGCTGCCAACTGGTTGCGCGCCGCAAACCCCGCATTGACCATTGTCGGCTGCGGCTGGTATCCTTCGCGATCCGCTACCAGGAAGGTGCGGACGGTCGGTCGCCAGGAGGGCTTTGCGTGTCTCAAGCCGCCGCTCAGGCTGTGGTTCCGTATGCGCGTGTGGAACAATTGCGCGAAGCGCGGAGCATTGTCGCGCATGAAGGCCAGGCCCTCGTCGACCTCTCCCGCCGACTCGACACCACCTTTTGTGACGCGATCGAACGGATTGTCCGTTGCCGCGGTTGCGTCGTCGTCACCGGCGTCGGCAAAGCAGGGCTCGTCGGTCAAAAGATCGCGGCGACAATGTCGTCCACCGGGACCCGCGCATTCTTCCTGCATCCCACCGAGGCGTTTCACGGCGATCTCGGCAGCCTTGGCACCGATGATGTCATGCTCTTCCTGTCTCACAGCGGTGAGTCGGAAGAAGTCTGCCGATTGTTGCCGTGGGTTCGCAGTGTTGGTTTGCCGATGATTGCGATCACCGGAGAGTCGCAGAGTACATTGGGCCGAGCCGCGGATGTGACCATCGCGCTCGGTCGGTTGCTCGAAGCTGGGTTGCATGGATTGCCGCCCACGACCAGTACGACGGCGATGCTCGCCATCGGCGATGCGCTCGCGCTGGTCGCTGCGGAAACGCGCGGCTTCACTCCCCAACAATTCGGCCGCCTCCACCCCGGCGGCAGTCTCGGTCGGCGGCTCACGCCGGTGAAAGAGGTCATGCGTCGCGACGAGGAAATGCGCGTCGCCGTTCAATCGACATCAGTCCGAGACGTCCTCACCGGGCTGCGACGCCCCGGCCGCCGCACCGGGGCCGTGATTCTCGTCGATGACGATGGTCGTCTCAGCGGCTTGTTCACCGACAGTGATCTCGCCCGACTTTTGGAACAACGCCGTGACGAACAACTCGACCGTCCGATCATCGAAGTGATGACCGCGCGGCCGATCACAATTCACGAGGAAGCAATTCTGGAAGAGGCGGTCGGACTGCTGAGCGCCCGCCGACTCAGCGAACTCCCGGTGGTCGATGCCGATGACCGCCCGGTGGGCTTGCTGGATATCACCGATGTGATCGGTCTCATTCCCGCGGAAGGGTGATGTCATTGAGACCCCGGTTGTTCGCAACCGCGCGTCAGTTTCAGTTTTGGTATTTCACTTCGTGAGAGAGCTGTTGGGAACTCGGGTCTTTCAAAACCAGTGTGGATGCGGTCCCTTCTCCCCCGTCTGCGGGGGAGAAGGTGGCCGATAGGCCGGATGAGGGGGCCGAGCGTTTCAATGCCCCCTCACCCCAACCCTCTCCCCCGCGGATGGGGGAGAGGGGACCGGAATTCGTGCTCAAGCAAATCACCGAATCAGACTTGTGTTCGAAGAGAGAGGAACCCGCTCTTTGTTCTTGCGGCGATTAGCGCTGACGTTCGGAACGGCCGCTGTGCTGTGCGGCGTGTATGCGCTGTATTCGCAGATGCTGCGTCCACTGATTCCGGCTGCGCCGCCGCAACCCCAGCAAGTCACGGCGGTCTTTGAGAACGAGGCCACGCGGCCCATTGAGAACGTCCGCATTGCCGAGACCTATCTCGCAGCGCAACAACCGTGGACGACCGAGGCGCGGTACCTGCTCCGCAGCGAGCAGGGAGCGTTTCTCTACACGAATGACTGGCAACCCGATGGGAAAGAGGGCCGGATCCGGTTGAGCCCGTTTGCGATGGCCTGGGTCAGTATCAACAAAAAAACGGGGCTGGAAGAGGCCGTCACCGTTGTCAGTGAATCGGCGTCCCTCAAATTCTCAGGGACGTTCGATCTGATGTCGGCGGATGCCGGCCGTGTGATCGGCGCGGAATTGAAAGGTCGGACACGCATCACCGGGCCCGACGGGATGCTGTTCGATGGTCGCAATTTCCACTTCTCAGAGTCTTCGTCCAGTTTGTGGAGCGATATGCCGGTGACCTTTCTGTTCGCCGGAAACAAAGGGAGTGCCAACAGTTTTCAGGCCGACTTGATCCCGCAGATTGGGCCACCGGATCGCGATCGCCCGCACATCTTCGGTGTCCGTACTGTCCGATTGATTCAGAACGTGAAGATGGACCTGCAACTGAAGCAGAAGGATGGCCCCATTGCGCTGAACATCAAATGCAATGGGAATTTTGAGTACGACGTTCCCCGACAGACCGCGGTTTACAAAGACAAAGTGGTGGCTTCCCGGGAAACCAGTAAGGAAGAATTTGACTGGATTGAATGCGATCGGCTCACCGCGATGTTTGGCGATCCGGACACCAATCCCACGGAGTCGGAACCGCCCATTCCCACCGCCGGTGCCGCGCCGGGCTATCAGAAGCTGAATCAAACGTGGAAGTTCCGCCGCCTGCAAGCGGAGCGATTCACGCCGACTTCGACAACGGATTCCGGCAAGAAGGTGCCCACATTTCAATTGCATTCGATGCAGAACAAGCTGCGGGCCTCGTTTCGACAACTCATTTACGATGGCGAGCAGAAGCTGCTGGTGCTCCGCGACGTGGACGGCGTGAAAGTGATTCAAGCCCAGACGCAATTGCAGGCACCGGAGATTGTGGTGCAACTCGCAGACGGGAATCAGCTCGTCGGCGCGCTCTGCCGCGGTGAAGGCTGGATCAACTACCGCGATCCCAAGACCAGCACGGTGCTCTTCGCCGCCGACTGGAAGCAACACCTGCGGCATGTCGCCGCCGCCGCCGAGGGCATCGATCTCATCGAACTGGCAAACACGGCGTCTTTCCGTCAACCCAACCAGAACAGCGCTCTCGGTGCCGAGTTGATTCGCGTCTGGACCACTCCCCTGGGTTCCGCCGGCTCTTTGGTGTTGGGAAATCCGGTCCCGACGAAACCGGCCGTCACGGAGAAGAAACAAAAGCTCAACGTCCAGCTACGCCGTCTGGAAGCCACGCAGGATGTGGTGCTCGTCAGCCCGCAACTGGAAGGCCGTTGCCAGAAACTGGAAGCCGTGCTCGATGTGTCTGTTCCGCCGCGAACAGCCCCACCAGGATCATCGCCGCTGAAACCAACGGGCGGCGACGACAACGAGAAAACGGATCCAGCCGAGGAGTTCCCCGTGGTGGCCGCGGCAGATTCAATCCGCTTGCGGTTGGTCCCCACGGCGTCCGGAAAGCCCGACGTTGCGGAAGTGTGGACCGATGGGAAAGTTGACATCCGTCAAAAGCATAAAGACGGTCGCGCCCCGATGATGATTAAAGGGGACCATGTCCATCTGCAGAATGAAGGTGGACAAGATCAAATCGCCGAAATCACCGGCACTCCCGCCGAGATTCGTGAAGACGGGTTTGCGCTCGAAGCTGGATTCATCCATCTCGATCGCGCCGAGAATCGGATGAGCGTCCAAGGCAAAGGGTTATTGAAGCTTCCAGTGAAGACTGATCTCGACGGGAAGCCGCTCCCGGCCGCAGAGCCGTTGGAGGTCACCTGGAAAGAGCGGATGGCCTTTGATGGTCGGCAAGCGGACTTCCACGGCAATGCCCTCGCGGAGTTCGGCGACCGGCGGATTCAATGCCAGCGGATGGAGGTCGTTCTCACCGAACGCCTCTCGTTTTCCGGTCCTTCCGTGAGATCCCGGAAGAATGCGGATCCGCAAGTACAATTGGCCGCGGTGCATTGTTACGACGACGTCAAATTCCAGGACTACACTCGTGATGGAGCCAAGCTCACGGGGATTCAATCGGCCGATGTGTGGGAGATGCACATCGACCGCGTCTCGGGGGAGGTGCAGGCACAAGGTCCCGGGCGGATGCAAATGTGGCAGCGCGGTCAGGGTCACCGACCGGGCATCGTTTCGTCACAATCCGCCCGCGCCAACGCACCCACACAGGTCGATGCCAGTGAGTGGGAATACACGTTCGTTAAATTCGATGGCAAGATGACCGGGAATCTGCATCGCCGGTATTCGAGTTTCCGCGACCGGTGTGAGATCATCCACGGGCCGGTGAAGCGTCCGAACGACATCATCGAACGGGACAAGCTCCCCAAGGCGGGCGGACTCCTTCGCTGTCAGGAGTTGCAGGTGATGCAAGCCGCGGGTGTCGATGATGAACGAGGCAAGATTCAACTCGTCGGACTGGGTGACGCCGACCTTGAAGGCTACGGCTTCTTCGCCAAGGCGGACAAGATCAGTTACGATGAGGCGCGGAAGTCGTACACACTCAGCGGTAGCGGTAAGAATCTGGCCCGGTTGTCTCAGGAAACGCCGGGCATGGAACCGTACGAAACGGCATTCCAGCGAATGGAATTCATCCCGGAAACGAAAACGCTTCGGATCGACGGCTTGACCGGCGGCGAGGGCGGCCGTTAGCTGTCCGTGGATTTATTCGACTCGTGTGCCACGGCCGTGTCGGCCGTGCGAATATCCAGGGCGTTCTGCCACTTTGCACGCCCGACACGGCCGTGGCACACAATAAGAGCCA
>JBGSUN010000103.1:0-2235 GCA_041753475.1 Planctomycetaceae bacterium | reverse complement strand
ACTCCGGATACCAATCAAACGTGCCGTGCTTCTCGCGGTAGCCCCATGTGTAACAGAAGTAGCAGTTCGGCTCCGCCGCCACCAAGAAACAGGCCAGCGAGAACGTGATGCGTTCCTTGGCCAGACGCGCCAGTTCGTCGTGCGGTCGCTGCATCATTTCGGGTTCTCGATACGAAAAGCCCGGCCACCCTTTGAGCAGGACAATCTTGCCGTCCCGCGCGGCGTCGCGCGTCGCGTCGAAAAACTCCACGATCTGTTCCTTGCTGGAGCCGGTGTCGAAATGACCGAATCGCTCGATCATCGCGCCGTCGGCGAAGCTCAGTAACTTCTTGGGGTCGTCTTTCATCAGCCCGTTGTAGAGGATGAGCTTGTCGGTAACCGTTCACGCCTCGGGGAGGAGTGATGTCGCGGGCTGTTGTGCGTCGTAGAGTCGGGTGATTGCAGCGGTCACGAAGTCGAAGATGTTGCGGGATTGTTGGCGGCAGGTTTCGATGACGGACAGCAGCGTCTCGACGAAGCGGCTGCCCTTCGCACTCTGGGTGCCGAAGCTGAGCTTGCGCCAGATTACCGCCGGGCGAAGAGCGCGTTCGCTGGCGTTGTTGGTGGGTTCGACGCCTGCGTGGTCAAGGAACGTCCAGAGCCATTGGCGGTGTTGCAACAGCTCCTGGCAGGTGCCTGCGGTCTTGGGGTGACGACCGCGCAGGCCGCGGAGCAGCAGCCGTTCGATCTCGGCGCGCACGGGGGCCAGCACCCGTTTCAGACCGGTGTGGGTGAGGAGTTGCTCGCGATGGCGATGCCACTGCTGGAACACGAGCTTCGTTTGCTTCAGCAGATCTCGTCCCAGTTGTTTCGCGGCGGGCGGTCCGGTGTCGATCAAGCTCTGGAAGTCGCGGACCAGATGAGCCCAGCACCATTGCAACTGTTTCAGCCTCCAGTACATCTTGGCCCGGTCACAGCCGACCACGCCCGTAAACTGATCGGTCAGCAGTTCGTCCAGCACGGTGGCCTCGCGCGTCGATCGCACGCGATAGACCGTGAAGTGCGACGCCACGAACGTCCACAGCCACGACTTGTTCGCCCCCTCTTTGGTGGGCGTCTCGTCGATGTTGAGGACCGGCTGCGCGGGGAGTTGCCCGCACAGTTCGTCGTAGGTGGGCCGGAGTGCATCGGTCACGAGGTTCTGCAACTTGACGGTCAGTCCCGTACTGCACGGCTGTCCCAGGATCGCTTCCAAAAACAGCGCCGTGCGACGTTTGCTCTGCCGAAAGCAGGCCATCAGCAGCCCGACCAGCGCCGTCAGTCGCGGACCACTCTGGCCGGACGGCACGCCCGAGGGAAGTTCCGCGCAGGTGGTCTCGTGGCAGCAGGGACATTCCAGTCGGTGACGCTGGTGCTCAATCACGACCGGTTTGATCTCCGGGAGTTCCCAGATCTGGTGACGCAGCGGAGTGAGGTCCCGTCCCGACAACCGTTGCCCGCAACGCCGACACACGTCGGGCTTCCACTCGACGATCCGGGTACATTGCTCGACGGGAATCAACGGCCGCTCGCACCGGGTATGGCCCGGTTGCCCACCCCGCTTCCGCTTCGATTTCGCCTTCAGCGGCGCTGGCTTGGCGTGAGGATGCTGCGTACTCGGCGGCAGCGAACTGTTCTGCGGCGTCTTCTTCAATGCTTTCAACTCGGCTTCCAACTCGGCCAGCTTTGCCAGCAACAGTCGGATGATGGCCTGCGCCTCCGCAGACTGACGAGCAATCAACTCTTCCGTGATGAGTTCCAGCGACATGCCACACCTGTCGCCGAAATCGGCCGTCTTGACCAGATCACTTCCACAACCCGACAATCCCCGGCCCGTGAACGGTTACAATATGTCAATCACAACTCACCTAGAACCTAAGCTTTTCGTACGCCGCGTGCAGACAACGATTGCGTTCATTCAGCAATTGCGTAATGACGAAAATCACATGTTTTCTCAGATTAAGACTCAAGTTGACGCTAGAGATATTGAAGCACAAACGCGATGGCGCGCTATAATGGCAAATATTTGGCTACCAGTAATATGGCGCGTGGCAGCTTTAAGATATCGGAATCGCTTGGAAGCATTGAGATCGAGAAATGAACCAAGTGGCGCAAGAGGCGCGGATAGTGCATGGTGGGAGAGTGTGTTAAATCATGGTGTATTGCATGATGCTCTGTCGGAAAAAAACGAGTGGCGGAAGGGGTTGGGGCGAGGCG
>JBGSUN010000102.1:0-29554 GCA_041753475.1 Planctomycetaceae bacterium | reverse complement strand
CTGAAAGCCTGGTCCCGACTTCCAACATGGCACCCCAGGCCCCGCACCACCCCGGAAACATTCCTCAACCCGTTCACACTCGCCCGCTGGGGCAATTCGATCGGCCGATACCAAACGGCTTAAATCCACAAGCTGTTAGGCCGTGGATTGGGTCGCGTCGGGTTGGTTCGCTTTCACGAACTCGATTTACAAGTCTACTCGAAAGCTCGCCGAGTCGGCTTGGTGGATGCATTGCCGGATCGAACCGTATTGGAGGTTTGGTACCAAATCGAGGGTCTCCCAATCGCGAAGTTTGAGGGAAAGACAATGCTGCCTGGCGACTGGGTGGACGGCGTGTTTCAGTTCGTGAGTCTGGGCCGTTGGCAGCAAGACATGCTTGTCTTACGTGCCCTTGCTGAACCAGAGCCGTTAAAGGTCACGCTTGCGGACATTGAGCGCATCATGCTGGGACGCATAAAGAAGAAGACCTTGCAGAATCTCGAAAAGCCTAAACCGGTAGAGAAGCGCGGGCAAACTGACGTCTTCCTATTCTCGGAGTGGACTGCAATCTGGCCGACACACCGAGACCCCTTGCCGAGCGAAGACGAGGCGAGAAAACTTCTTCGCGAGTCTCGCCCGAACTAACTAAGAGTCGCTTCGGGAAGCTACCTTCCCGAGCCTATCCCGAACCTAACCCGAGCCACCCCGATTCACCGGGGTGGCTATTTTTTGCGCGCTTCAAGTAAGGATTCCGACGTCGGGAAACGTGGCCGAAAGAGATAACGGCACGTATCCGAACGGGAGCGAGCGCAATGACCTACGGAGTTCAAAATGTCTGCGACCGGTACGCGGTCGGTGAGCACACGGTTCTTGGGTGGATTCGCCGCGGAGAACTGAAAGCGATCAACGTCGCTCGCAAACCGGGCTGCCGTCCGAAGTGGCGCATCACGGAAGAAGCTCTCGCGGCGTTTGAAGCGATGCGAACTCCGACTCCACCGCCCGCACCGACGCGCCGCAAACGTCAGCAGTCCTCCGACATTGTGGATCGTTATTGAGATGCCCAAAGTCACGCCACTATCTGTCGATGCCCACGACCTCGCGAATCTGCGGGAGTCTGGTCTCAAGGATTCGACTATTCGAGCCAATGGGCTGCGGACGGAAGGCAGCGCATTGATCTTCCCGTATCGGAACCTTGACGGGGAAGTCAATTGCTTCTGCCGGATTCGGCCCCATGAGCCGCGAGTGATCGACGGGAGGACCGCGAAGTACGTTCAGCCGAAAGGTTCACCAGTACGTGCCTATTTCCCAAAGGAGTCTCTCGACAATTTGCGGGAGGCCGGGACTTCCATCCTCATCACGGAAGGAGAAAAGAAGGCGCTGAAGCTCGCCCAAGAAGGGTACGCCGCTATTGGGCTCGGTGGCGTGGACTGCTGGGGCAAAGACGGTGAACTGATTCCGGACCTTGCAGCAATCGATTGGAGCGGTCGGGACGCGTACATCGCCTTTGACTACGACGAAAAGATGACCACTCGGCAGAACGTCGCGCGGTCCATGCAGCGCCTCGCGAACGCGCTCAGGGCGATGGGGGTGCGGGAAGTCTATGCAGTCGATCTGCCGCCCGGTCCGGATGGTGGGAAACAAGGGGTCGATGATTTCCTTGTCGCTCATGGCGCGCAAGCGTTGGGCCAACTCATCGAGCAGGCACTGCCCGTACCCGTGGATGGGTTCGGGAATACCGTAATTAAAATAATTCCCCTCGCACCTCCGGAATTAGGAGCGGCTGCCTGTCACGGCTTCATCGGCGATTTTGTTCGCGCCGTGGCACCGTACACCGAGGCGACTGACGCAGGAATAATAGCCCATCTGCTGCCCGCCATCGGCACGCTCATTGGTCCGACTCACTACGTTTGGGCCGGAAACAAACAGTTCCCCCGAATCAACGCCGTTCTGGTCGGCAGAACTAATTCCGGCCGTAAAGGCACTTCGCTTGCGCCGGTCGACATGCTGATGGAGCGGGTGAATCGGGACTTTTGGAATCGACAGCGAGTGAACGGACTGTCGTCAGGAGAAGGATTGATCGCCTATGTGGCGGACAAAAAGGAAAAGGACGAAGACGGAAATCTGATTGAAGTCGCGGTCGAAAAACGGTTGATCGTCATTGAAGAAGAGTTCTCCCGTGTTCTGGCGAACATGGGCCGGGAAGGCAACATCCTCAGTCAGATCGGTCGGTCGGCGTTCGACAGCGGCAATCTTGCCACGCTGACCGTCAACCCCCGACACGCCACCGGCGCACACATTTCAATCGTAGGTCATATCACTCCGGAAGAACTGAAGGAACGGCTCACCGCGGTCGAGATGGCCAACGGTTTCGGGAATCGGTTTCTCTGGTTTGCTGTTGAGTCCGACAAGGTCATGCCGCGCACCGTGCCGATTCCCGATAGCGTCTTCATTCCCTTCGAGCCGCGGTTGAGGACGTTGCTGTTGAAGGGCGGAGAAAAGAAAGAGCGGAGCGTTGAACTGTCGGTCAAGGCGGCTTCCCGGTGGGAAGAAATCTATCTCCGACTGCGTGAAGATCAACCCGGTCTGGCCGGTCAGATGGTCGCGCGGGGGGCGAACTTCGTTCTCCGGTTGGCCTTGATTTACAGCCTCCTAGAATCGAAGCCAAACAAGATCGAAGTCAAACACCTGGAAGCCGCACTGGCAATTTGGGACTACTGCGCAGCGTCCGCGCATCTGCTCTTCCATAGCGAGACCGGCGACAAACTCGCCGACAAACTCCTCGCGCTGCTAGCCAATGGTCCGATGACAAAAGACGACTTCAACAAACACCTCAGTCAGAAACAGAAATCAGAAGTCGGTCAGCTTCTGGAAAAGTTGGAAGCGTGGAAGCTAATCCGGAAGTCATCGGTGAAGCATCCGGGTGCAGGGCGTCCCGCGACCCAATGGGAACGCACGTAACCACGTAACGCTCGGGGAATTATTTAAATTACGGAAATGAGTCATGCCGCGGATCGGGGAACGAATGAAAGGGCAGCTTGAGATCGAAGCGGCCATCGCAGAGCGTGAAGCGTTTGCCGCGGAGTTCCGTCGGTCACGGAAGGGCAATCTGTGGCGGACGTATGACGGCCGAACGGTCGTGGTCTTCCAACGGGAAGCCGATGGATGTTTTGCGTGGTCAATCAACGGCGGTGACGACGTGGGAACTCAGTTCTCCGAAAGCGCCTACGAAATCGAGTGCGACGCAATGGAATCGCTCATGGACGTTCTAGATGTGGGAGCAATCTGATGACCGAGAGCGATGCAATCCAGTTTCTCTTGCTGAATCCAGACGGGCCATTCCCGGATGAGGTCTGGCAGCACATTGCCGAGTTGTTCGTGCCGACGCCCCCTCACCAGCGAGGGATCACTGTTCTCGCAGATATCCCATCAGGAGCTTGAAACATGCCGAAGATTTTGCCTCCGATCAAACTGTCTCGAACCGGTCTGCCGCCTGAGTTCATGATCGATGACGATGACGGAACCATTTCTATCAATACAGATCGATTGCCGCAGGCTGTCGTCAGCCGTTTGCGTAAAGCGAGCGGGCGTCCTGACTGCGGATATTACACGCGGTCTTTTCCGAAATATCCGACGGCACGCTTCGTCGCAGTGGATGAAGTTGCTGCTGCAATTGAAGATGCCCGCTCGCTGTCACCATCAAGGCAGCTTGACGATCTGCTGTATCGACTTCGTTACTACCGTCGTCAGATGGAAAGGATTCGCCTCGCCGGTTCCCCCGACATGTAACCCCTGCCCGAGACGGTCGAAACGTCTCCCTTTGATCCAGATCGTCGATTAGCGTAACCGCCGTGCTTCACTGAATCTCAGTCAGAAACTAGCCACATCAAGAGATGCGTACTACCTACGGTAGTATTTCGTCCCCGATTCCGAGCACCGAGAAGCGAAACCCCGGAAGCCGAAACCCGCTATGACCGAACCCGCGAAGACCCGAACCCACGCTAGGCACGCTACGGCCACGCAGGCCGCGTCGTCGGCAACCCCCGCGACGGAAACCCCGTCGGCCGCGGCGCAGCCCGTAGAGCACGAAAACGGTGGTGGTCGCCGGTTCTGCGGGAAGCCCGGAAAGAGCGGTCCCCCGAAAGGAAACAGCAACAACCTTCGTCACGGCATGCGCGGCGGCAAGCTACCACCAGGTTGCCAGTACATCGAGAACCGCGTCAACTCGCTTCGACGCCAAATCGAATCAGCTCTCATTGCAGCAAAAGGTGAGATTGGAATCGTTGATGCCGCTGCGATCAACAGCATCTTGAAATGGGAGCGTCACGGACTGCTAGCGGCCCATTGGCTCCGTCACGAAGCCGATAAATTGTCCGCATCCGACCGTCTCCGGTTCTCCGAAGCCATCGCCAAGGCCAGCGACAACAGAGACCGCAATATCAGGTCGCTGGGCTTGGATCGGAGTACGGCCGACGACGTTTTGAGTGCCCTGTATTCCCGTGTTCCTGCACCCACCGACTCGCAGAGCGGGGAGGATAGTCATGAATCTGATTGAATTGCAATCCGACCCAACGGCGTTTCAGAACGCTATCCATGTAGCAACCGGTAGTGGTCCGCGGCGGTTCGGCGATGTGATGCAGGACTTTCAACGCGAGCGATTCGCGGCCATTAACCCATCTCTTGTGGCGGTTACTCGGCATGAACTGCCTCCGGTCCCCCGCATCTGGGACGAGCGAACAAAAGGTGCGAGCAAGGACACGGATTGGACAGTCAACCTGCTTTGGTTGCTCGCCTTCAGTCGTCGCCCACTCCGTATGCAAGTGGGTGCCTTCGATGCCGAACAGGCCGATGAAATTCGCCTGATCGTCAAGGATATCCTTCGCACCGATGGGCCGATAAACGCATTTCTCCGACAGGTCATCGAAGCCCAAGCAGACAAGATCATCAACCCTCGCACCGGCAGTGTTGTCGAGATTCTTACCAGCGATCAATACGGTAGTCACGGCTCGCGGATTGACGTCCTTCTAATCAATGAGCTGACGCATCAACCGAGTAGCGGTTTCGCCGAAACACTATTCGACAACCTCGACAAGATGCCGAATGGATTTGGCGTTGTCTGCACAAATTCCGGGCACGCCCCGAGTTGGCAATTGGAGTGGAAGCGCACGTTTGCGACATCTACCGACCGCTGGCTGATGCTCGAATATAATCGGCCCTCTCCTTGGGTCTCACCCGCCGCTCTCGTTGAAGCAGAGAAACGCAATCCACCGGGCCGATTCAACCGGTTGTGGTATGGGGTCTGGACGCCGGAGGAAGACAGCCCCGCATTAGCACCCAGCGATATCTCAGCATGCTTCGATCCGACACTTCGTCCCCTCGTTGCCGCTGCCGCGGATTATGATTTTGTCGGGGGGCTGGACCTCGGCGTCAGTCGCAATTGGTCTAGTCTCGTCGTGCTTGGTATCAAACGCACCGGCAGTGAGCACGGTCGCATTCGCTTAGCGCTGATCCGCAATTGGAAGCCACGACCAGATCGCCGGGTTGACCTTCAAGAAGTCGAAAACGCGCTCATCGAGACGCGTGCGCGATACAACCTTCGCACGCTGGTCTTCGATCCCTGGCAATGTCTCCATATTGCACAGAGAGTGCAGGCTGTGGGAATCGGCCGTCTTGGTAACACTCGTCATGAAACCACGGCGCTCCGACTCATTGAAGCGACACCGACGCAGGGCAATCTGCAAAAGATCGCGACCGCCACGATGGAGGCGTTTACAGATCGACGACTCGCCCTGTTCCATGACGATGACCTTCGCCGCGACCTCACGCTCTTGCAGCTTAAAGATCGCCCAAACGGATCGTTTCGACTCGTTTCTCCAACGACGGCAGACGGATCGCACGGCGATGTTGCAACCAGTTTCTGCTTGGCGATGCTGGCCGCTGCCGAACTCGCATCGAAGCGCATTATTCACGTGGGGGCGATCGCTGAATCGTCGACCGAATTGACACCCTTGATGCGGGAGCTACAGCGACTGTCCTACAACCACGAGTACGAACAGCGCCACCGCGGCGATACTGGTGACGACACGGACGAAAAGTGGGCCGAAGCGATGCGGTTTTTCGGCCGGAAGAGTTACTGACCTCTAACAAGGAGTTGTTTTTATGCCGTGGATTATGCAGGAATCGTTCAACGAGTTTCACCAACGCCAAGCGTGCGATTTCGTGACGACGAAGAAGGGTTATCTTTTCAGGAACGGTGCGAGGTCCGATGGGGCCGTGCATTTCGATCCCCCCGCGGAGGAATTCCCGCGGTTGAGGCTGCGGCGTGAATTTCTCGCCGTGAAATTGAAGGCGGTCGAATCCGAGTTTTCGGCGGTGAAGAATCAATCGCTCGAACAGGCATCGCTCCGAATGAGGTTCGGCAGTTCCGTCCCTGGGCCGAGCGCTACACCGGACATGCTGCAACGTTTGAAAGAGCGGGCTGACGGTCTCCGGGCCGCCATCGCGTCCATCGATGAACTGCTGAACGACTCTCCGGAGGCGCAGCAACGTCGGTATCAAGAAGAATGCGAAGCGGCACGACGCGCGGAAGCTCAAGACGTCTTCGCCCAGTTACAACAAATCACTCTCTAAAGTCATCTCGGGGAAGGCATGAAATGACAAACGAGTTCAAGGAATACCTGCGCAATTTGTCGCGACATGTTATCTGGGCCCCCAGTCCAGACGCTCCAGACCCGCAATGTTGCTCTCAAGTCGAAAACTTATGCGCTGACTGTAGGGCTCTTTACAACCTCAAGAAAGGACGTGATCTAATGGCTCGAAACTCAAGCTACTTGCCGCTCCCTGAACCTGTAGTGAATCTCGACCGCGGAGATTACGCGGACGATGTTGACTATCTTCCGCTGCCGTTCACGATGCAAAAAATCTTGGCGTTGAATGCCGCCGACTCGAAACGTCGCCAAGCGCCCGTGAGCAACTCTGTCGAACGGGATGAAGACGTTGATTACCTGCCCCCGACTCCGCCTTTGTTCTAACCCGGATTGAGGGCCGCTGTCGTTCTTCCAGCGGTGGCGATTTAACTCCGTCGCCCGGCGGACGTGGGGAGTTCCTTGCCCTGCGTCCGCTGCCTCTTTATTGACATCTGCGAACGCCAGTTACGGCAAGTGATACGTTCTCCAGCCAATCAAATTGCATTCCAATGATCCAGAGAGGATGTCATAACTTCAGAAGCACATTCTCGACTAAATCCACAATATACTCTTCCGCGGTATGGGCCGATACAACAACTCCAGAAGGATGCGCAGCAATATTACGCCTATCAAGCTTTTCCTTCATTATTTTATGTATGCTGCCAGATATTATGTTTGCCGACTTGGCAACTTGAAGTACCTGCGACTCCTTTAGCACTTCAAAATCGTCACGACTCGCAATACAGACTATATCGGCCTTGGGAAAGCTCTTTGGGAGCTGAGTATTAAAGTCTGGTAGATGAGCTAACAGAATGCAGTTGCAAAAGTGGTCATAAGCAACATTCCACGTCATCACGATTGCGGCACGAAACGCTTGGTGACGAAAGCACTTCAATGCCTCTTCCAGGTAAACCCGTTCGGATGAAATCGTCACACGCCCAGGAAGCGACTGTAATAGCTTGTCTACGGCGATTGTGGCTTCGCGGAGGCCTAGAACTGGGTCGAGAAGCGTTCGAGCATGCTTCGTGAGTTCAAACGACGAGTTTCTTTTCCGCAGCAGGAACGCCGGACGCTGCCGGGCAAGTGATGACAAAAACGGATTAATCGACGATGGCTTAGGACAGTTAGAGTTATCAAAACATCGTGAGATGTCGCTCGTCCCAAAAGTCGACTTCTCTAAGTGTTGGCTAACGTACCAGCAGAACCGCTTAATCTGTTCAGTGAAATTCAATCGATCAAAGTTCTCGATGGACTCGGCGAACTCTGCGGGTGTCATGCTTTCCCTTCGATGATCTTAAGCACTTCGTTTTCACCGACATGATTAAGTTTGTAGTAGCCTCGTTCCTCTCCTTTATGAAACCATCCTTGCTTGCTTTTCATATCGCGCAGCGGCTGAATTGCATCTTTTGGGGTATGCCATCCCATATACCGGAAGCACGTGTGGATGTGGTCCGAAGAAATTTCTTCAAGTGTAAGATGCAGCTTGAGCCAATACGCAATGAGCAGGTATCGCTTAGAGATTTCCTCAACTTGATGATTGTTGAGAAACTCTTTGAGCGGCACAGAGCCGTCGCCGAGTTCCAAATTCAGAATCGTCGGTGACTTTATTGTCCGACGTTGCGTTCGCTTTGCTGCTGCTGCCATTGCTGGGCCAGCAAAGTCGGCCGCTTGCTCTTGGTCTTCTTCGGCCGCCGAATCAATATTCTCGACCAACGTCGCAGCACCAGGCGCGGAGATCGTCAAGGACGGCCGTGGATGATTTGGCAACGCGCGTGAGACGGCAGCGGAAATCATCTTCAGCCCTTCTTGGAGCGTGGAATCATTCCCCTCAAACTGAAACACCATGACCGTCATTTTGCTCGGTTGCGTTGTGTCGGTTTTTGGCTTGGCCATCTTTCAGTCCTTCGACTGGCAGGGGATACACGCGCGTTCAGGGATCGATATGACGCTAGCACGAAACATCAATGTCTTCAAGCGTCGAATTGGCCGGAATCCCCTGTCGCTAGCGCCGCAGAGTTTCGGTTGTCTGTATTGGAGAATGCAACCAGAGAAAGGTTCGCTAATGCTCCTCGGTCAACTGTCAAACAAAGAGCGGACTCGAAAGCGACGTCTGAGCGATGCTTATCGTTCCATACCGACGCTTACAAAAGGACTCACGCTGGATAGCGTCGATCAGTTCAATTTCTACGATCACGCCACCGGCTTAGAAGTGCGGGCGAGCTTGGGATCCTGCGGGCATCCAACGCATCATCACTCCCGGAGTGCAGGGGCATTGGCAGTCCCAACAGCCAGTCGCTTGACAGCGTGGTAAAATAGACGATTGGGTGCGAGTGTACGCGCCAGTAAATTCCTTCCGACGGAGATAGCAATGAATCTGAGCAATGGTGAACTAGTTCGGCAACTTGAATTGTTGGCGACGCCAGTGGACTTTGACCAGCTTTGCGCTGATGGCATCTTGGAGCGCGTCAGCAAACGACGGTACAAACTTTTAGACGGGAGTCGGCTGCCGAAATACGCTAGCATGCGCATTCTAAGCTTTACGGACGATTCCAGCGGTCCCTCGGTTCTCGAATTCGAGGATACGACGAAGTGGGCACAAAAGAAGCTCGAAAAAGTCCGAGGTCGCAGTAAGTGAATCGTTCGCCGTTGATGTACTCCCGCGGTGCCTTTCGACCGCGGGAGTACGATTGTATTCGTAGCGGGTCGTTTCCACTCCATTCCCGGTAGTATTTACTACCGAACGCGCGCGTTTCGGCACGTTTCGAGACGTTTCGGGATTTCGCGAGAAGCACAGAAAACCCAAGAAAACGAGGCGTTTTCTACCCGTTCTGGAGATCGCAAAGAAAGCGGGTAAGCGTTAGGAAACCGCCGCTCTATCCAGCTGAGCTACGGGAACAGATGTTTGTTTTCTAGTGTTTCTCGATGTTTCACGCTTCTCCATGTTGTTCGCTTGACACCTGCTGACACCCGCCGACACCCGGCTACGATGGCATGTGAACAATGTGGCACCCAATGGCGATGACCGCGGGGTGTCACCGACACCACCAAGCCGTTTGCGAGGCGATGTCGTGTCCCAATCTACAGCCGTTTCTCGTTCCAAGCCAGTGAATACCAAGCCGGAGAAGCCCGACGGCTGCCCATTGTTCCCGCACGCCAGCGGCCGATGGGCGCGAAAGATCTGCGGACAACTCCGTTACTTCGGCAAGTGGGATGATCTTGAAGGAGCCCTTGCGCGGCATGCCGAAGAATCTGACGAATGGAATGCAGGCCGGGTTAAACATCGCGGCATCAAGGATGAATTTCTGGTCCGCGACTTGGCGAATCTCTTTCTGACCGCGAAAACAGCAGCAGCCAAAAATGGATCGATCACGGCTCAGACTCTTCACGACTACCATCGCGGCGCAAGCCTGTCAGCTGGTTCTTGCGGGCCGTTGATCGCCTGATTCGTGCCGCCGAGGAGGCCCAGGCAGCGCGTGAAGCCTTAAAGCCGAAGCCATCCCCGAAGGTTCGGACCAAGGTGCCGATCAAGAGTTTGCGACCGAAGCAAACTGCGGCGGTCACGGTACCAGCGACTTGGAGCGTTCTACGACCCGATCATTGAGCTTCTGCACGGGCCGGTTGTTCGCTTTGAGGATCGTGGCAAACCGTTCGAGACACTTCGGCTGCACGCCGATCGGCTGCGTCATCACGATCCAGCGAACTTGCTCCGTACACGGCGGAGTCGTGAACGAGCCGGAGTAGCTGAAATACTCGCGGCTCCGAGGCAGGAAGTCTGACGGGTTTCGGATTCCAGAGAAAGCGACGATCTCGCCCGACGCTTCCGGTAGGTCGTAATACAGTGGGAGATCCAGGTCCGCCTTCTCGTCACTTTGCACGAGTACGCCGACGACCACGACGGCACCAGATGGCGACTTGTGAACGAAGTGAATCTCCAAGTCGAACGGCTTACCGTCGAGCGTGTGCTCACTGGGGGTATGCATATGGAACTGTTCGAGCGAGAACTTTTCGGCACCGACGAACAGGAAGCTGCCAGGGGCGTCGTTGTATTGAATCGTATGGCCGTTGTTGAGTGCCGCAATCCGCTCGCGGCGATAGTCGAATTTCAGTTCCGGCAAGTCAGCCACTCGTGTTGTCGTGGTCGGAATGTCGATCGGCGATTGATGCTTTCCGCTGCTCGCCAGTCGGAACGACGGATCGAGCGTACCCCAGAACGCCGGCCCCGTGGAGCCGGCGTAGCTCCACTTCGCAGCGGGTTCATGCGACGTCTTCGAAAAGTAGTGATGTGCGACCGGCCGCTCCTGCGCCGGCAGAGATTGGCTCCACAGGATCACGGCAATCGCAAGTCTGACACAGTTTCTCATGCTGCCGCTCCAGTTCATTCCCTGAAGGCCCTGTGATGATCGTGTGCCTTCCGCCGACGCCGAGTGGATGTTTCCCGGAACTTGACCTGTGAGGCGTTTGCCTTCATGTTATATCTCCATTCATGTCACCCCTCATCGTCTGTGCGAAAGATTGGTGGACATAGCCCACGGGACAGCCTTTGGAACGCATTCCTGGGGCTTTTTGCTCTCCTGAGATCAAGGGGATCTGCTTGCGTTGCTCAGTCGAGACTCGGCCTCACCGGTCCCTTGGCAGCGACGGTGTCCACGGGCTTCGGTTCGTCCATGGGCAGTTGCAAGACTTTTGACACCTCAAACAACATGCGTTCGCATTCAATCTCTGCGGGAGACCGCGTGGTGGGCCCTTTCGCCAACATTTCCTTCACACGATATTTCGCCACCCAGAACAACTTTTGTGTGGCCGGACGGCTGACGCTGGCCCGGGGCTCCAATGCGGCCACAATCGGTGGACAGAGTTTTTCCGCCTTGCTACTGATCGCCTGCACGTCGGCAGCACTCCCTTTCTTCTCGCGAACCTGCTGAAACTCGACATACAGGGCATGGAGCTCCTTGAAGGCCTTCGTTTCCGGGCCGTTGCCGGCGGGCATATACATGAACGCGATAACCAACGCGATGGCAGCAATCACTCCACCGCCGATCCCCAGGGTCTTGGTGTCCGCGAGGCCGGTGAGGAAAGACAAATCAATGGAACTGCCGCTGGATGACGACCGGGGTTTCGGGATGGGTTTGGGCGCCGTTTTTGGTGGTGATGACGCCCAAGTGCTGGCATTACTTCCGCTGTAAGCCGCGCTACTGCTGGCTGGCGTAGAAATCGGCGGGGCGGGCTTCGGCTCCGGAGGCCTGACGGGGGCCACCGGTTCGACTTTCACGACCGCCGCGGGGGCTTCAGGGAGTGTTGCGGGTTTCGCAGGCGCAGGTTTGGAAACGGCGGCAACAACTGGCTGGCTGCTTTTCGCTGGAGTCGCGGGCACTGCCGCCGGCACGGGGACAGGAGCCGGGGCAGCAGCGACCACGGGAGTGGGAGCGACTGGTCGCTTGGCGGCGTTCGCGACAGCGGTCAATTGTGTCAGCATCTCGGTGACACTCGCTGACGGACACCACGTCCCCGTGGGGCCCAGCTTCACGAAGTCAGCGGCACCCAGTTGCCCGGATGTCAGCCATTGTTGCAATTGCACCAGGCTGCTGGGGCCGTATTCCACACCACGGATCCAGGCATACCACTTGAGTGCAATCGCTTCGGGGATCTCCGCGGGGGTGACTACAGCGGGGGGAGGTGGGACCGGCGCGGCCGCCTCCGGAATGACATTCGCCACCGGTCGTTCGGGTTTCGACACCAATTTCGGCTTGAGACGTGTCGATGGGGCTGCCTGATACGGCAGGATCGCCACCAACCGGCCGATGGAGCCGACACGCCGCCATTTTCCTTCGGCACCAAAACGCACTTGATCGTCGGCGGAGAGCTCACCGGTCTCTGCGAAACGGAGGAGATCGTTGAACGTGAGCGGCCCGAGTTCCTGTCCGAGCACTTGACAGTACCAGTCTTCGACGTCGTCCGAGTCGTCAGCCTGCTCGGTGGCCACGGCCGTCGCGGTCGCCACCGAATTGCGATCAGTACCCGTCCCGTTCAAGGCCTGAGTGATGGGGACCCACGAGCCGCCACTCCGCCGAACTGAGTCGTCGGTGGTGAGTGTTCCCATCGCAACGAGGTTTTGAATCACCTCTTCCGAGACGGGTCCGAACTCTTCTCCGAACAGTTGATAATGCCATTGGCCGGCCATACGTCTTCATTCCACACCAAGGATCGAAACGGGGGTGACCGGCACATCAGGGTGGCCGGTCAGAATCGGTGAGGGAGCCTGGCGATCAATGCTTGGTCCGGTATCCCGAATCTTCATAATCACCATTCTGACGAGAAATCGGGTCGCGCCAAGATGGCGATCCCGATCTTCATCAACTTCACGCACAATGTTCGGGCGAGATCGGCGCGAATGTTACCGAAGTGCTGGCGATGGGGATGGTTGCGCAAAATAAGAACGCCGCGGTGCTTGCGCACCGCGGCGTTAGGAAACTGGCCAAATATCAGCAATTGCCGATTCGATCAGGCGAGAGCTGGTTCTTCCAGCACGTCCCGATCCACCGCGCCCGGGTTACGGCGGAGCATTTTCTTGCGGCTGCGAGTGAAGATTCCCCGCTTCAATTGCTGGACATCGAACTCCTGTGGTTCGAAGAAGCGTCGTAAGACGTCGGCAGCGGCCGAGGGCTTCGTGGTATCGCCGCATGTAAAAATGTCGGCGGCCATGTAGCCATACTCGGGCCAGGTATGCACCGAGAGATGGGACTCAGAAAGCACGGCGACTCCAGTCACTCCGTGCGGGCTGAAGGTGTGGACGTTGAGGTCCAACAGTGTTGCGTTTGCGGCCTGGACAGCTTCCAACATTGCCGTCCGAACGAGATCGGCATCATTAATGCCCTCGTTACACCCCCACAGTTCGATGATGACATGCTGACCCAAGTGCTCCATCAAAACCTCCTCATACACAGCTAGCTAGGTGCGAATTTGTCACAAACAAGCAGTGATTTGGTCCGACAGGACATAAAATCCCGTTCCTGGTTTGCCCTGGATCGGCGGCAAACACAATGATCCATGACGGGGCGGTTTACCGTCCAAGGGCAACGGCGCCAAAGCGGCCCCACATCGGCTTTGGCTAGCAAGCGAACGATCCACTTCGCATACACGTGTCCTCAGTGGAACACCTCATTCCCACTGCGCTTGGCGCGGGGGAACCCAGAATTATCCGCAGTCCGGCCGCGAGAGTCAATTGCTTCGGCCTTGCTTCGGGCAAAAGTTCACCAGGATTGAACGAGGATGCTGGTTCAACCCGTCGGATTTAGTGAACAACCCCCAAAGCAACCCCAGTTGGCACGGTCTGCCAAGCCCGTACAGTTTGAACGAAGATCGCCATTTCCGTATGGGCCCCGGAAATGTCGGCTTTGCGCTGAACTTGGCTGCACACTCTCGGTGCGGTACGCTGCTGTGTTAAGCGATTGAAACGCAAGGTTTTGATCTTCATCCACAATTGCTTCAGTTGATCCAGAACGGAGCGCGGCGCGTGGCGGTGTTGAAGCTGGTCAGCGGCGGTCCTGTGGGGCAAGTCTTGCCTCTGGCGGGGGAGCGCATCCTGCTGGGACGCCATCCTACTTGCCAGATCGTGCTCGACAACGCCGCCATCAGCCGTCATCACGCACAGATTCTGGAAAGCCACGGCGAGTATTTCCTCGAAGATCTCCGTAGCCGCAATGGGACACAGTTGAACGCGGCCCCCGTCCGCGGACGGATTCCGTTGCATGACGGCGACGAAGTCAAATTGTGTGATTTTGTCTTCCAGTTCATGCTCGATAATTCTTCGTCGTTACCCTCTGGATCATTTCCGAAGCTCTCGGCATCGCGGCCATCCCAGGGAGCACGTGAGCGGGAAACCCTGACACGAGACGATGGCGAGCCCCTCGTTGAGCTTCCCGAATTCCACGATCCCGATGAAGGCTCGTCCATTCTCAGCCGTGTCCCGACCGATCACGTTCAAACGGTGCGGCTCAACGTACGGCCGGAAGTAAAGCTGCGGGCGATCATTGAGCTGACGAATGCACTCGGTCGGGTGCTGAAAATCGACGACGTCCTCCCCTCGATTCTCACGGCCTTGTTCCGCATTTTCCCGCAGGCGGATCACGGCTTTGTGTTGATGAAGAACCCGTCGACCGAACGGTTGATTGTGCGGGCTTCCAAATCCCGCCGGGCCGATGATGATGAAAATGTCCCGCTGAGCATGACCATCGTGCAGCAGGCGCTGGAGAGTGGTCAGGCGATGCTCAGCGCCGATGCCACGCGCGATCGACGTTTCTCTTCGAGTGAAAGCCTGTCGGACTTGCAGATTCGCTCGGTGATGTGCGCACCGATGCTTGGCCCCAAAGGAGCGGGCCTGGGAGTCGTACAGGTCAGCACGCGCGATCTCGGTCAGCCCTTCACAAATGAAGACCTCGAACTCCTGGCCAGTGTGACATCGCAGTGCGCTCTGGCCGTGCAGAATGCCACCCTGCACGAAACATTGCTCGCACAGCGCGATATGGAGCGCGAACTGGAGTTTGCCACACAGGTGCAACTCGGTTTCCTCCCCAGCGAACCGCCCAAAGTCACCGGCTATGAGTTCGCCGATTATTATGAGCCCGCCCACCGTGTCGGGGGCGATTACTTTGATTACATTCGCCTCCCCAACGGCAACATCGCCGTCACCGTGGGCGATGTCGCCGGCAAAGGAATCCCCGCGGCATTGCTCATGGCCCGCCTGCACGCCTCGGCCCGCTATCACCTGTTGAGCGCCGCCACTGCTGCGGAAGCGATGACCAGCTTGAATCAGGAAATTGTGACCAGCGGCATGGGCTTCCGGTTCATCACGCTGGCCATTGCCATCGTGAACCCGCAGAAGCATGAGTTGGATCTGGCGAATGCCGGTCATTTGCCGCCACTCATTCGCAGTGCCAATCGGGAAGTCATCGCCGTCGGGCAGAACGAATCGGGAATGCCGCTGGGGATTTCGCCGACGCAATCCTTCCGCCAGTTGATGATACCGTTACAGCCCGATGACACCGTGTTGATGTTTACCGATGGCGTCACCGAAGCCATGAACCCCGCGATGGAAATCTACGGCCGGACGCGGTTGTCCAAGACGATGTCGATCGGTCCGGTGCATGTCACACAACTGATCCCGTCAATCGTCGATGATGTCGAGAAGTTCTACGGCTCTGTCACGCAGCGCGACGATCTTTGCGCGGTCGCCTTCCGCCGATTGCCCGAATTGGAGACCGCCGCAGTTTCGTGAAGATGTTCGAGTGAGCGGCAAAAACTCAGAGACTCACCAGGAAAACGCGGATCATGATGCCAACTCTTTCCCAGCGGTTCATTCCCCTGCTGGTGTTGCTCAGCGCAGTGTTCGCACCCTTGAGCAACGTTGCCGCTGCCGAAGCCAAGGTGACGCGCGACATTTCCTATGCCAGCCCAGCAGTGGAGCGGCAGGTGTTGGATGTTTACGCGCCGCCGGAAGCCAAACATCTTCCGGTCGTTTTCTGGATTCATGGCGGAGGGTGGCAGGCCGGGGATAAGTCGAGTGTGCAGCTCAAACCGCAGGCGTTTGTCGATCGAGGCTTTGTGTTCGTGTCGACGAATTACCGGCTGCTGCCGAACGTCGAGATGGGGACCATCGTTCGTGATATCGCCCAGTCGGTTCATTGGGTGCATGACCACATCGCCGAGCACGGAGGTGATCCGAAACGCATCCTGGTAATGGGCCATTCGGCCGGGGCGCAACTGGCCGCGCTGATTTGTACCGACGACCGGTATCTGAAGGCCGAAGGGCTGTCGTTGAGCATTGTCAAAGGATGCGTCCCGGTCGATGGTGACACCTACGATGTCCCAGCGATCATCGAGACGGCGGAGACACGGCGTCGCGTGCATGGCCAGCCGCAAGCCAAGTTCGGACACCGTGAGAAATTCGGCAACACGCCGGAAAAGCACAAGGACTTCTCGGCCGTCACCCATGTGGCCAAGAATAAGTCCATCCCACCGTTCTTGATCCTGCATGTCGCCGATCACCCCGACAACGCCGCCCAGGCGCAACGACTCGGTGCGGTGTTGAAGGACGCGGGCATTCCCGTGAAAGTCTACGGCGCGAAGGAAACGAACCATACGCGCATCAACGCCAACCTCGGCAGCGCGGACGATCCATCCTCGCAAGAACTGTTCGACTTCGTCGCCGAGGCGTTGAAGAAGTAACACCAGCCCCAGGATTCAACTGCGTGGCTGGAGCGTCTTCTGGGAGGGCGAAGGTCCCGCTGAGCCGCTGATTGTCTCAGCGTGGGGAAGCGCTCGCGGCTCAGCAGGAGCTTCGCCCTCCCACGCGCAGACAATTCCTGCGATCGGTATCACACGCAGTTTCGTCGTGCATCATCGCGCTGCGGTGTCGAGTTGGTCGAGCCAGCGCTGAACCTGCATGGCGTCCTGATACGTGGCTCCGACGGGGACCCGTTCGACTCCGCGCACGATGCGGCTGAAGGTCCGTTGTTCTTCCGCCATCATCCCCGTGGGACCGCTGGAATCGGTGCGAATCTCCAACGCCAGCGGCCAACGGGCGCGGTCGTCCCAGAGCTCCATCGGCCGCGGATTGGGTGAGATGCGGGCCGACCAGTTCGCGCCGAAAACTTCCATCCGATCAAACCCCCGCGGCGGCATTCCCGCGGGAGTGGTGTACGACGCCACGCAACTCGCCAGCGTGCCGGAACTCCACTGCAATTGGGCCAGCGCGACATCGATTGCCCCACTGCCGGTGCGATGATACTGCGCACTGAAGGATGCGGGTTCGGCAGCGTTCATCAGGGTTTGCAAGCAATACAGGTCGTGCACCATCGTCGCAAACAGCGGGTTCTCACCGGGAAAATCATGCACGATGCTTGCCGGCCGATGTCGGGCACAGTCGATGAATGACAGACCGCCACGTCGCATGGCTTCGTTACGCAGCTCACGAAATTCGCTGTTAAAGAGCAGAATATGTCCGAGCATCAGGTTGGACGAATCGTCCCGCACCAGGGAAGCCAGCCGTTGAGCTTCTTCCCACGTTGCGGCCACGGGCTTTTCCAGCAGGACCGTTTTACCGGCGCGGAGCAGCGTTTCAGTGACGCGGACATGTTCTTCTGTGGAGCACGCGACAATCCACGCTTCGGCATCGGACTCGCTCACCGCGCGATCGAGATCCGTCCAGCCGGGGACGTGTGGCAGTTCTCGCTGCAACGCATCGACACTCGCCTGCCGACGCGCCACAAGGGCGACCAGTTTCAGCTCTGCCAGGCTGTTCGCAGTTAGGGCATGCAACCGTCCAAAGCGACCCAGCCCGATCACCCCCACTCGGACAGGGCGGAATGCGGTTGATTTGTCAGTCATCGATCGGCCTTTTGGTCTGGTCAATCCACAGCCATGCTTGATGAACTGCGGTCGGGACGGTCACACTCATGTTGTGCGACGGAGGCTTCCAGTCTGACGGACCGGCAACCGATCTGCCAACCACGATCGCAATCTCCCGTCTTCGCAAAGAGCCGGGCAATGAGTTTGCTGTTTATAAAATCGAGTCGATGAACTACTTCACCCACGCCTTGCCCCATCTGCGGGACCCGGTTTACATCGCGGGGACGGCGTTGCCTGACTGGTTATCGATGGTGAATCGCAAAGTCCGGGTGCGGCCCAAGACACTCACGCCGTTCTTTGAAAGTGACGATCCGTTTATCGCGGCGCTGGCCACCGGGGCGCAGCGGCACCTCGATGATGACGGCTGGTTTCACGCCACGCGCGGGTTTGCGGAAGTCACCGCCGAACTGGGGCTGCTCTTCCGTGACCGACTTGGCGGGACCGACGGTTTCCGCTGCGGATTCCTCGGTCATCTCGCGCTCGAACTGCTGCTCGACGCCGTCCTGTGGGAACAGTTTCCCCGCGAGATGGATCTCTATTATGAACTGATTGCTGAAGTGGACGCCGCGCGAGTGGAAGCCGTGGTGGCCCAGATCACCGGCCAGAATCCCAAGGGGTTAGCGTGGTTGATTGAGCATTATCGGCGGGAAGAAATCCTGCGGGATTATGCGGATGATGTGCGGCTGGCGCGGCGCTTGAATCAGGTCTTGCGGCGAGTCAAACTGACACCGTTGCCGGACGAGGCCTCGCGCTGGCTCGGCGAGGCGCGGCAGATCGTCCGGGCGCGGGTGATGGATGTCCTGCCGCCCACCGATTATCCTTGGCCGCAACCGGTGTCCGTTTCCGCCGCCCCCTTTCCTACAGAGAGATTGCATCCATGAAGTTCGGCATGAACATGTTGTTGTGGACCTCGGACGTCACCGAGGACCATTTCCCGCTGCTGGAGAACCTCAAAGCGTGGGGGTTTGATGGCGTTGAGCTGCCGATCTTCGACATGGAAGCGGGCAAGTTTCAGAAGCTCGGCAAAAAGCTCGATGCGTTGCAACTCGGTCGTACCGCGGTGACAGTTTGCACCGACGCCGAGAACCCGATCTCGCCAGACAAAGCGATCCGTGACGCCGCCGTCGAACGGTTGAAGAAGGCGATCGACATGTGTGCAGCGTCCGGCGCGACGCACCTCTGCGGGCCGATTCACTCCGCCCTCGGCACGTTCAGCGGGGCCGGTCCCACCGCCGACGAGTGGAACTGGGGCAAGGACACCCTGGCCAAAGCCGCGGACTATGCCCAGAAGAACAACGTCACGCTGGTCTGCGAATATCTCAACCGCTTCGAGTGTTACTTCCTGACGAACGCCGCCGATGACGCGAAGTTCTGCCGGGAAGTGAATCATCCGAACTTGAAGATGATGTACGACACCTTCCACGCGAACATCGAGGAAAAGGATCTCGCGGCGGCGATGAAGGGCTGCTGGGATCAGGTGGTCCACGTCCACATTTCCGAGAATGACCGCTCCACGCCGGGGGAGGGGCATGTCGACTGGGACACGACCTTCAAAACGTTGAAGGAATTGAAGTACGACGGCTGGCTGATGGTGGAAGCGTTCGGCCTCGCGCTACCGGCTCTCGCCGCCGCGACCAAAATCTGGCGACGGATGTTCCCGACGGAAGAGTATCTCGCCAAGAACGCGCTGGCGTTCATGAAGCAGCGGACCGCCGGTTGAAGGTGGCGGGTGGCAGGTGGTCGGTGATGGGCAGACAAAGTCACCGACACCGCTTGCGGTTTCGCGCCTCGCGCTGATTCCCACCGCGTGATCACAAAAGCAGAAGCCCGGCGTCTCAGAAGACGCCGGGCTTCTTTGCGTTGTTGTCGATCAGACTAAAGATTACAGGCCCGGCTCAACGCGAATCAAACCACCAGCGGGATTTTCACCGGTGTCTTTGCCAAGGCTGAAGACGGTGATGTAGAGGCCACCTTCTTTGTCGAACGCCAACGCGGTCGGACGGTCAAGGCTGAGAATCTTCTTCGGCTTCACTTCTTCGCCTTCGATGACGAGTTCAAACAGGCCGCCCTGAGTGGTGTCGGCCCAGGCAAAATCGACGGCGTAGAGCTTACCCGTGGGGCTGTAGGCCAACCCACAGATGTCGTGCAGGCCGGTCTTCAGCTTCTTGGTGAGCTTGCCGTCCGCACTGTACATCGTGAGCAGCGAATCGCCGGGGACGCTGACTTCACCGCCTTGGCTGACGACGAGCGAGGCCTTGTCCGGGCTGACGGCGATGGCGATCGGGGCATCGACTTCGGTCTGTTCCTTGGTGGCGATGCCGCCGGTCAGCGGGCCCGGCTTGCCGTCCTTGATTTCGGACTTGACGATCCAGCCCTTGGTGTCATCGCCGTTGGCGGTGATGTAGATCGCATCATTCCAGACGACGGACGCATAGAAGTTGCCTTCACCCTTGGCACTGACGTCCCCGGCGGGGATCGGGCCGAGCGTGAATTCGGCGGTGTCTTCCGCGTTCGGCTTGGCCGGCGGAGCATCGGCGATCTTGTAGATGCGGACGAGTTCTTCGGCGTCCTTCTTGCTGCCGTCGGAGACGATCAGGCGATCGTTCCCCCACAGCGAGACCCCCAGCGGTCCGATGTTATACATCGGGCCTTTGCCGTAGATGTCGGTCGCGAAGCCGGTGACTTCGAGGTAAATCTTCGGCGGCTTGCCGGGGGCGAGGCGGAAGATGCCCTGTCGTGACGAGACAAACAGGTGCCCGGTGACGGGATGCACGCAGACGCCCGACGGGTTATCGAGGTGAATGATCGATTCCCGGAACTTCGGCCCGGCGGGGGCTTCCGCAGCCGGTTTTTCAGCAGGCTTGTCGGCTGGCTTATCAGCGGGTTTTTCCGCTGGCTTGTCGGCGGGCTTTTCTTCCTTCTTCTCAGCAGGCTTGTCCGCCGGCTTTTCTTCTTTCTTTTCAGCCGGGGCGTCTGGCTTCTTTTCTTCGGGCTTGGCCTCTTCCTTCTTCGGTTCTTCCTTCTTGGGCTCTTCGGCCTTCGCTTCTTCTTTCTTCTCGGCGTCCTGAGCGCGCGCCGACATGACGAAAGCGCTGCCCGTCAGCGCTCCCGTAATCAAAAGACCCAGACACCATCGTTGCACATTGACCATCCGTTCGACCCTTTTCAAAGAAGCCGTGGCTTCGAGACTCCTGATGCGATGTCAAAATCGTACAGAAGTCGTCGGTCCGATTCAATTTGACGAAGGCCCGCCGGGAGGCCAATACCTTTGTGTTGTTAAGAGACAAAAACAAAAGCCCGGCATTTCTGAAAATGCCGGGCTTTTTCGGTGGTTGTGTTACCGTTCCTAAGTCCACCGAGTGAGAACGTCGAACCATTTTTGATTCCGCAGGAATCACAGAGGGTAGCCGGTGGTTGCAGCGCAGCGAAGACCACCGGTTGATGATCGGCGAGGAATGCACCCCGGAGGGCGTGCCAGACATTTCACATCGCGTCGCCATTCGTTCTGGCATCCTTTCAGGATGCGGCGTTCCATCCGTCGCTTTCCGGTGGTCTCCGCTGCGCTGCGACCACCGGCTACCGTCTGCGACCCCTATCGGGGTCGACGATCACCCGCGAGTCCCGTAGGGTGGGCTGTGCCCACCATCTTTGTCATTGAGGACATTGGAACAAGTCGATGGTGGACACAGCCCACCCTACTTTTGAATGGGACGAACGCATCGTGGACCGCGTCGTTGTGCTCGGGGGATTCGGTCAGCTCGGCTCGGAACTGGTCGCCCGATTGGGGGACCGCGCGGTTCCGCTGGGGCGTGAGGCCTGCGATATCACTGATGCGGTTGCGTTGGAAAACGCGCTCACCGCGGCGGCACCGACTGTGGTTGTGAACTGTGTGGCGTACAACCTCGTCGACAAAGCGGAAGACGACCCTGACACCGCGTTTGCTGTGAATGCGGAGGGCGTTCGTCATGTCGCCAGGTGGTGCGACGATCATCAGCTTCCGCTCATGCACATCAGCACCGACTATGTGTTCGGCGAAGACACACAGCGAGCGTCGCCGTACCTCGAAACCGATCCGCGCGGGCCGTTGGGGGTGTATGCCACCAGCAAGAGTATGGGCGAATCGATCGTTTTGCATCATTGCCCGCAGTCATGGGTGGTGCGGACGTGTGGGCTGTATGGTCGGAAAGCGACACGCAGCAAGGGGAACTTCGTCGACACGATGGTTCGCCTTGGTCGTGAACGGCCGGAGCTGAAGATCATCCACGATCAACGTTGTACGCCGACGAATGCGGGGGATCTGGCGGACGCGCTCATTGCCCTGCTGGCCACGGACGCCTACGGTCTGTATCACGCCACCAACGCGGGCGATTGCAGTTGGTACGAGTTCGCGCAGGAAATCTTTCGCCTGCGCGGATTAACGCCGCAGGTCATCCCGATCACCACCGCCGAATACGGTGCGAAAGCCCCGCGACCCGGGTACAGCGTGTTGAACTGTGACAAACTCGCACAGACAATCGGCCGGCCGATGCGACCCTGGCGGGAAGCCCTGGCGGAGTATCTGTTGCAAGACGTTGTCTTGTGATGCGCTTGTCTTAGCCCCCCGTCAATGACGGGGGGACGGCCGGTAGGAAATCACAACCCGGACCGATTGATAACGCGGATTTCCCCCGGTCATGACAACGTTTTGCAAGGATGCGGGTAAGTTCAATCCAAAGAGAGCTTTCCTGTGTGCCACTGGCTCTGCCAGTGTGAATTGTCCCAAGGCATGCGAAGAGAAGACACTGGCAGAGCCAGTGGCACACGGCGTTAGGGGCGCCGTCGTGACATGATTACGGCGACGCGGAGCGTCGCGGCCATGCATTCCCACGCAGAGCGTGGGAACGAGAAAAAATGAGAAAGACCATGTCCCGACAACTCGTTCCCGAACTCACACTCCGCGGCCGCTTCATTGCGCTGGGCATCCTGCTGGTTCCGGTGCTGCTGGCCTGGAAAATCGGGATTGTTTATCAATTGCTGGCGTGCTTTGTGCCCGTGGTGCTGGCGGGAACGTATCGCGAATCAACACTGGACGGTGACTGGTTTCACACGCGGTTTCATCTGGGATTCATTCCCTTCGGCAAAGACCGCTGCAAACTCCCCGCGGTGGTGACGATCTACACAAAATACGGCGTCAACCAGACCGGCTACGGCACCTTCTTTCTGCTCGGCCCGGTGATGGTGGTCTTTATCTGGATCTTCGATTACCTGATGCCCGCGCTCGGCGGCAGCTACGAAATCTGGCTGGAAACTGCCAAAGGGCGAGAAATTCTCGCGTGGTGCGGAAGCAACGAAGACCACTATCAGCAGAACCTCGAATTGCTCCGCAGCCGCACCGGAGCTGACGTCCGCACACGCTGAGAGACTGTATTCAAAAGGGAGGGCGAAGCTCCCGCTGAGCCGCGAATTGTCCCAGCGTCTGGAAGCGCTCGCGGCACAGCAGGAGCTTCGCCCTCCCGATATTAAGAGACGGCAACACAACCACCGAAAAAGCCCGGCATTTCAGAAAATGCCGGGCTTTTGTTTTTGTCTTAAAAAACCATCAATTCTTTCGGGTATCATCGTGTCAGCACCGGGGGTTCCGTAGATTACCGGCTTCGATGCGCGCCTGAGTGGTCACTCTCTGTTGAGGAAAGGACTCGTATGTCCCTGCCGTTACGGATTGGGTTCTGGACGTTGTTCGTGGCTCTGATTCCACTCGGTGTTCCCGCCGCGGAACGGCTACCGAATGTGGTGATCTTCTATGCCGATGATCTCGGCTGGGGCGAACTGAGCTGCCAGGGGAGCAAAGATATTGCCAGGGGAGCAAAGATATCCCGACGCCGCACATCGACACGCTGGCGAAGAACGGGCTCCGCTGCACGCAGGGGTATGTCGCCGCGACGTATTGCAGTCCATCGCGTGCCGGTCTGATGACCAGCAAGTACCCCACGCGGTTCGGTCATGAATTCAACAGCGTGGCGAACAAGTCCGGGCTGGTGCTCGAAGAGCGGACGATTGCCGATCGCATGAAAGACCGCGGGTATGCCACGGCCTGCATTGGCAAGTGGCACCTCGGCGATGGCCCGCAGTTTCGTCCCATGCAGCGGGGTTTCGATGAATTCTACGGCACGCTGGCGAACACGCCGTTCTTTCATCCGACCAAATTCATCGACTCCCGCGTCTCACCAGAGATTCAGAAAATCGATGACCCGGACTTCTATACCACCGATGCGTACGCCGATCGCGCGGTGGACTGGCTCGACAAGAACAAGGACCAACCGAAGTTTCTGTATCTGCCGTTCAATGCCCAGCATGCTCCGTTGCAGGCACCGAAGAAGTACCTCGATCGGTTCCCCAACATTACCGATGAGAAGCGAAAACTGTTCGCCGGGATGATGGCCGCGATGGATGACGCCGTCGGCCGGGTGCTGGAAACCATCCGGAAGCAAGGTCAGGAAGAAAACACGCTGTACTTCTTCATCGGCGACAATGGTGGTCCGACCCAGGGGACGACATCACAGAACGGCGGTCTCAAGGGCTTCAAGATGACCACGTATGAAGGGGGCCCGCGGGTGCCGTTTCTGGTGCAGTGGAAGGGGACCATTCCTGAAGGAAAGACGTACGATCTGCCCGTGATGAATCTGGATGTGCTGCCCACGGCGATTGTCGCCGCCGGGGGGACGGTGGATCCCGCGTGGAAGTTTGACGGCGTCGATCTGTTGCCGTATCTCACGGGGAAGAAGACCGCCCGGCCGCATGAAACGCTGTACTGGAGGTTCGGTGAGCAATGGGCGATTCGTCACGGCGATTGGAAGCTCGTGAAGTCCCGCGGCGGCGGTCCGCAGCCGGAGCTTTACGACCTGGGCAAAGACCCGTTTGAATCAAAAGACCTGGCAGCGGATGATCCGGACAAAGTGAAGACGTTGCAGGCGATGTGGACCGTCTGGAGCAACGAACAGGCTCCACCGAGCGCGCCCGACGCCCCGGCGAAGGCCAAGTCCAAGAAGAACAAGAAAAAGTAAGCCGCCGACGCGACATGATCTCGTGGTTCACACACGGGAAAAGACTTCCAGTGTGCCACTGCTTTTTCAGTGAGAAGACACTGGCAGAGCCAGTGGCACACAGCGGCAGATCGCCTCAGGGAGAAGGGGGCTGGCAGATGGTGGTGAAGCGACAGAATGTTCGGCGTGGGATTGATCCCGAAGGGATCGCAGAGGGTAGCCGGGAATGGCACTAGGATAAGGCGCGGGCTTCAGAAGCCAACCGACGGAACGATTGATTCCGTGGTTTCGTCATGTACTGTTCCCATGCCGGACGACTTTTCTTGTACCGCGGTTCCACCCTGCCCGGTCGATTTCCAACCCGGTGAGTCGAGACCGTTGTCAGCATCGCATCATACAGGACTTCCCCCGCGCCCGTCGCCGCCATCATTGCCGGAGTGAATGATTCGACGGCTTGCATCGTGCCCTTCACGCTCAACTGTCGTGGTGTGACTCCGGTCCGCTTGGCTGATGCCGTCATGACACCACGAAGAAGATTCCACGCCAGCAAGTGGGCATAGATTTCTTTTGCGATCATGTCCGGCGTCTTGGACCGCAGGACATCAAGGTGCATGCTCTGCTTGAGGCTTCGCAGGTCGAGTTCGCAATTCCACCGACGCCAGTATAGGTCCGCGATCTCCTGTTGCGGGACGGTCGGATCGGTGATTGTGGTCACGACGATAGCCTGTTCCTTGCCTCCACCACGACCGTCTATCGTTATGACGAATTCGCGAACTGGGATCGTTTCCGGCATCGCACGGCGTTCTTCCGGCGTCATACCGTCTACGTGCCACGGTCGACGCCATTCGACGATGTGATCGTTCTCGCCAAGTTGAATTCCTTCGCTGAAATTCACAACTCGGCTGACGTGGCTGATCGACACCATATCAATACCGCGATCCTGCATGGCCGATAAGGTGACGAATGAGGGGTAAAGCCGGTCGGCAACCAGAACGTCTCCCGGCTTCAGCGTGCCCAACATGCCGCGGAGTAGCTTGCCTTCGCCGGTTCCTTTGCCTTCATGCGGGGCGAAACTGAAATCGACCACTACGCCAGTCGATAGGGAGATTAACCCAACGGCCCGCATGATCGGAAAGCCGAGCCCTTGCGGACGGGATTTCACCTGCGGGAAGGCGAGTTGATTCTCCGGCGTGTCCGGCATCGAGAGTCCTGTTCCATCGGCAAGGAACACTTCCCGCCCGCGCCAGTGCCACGAATCCGCTGCCGAGTCATGCACGTTGCGGCCAATCTCTTTCGCCATCCGAGACATGGCCGACAAGGGAAAGCGACTGCGTGCGTTGGAATAACTCGCCGACGATGCTGAGCAAGCCGGTAGACCAGTCGCAACACGGTTCGCCAGAATGCGTGTCACCGCCTCATTGAGGGACTTATCTTGACTGAGGCACTGGCTGAGCCATCCCCACAGCGTGACGAGCGGACAAAAGACGCCTTGCCGGTATTTGTGGCCTTCATTTTCCAGCACGCCTAAAACGTAATCGCGGGTAAGGATTCGGCCAAATGGAAGCGCGTCATCTTTCGCAAACTTGTCCCGGACAACGCGGAAGTCTTTCCGTGCCACAGTTTCGCCCTTTCCGGCGCTGTGGCGAAGTCCTAGAATCGTGCTTGTGGGGCTGGATTCTGGTTCGCCAGATTTCAGTTCGCGCCCGGAATCGACGCCAATCGGTTCCGGGTTTTTTATTGCCGAGCCGCCAAGCACGACGTGATTATTGTATATCCAAGAAATATCCGCTTCAAGCGAGAATCCTGCTTGACGAGATATTTTTTGGATATACAATGGCTTCATGAAAAAGAAACCACGGCGCGGGCGACCACCGGTCGAGACCGGCCACACAAAATCCGAAAGCATCCTGCTGCGGTTGTCGCCAGCCGAAAAGCAGGGATTCGCTGAAGCAGCAGCGTTGGCTGGTGTTCCGCTCACCGTTTGGATACGTGAGCGACTTCGCCATTCAGCCACGAAAGAACTTGAAGGCGCTGCGCGGTCAGTTCCGTTTTTGTCTCCCCCGGAGAAGTCACCACCCCCTCAGAAGGATCAACGCATGCGCCTTTCAGCCGAGCTGGTCGTTTACGGCATTTCAGAATCGCCGGACAGTTTTCAGAAACGATTGATTGACAAGCTTCTCGGAGCTTTCCCAGGGCGGAGCATCGACAGCGTGATCTGTAACCCGCTTGACGCCATTCGTTATTGTGAAATGATCCGCAAAGATTGTGAATCGAATCCACCAGACGTCGTGATCTTAAAAGCACTCCTGAACATCCGAAGAAAGAAGTCCTGTCCAACAGGCCTCAAATCTCCGAATAGTAAAAGGCGTTTGAAGTCAAAGCTGAATGAGATCGACTGCGACATTGGTGAGAACGAATTTCGGGAACTGGTGTGCGACTGTCTTGCCGACATGTATAAAAGCCAGACGATTGACGAGATCCTGTGCCATCCCCAAGAGGCCGCAGCACTCTGCAATTACATCCGTTCTCGCGTCGAGTGCGCTGAGTTGACGGATGAGCTTATCCTGACAACCCTCCTGAACAATCGAAAATCTGCCTAAGCATAATTGGACCAAAGGCACTCGACCTTCTTCGGCTTTACCTTTTGCGAACTCGCCTTGTTGTCGATCGTGATGTCGAGTCTCTTCCATCCGTGTTTTTTCGCTGCCGCATCGTACAAGTCGTTGCGATATCCGCTCAGCAGAAACATGCCCTTAACTGAGCCGAGCGTCTCCAGCAATAGTCGGTGCTCGTCATTCGTCATTTCGCAAGAGTAAGCCTGTTCGACGACTCTTGTTGATCCAACATACGGAGGGTCGCAATAGAAGAAGGTGTCGCGGTCATCCTCACGACGGATTACCGAACGGGCGTCTTCACTGTAAATAGCAACGCGGCTCAGTCGGTTGTGGGCTTCAGCAAGGCCGTCAACGGCGGAAAGCCATGATGAAACCTGCTCGTTCATGCCGCGTCTGGTTCTGGTCCGCGACATCGTGGCAAAGTCCTTTCCCAGTCCTTGCCGTGATTGTCGGTATCGAATGAAGAAGTTCGTTGCGATGTCGATAGGATCATCTGAGTGCGATCGGACGGCGTCTTCCCAGACGGGCTTTGCAAATGGCGTCAGTGCGATTCGCCGCTCGAATTGCGGGAAAAGTGAAGTGGACCCCGTTTTTTAGACCACGGGGCGGTGTTTCTTAGATGGTCTTCAGCGAGGTCGTCGGCGAGTGGTGTGGAAGGCGTGCCAGGGGGTCTGGTTCGCCAGACTCTGGTGGGGGCGTTCGTGGCAATAGTAAGTCAAGTACGCCTTCAACCCTTGATGACAATCGGCTCCCGTCGCGTAGTCCTTGAGATAGATGTTCTCATACTTCACCGTTCTCCATAACCGCTCGATCATCACGTTGTCGATCGCCCGACCTTTCCCGTCCATGCTGATCGCAATCGACTCGGCAGCCAACCGGCCCGTGAACTCCTGGCTCGTGAACTGCGACCCTTGATCCGTGTTGAAGATCTCCGGCCGCCCGTATCGCAGCGCTTCTTCCAACGCCTCCAGACAGAACTCCACATCCATGCTGTTCGACAACCGCCACGACAGCACACACCGGCTGAACCAGTCCATCACTGCGGTCAGATACAGGTAGCCGCACTGCAACGGCACGTACGTGATATCGCACGCCCACACCTGATTCGGACGGGTGATCTCCACACCCCGCAGCAGGTACGGATAAACCTTGTGGCCCGCGGCCCGAACCGTCGTACGGGGCCCCGGCGCTATCCCCTGAAGCCCCATGGTTCGCAGCAATCGCTGCATTTTCTTCCGGTTGACCACGTGCCCCTGACTCGCCAGCCACAGCACCAGTCGACGGCTTCCCAGGAACGGATGACGCAGGTACTCCTCGTCGATCAGCCGCATCAGGTGCAGGGTCTCGGCACTCTCCGGCACCGGCTCGTAATACAGGTTCGCCCGATGCAGCCCCAACAGTTCGCACTGACGACGCACGCTCAGGCCGCGATGACCAGGCTCGATCCACGCACAACGCTCAGCCACCGTCCGCGGCCACTTTTTTTTTGACCCAGTCCAGCTCGATCTTCAATCGACCGATCTGCTCGTACAACTCCGCTGAACTCGGCTCCTCCGTCGCCGCTTTCTTCGCCGCGCCCGACTCGAACACGGTCGCCGCCCCTTCCAGGAGCTGCTTCTTCCACAGCGTGATCTGCGTCGGATGCACCTTGTGCAACGCCGCCAACTCGCTCACCGTCTTCAACCCGCGAATCGCATCCAAGGCCACCTTCGCCTTGAACGACCCATCGAACAACCGCCGCTTCCGAGGCATCGTCTTTCCCTTCCAAAGAATCCTTCCACGATGCCCCCGTTCTCACCGTTCCAACACCACTTTTCCATCTAGCCCCGTGGTCTAAAAAACGGGGTCCACTTCA
>JBGSUN010000101.1:0-6948 GCA_041753475.1 Planctomycetaceae bacterium | reverse complement strand
GCTCCCGCCGAGGTCCCCTCTCGGCGTAAGAAGACCGACCGCAGAAGCGCGGGGCGTCGAACCAAAGATCAATCCCCACCGGACACTCCCTGAAATACGGATTCGCCCTTGGTGGAATGCGGTGGAAAAACAGACCGCCGCAACAGCCGATGAAGACGGCCGTTGCGGCGGCGTGGAAAACGTCACCAACTCGATGACCCGGCGCGCTGTTATACCGATCGCAGGACTTGTCTGCGCGTGGGAGGGCGAAGCTCCAGCTGAGCCGCGAGCGTTTCCACACGCTGAGACAAACCGCGGCTCAGCGGGAGCTTCGCCCTCCCAGAAGACGCTCCAACCGCGCAGTTGAATTCTGGGACTGGTATTACTTAGCGTTGATCGTCACGCCCGGCCAGTCGTCGGTGCGGAACGGGGTCATCGGCAGTCCCGCGGCGCTGTACATGTTGCAGACCGGGTTGTCGGCCCATGCATAGCGGACGGATGCGGGGCTTTCGATCGTGTCACTCCAGACTTCGATCGTGTTCGGGCCGGTGATCTTGGCCTGCGCCCACACGAACTTCTTGTCTTCCCCGGCGATCGCGAACCCCCGCGGTTCGTTGACATCGAACGGACGGAATCCACCGTCGACGTTATCGAAGGTAAGGGTGATCTTCTTGCCGTCTTTCGCCATCGATTTGTACCGCGGACTCTTATGCGGCACACCGACGCCGTAGTCCTTGGCGAGAGCCCACCGTGCCAGACGCTTGCCCACGTCCTGCTTGTTCTTCGGATGGATGTCTTTCCCTTCGCCGATGTCGATAATCACCGCTTCACCGGTGTTCGGCAGTTTGTCCATCGTCAACGTCTGCGCTTCACGCAACTCAGCCCAACTGCTGTCGCCTGGTTCCGGCTTCTCGGCGAGGAAATCGGCAAGCTGCACGTAATAGAACGGGAAATCGCCCTGACCCCATTCGTCACGCCAGTTCTGAATCATGAACGGAAACAGTGTGCGGTACTGATAAGCCCGGCCGGCGTTGGATTCCCCCTGATACCAGATCGCGCCGCGGATGCCATAGCCGAGGTGCGACTTCAGCACGCCGTTGTAGATGTTGCCCGGACGGCTGTTGCCGCCCATTTGGCCCCGCATGCTGCCGAGCTGTTTCTTCTGATTGTCATCAAGATCCGTTTTCGCGGCCAGTTCTTCGTACGCTTTTTCCTGTTGCAGCCAACGGTCATTCAGCGGCTTGAGTTCTTCGTTCTTGGCGAGCAGGTCCCGGTTCACCCAGGCTTCCGCCGCGCTGCCGCCCCAGGCGTTGTTAATCATCCCCACCGGCACATCCAGCGTGAGGTGCAATTGACGGGCGAAGAAGAACCCGACGGCCGACCAGCCACCGATGGTGTCCGGAGCGCACACTTGCCACTTGCGGTCGTCATGTGACCAGACCGGTTCCTGCTTGCCGATCTGCGGGAAATTGATCATCCGAATCTTCGGAAACTTGGCGGAGAGCTTTTCCAGATCGGGATCCACCGAGTTGTTGACCGACCATTGCATGTTCGACTGGCCGGAGCAGATCCAGACTTCGCCGACGAGGACGTCTTCGATCTTGATCGTGTTCTTCCCGGCGATCGTCAACGTCTGCGGCGTGGCATTCACCGGCAGCGGATCGAGCGTCACCATCCATTTGCCATCCGCGGCGGCGGTCGCGCTCTGCGATTGTGCACCGAAGGTCACCTTGACCGCTTCCCCGGCATCCGCCAGACCCCACACGCGGTTCTTCTGCCCCTGCTGCAGCACCATGTGATCGGTGAAGATATTCGGCACCTTCACATCGGCGAAACTCATCTGAGCACTGACCGCCGCCAGCACGGCGACCGACTGGGCCAGCCAGCGTTTCCATCCACGAAGCATCACGTTGTTCCTTCTTGAAAGCCGATTGAAACCACGCACAAATGGAAGTTTTCCGATGCGTGCGAGGCAGTATCCGCCGAGACGACACGCGATGCAAGGATGCCCGTCATCACAGCCCGGAGCGCGAGCGACGGCGTGAACAGTGGTGAATAGGGATCGCAAATTGCAAAATGAGAATTGCAAATTGCAAATTTGAAAGATTGCCGTTGGTGTAACATTCATCATTTTGCAATTTGCATTTTTCAATTCTCAATTTGCAATCTCTCTCTGGCCATCAAGAACCGCATGACCACAGCCCTTGCCCATCCCTTTGTTGAGAAGCTCACCACCATCGTCGGCGAGGACGGCATCCTCATCCGCCCCGATGAACTGCTGGTCTATGAATGTGACGGTTACGTCGTCGAGAAAAAGTGCCCCGATGTGGTCGTCTTTCCGACCACGACTGAGCAGGTGGTCGGCATCGTCAAACTGTGTAATGCGGAAAAAGTGCCGTTCATTCCGCGCGGGGCCGGGACAAGTCTCGCCGGCGGATGCCTGCCGGTCGGTGGCGGGGTGATGCTGGCGCTGACGCGGATGAAGCGGATTCTCGAAATCAATCTGCGCGACCGTTACGCCGTGGTCGAACCGGGACTGGTGAACGTGCATCTCACGAATGCCCTGAAGGGGAGCGGTTACCATTATGCTCCGGACCCCAGCAGCCAGGGGGCGTGCACCATCGGCGGGAACTTTGCCACCAACTCCGGCGGGCCGCACACGCTGAAATATGGTGTGACGGTGAACCACGTCCTCGGGGCCGAAGTCGTGCTGCCCGATGGTGAAGTCGTGCAACTCGGCGGACCGACTGAGGACGTGCCGGGCTTCGATCTCACCGGCTTGTTTGTCGGCAGCGAAGGCACGCTCGGCATCTGCACGAAAGTCATCGTCAAACTGACGCGCGACCCGGCGGCGTACCGCACCATGCTCGGCGTGTTTGAAACCGTCGATGACGCCACGCAAACCATCAGCAACATCATCGGCGCGGGCATCGTCCCTGCCGCGCTGGAAATGATGGACCAAGGCATCGTGTCTGCGTTGGAGCAGGCCTTCCACTTCGGCTTTCCATTAGACGCCGGAGCCGTCTTGCTGATCGAAGTCGACGGATTGGAAGTCGGCGTCGATGAAGACGCACAGAAGATCATTCGCATCTGCAATGAGAGCGGAGCCCGCGAAGTCCGGCAGGCCAACACACCAAAAGAACGGCAACTCCTCTGGAAATGCCGCAAGCAAGCCTTCGGCGCGATTGGGCGGTTGAGTCCAAGTTACTGCACGCAGGACGGTGTGGTGCCCCGGACCAAGCTGCCCGAAATTCTGCGGTTCATCATCGACGTCAGCACCCGGCACAACATCCGCATTGTGAACGTCTTTCACGCGGGGGACGGCAACATTCATCCCATCCTGCTATTCGATGAGCGCGACGCCGAGCAGGTGCAGCGGGTGATGCATGCCAGTGACGAGATTCTCAACAAGTGCATCGACCTCGGCGGCAGCGTCACCGGCGAGCACGGCATCGGCGTCGAGAAAATCAGCTTCATGCACCGTCTCTTCACCGCGGATGACCTCGCCGTGATGCAGATGCTGCACGACACCTTCAACCCCCACAACCTGTGCAGCCCTGGTAAGATGCTGCCCACGTCCGCCGGTTGCGGAAACGAACACATCCCGCGTTCGCCGTTGGGCAAACGCGCCGCGGTGTAAAAACGTGCGATGACGCCGTGAGGTTGACCGAAGCCTTCCGTCGGCCAGCGCTGTCGGTCCGCTCAAATCCACCACAGGACCTCACCCCGACCGTTTCCCTGCCCCCCGATTCGCGCGCAACCCTCCCCGTTAGGTTAGGGACACTGCGCGCACATCTCATCACGGGGGGACATCATGGTTTCGAAACTCAAAAAACCACGCAAACTACAGCCACGCGAAATTCCGCACGGCAACACGAAGTACACCGACGCCGACATCATCGCCGCCGTGCAACGTCTCGCCGCGGAACATGGCGACGAACTCACGCTCCACACCTTCCGCCGGGCCACAGGCATCGGCACCACCACCATCCAAACCCGCTTCGGCGGCTGGATTGCGCTGCGGGAACGGGCCGGTTTCGCCCGTCGCAAAAGTTACCTGGTGAAAGCCCGCGTCCATTCCGCAAGTTCGCTGGTCGCCCAACTGCAAGCCGTGGTGAAAGAGACCGGCCCGCATCTCAACCTGATGGAATTCTGCGAACACGCCGGCGTTTCATCCACGACCATCCAGCGTTACTGCGGCACCTGGAACAAACTCCGCCTCGCCGCCGGACTACCGCCGCGACCGAAACGGCAACGGCTCTATTCGGAACTCGACCTGCTGTTTGAACTCCACCGCCTGGTGCAACAACTGCGGGAATTCCCCACCAGCGAACAACTCGACCGCCACGGCCGCTTCTGCTACGCCACCTACCACGCCCGCTACGGCTCGACGCAAAAACTTCGCAAACGCTACCAGGAATTCGTCAGCCGCCTGAACCGTGCCATCGCAAACACCACAGCTCGCTAACGTCAAAAAGGGGTGCCACTGGCGGCTCGTCCGCCAGTGCGAGTTGGCAACCCGGCTGGAAATGTTGGGCAACTCCGAATTCAATACGTGTTGCCAAATCGAAGACACGGGCGGACGAGCCGACCCGTGGCACCCCTCAAATCCATCGACTCGTTGTCAGATTGTTGACTATGAACAATCACCGGAAAACCATCCGTCATTTTCATGAGCCCGGCGATTGTCACGAGCTGACATTCTCTTGTTATCAACAGCAACCGTTACTGATGCGAGACGACTGGCGGCGACAATTCTGTGTCGCCCTGGAACGAGCTTTGGAAGGGCATTCGTTTCGGCTCGTCGCCTTCGTGATCATGCAGGAGCATGTCCACCTGCTCGTCTATCCCAGCACGCCGAGTTGTTCCATTTCAGATTTCCTGTACGCCGTCAAACGGCCCTTCTCGTATCGGATCAAACAGGAACTGACGGAGCATGACCCGGAACTGTTGCAAACGCTCACCATTCAGGAACGGCCGGGGAAAATGACCTTCCGGTTCTGGCAGGAAGGGCCCGGTTATGACCGGAATCTCTCAACGGAATCCGTGGTCTTGGCCGCGATCAACTACATCCACCTCAACCCCGTCCGACGCGGCTTGGTCGAGAAAGCCCATGACTGGAAATGGTCCAGCAGCCGCTGGTACGAATCGGACCGGCAAACGATCGATCCCGACCTTCCCCCAATCCACGGACTGCCCCCGGAATTCTTCACCAACACCCGTTGAACCAAAACCAACCCCAATCCAGTCCAACCAGAAAAGCCCCCCACTGAAATCAAGGGTGCCACTGAGAAAAAGGGGTGCCACTGAGAAAAAGGGGTGCCACTGGCGGCTCGTCCGCCAGTGTGAGTTGGCAACACGGTTAGAACGCTTCGAGTCTCTGAGGCAAACCATGTCGGCTGCCAGCTCAAAAGACACGGGCGGACAAGCCACCCGTGGCACCCGGCGCTATGACTCTTGAGGATTATCACCGTCAATTACTGCTGTCGCAGCCGTTTGCTCGCGTTCGCGACGTTGCTTCTGCCCGCGACTCCGTCTCGCACTTTCCAGTTTTTCTTTCTGCGATTCACGGCACTTATTGTAAGCGTTAATGAAGTTTGTTGTTAAAGTTGACAGCCATTGAAGGTTGTCAATCACGTCTTCCGCAAGTGGTTCTGATTGCATTGTTGTAATGACAAGAACGCCCCAGTAACTGTCCGACGAGCAGACCATGCGGACCGGAACGGTGATCACACGCCTGAAGTAAACATCATCCTGCGGACAGAGGAAGCTCCCATAAAGCTCTTGAAATTTATCGATGATATACTCATCCGGTACACTGGTGGACCATGCTAAAACAGCCGGATGGCGATTACCCATTTGTAGAGCGTCGCCAGCCGACAGTCGTTCAGAGGCATAGAAATATCTGAGGCTCAACCAAGTCGAACCGATAGTTGGTAGTTGTAGCTCCTGTTGTTCGAGAGTTTCCCAGTTAATCTCGAATTCCGGCAGTTGAGAATCGTCGATGTACAGCTCAATTGTATAAACGCGATTATGCACACCCAAGATGCGGTCAATCACCGTCCGTGTCGGGGCAAAGACGTGATCAAGCAACTGCTGGAATTCTGTTTGAAACCATCCACTGACGTTGCAGACCTGCACATTAAATTCATCGAATGATGAACGCAAGGTGTTATGAACTTCCGTCTTCCGTCTCAATTCCGCCCGTAAGTCGCTGATTTCTGTCCGGTGTGCTGCAAAATCAATCGTCGAATGCACATTCTGCCGGCGAAGAGCGACGATCCCGAAAAGGAGTTGAAGGGCAGTGCAAATAAGCAGCAACGCAATGGTGATGCTAATCACCAAGTAATCGGGGGACTGGGAATAAACTTGAGTAACCAGTGCATTCCCAAGTAGCCCTAGAAACAACGGCATGACAAACATTGCAACCAATTCAAACCACCAGACGGTGTTTTGAGCGGTTGTAAGTTCTCTTCGGATATCCTTTGCGTCATCTGCGGTCAGTTTTACATCACTCATTCAAGAGGTCTCAGTCAAAGTTGGGGAACTCCTTGAGGATACATGTTTCTGTCGAACAGTTAAAGTTCGTCCAAGCGGCGTGAAACTCAATTTTTCACCGCGGGTGGCGGTCGGGTGCCACTGGCGGCTTGTCCGCCAGTGTGAGTTTGGCAACACGGATGGGGCGTTTGCATTTCTCAATTGAGGTCGTGTTGCCCCATCGAAGACACGGGCGGACGAGCCGCCCGTGGCACCCGGCGCAGCGGCCGGAAGCTTCAGGACACGCAGTCAGCCATCACAGTTCACCACTCCGATTCACCAGGGGCACGCGGGTTCCTCTCGATTTTCCTCAGGGTTGCGCGCAATCCCACGGGGTCCTTCTCTTCCCGTGTTCCCAACCCCCGCTTCGCGGTTTCGCGCCTCGTGCGGAATGGTTCCCAGTGTCTTCGATGACACTGAGAAACTCCCTGC
>JBGSUN010000100.1:0-34746 GCA_041753475.1 Planctomycetaceae bacterium | reverse complement strand
GGACAATCAGCGGCTCAGCGGGAGCTTCGCCCTCCCAAATGTCAACGCCCGCCATCAACCATCAAACGAAAAAAGGTGCGTGTCCCGAAGGAACACGGCACCTCTTGAGATGTCCATCTCTGTCGTGTCGTGAGAGACTTGCCTGGGGGAGTTCAGCACTCCCCCAGACACAGTCTCACGTTCCCGTCTTGCATCCGTCGTCGGGTTGCGGCCCGGCGGTGAGGAATCAAGGGCGGGTTAATCCAGGCCGAACTTAGTTGCAGCAGCTAGCGGCCGGAGCGGCACACGTCGGAGCACAAGCGGCCGGAGCCGAGCAAGTCGGAGCGGCGTTGCAGCAGCTCACAGGAGCACAGCAGCCGCGGTTCTTCTTGCCGAAGCTGCCACGGAACTTGCTGAACATGTCGCGGAGCGACTTCTTCTGCTTGCCGCAGCAAGGATTGCTGTTGCAGCAGGTCGGAGCCGGAGCACAGCAGCTCGGAGCGGCAGCGGCCGGGGCACAGCAGCTAGGAGCAGCGGCAGGAGCGCACGCCATCGGGGCAGGAGCGGCACAAGCCGGAGCACAGGCAGCCGGAGCGGCACAGGTCGGGGCACAAGCCGCAGGAGCGGCACACGTTGGGGCGGCCGAGCAGCAGCTCGGGGCCGGGGCACAGCAGCTCGCTCGCTTGCCGAACAGGCCGGCGTCGGCGCTGTTGAGGCTAGCGAAACACACCAGGGCAGCGGTAATCCATGCGAACTTCATTCCAGAACTCCTCGACATCCAAGCGGTAGGGAACGTGAGGTCCTCGCCATCGCCGCAACCGAACACGTCGTCCAGAGGGCTGGCGGAAGGACCGGAAGGCCTTTGCTTCACTGCCACTAGATTTCGGATGGCGGGGGCTGAAAAGGCTAGGAAAGATGAAATGATTTCAGAGACTGCTGCCTCTGGGTGAGAGATTAACGCCTGTAACGACTTTGACTCTCCATGGTGACGAATCGCGGGTGGTCGTTGTTGATGCGATGCACTTTTGATGAGGCGTAAGGGCCCAGGGATCGCAATCCCTGGGCTTCCGGTTGTCGCTGTGACCGGCCTGTCTGCCGCGGTAAACTCTTCCCCACTTTGCACTTTTCATTTTGCACTCATCACTTTGCACGGTTCTCCCCGTGATGTTCCCGCGCCTTCTAGAATTGTCCGACGCCGTTACGCTCATTCTCGCGGCGGTGGGACTGATCCGCCTGCGACCAGTGCTGCGTCACACCACCCTCACCACCGTCTGGCCGTGGGCCTGGGTCGCCTGGACCGCTGCGGTGACCGGGTGGGTGTTGCGGATGGCCGGAAGCACGGCTCTCGTCAGCTACATGGACTACTTCACCGCAGTGGCCGTGCTGAGCCCGCCGCTGGCGAGTCTGGGAGCCCGGCGACCAACGTGCCGAACGTGGCCGTTCTTCGTGCTGCTGCCGATGTTCGCCGTCCTCTGTTGGCCCGCAGTCTCGGTGGGACTGGCGACGCGGTTCGCCCGGCCGCTGGAATTGGAAACCCCCGCCGTGGTGATGTACGTCGTCGTCCTCATCATGGCGATGGGCAATTACGCATTCGGTCGATTGGGCCGATCGGTCGTGATCTTCTCGCTGCTTGTCGCAGGACAGGTCAGCGGCTGGTCGGAACACCTGCTTTTCTTTTGGCCGCCGGAGTTTCAGCGATTCTTCCCCCAGGCGATCGCGGTCTTGCTGATTTTTGGCTTCCACCAAGTCGCCGAATCCGAATTCGATTCCATGTTCGATGCGGCTTACAGTGACTCCGAAGATCGGTTCGATGCCACACTGTTGGAGTTCGGCGAGCTTTACGGCCTTGTCTGGTGGCTGCGACTGCAAGATCGTCTGAACGTCTTTGCATCGCAACAGAAATGGCCCGTCCGGTTTGAAGGTCGCCTGTGCAACTGGACGGAACCCGTCACGGAATCACAGCGGGCGGAGATCGAACGCGCGTTCCGCTGGCTCCTCCGCCGCTTCGTCGACCCGCCGTGGCTCGACGCCCGGCTGCCCTCTCCCGGCACGCCTGTTGCAAAGGATGCGTTTACGAGTCCGATTGACTCGTGAACCAGAAGCCAGCACTCCGACTGCTCCGAAGCCGCCGGGGGGCTTTCCCCGCCGACGGGATGGCAATTTCCAGCGGCTGACGAGACAGTGCATGCTTTCCACACTCCGTTCCGATTGTAAGCCGTTCAACGTGGATGAGTCATTCTTACCAACCGACAGCCCGCGCCTTGGCAGCCTGACCCGGTTGCTGGATGTCGCGGTGCAACTCGGTGTCGAACACGATCTGGATCACATTCTACGGATCGCCACGCGCGGAGTGTGTGACGCCGTTGGCTGTGAGCGCGCGAGTTTGTTCCTCGCCGACAACGACAAACGGGAGTTGCTGACGCGCGTCGTCACCGAACTCGAAATCGAAGAAATCCGCCATCCCTTCGACCGTGGTGTGGTCGGCTTCGTGGCCACATCGCAAGAGGTGCTGTGCGTCCCTGACCCGCATCAGGACGGCCGCTGGGACCCCTCGGTTGACCGACGCACGGGATTTCGCACTTCGAACATTCTCGCCGCGCCGGTGTTGTCCGTTCCCGACCGGCGGTTGCTCGGCGTTCTCCAACTCCTCAATAAGCCGTCGGGGTTCGATCCCCTTGATGAACGCCTGGTGCAGGCGTTTGCGGCTCACGTGGCGATTGCTCTCGAACGCTGTCGTCTGGAAGAAGAAGCGCGGCGACACGAAGCCCTGCGGCAATCGTTGGAAACCGGCCGTCGCATTCAGAGCACGTTGCTGCCTGCCGAACTGCCAGCAATTCCGGATTACGAGGTCGCGGCGTGGTGGCAACCGGCCGAGTTCGTCAGCGGCGACTATTACGACTGGCTACCCCAGGACAATGGGGAATGGAGTTTCGTCATCGGCGACGTCAGCGGCCACGGTTTGCCGGCCGCAATTCTGATGGCTTCCGTCCGGGCGATGGCCCGAGTGCTGTCGCAGACAGAGTCCGATCCGCAGGCGTTTGTCGAGATTCTCCGTGAGAGCATCGCCGCTGACCTCAGCAACGGCTGGTTCATCACGCTGCTGTGTGTGACGATCGATCCGCAAGCGCATCGCGCCCGGATGTGGAATGCGGGTCACGGTCCCGCCTACATCGTCCGTGCGGAAGAGGGGACGTGTGAAAAGATTGTCGCCACCACGACACCGCTGGGATTCCCTTGCGTTCCCAGTGCTTCGGGCTTGATTACTGCCGCGCTCGCACCCGGTGATCTCGTCCTGATGGGCACCGACGGCGTGATCGAAGTCACTGATGCAACCGGTACCATGTTTGGCGTCACACGATTGCTCGACGTGGTTCGCGAATGTCGCCACGAATCGCCGAGCGCGATTGTGAGTGCCGTCGCCGATGCCGTGCAGTCATTCCACAAACTCCCCGCCCCGCCCGATGACTCCACGCTGGTGATTGTTCGTCGTCAACCGTCGGTGAATTGATCGAGCCACTTCGGTAACTCGTGCAGCGATGACCAATTCTCGCTGGTCGGCGGCATATCCCGTTGCAGCGATCGCGCTCGCCAGCCGCATTGCCGGGGACCGGCGACATCACATTCGTGGTCATCGCCAATCATGAGTAAATCGTCGGCAGCAACGTTCAGATTCGCACGAACCGCGTGATAGAAATCCGGCTCGGGCTTTCGAACACCCAACGATGACGACACAAACAACCGTGACAGGCCCGCCAACTCGGGAAGTCCGGCGCATACCCCTTGCAGACGTTGATCGAAGTTCGACGCGATCGCCACTCCGATTCCACGGCGCGTGAGTTCTGCCAAAGTCGGTGCGACGTCGTCATAACACTGCCAATGGCGCGGCTCGGCGAAATGGTCCCACAGATCTCGAAAGCACGCTTCCGGATCCCGCGCTTCGGGAAGGACTTGTCCCACGATCCATTGCCAGCGCGTGATCTCATCCGCTTCCGAGGTCTGCCCACGCTGCTTGGAATTCGATCCGAGCGATTCACCGTCACGAAACGCCTGCCGGAAGCGCTGCCGTACCGTCTCCAAGGGCAGTTCCACGTCATACCGGCGTCCCACTGCCGCATACGCTTCGGCCACACTCGGCACCGGAGTCATCAACGTCCCCACCGCATCAAACACAATCCATTTCGGCGGAAACATTGCCATCTTCCTGTGACCGGAGGTGATCTCTTGAATAAACCGTCACCACACGAGCCATGTTAACAACGACTCGAATGGGCTCCAGCAATGAAAAGACCCAGGGATCAGAATCCCTGGGCGTCAGAAGAATGTGTCGATTCATGCCGTGAGACGAATCACCCCGTCACAGACGTGGCATCGCTGGCGGGGGGGACTTCGCGTGGGTCGCTGGGGGCGTGGCCTAAACCAATGCCGGTGCCGGGGGCGAGTTGCGGGCCGGTTTTGTACAGGTCGAGGACGTCGCGCAGCTGATTGGCGTCCATGACTTCTTTTTCCAGGAGCACCCGCGTGAGGTGTTCCATCGCCGGGCGGCGCGTGCTCAGCACCGTGTGTGCAACCTCGTAACCGGTGTCGATGAGTCGCTTGATTTCGAGATCAATCTCACGAATCGTCTCTTCGCTATGCACATGTTCGCCGACGGAAGGCATGCCCCCCATCAGGAACGGGGAACGCTTCATTTCACTGTAATGGACACGGCCGAGTTTGGGACTCATACCGAACTCGGTAATCATCCGCCGAGCCATGTCGGTGGCACGTTGCAAATCATTCGATGCACCGGTCGAACATTCCTGGTAGACGATTTCTTCCGCCGCCGTCCCCCCGAGCATCACCGCGATGCGGTTCTCCAATTCGGTCCGCGTGACGAGTTGCCGGTCTTCTTCAGGCCGTTGCAGTGTGTAGCCGAGCGCACCCATCCCGCGGGGAATGATCGAGACTTTGTGGACGGGATCCACATGGGGCAGCGAGCAGGCCACCAGCGCGTGACCGATTTCGTGATAGGCCACCCGTTCTTTTTCTTCTTCGGAGATGATCCGCGTCTGCTTCTCCAAGCCGGCGATGACGCGCTCGATCCCCTCCTCAAAATCCTGCATGGTGACTTTGGTTTTGTTCTTCCGCGCGGCCAAAAGGGCGGCTTCATTCACCAGACTGGCGAGATCGGCCCCGACAAAGCCCGGCGTCAATTTGGCCAGGTACTTGAGGTTCACCTCGTCGTCCATCTTGATGCGGTTCGCGTGCACCTTCAGGATCTGTTCGCGGCCTTTGATATCCGGCCGGTCAACAATCACATGGCGATCAAACCGACCCGGTCGCATCAACGCAGGATCGAGCGTTTCCGGACGATTGGTTGCCGCCATCACGATCACGCTTTGATCGGATGCAAACCCGTCCATTTCGACAAGGAGCGCGTTCAACGTTTGATCGCGCTCATCGTGATTGCCGGGGCCACCTTCGCCGCGGCGTTTGCCGATGGCGTCGAGTTCATCAATGAAAATGATGCTCGGAGCCCGTTGCACTGCTTGTGCGAAGAGATCGCGCACTCGGGACGCACCAACGCCGACGAAGAGTTCGACGAAGTCCGACCCCGACAACCCGAAAAACGGCACGCCGGCTTCTCCCGCGACAGCTTTCGCCAGCAAAGTCTTCCCGGTCCCCGGAGGGCCGACCAAGAGGACGCCGTGCGGGATGCGTCCGCCGAGGGCCTGGTACTTACCGGGTGTGCGGAGGAATTCGACGATCTCCCGCAGTTCTTCCACCGCTTCGTCGATCCCGGCGACATCGTTGAACGTCACGCCGAGGTCTTCCTGCGCATACATCTTGCCGCGACTGCGACCGAACGACATCGCCGCACCGGGGCCACCGATCCGTCGCAGAACGAACAGGAAGACGCCGAGGGTTAATGCCAGCAGCAACACAAACGAGATGTAGGGGCTGTAATCGACATCCGGAGGTCCACCACCCCAACCGGTGATGGACTGTTTCTGCAGTGCCGCTTCAATGTCGGCACGGGTCTTGTCGGACAGACCCAGCAACCAAACGGTGTACGTCTTCGTCGCCGCTTTGGTGGCTGCCGATTGTCCGGCGGGGGCCGCAGGAGTGTTTTGGAAGGTGAGGCGATCGGGGGCGAACTTCAATTCGCGAACATTCAGCGAGTTGAGTTCCCCCGCTTCGAGTTGCTGCAAGAAGACTTGCGCCGTCAGCGTTTCCCCGCGACGGCCACGGCTGCCGAAGGAGAAGACCAGCGCCGCGAGCACGACGCCGATCATCAAATACCAGAAGAGATTCCCGGACGGCGGCCGTTCTGGTCGCCGTGGGGGCAACGGCTTGCGAGCTGTGGAATCGGAAGAATCAGAGTCGTTCGGCCGCGAATCAGGTGTGGTCATCGGGACGCCATCCCGCCGCAGTGCACGCGATGGAAAGCCATCGCACCCGCGCAGCAGGTCGTAAGTGTCGTAATTTAAATGGGTTCCGCCGGATCAGACAGGATGCACCCGCGCAATCCAGCAGAGGAACTCTATGCCGCGGTGCGAGTTCGGTCAACTACCGCTTTCCGCCGGCAAACACCAGATTGTAGTCAACCGGCCCACTGATCGCGAAGCCCAGCGGCGGTGAAGCAGGTACGGACAGGCAAAGTCACCGGGAGACTTGCTGACGGAGACCGGCACTGGTATCCCAAGTGAGTCACCTCGACCTCGTCAATTCTCGACCTCCCACTTCGAAGGATACTCCATGAACCGACTGCTGCTGATCGCCGGACTGATGCTGGCTCCCCTTGCCACGCGCAGCGCGGACGGACAGGTGACCATCACTCCCGACGTGGTGTATGGCCACAAAGACGGCCTGGCCATGACGTTCGATGTCTTCACACCGAAGGAGAACGCCAAGGGCGTCGGCATTCTATTCATGGTCAGCGGTGGCTGGTATTCCGGATGGAATCCTCCGGAAAAGGCCCAGGCGATGTTTGCGCCGTTGACTGCCAAGGGGTTCACCGTCTTCGCCGTCCGCCACGGCAGCAGCCCGAAATACGGTATTCCGGACGCCGTGAGCGATGTCCGCCGGGCCGTGCGTTTCATCCGGCTGAATGCGAAAGATTACAGCATCGATCCCGACCGCATCGGAGTGTATGGCATGAGCGCCGGCGGCCACCTCTCGCTGGTTCTGGGCACGGCATCCGATGCCGGTGATCCCAAAGCCGCCGACCCGGTGTTGAAGGTGAGCGACCGCGTGCAAGCCGTGGTGGCGTATGTTCCACCGACCGACCTCACGATTATGGTCCGTCCCGCGAAAGACCGGCTGCCAGCCTACGACCGTTTCCCGGCGCTGGACCTCGACCTGGAAAACGCGAAAACCCTGTCACCCCTGATGCAGGTGACTCCGGATGATGCTCCGACGCTGATTCTGTCCGGAACGAAAGATGACCTGGTTCCCATCAGCCACAGCCGCAACATTCAGAAGGCCTTTGAAGAACAGAAAGTGGCCTCGAAACTGGTAGAGTACCCAAATTCCGGCCACGGATTGCAGCCGGAAGACCTGAAGGCGTCCGTCGGTGAGATGACGGAATGGTTCGAGAAGCATCTCGGAAAGAAGTGATGCTCCCAGTCAACGAAGAGACCCAGGGTTAAGAAACCCTGGGCTTCTTGTGGGAGTGGACGATACAGGACTCGAACCTTCCCGGTTTTCTTCGGGAAATCCTGTATCTCCGTCTGAAGGCGACGTAAATTCCGACGCATCCGGTGCGCCGTCTGCCATTCCGGCGGGTGCTGATGACGATCTGACCCGGTTGCTCGCCGTCTGGTCGGAACTCTCCCACGAAGACCGGTCTGCCATCGCCGATCATGCCGAAGTGCTCGCAGTCGGTCGGCCGCTGGCGACGACGACGGCAGAGATTCGACGCGGGCTGATTGACCGGTTGTTTTCGTGATCGGATAGAATGCACATCGGGTCTGCCATCGGGTTGCAAACCGGCGGCGGTGAAATCGGTCTTCACGGGTGACGCCCTTCCTGTCGCCCGTGCGGACCGGCCCGACTTTTCAGGAAGGGTTCTTCGATGTCTGATCCTGAGCGCACAAAGAGTCTCATCGCGGTGGCGTTCATGCTGGGCGACGAACTCGGCACGCTGGACGGGACACAACAATCTGCCTGGCTCTCCGTTGTCCGGGCTGGTTCCGATGTGATGGGTTCCGCCCACGGCGAAGCACTAGCGCACGCCCGACAGGTCGACTACATCCTGCGGGAAGGGTTCGGCTTCGACAGGCGACTCCCCCGGCCAGCGACAGAACCGGAGTGGCAATCGCTTGTGGCGAGTCTTTCACCACGGCTCGAACATGTGACGGCGTGTTTGCTTCAGGTGCCGACAATCGACGCTGGCACACTGGCCCGTCGGATGGCTGTCGAATGCGCTCGTGCCGTTGCGACAGAACCGCAAGCCGCGGTCTTCTCGCACGCTGTGCGACAATCGCTCATCTTCGCGCAAGCTGTCGTCGCTGCGGCCCATGAGGCAGCCGAACAGACGGACGTCATTCGCGTCACGCTGCTGGATGTGGAGCAAGCAACGCCCGGCGGGCCAGTGGTGAAGACGATGCACAACTGGCGGGCCAAATCGGCTGTCAAACCGCAGAAGCACGGGACGGTTGGCAGGCAGGACTCCTACGATTATCGCGAGCTACTTCTGTGGCTCCGTGAGCACGACAGCGACGCCTCATTCCCGTCGGAAGCGGAAATGAAAGACTGGCTCGCAAGTCGACGCTAACTGTCCATTCGGGAAGACACCTTCCCGCACCATTCCCGCGAATCACCTGAGCATTCCCGACCCTTCCCGTTTTTTCGTGGAAGGGTTTTTTCGTTGGTTGCGGCCGAACAATGCACCGACGCGACAGGCAAGCGTCAGACGCGAAAGAACACGCCCCAAACAGCCAACGAAGGAACCGCCGATGCACCTCGCTCCTCCTGTCCCGCCCGCACTCCGTCGCCCCGATCCGGTCGCACTCAGCGACAAGCCGGTGTGGTCATTGTCCGACGCCAGCAAGGCGACAACCTTGTCGATCCGCACGATCCAAAAAATGATCGACAATGGAGCGATTCCCGCTCGCAAAGTTGGCCGTCGCGTGTTGCTTGACCCGCGCGCCGTTCATGCGGCGTTGTTCGGCTGATCCCCATCAAATGCAGCGACCCGGACGGCATCACTCGTCCGGGCCTGATCTGCATCTCATCACATCGCAAATGGAGTGCGACGCTATGACACATAATACCGGGGCTGATCCCACAGGCAAGACCGGGCTGACACAATACACGTTCGTAGTCGTCGACGCTGCGAACGATCCGAACTCTGTCTATTCGAGACTCAAACAACTGTTGAAGGTGACATTGCGTGGCTACAAGCTGCGTTGCATCGAATGCCGCGCCGACGAAATCGAGGTGACCATATGAGTGGTCACAAACAGAGCATCGACCAGCAAGCCGAACGATGGGTGGTCGGGGCGATCCTAACCGGGCGGTGTCCCGACGGATCATCCCCTGTTGACCATCTCGGCGACTTGGAAACATGCGACTTCGCAGACGAGCGGCATCAACGAATTGTCAGAGCGACGCTTGATCTACGTGACGCTGGGAAGGCGTGCGGTATCGCCGAGATCGCCGACGAACTGGTACACCGCGGTGAGTTGGACGTCGCGACCGGGCATACCGGTGTTGGTTTCCTGACCGGCCTGATGGATGCCGTTCCTGAGGTGTGGCATCTCACATACTGGGCTGACCAAGTCCGCACCGCGGCCCGACGTCGCGACGCCTTGGACCGTGCTAGCGAGATCGCCGGACGGCTGCGGGAAGGACGAACAGACGCAATTGAACTGGCCGACGCTGCCGAGCGATTGACCGCGGTACTGAAGGGCGATCAACGCAACCGGCCCGGTACTGAACTCCTCTTGCGAAGGGTGTCTGACGTGATCGAAGAACCGCTGAAGCCGTTGTGGCAGAACCGGGTTTACAAGGGCAAACTGAACTTGCTCTGCGGCGATCCCGGCAAGGGCAAGTCGATGCTGACCGCGGACATGGCAGCGAGGTTTAGCATCGGTGCCGACTGGCCAGACGGAGCACCATCAACCGGGCCGGGCAGCGTCATTTTCTTCAGTGCTGAGGACGACGTGGCAGATACGATTCTCCCGCGGCTGAAGCGGGCCGGTGCCGACCTGAGTCGCATCTACTGCATGGAAACCGTCAGCACGTTCAACGCCAAGACCGGCAGACATGACCGGGCATCGTTTGCACTCGGCGAGCATGTTCCGCTTCTGGAATCCGAGGTGAAGAAAATCGGTGACGTCGGTCTCATCGTGATCGACCCGGTATCGAGCTACGGCGGGAAAGTCGACTCCCATAAGAACGGCGACGTGCGCGGCATGTTGCAGCCCCTCACAGACCTGGCGGCGAAGTACGGCATCGCCATCCTTTGTGTCACCCATTTGAGCAAGGGGAGCGGCGGCAAGGCCGTCTATCGGGCAACCGGCAGTCTGGCCTATGCCGCGGCAAGTCGGTCCGTCTGGATGCTGGCAGAAGACTTCGATGACAAGTCGCGGCGGTTGCTTCTGCCGGTGAAGATCAACATTGCCAAATCGGTGCCGGGGCTGGCATTCCGAATCGAAGGCGGCATGGATGAGACGCCGTTCATCTGCTGGGAAGCAAACACGGTGGAAATGACGGCTGACGAGTTTCTCGCCGGTGAAGCCAAGCAACAGGACGGTAACGGCGATGACGGTGCGCTCGCCAAGGCCGTGGCGTTCCTGGAAGAGCAACTGAAGTGCGGGCCAGTGTTGTCCAAGGAACTGGATGACGCCCGCAAAGCCCATGACATCAGCGTGTCTGCGATCCGTCGGGCGCGGGAATCATTGGGCACGAAAGCCGTCAAGACGCCGGAAGGATGGTGGACGCTGCTGGCCTCTCACACGGTGGCCGACATCAAGGTGCGCACGCAAGGTGCGCAGACTCCCTGTCACCAAATTCTTGAGCATGTTGAGCACCTTGAACATGTTGACCATCCAAACCACGGCGACGGTCTGACACAAATGACCATTCAAGAATCTCAAGATGCTCAAGGCGTTCAAGAAAACGGTGACACAGGATCTGCGCACCTTGATGCGCATGTTGCACCAAAGAAGCGGCGGAAGCGTAAGCCGTCGCCCAACGTCGCATAGTTCCGTCTGGCACGCGTTTCCACGAAAGGGATACAATGACCGACTCGCCCCCCGCCAATGGCACGCCCCCCCATGGGGATTCAGGGGGATTTCTCGCGCCGGGCCGTCAATCAACGATGCTCGCCGCGCGAGCGATCAAAGAACGCTGGCCAATGGATGAGGCAACCCGGCTCGCGGTTCTCGACCGTCTGCGGGCCGTTGTGAATGATCCTGCCGTATCGCCGCGGGAATCGATTTCAGCGTGCAAAGCTCTGATCGCAGCCGACGCGGTGAACCTGACGGCCGAACGGCTGGAAGTTGCACGTGAAGCCCTAGCGAAGCCGAACCCGGTCAACACCAACATCGTGATCGCGGAAAGCGATGATTGGTACGGAAGTCGCGCCGCGGCCGGTGCTCGTGCTGCAATCGACGCTGACCCGAGATTTCTCGATTGGGTCCGAGAACGTGAACTCGGCACGTTGCCGACGTTCCCATCTGTCCCGACCCCGAAGGATAATTGAAGATGCTGACGACAATTTTGGAAACCTTCACCCGGCAGAAGCTGAGCGCAGAGCAAGCCTATTGCAAGCTGGTGGATGACATCGCCAGCGGCAAGCCCTGGCCAAAAAACACAGTTGATATCTGCGTTGCATACGGGAAGTCGGTGCACGACTTGGAAGCCGATGTGTCGACGAAGCTGGCCATCATCCAAGCCGAAGCCGACATTGTCCAAGCCGATTCGATGCAGGCGGAAATCGACCGATTATGTCAGGAACAACACGCTGCATTTGAGGATCACGAAGCGATGGTCCGACGACATCGGGCGGAAGCCGAAGCGGCTCATGTCCGGCTGACGACGGCGACGAACCTTCACGCCAGCGCACGCAGTCGGCAAGGGAACCTGCGATTCAAGGCGACGCAGTTGCTCGCCAATACGCCCGACCCGACAGACATCACCTCACGCTAAGGAAACTCATGTTCTATAAACCCCCGTATTCCATGCCACAAGGCCGGTTCATCATGACCAACACCCCCGCCCCCGATGACGCGAAACTCCGATCTGTTCTGAATCGATTTCTCGCCGCAATCGGATTGCCTGAGATCGCACCTGATGAAGACTTGGTGACGGCACTGCAAGCCCGTGCCGACCATATGCAGACCGGCAGTGGCCCGTCAGCACCAGCACCGACCACGATGTCATCCCGACTGCGGAAGGGAACGGCCGTGCGAAGCCTGGCAGACAACGAACGGCATCGACGCGAAGTTGCCGCACGTGTCGCCAAGTCCCGCGGCCTGACTTTCGCCGATGCGCTGTCGATGGTCCCTGAGTGATGCAGCAACCCGGCGGCGTAGTCGGGTGGCGTGGCGGTGCCGTGGATCTTGGTGCCGTCACGCTGTCTTATCGCTCATCACCGAAAAGTGATCGCACCATTTCGCGTGTGCGGGGCTTTCGTGTGTAGGTCCGATGGTTGAATCGTCCTGCGGGATGGCACGGGAGAACGCAATCGGCTTCTCAGTGTGATCGAATGACGGAAACAGACGCTTTGCCATGAGACCAATTGGTCCACGGATCATGCAAGGAACTGCACTGGCGCGCGTGGCGATGTGCAGATAGAATCGAGTGGTCTGATTCTCAGGAAGGAAATCGAAGATGGCATCGGTCGGAAATGACGCTGCGGGGCGAAAGAGAATCCAGTTCTCAGGACTCGATGGCAAACGACGCACACTCCGGTTGGGCAAGTGCAGCAAGCGCGACGCCGACAACGTGGCTCGGCACATTGAGAACATCATCACGGCGGAATCATCCCGGCAACCCCTTCCACGGGACACCGCGGAATGGTTGGGCGATCTTCCTGAGGTGATGCATGGAAAGCTGGTGGCCGTGGGTCTGGTGAATCCGCGAGAAGCGGCGGCGGTGCAATTGCTCGGTGCGTTCGCCGAGACCTATGTCAGCAGTCGCGTCGACGCTAAGGATTCATCGCGCACCGTCTACATGCGGGCGCGGCGGTTGCTGGTCGAATACTTCGGTGCGGAACGGGAACTCGGTTCGATCACAGCCGGAGATGCCTGTCAGTGGCGACTGTGGCTCATTGGCAAGAAATTCGCCGACACCACAACCCGCAAGATGTGCTCTGTCGCCCGCATGATCTTCAAGGCGGCTGTGAAAAGGAAGTTGATCGAAAGCAATCCGTTCGACGATGAGGAGATCAAAACGGCCGTCACCGGGAATGCGGCCCGCTTCCGGTTCATCTCCGCGGAGATCATCAACGATGTGATTGACTCCTGTCCGAATGTTGAATGGCGGGTGATCGTCGCCCTGTCCCGTTGGGGTGGTCTGCGATGCCCATCAGAAACGCTTTCCCTCAAATGGGGACACGTCGACTGGGAACGGAACCGGCTGATCGTCCCATCACCAAAGACGGCGCACCACGAAGGGAAGGGCGAACGAGTGGTTCCGCTGTTCCCGGAACTGCGGGTTCACTTGGAAGGAGCATTCGAGCAAGCGGAACCGGGGACGGAGTACGTCGTCAATCGATACCGATCTGCTGCACAAAACCTGCGGACCACGTTTGAGAAGATCATCCGCAAGGCGGGACATCAGCCGTGGGAGCGGTTATTCCACAATCTGAGGGCGACCCGACAGACGGAACTCTCCGACCGGTTCCCGCAGCACGTCGTCTGCGGCTGGATGGGAAATTCTCAGCCCGTGGCGGTCCGGCATTACCTGCACACGACGGACGAACATTTCTCACGTGCGGTCACTGAAGACACTACGTCTGAAAAGGCGACGCAAAATCCGACGCATCCGGTGTCGGAATTGACGTGTCTGGAGATGAACGGAGAACGGAGAAATGAAAAAACCCCCGGAAATCAGGGGTTTGCTGAACTGGGAATGGACGATACAGGACTCGAACCTGTGACCTCTACCATGTCAAGGTAGCGCTCTAACCAACTGAGCTAATCGTCCGTGCGGCTTCAAAGATAGGTCCGCCAGGCGGCGGGGTCAAGTGACGGAGAGGGTTGAGGGTTGAGAGTTGAGGGTTGAGAGTCGGAAAAGACCGGATTTCCCGCTGGCGGTTTCGCGCCGCGTTTGGATCGTTACGGAGTGGCTTTGATGCCACTGGGGAGCGATCGGCGCGGGACGCGAAACCGCAAGCGGGAGATGGGGGCGTCTTTCCGCTTCGATCCTCTACTCCACCATTGGGTTGCCGCCAGAACTATCATTCTCTGGAAAACGATTGTCAGCGCTATCGGAATTCCTTACCCTATTAGCACTTGCCCCGTGGTCGCATCACTGGACTTTGATCCACTGCGCGGGGTGTGCGTCCGATGTTTCCCCTGATGAAGGACTGGTCCTGATGGCTACGGCCACGTTGTCCGCCGCGAAGAAACTGCCGTACAAGGTCAAAGACATTTCCCTCTGGGAACTGGGCCGCCGCGAAATTGAACTCGCCGAAGTCGAAATGCCGGGGCTGATGGCCCTGCGTGAAAAGTACGGCAAGACCAAGCCGCTCGCCGGTGCCCGCATTGCCGGCTGCCTGCACATGACCGTGCAAACCGCCGTGCTCATTGAAACGCTGACGGCTCTCGGTGCCGAAGTGCAGTGGTCGAGTTGCAACATTTTCAGCACGCAAGACACCGCCGCCGCCGCCATCGCACAGACTGGCGTGCCGGTTTATGCCTGGAAGGGCATGAACAACGAAGAATTCGACTGGTGCATCGAACAGACGCTGTTCTTCGCCGATGGCCAACCGTTGAACATGATTCTGGACGACGGCGGCGACCTCACCGCGTTGGTTCACAACAAGTTCCCGGAACTGCTGAAGGGGATCAACGGCCTGTCGGAAGAAACGACGACCGGCGTCCATCGCCTGGTGCAAATGCACGAACAGGGCAAGCTCGGCGTCCCGGCGATCAACATCAACGATAGCTGCACGAAGAGCAAGTTCGACAACCTCTACGGTTGCCGCGAATCGCTCGCCGACGGCATCAAGCGGGCCACCGACGTGATGGTCGCCGGCAAGGTGGTTGTCGTCTGCGGCTACGGCGACGTGGGCAAAGGCTCCGCGGCATCGATGAAGGGCCTCGGCGCCCGCGTCGTGGTCACCGAAATCGATCCCATCTGTGCGCTGCAAGCCACGATGGAAGGCTATCAGGTCACCACACTCGAAGACATCGTCGCGCAGGGCGATATCTTCGTGACCACGACCGGTTGCCGCGACGTGATTCGTGGCGAACATCTCGACAAGATGAAGCACCACGCGATCGTCTGCAATATCGGTCACTTCGATCTCGAAATCGACATCGCCTACTTGAACAACCGCAAGGACATCAAGAAGACGGCGGTCAAGGCCCATCAGGACGAAGGCGGCCCGGTCGACAAGTATACCTTCCCGGACGGTAAGGCGATCATCGTTCTTGCTGAAGGCCGTCTCGTGAACCTCGGCTGTGCGAACGGTCACCCGTCGTTCGTGATGTCGAACAGCTTCACCAACCAGGTGATGGCCCAACTCGCCCTGTGGCAGGAACCGGACCGCTTTGAACTCGGCGTGCACCGGCTGCCGAAAGAACTCGACGAAGAAGTCGCCCGGTTGCACCTCGGCAAGCTCGGCGTGAAGCTGACCAAGCTCACCGCCACACAAGCCGAATACCTCGGCATCCCGGTGACGGGTCCGTTCAAGCCGGAACATTACCGGTACTAGTCGAGAGCGGAGAGACGAGAGTCTAGAGCCAGAGAAGCCCAGGGAATGCCTTCCCTGGGCTTTTTCGTTACACCAGTCCAAACGCAAAGACAATGACCGCACCGGCGATGAGAACGTAGACGATGAGGATCAGTTTATTCTCCACCCACAGGTAGATCCGCCGGAACCACGGTGGCCGCCACCAAATAAAAACGAGAGACGCCAACCAGAAGGCGGCAAAGGCTTCCGCAAGCACGACAGCGAGAGACTTCCAGGGCGGTTGCAGACCCATCACTGCCATAAACAGGAGCAGGCCAATCAACGGCCCGATCAGCAGCGTGCTGACAAACAGAAAAAGCTTCTGCCAGACCGAATGCTCTTCGTCCAAGCCCAACCGGCTGCGGCGTTTGGTCATGCTTCATCTTCCCTCTGCGATCAAAGGAGATGATAACCAATTCTCCGGCAAGCGTGGTGTAGACTACGCATCATCAGTGCTCGAACGGCGACGTCAACGGAGCGTAAACGGCATGAAGAACGAAACTAAGCCAGATCCGCAAGACGACGATCTCCGGAATGAGTATGAGTTCGATTACACCCAGGCCAAGGCAAATCGATTTGCGGCCGGATTGAAATCAGGGGGGCGGTTGGTTCTGTTAGAGCCGGAAGTGGCTCGAAGTTTCAGTGAGTCGGCAACAGTTAACGCCGTGCCGAAAGCCCTCTTGCAGACAATGCCCCCGCCGATCAATCCGTGATGAGCCATAGCCGTAGGGTGGGCTGTGCCCACCATGATCAAGTTGATGCCGCTTGCGAAGTGGTGGGCAGAGCCCACCCTACGGCTGATTCGCCAATTGCACGACGTCCGGAAAGAACACCGACGGCGAGATCACCTGGGCAATGTACGGCTGGCGGTAGTAGTGGCACCAGATGTGGCCGATGCCGACAAAAGGCGTGACGTCGAAATCGGCGAGTTTGCAGTTCATCGGACCGATTTCACGGCGGACGTGGTCGGTGAATCCCGTGCGTGCCAGTGCCTGCGTGCAGAAGGGCCGATGCAGCGGGTAGAACTTCAGCGCGAGATCCTTGCGGCTCTGCAGATTTACAATCGATTCCGCCCGGCGGACCGCTTGATCGTAACGTTCACCCTGGTTCAGCCACTGGTGATCAATCGCTGCGGCGGCGAGGACCGCGCGGATGCGATGCTGGTGGTATTGCCCACCGGCGAGCACGGTCCCATCCACTGCGCCGCCGCCGAGGACGTGCAGCGTCGAGAGCGTCATCCGGGCTCCGTGACTGTGACCGATGAGGCTGATGGGATGATCATCCGGCACGCGCGTGATGAGATCGGCCACGTACAGGCCGTTTCTCTCGGCCCGGCGACCGAGTTGCATCACGTCAGCGGCGAAGCGGAGAGCCGGGGCTTCGTCGCTGGGCCAGGTGTAGAACACGACATGCAGCGGCCGACCCGGACGCGCATTCCGCAGCCAGGCATTGGTTTCCACGCTGTCTCTAAGAACGGATTCCCACTCGACAAAGCTGCCGTGCATCATGAAACAGACCGGCGTGTGAGGAACCAGCGACGCATAGAGATCGTCGATCGTCCGCAGCACGCCCCGACCGTGGCAGTCGCATTGCCAGACGTCAAACTGACAGTTCTGGCGGCAATCCAGGCATTCGAGACAGCGGCGAGAACTGACAATCCAGTAGTCGTTGCTGACCGTGGGGACCGCCCCAACAGGCGCGGGTAATGCAAGCGGTGCCGGTAACGGGACGAGGTCCGGCGTCTGCGCCGATGCGCTGGCGGTGGTCATCACGACCAGCAACGCCGCCGCACACCACGCGAGAACGAGCCGCAATCCCGGCGATGGCCCACCACAAGTCGCCGACACGCAGTGGATTCCAGTTGAGACACCCGCGGACGGAACGCTCTCCGGCACACACCCCAAACGGTTGTCAGGCCATGACGAACCCTCAAGGCGTCCCCTTCCTGGGTCACGGGGAAGTATCGGCCGGTGTGACGGGCGAGACTGAACCTCGTTCTGGTCTCGCGCTGTGGGTGGCAGAACCGGTGCAGATTACGCAGACTCACGCCGAGAATTTGTCGACAATCTTTACGCAATCGGAAGCCCAGGGACTGCGGTCCCTGGGTTGTTCTCAAAGAGAAGAGTGTCGTTGTTTCTCGGAAAACATCCCAGGGAAGGCATTCCCTGGGCGTCTGGAAATGCAGAACGCTCTCGCACAGCGGTTGCCATGCGAGAGCGCGTCCCAACACCATGTTCAGCGACGTGCGTCGCGTTTACTTCGTGGTCGTTTCCGCCGGTTGTTCCGCGGTTTCCGGAATGGTTTTCACCGGGGCTTTGGCAGCCGTCGGAGCCGCAGCGCTCGGCTTCTTCGAGCCGTAGGCCTTCACCACATCGGCGGTGATGTCGACACCCGGATCAACTGACAGCAGAAAGCCTTCGTTCTTCGGGATCACCACGCCAAGGCCGCGTTCGGACGCCACCTGCTGAGCGACCGGGCGGACTTCCGCACGGAACTGGGCGATCATCCGTTGACGCTCTTCTTCCAACTGCGTCTGGGCTTTGCGAGCGGCCTGGACCAACTGATTGTTGGCATTCCGTTCCATTTGAGCGAGTTGAATTTTCTGCTCATCGGTGGCGTTTTCGCCGAATTCGTCTTTCTTCTCGGTGAGCTGCCGTTTCAAATCGGCCTGCCCCCGTTGCAACGCCTGATCCAACGCACTTTTCCGCACGTTCAGCGCGTCATTCATTTCCTGGGTTCGGCCGATCGACTTGCCAACGACGTCGAGGTCGATGACAGCCAATCCACCCTTGCTGCTCGAAGCGGACGCACCGCCGAACTGCGAACCACACCCCACCGAAAACAACGCTCCGGCGGCCAACATCACAACTGCACTGCCAAATCGCATCCAAAACTCCTTTTTCGGATGGGGACGTTTCAATCCGAATGATCGGCGCGAAACTTAGTGCAATCGACCAATCGCGCCAAGTGCGGATTATCAACGCCCCGAAGCCCAGGGATTGCCATCCCTGGGAAGCTCCATTGAAGAAGAAACCCCCGGTTGAGGACAACCGGGGGCTAAATAGATCATGTCGCCGCAGGGCCGACGCGCGTGCCCAATCGTTCTCCGGCGATCACACGCTCGATATTTCCCGGCTTCTGGTAGTTGAGCACCACGATGGGGATGTTGTGCTCCATGCAGTGATGAATCGCGGTCGCGTCCATCACCTGCAGATTTTGTCGCAACACGTCCTGAAAACTGATCTCGGAATACCGCACGGCATGCGGGTTCTTCAGCGGGTCTTCGCTGTAGACACCATCGACACGAGTTGCTTTCACCAGCAAGTCGGCATCGATTTCACGTGCTCGCAGCGCTGCCGCCGTGTCGGTAGTGACGAACGGGCTCCCGGTCCCGGCGGCGAGAATCACCGCGCGGCCTTTTTCCAGATGGCGAATGCACCGGCGGCGGATGAACGGTTCGGCCACGCCTTCCATGCGGATAGCACTCTGCACGCGCGTTGGTACGCCAAAACTTTCGAGCGCATCTTGCAGTGCCAGCGCATTAATTGTGGTGGCGAGCATCCCCATGTAATGCGCGGTCGCCGGGACGATCTTCGCATTCACGGCTGAGAACGATTTGCCGCGGACGATGTTGCCGCCGCCGCAGACAATCGCGAGTTGTACGCCGGAACGAACCACGCTGCGGATCTGTTCGCAGATGATTTCAATCTCGGCGAGGCTGATGCCCGTCTCACCACTGCGGGCAAAGCTTTCGCCGCTGAGTTTCAGCACCACACGGCGATAACGGGGAGAAAGGGAATCGGTCATTCTCAGCCCTTTTGTTTGGAACGCGGCTCACATGGAAAAATTCCAAGCTCCAAAAACCAGGTTCCAAACAAGAGGCAAATTCCAAATTCCAAACGAAGAGGGGCGCAGATCATCCCGGGGTCTTCGTTTGGAACTTATCCTTTGGTTCTTGTTTGGAACTTGGAATTTGAAACTTGGAATTTCTAGACTCAGTTGCCCAGCATCCAGCGAATGAACTTGGACGCTTTGAGCCCCTGTTCTGCAAGGGCCTGGCTGACCGTCTTGCTGTCGTCCTTGGCGAACGGCTGGAAGATCAGCACGCCCTGCTCGGCGTAGAAGACCTTCATTTTTCCCTCGACCATCTTTTCGATGATATTCGCGGGCTTGCCGCTGGCTGCGGCTTCGTCGGTTAGACGTTGCCGTTCCGCAGCGATGTCTTCAGCTTTCAGGTCTTCCGGATGGGTCACCGCCGGGCGGAGGGCGGCGATGTGCATCGCGACGTCCTTCACCACGGTTTCACCCGACTTCGCACCGTCGACGATCATCAACACGCCGGTCTTGCCGTCGTGATGGGCGTACCCGCCGACGTTGGCATCGACGCGCACCACCCGAGCCAGCACGATCTTTTCACGGATCTTGTTGAAGACTTCTTCGAGTAAAGCCTTGAGCGTGGTTCCCGGACGATCCGGAGCCGTTTGCTCCAGCAACTCATCCGGTGTCGCGGCGCCTGGGCCGTTCAGCAGTTGCTTCGCACACTGATCGGCGAGGAACACGAAATCGTCGGCCTTGGCGACCGGTGCCGATTCGCATTGCAGTTCGACCATCACGCCTTTGGTGCCGTCGTCGCTGACGAGCACCCGGACGAGACCTTCGCTGGTCGCATTCTCGGCACGCTTGATGGCGAGCTTTTTGAAGCTTTCTTTCAGAATTTCAATCGCCTTGGCTTCATCGCCACCCGCTTCGGTCAGGGCGCGCTTGACATCCATCAGCGGCAGATTGGTTTTGTCGCGAAGCGCCTTAACAGCCGCCGCGGTGATTTCAGCCATGATCGAACAACTCCAGAGTAGTCGAGAGCTTAAAGTCAAGAGTCAAGAGCCGGGCAGAAGAAGAGGTCCGCCAGTTACCCTCTGGCTCTGGACTCTCGACTCTTAGCTCTTGACTACAAACGACACCGCGGGAGCAGCGAACGTTCGCCCTCCCGCGGTCGTCGGCGAACGCATCGGCTCCGTTACAGCGACGGAACCGGTTTGTATTGTTCTTCTACGGGCACATCCTTGGTCTCTTCCGGCAGCGTCCCGCGGCCTTCCGTGATCGCCGCGGCAAGGTGCGTGATGACCAGATTGATCGACCGGATGCTGTCGTCGTTGCCGGGGATCGGCAAGTCGATTTTGTCTGGATCGCAATCCGTGTCGAGCAAGGCCACGATCTTGATGCCCACCAGCGAGGCTTCGTGAACGGCGTTGTGTTCTTTCCGCGGATCAACGATCACCACCGCTTCCGGCAGGCGATTCAGCTTACGCAGTCCGTTCAAGTTGCGGTGCATCTTGCGACGCTCACGGATCAGGGCCGATTGACGCTTCTTTGAGTACGTTTCGATTTCGCCCGACTCGAAAATCCGGTCGAGTTCTTCGAGCCGCTTGAGCCGACTGCGAATCGTGCGGAAGTTCGTGAACAGGCCGCCGAGCCAGCGGTAATCGACGTAGGGCATGCCGCACTGATCGGCGAGATCACGGATCGTGTCCGCGGCCTGCTTCTTGGTGCCGACGAAGAGAATGAGGCTGCCTTGTGAAGCGACCTTTTGCAGGTAGCGCTTGGCCCGCAGGAGACCGCGGACGGTTTCCTTGATGTCGATGATATGAATGAGGTTCCGGCGACCGTAGATGTACGGACGCATCTTCGGATTCCAGCGGCTGGTCCGGTGGCCGTAGTGAATGCCGGCTTCCAGAAAATCCTTGACAACAATCTCTGCCACGCGCCGCAGCTCCTCACCGCTGGTCGAAGTCTCGCCACGCATAAAGCATTGTGGCGTAATGATTTCGAGTGAACTATCGCGAACGAACCGGTCTGAAAAGACGGACGATCCGCCTCCAGTGTTATTTGGGATAGTAACGCTTGGCCGAAAGGCCGTCAAATCATCGCCTGGAAGCCGTGAATGAACCACGCTTCTCAACTGTGAGAGTCTGGACGGACAATCGCGATGGCTTATCGACATTCCCATCGAGGCTGCCATAATCCGCAGACGATTCTGTTCCCTCTCCGCGAATCTTGCCCATGACCCCACCTCGCCTGGCGTCGATCCGCCAACAGCTTCTGTCTCACCCGGTTTATGCCGCCGTGCAAACGCTGCCGGAACTTCGGCTGCTCATGCGCGAACATGCCTTCGCCGTCTGGGATTTTATGTCGCTGCTGAAGCGGATGCAGCAACTCGTCACAAGCACGACCACGCCCTGGATGCCGAACTGCGATTCGGCCTCGGCGCGGTTCATTCTCGAAATTGTTCTCGGTGAAGAAGCCGACGAAGACGGCCGTGGTGGCTACCTCAGTCACTTCGAATTGTACCGTGAAGCGATGATCGATGTCGGGGCGGACACAGGGCCGATCGATGGTTTTCTGTCCCGCTTACGACGCGGTGAAGCGTGGGATGCAGCGCTCGGGTCCATCGACATTCTCCCATCGACACGCGATTTTGTGCGGCACACCATGGCCGTGGTTGAACGTGGCGCACCGCATGAAGTCGCGGCGGCGTTTTTCTACGGCCGCGAAGACATCATCCCGGAAATGTTCCAGCGATTGGTTCCGCTGCTGGAACCACAAGGTGTGCGTGTCGAACGGATGCTGCACTATCTTCGCCGTCACATTGAAGTGGACGGCGACAGTCACGGGCCGCTGGCAAAACAGTTGCTTGCCCGGCTGTGTGAAGGTTCCCCGAATGCGGAAGCCGAAGCGGAGGCCGCTGCTGTCGCGGCGTTGCGGTCGCGGATGCTGCTGTGGGATGGCATTCATGGGGTGATTGTGCAAATGGAAGAAACCCAGGGATAAGAATCCCTGGGCTTCTGAAGGTGTATAAGAATCCCTGGGCTTCTGAAGGTGTGTTGGGAGAAGTGAATCAGTTGCCCATCCATTCGCCGGACGAGGCGGGTTCGATCCCGATGTCGCCCTGAGCATCGCAGAAGTCGGGCACGTCGTAGAAGCTGCTGCCGCTGGCGGAACCCTTGTGGCCGGTGGTGCCGTGGACTTGGTAGCTCTGATTCAGGTTGCCGAAGGCAGAACCGATGTCTTCGAGTTCGCTGTTGATGTTCGTGGCAACTTCCGAAAGTCCGACGATCATGGCGAGGATGGCGATGGTGGCGACGAGAACGAGTTCGGCGGAAACGATGAAACCGGCTTCGTCATTCATCAGGCGGGTGCAGAGAGCGTTCATTTCGAGTGTCTTTCTTTCTGGCGGTGAAGGTTTGGCTTAAGATTCGAGTCGTCGCAGGTTGCGTCGACTGGTGTTTCGTTTGGTAAGCAACCTGTAAAGCACGCCCCGTGCCAGAACCAGATTCGTGTTCATTTTTCTTGACGCTCGCGCCGTGTCGTCGACGCTTCTTCTTTTATGGTAATTGTTTGCGGTTCTTGTTTGTGGTTGCAGTTTTCACCGAGACAGCGCAATGTTCTGATCAAGACGTGTTGCCAATTCGCCTCGGGGATGGCAACATGCCGGTGAACGAAATCGCGCAATTCAAGCCGGATTCACAAGTTCCGCCGATTCTCTGGCTGCGCACCTCGATGAGGCAAAAAGACCACGCGCGGACCGTGCCGAAGTTGAGGCTGTTTCAAGGCTTGAACAGGATTGGCGCGAAGTTGGCGACCGGGCGGCAAGTCGGCGCTGAATGAGAGGTCGCGACCTCAGTTCGTGTCCGGGTCGCTTGACGCCGTCGGTGAACCTGCCATAATTCGCCCACGGCCTTGTGTCCGCATGCGGGTGTAACTCAGTTGGTAGAGTACCACGTTGCCAACGTGGTTGTCGTGGGTTCGAGTCCCATCACCCGCTCTTAACGTTCTGAATAGGGAAGCCTGCGGCAGGGTTGCATTGCCGCCGAGTCAGCATGATCCGCTGGCCGTGAGACCCTGAGGTGCGCCGGGGCGACCTTGGGGAATTTTTTTTCCTGCGGTCCGCAACTCCCTCCGGCGCGATGCACTCGCAATTTCTGAAGTAAGGTGGAAGCCGTGAGCGACGAACAAGAAGATCCATCGGCCGTGGCAACATTGGAAGCCGACGACGCCAAGTACAAGATGACGTTGAATGTCGACATCCAGAATGTCGGCCCTTGCCGCAAGCATGTCCGTGTCATTGTTTCTCGGACGGATCTCGATCATTTCCGCAGCGAAGCCGTAGCGGAAGTCAGCGGTACCGCAGCCGTCCCAGGTTTCCGCGTCGGTCATGTCCCATTGTCGCTGGTCCAACGCCGCTTCAAGAAAGAAATCGGTGATCAAGTTCGCCAGCGCGTGCTGCTCACCAGCCTTGAACAACTCGCCGACGAGCATTCGCTCGATCCGATCAACGAGCCGAGCTTTGACATTGAATCGCTGGTCCTACCGGATGATGGTGATTTCCAGTACGAATTCGATGTGGAAGTCCGCCCGGAATTCGACCTGCCGACGTACACCGGCCTGAAAATTCAACGGCCGCTGAAAGAAGTCACCGACGCCGACGTCGCCGATTATCAGGCAAAGTTCCTCGAACAATATGCAGCCTTGATTGCGAAAGACGAACCGGCAGTCTCCGGCGACTTCATTATCGCCGACTTCGAGTTCCTACAGGGCGAGACGCTGCTGAAGAAAATGGCCGACCTCACCGTGCAGTTGAAATCACGGCTGCAGTTCCCGGACGGGGAAATCGCCGGGTTCGACAAGCTCATGGAAGGGGCCACGCCCGGCGCTGTGAAAACCACTCAGCTCACGATTTCTTCCGAAGCGGAAGCGATCGAAAAGCGCGGCGAAGTAATTGACGTGCGGGTGACCGTCACTGCGGTGAAGACACAACGGGCACCAGAACTCAACAAAGAGTTCCTCGCCCGCCTCGGCATGGAAACGGAAGACGATCTTCAGGATCAAATCCGCAGCATGCTCCATCGCCAAGTGACGTTCGAACAACGCCAATCCACCCGGCGGCAGGTGCTCGAAAAGATCACCGAATCTGCGACTTGGGAACTGCCGGAAGAACTTGTCCGCAAGCAGGTCGAGAACGCGCTGCGGCGTGAAATCCTCGAAATGCAGCAGGCCGGTTTCACCACGCAGCAGATTCGCGCCCGTGAAAACGAGCTGCGTCAGAAGTCGATCACCACCACGCGGCAGGCTTTGAAAGAGCACTTCGTCCTCGACAAGATCGCCACGAAGGAAAACATCGAGGTGACCCCGGTCGACATCGAATCCGAGATTCAGATGATGGCGTTGCAACGCGGGGAGAACCCGCGGCGCGTACGGGCTCGGTTGCAGAAATCGGGGGTCATCGACAATCTCGAAGCGCAGGTGCGGGAACGAAAGGCCGTCGACTTCATCCTGAAGAGCGCGGTCTACGAAGACGTGCCTTACGAGCCGAAGAAGGAAGACGACGTCGAAGCCGTGGGAATCTCGATCTGTGGCGTCACACCGGTGGCCGAGTCAGGTCTGGAAGACGCCGGAAACAACGAGGAATAGTGACCGTGGGGCCGGAGTGTTCGGGCCCGCGTCGCGCTATGGAAACTTCCTCGCCGGCACGGACGCCGAATTCTCCATCGCCCCCCTTTACCGCGTTTGTACAATGGGGCAGATGCTGCGGCAAACCGCCGTCGCATTGGCCACGCCAGCGAGGGGTTGACGTATGTGGGATGTCCGCAGTGAACGGGCGGGATCGATGATGAACGCCAGCCGGGATTATTCCCGTCAGCGGCAAATGGGCCTCGGCGATCTGCTTCTGGAAAATCGCATCGTCTTTCTCGACGGTGCGATTCACGACGCCAGCGCCAACATGATTGTGATGAAGCTGCTGTTCCTGCAGTCCGAGAACCGGCATCAGGACATCCACTTCTACATCAATTCGCCCGGTGGCTCGGTGACCGCCACGATGGCGATTTACGACACCATGCAGTTTCTGCAATGCGATGTCGCCACCTACTGCGTCGGGATCGCGGCCAGCGGCGGCGCAGTTCTGGTTGCCGGCGGCAGCAAGTCGAAGCGATTCATCCTGCCGCACGCCAAGATGATGATTCACCAGCCGTATGGTGAAGTCGGCGGGCAGGTGTCGGACATCGAAATCCAGGCCCGCGAAATTCTCGAAACGCGCGGCGTACTCAACGAGATTCTGGCCAGTCACACCGGGCAACCGCTCGATGTGATCGCCAAAGACACCGACCGCGACCGCTACCTCACCGCCGCTCAGGCGAAGGAGTACGGCCTGGTTGATGAGATTCTGGTGCCGTCGAAAGACCGCAGCAAAGAAAAGTCGAGTACCTAGTCCCAGTGTGCCACGGCCGTGTCGGCCGTGAAACTTGGCAAATCGCTTCGCTCCATCGCACGGCCGACACGGCCGTGGCACACAGAATTGACCACTCCTTACATCAGAAGGCGAACGCTTCGATGACGTCTCTCATCCCGTTCGTGATCGAGAAGTCCGGCCGCGAAGAACGGGCCATGGACATCTACAGCCGGTTGCTCCGCGACCGGATCATCATCCTCGGCAGCGCGATTAACGACGACGTGGCGAATGCCATCGTCGCCCAGTTGCTCTACCTGCAATTCGAGGATGGCAACTCCGACATTCATCTCTACATTAACTCGCCTGGGGGTTCAATCACCTCCGGCATGGCGATCTACGACACGATGCAATTCCTGTCGTGTGATGTGGCGACCTACTGCCTCGGCCAGTGCGCCAGCATGGGTGCTGTGCTGCTCACCGCGGGGAAAAAGGGGAAACGGTTCGCACTGCCCAACAGCCGGATCATGATCCATCAGCCGCTCGCCGGGATGCAGGGGACGGCGACCGATCTCGAAATTCACGCCAAGGAAGTCATCCGCACCAAGAAGCGGATGAACGAAATCCTGCTGAAACACACCGGTCAAACGTTCGACAAGATCGAGAAGGATACCGACCGGGACAACTTCATGATGGCCGAAGAAGCCAAGTCCTACGGCCTGATCGATGCGGTCCTCGATAAATTCCCGACCCCGGCCGCCCCTCAGGGAACGTAACGGATTCCGTCCCAGTCCGGAGCGCCAGCGACGGACGACATCGTCAACTAAGAGACGGAAACACAACCGCCGAAAAAGCCCGGCATTTCAGAAAATGCCGGGCTTTTTTTTGTCTCTAGGTCCAAAGCCCGCTGTCGATCACCGACGGCGGGCATTGTCGTTTTTGATGGGCCGCCATCGCTCGCGCTCCGGGCTGGGATGCACTCTGCCCGCCCCGCAGCCAACTTGCTGTTGCCCCAAACCGCAGGTCTCAACTATGGTTCCCTGCTTTCATTCACGCCGGGGCACTGCGCGGTTGGTCTGCTCATGTCGATCTGCACGAAACAACTGTCGGTTCTCGCGCTGGTCGCGCTCGCTGGCTGCTCAGGCCGCGGCGAAACCGATCTGCTACAGGCCCGGTTGCGCAGTCAGCAAGAGCAGCTTCTGCAAGCTCAGACCCAACTGAACGAGACCAACAAATCCCTCGCTCAGACCCGCCGTGAAGCCGAGCAACTGCGGACGGAGTTGGCCCAGGCCACCACGGAGGGGGCCAAGCTGGCTTCCACCGGCCCCGTAGTTCCCGTCTCCGCGATCAAGATTAACTCGATGTTGACCGCCGGGGTCGACAAAGATGACACCGCCGGTGACGACGCTGTGGTGGTCAACTTCGCTCCGTATGACGACGACGGCGAGATGGTCAAGCTTCACGGTCCGGTCGACATCGTGGCCATCGATCCGACACAGCCCGAAGGCCAGTCGGTCTTCGCCAAGTGGAGTTTCACCACGGACGAGACGCGCGACCACTGGGTGCGCGGTTTCCTCGGGTCCGGTTACCAGTTCACGCTCCCCTGGCCCGAGCCGCCGCAACATGAAGAGCTGGTGCTGCACGTCCGGTTGCGGGCCGACGACGGACGGGAGTTTGTCGCCACGCAGGTGGTGAAGATCCGACCTGAAGTGGACACGGCTGGGGGAACCAGCCCGGCGACCACCGAGACCCGTCGCCCGGTCGCCGATGATCTCATTGAGTCCATCGACGAAAAACCGAGCGCGCGGTCGGAAGTGCGTGAGTCCACGAACTGGACCTACAGCACGATTCCGATCCGCCGGTAAGGTTTCTTCCAACGTGCGACCGCAAGGGAGCGCGTCCGCGCTTCGATGAGAAGAACTCACTCCCTGACGGTCGTGGCTCCGACGGCGATCAGTGCTTGTGCCCGCCGCGGGCGGCTTCCATCATGCGGGCGCGGGCCATGGCGTCTTCGGCTTCCTGAATCTTGCCGCAGCGCTGGTAGATCACCGACATCTGCGTGAACGAGAACGGGTCCCCCGGATCGAGTTCCGTCACTTTCAGCGCGTGCCCGATCGCCGCATCGAACTTGCCGAGGCGCTGCAGGATCACCGCGAGAGCCGAGTGCGTGAGGATGTGGGTCGGGTCCATGGCCTCGATCGCTTCGAGCTGTGTCACCGCCCCGGCGAGGTCCCCGGCATCTTTCAGTTTGATCGCGGCATCGTACATCTTATTGACGTCGGTCATCGTCGGGTCTCGTCGCTTCGAGTTCGGGGTCCATTCGGGTCGCAGTGACAGTATCATAGCCACGTCGGCAGGATGGAACGAGAGTTCGACTTCCGCCGCCCGAAGAAGAAATTCCAAGCTCCAAAATCCAAGTTCCAAACAAGGGGTAAATTCCAAATTTTCAAACAAAGAGACGTCGCTTGATTGTGGTACGTCTCCCTCTTCGTTTGGAATTTATCCCTTGGAATTTGTTTGGAACTTGGACTTTGGAATTTGGAACTTCACCCCAGGACGTCCTGTGCCTCAACCTCGCTCACCGCTGCCGCCTGTCGTCCCCGTGACCGTGCACGAATGGCGTTGGCTCGCGCTGGCGGTCATCCTCGGGGCGGCGGTCCGGTTGATGTATCTGGACCGGGTCGCCGTCGAGCACTTCGACGAAGGGGTGTATGCCGCGAACGTCTGGTTCGGGGCGGAAGAGGGCTACCAGTATCCGCTGCGGCAGTTCTATGCCCCGCCGTTGTTGCCAGCGCTCATCGAGTGGTGTTACGTCGTCTGGGGCTTCACGGGTCTGAAAGCCCCGGCGTGGTTGCCGATGGTCCCGAGTCTGGTGTGTGGCATCGCGACCATCCCGTCCGCGTGGTGGATTGCCCGGCGGTGGTTCGGACCGGCGGCCGGGTATGCGGCGATGTGGCTGGTGGCGCTGAATGAGTTCCACGCGGCGTACAGCCGGACCGCACTGACCGATGTCCCGGTAACGCTCGCCATCCTGTGGGCCGTCTTTGCCGCGTGGAAACTGTTGCTCGATCCCACCGTGAAGAATGGCGTCATCACCGGCGTGTTGACCGCCATCGCATGGTGGCTGAAGTATTCCGGCTGGCTGCCCCTCGCCATCCTGATCGTCGGCGGCGCGGTCTTCCAATGTCTGGTCCGCCCCGAAGAGCGCCGCTGGAAGGCGTGGTCCCTCGCAACCGCCGTCGCCATCCTGACCGCGGGCGTGCTGTGGCTCCCCGTGCTGTCCGACTGCCAGGCCGTCGGCGGCTACAGCGCCGTCGCCGCCAACCACCGCGGGTACATCATGGGGTGGTCGCACTGGTGGGCGAACTTCATGACGCAGGCGGAGTGCTTCGGCACCTATCCGATCCTCACCGCCTATGGCCTGATGATCGTGATGAACCTGCACGGCTATCGCGACTGGAAGTGGCCGGCGTTGTCGAAGGCGTTCGGAGTGTTCTTCGTGCTGCCGATGTGGCTCTCGTTCGCCGCACCGGAGTGGCTCTGGCCATTGTTTCTGATGGCTGCCGGTGTCGCCATTGTTGATGGTCTCCGCGCCTGGAAGCACGCAGAGCTGCCGTTGGCTCAGGTTGCCGCCGCAGCCGCACTCAGCACATGGTTCTGCGGATTGCTCGTCACGACGCCGCTCTACCAACCCTATCCGCGATTGCTAATGCCGTGGTGGCTGGCGACGGCCCTGCTGGCCGCATGGTGTCTGCAACGCGTTTCCCGGTTCATGCCGCCACCGGCTGTGAATGTCGTCTTGCACGCAGGTCAGACCGCCGAATCGGGATTTGCTGATTTTGGTCTCCGACACGATCTATTCATGTTTGTCCTGGTGGTTGGCGTGGTGGTGCTGATGACGCAGATGCCCGAGCACCGCACATGGGAAGACCGCCGTGGGTATCGCGCTGCCGCGGAACGGATCGCCGCTGAGATGAAGCCCCAATCCGACACCGCGATCGCCCAGGTATATGGTCTCCCGCCCGTTGTGTTGGCGTTGCGCGATCGCGGCGTGGCCGCGGTGGTCTGTGGGGGGGCGGAAGCGGCCGCGCGGTTGGCCGGGTCGTGGGTGATCGTCAGCAGCGACGCCGACCGGGATTCCACGTGGAACGACAATTGGCCGAAAGTCGCCGACCAGTTTGAGCTGGTGCGGACGATTCCGGTCAACCCGAGTTCGATCGTGCTGCTGGACAACGGCCCGCTCCCGTCCGATCCGCCACCGGTTGAGGTGCGGGTCTACCGGCATCGGTGATGGAGGGTGTCCGTCGGAGCCGCGACCGTGAGGGAGCGTGTTCTTGATGAACGGCGATGCTTAAAAGAACTCGCTCCCTGACGGTCGCGGCTCCGAAAGACGCGTCGCATCCCGGCTGCTTCTTCGCAGCCGGGATGCTCGATCCAGGTGCCGCGCTCGCTGCCAACTCCAGCACCCCGGCTGCGAGGAAGCAGCCGGGGTGCGGCTCTCCGGCAATTGCCGCCGACCTTGAAACGATCCCTTCGGATGTCGTCCCGCCACGACCTTGCCGGGGGGTGGTCCGTCTTGTGGCGATTCGGCCCTGTCGGTACAAGCCATGCGTGACACACACCGTCGCCTCTGGGGAGCGCGTCCGCTGGGACCGCAGGCGATGTCATGCAAGGATGCCAATCATGGACGATCAAGAACTCACGCCCGAACCGTCCCGCCGCCGTCTCGGCCGCGGGCTGAATGCTCTGCTCGGCACCGGCTCATTCGGTGAAGCACCGTCGACCTCCGGCAACGATTCGTCCGAGGTCCACGTCGACCTCATCGAACGGAACCCGTTCCAACCCCGGCAGGAGTTCGAAGCGGGAGCCATCAACGAACTCGCCGACAGCATCCGCACGCACGGGGTGCTGCAACCGCTGCTGGTCCGCCAGACCGGCGACACCTACCAGCTCATCGCCGGGGAACGCCGGTTGATGGCGGCGAAGAAAGCCGGGCTGGAAATCGTGCCCTGCCGGGTGCTGAGCCTCACCGATCAGCAGGTGTGCGAAGTCTCGCTGGAGGAGAACCTCAAGCGGCAAGACCTCAACGTGCTGGAAAAGGCGCGGGCCTTCCAAGACTATCTCAACCGGTTCCAATGCCCGATCGAAGAACTCGGCCGGCGGTTGAGCCTCGACCGTTCGACCGTCAGCAACATGCTCCGCCTGCTGGAACTCCCGGCAGCGATCCAGGCCGACCTGCTGGCGAACAAGATCACGGCGGGGCATGCCCGGGCGATCCTGTCGCTGGATGAACCCCGCCAGTTGGCCCTGTGTGAAAAGATCCAGAACGAAGGTCTCTCGGTCCGCAAGACCGAAGAGGCGGTGCGAGCGCTGCTTGCCGAATCCGGGGACACGATCCCGTTCCCGGGTCCCGATGCCAAGCCAGGCAAGTCGAAGCCCGAGATGACCGCCCATGTCCAGTCGCTGCAGGACCAGTTGCGGGACATGCTGGCGACCAAAGTCGAGATCAAACTGAAGGGGAAAGAAGCCGGCAAGATCGTCATCGAGTTCGCCAACAACGACGAGTTTGAACGATTGCTGGGAAAACTGCGTCGAGCAGCGTGAACCCGCGCGGCGTTTCGTGTATCACAATGAACATTCCAGAGAAGGCATTCTCTGGGCAGCGATAGTTCCACGTGGAACGCCCAGGTTGACTAGATGGGTCCGTTCCACCTAAACTGCGTGTTCACTCGGGATGTAGCTCAGCTTGGCTAGAGCGCCTGGTTTGGGACCAGGAAGTCGCAGGTTCGAATCCTGTCATCCCGATTCGCCGGTGGCGAATAGAGAGGAGAGCGGAGAAAGTAGAGAGTAGACAAGATGCTCTCATACCGCTCTCCTCGGTCTCCTCTCCACTTTCTCCTCTCTTGGTCGCGGAGTGTTTCCGATGGCATTCGCCTTCGAGAAGCTCCTCGTCTACCAGAAGTCCGTCGACTTCGCCGACGCGATCTGCCAGCGTACGGAGCACTTTCTACGAGGTTACGGCTTCCTTGTTGACCAACTGAACCGTGCGGCGCTTTCGATCGCTGCTAACATTGCCGAAGGCAACGGGCGATTCACCAAGCCTGACCGAAGGCACTTTTTTGGGATCGCCCGCGGCTCGGTCCAGGAATGCGTACCGCTGCTCGAGCTGGCATGGAGACGAAAGCTGCTGAATGAGCAGGACCATATTGAACTCAAGAACCGGCTTGAAGAAATCGCACGGATGCTGTCAGGCTTGATCAAAGGCCTTGAGAATCGAGAGGGATAAGGGGAGCAAAGCCCGGACTCCAGCCAGAAACAATTTCAACGGTGACTTGTCATCCCAACAGATTCTCAAAACGAGCCCTGCGACGTTCACGTCGAGGGGCTTTTCTGTTTCAATTCAGGCATCTTTCTCCCGGCGTCGCCGAAGCTCAACCGTGGGAAAAGTTGGCCGAGCAACTCGTCTAATTGCCTTCACGCTTGAACTCGAAGCGCCGGGGGGTGCCGCCCTTGGTGAAGCCGATCGTGGCGGAGAGACCACCCTCGGCCGAGAGATCGTACACGATGCGCTTCGGGTAATCGTGGCGCGGGTTGTCGAACACGGCGCGCGTTGTGGTCAGCTCGGTGAGCACGAACTCGGTCGGCGCAGCGCCGCCGGGCTGCGCGATGTAGACCAGCCCGCTGTCGCGCTCGACGATGCGCAGGTACTCGAACGCGCTCATCTTGCCGCGTGAGACCGTGCGCGACACGGCGAGCATCGCGCCGCCCAGCGGCGGGCTCCATCGCTCCTCGATCGACGTCGTACCATTCGTGCCCCTTGTTCCGACCCACGCGCCGGCCAGCCATGCCATGTCACCGATCGTGGCCTTGGCAGGCGTGGGCAGCGCGATGTCCTGGGGGTGGCGATAGACCCCAACGGACCAGGAATCCGCGCGCTCCCCAAAAAAGTTAACGCGCACCTGGAGCCCGTCTTTCGTCATGCGAAACTCCTTCCGGAACAGCCCGCTGCACGAGTTGTCTGACACGCGCACAAACTCCGTCTCGTACTCGAATGCGCCGTCCTTCCACGCGCCGCGGTATCGCGAGATTGTCTTTGAATCTTTGACTTCGGTGATCGAGCCATCGAGCGCGACGCGCACATTGCGGTGCCCAGAGCCATGGCCGTTCAGGACGACCGCGTCTTCCTCGATGCGCATCGAGAACTTCGAACTCATGGGGGGGCCCAACTGCTCGAGGGCGCGGCCCTCGGTGCGGTCCTCGACGTAGATCCACTCGCCATCTAACGCGCGCAACCCGTCAGGCTGCGCCGAAAGCGAGTTGGGGGCCAAGGCCGCGCCGAGGGTTGCGAGGAGTGCGAGCGTTGTTGAGGGCCAGGTGCGCACGGACATTGCAGAGTCCCCTTTCGAGTTGCGAGTCGTGCGAACGGCCCTCGTGGCGAAGTAGACCCCGTCGGGTGGCGCACGAAGAGTAGCCTACGAATCGAGGCCTCCCGCGTCCTGGAAAAATCCGACATGCGAATCAAGATTGCGTGAAGCAGCGGCCAAACTCAGACTGTGCCGCCAGGAACGCCGTGGGTGATTGACCCGCGAACTGCTTGAAGTCGCGAATCAGATGCGATTGATCGAAGAACCCGCAGTCGAGCGCGATGTTCGACCAGGGTGTCGAACTCTGCAAGCAATCGAAGATGGCACGAAAGCGAACGATCCGACACAGGAACTTCGGCGACACGCCAACCGAGACTTGGTACCGGCGCTCGAGTTGCCGGGCCGTCAAACCCGCACACCTTGCGAGTTGATCGGGCGAGATTTGTCCGCCGCTGGCGAGAATGGCATTCACGTTGTGCTGAACGACGGCATCCAAGACCCTTCGCTCGGCCAGTTTTCGTTCGAGAAACGTCGCCAGATGGCACACACGCTCGCGATCGGAGCTGGCCTCGGCGATTCGCGCCTGCAGAGGAGAAACGTCGCTGCAAATGGTTTCCAGCGGAACTCGTCGGTCGACCAGTTCGTGCATGGGCACACCGAGAATCGGGAAAAGCCCGTCGGCTCGAAATCGTGCGGCGACCATGCCCACGCGGCCCGTCGGTCGAAGCAGCAGCGGGCGGGTCAACTGTCCGGCGACGATGACATCCGGTTGAACAATCCGCCGCCCGGCTGCGTCTTCCGTGAAACGATCCCCGTAGTGAACGATGATTTCCGGACAGCCGTCGGGCACAACCGCATCCATCGGGCCATCGGGTACCGGTGAATCTTCGAGGAGCCAAAAACACTTCACCCAAGGAGCGAGAGATTTGTCGGGGGGGAATTCCTGGTATCGCACGAAACCTCCAGCGAATAAACTTCCAATGTACCCACGGCAGCCGATTTGCAATCCGATCCAGACAGGGCCGCCGCCATGATCGTTAAGAAAAAGGAAGCGAGCGAGGAGTGGGAGACGTACTTGCGCCTGCTCACGCCAGATCGTGTCATCCAGTGCCAGATTCTCCAGCATGACTTGCGATTGCATTGGATGTCTTGGTAACCGTTCACGGGTCGGTGAGCAGTGAGGGAGTGGGTTGATTGTGGAAGTGAGCCTGGACGGATTGGGTGACGAACTCGAAGACGTTGCGTTGTTGCTGGCGGCAGGTTTCGATGGTGGTCAGCAGCGTTTCGACGAA
>JBGSUN010000099.1:0-31762 GCA_041753475.1 Planctomycetaceae bacterium | reverse complement strand
TCCTGAAAGCCTGGTCCCGACTTCCAACATGGCACCCCAGGCCCCGCACCACCCCGGAAACATTCCTCAACCCGTTCACACTCGCCCGCTGGGGCAATTCGATCGGCCGATACCAAACGGCTTAAATCCACAAGCTGATAGGCGATGCCGCAATCTGCATTGGCGAACAGTCATCATGTCTAAGTTGATGAATTGAGTGCCGTGAGCAGCCCACAGGCATCTCTCATTTCTTAATGGCCCAGACCGGACTCCGCCCCAACCCTCAACCGCTGGTGACAATTTCCTCGTGACTTTCGTTGCACCGGGACTGAAAATCATCGCGAACGGAACAATCTGAACTCCTCGCGTGTCGCAAGTTGAGCCTTTTCCATCGGCATGCGGAGGCGATTTACCGGGTGAGACGAATCCGCACTGCAGCTTACTTGCTGCGAATTGAAGATTCTACATGACGAGTCGACGGGCACGTCTTCACCGGCGGTGATTGAGGTGATTGAAAGGTCATGGTTGCTTCCTGGAGCAGTATGTGTATTGATAGGGTAAACTGAAGGGATTGCCAGTCGTTGCAGCCGCGCTGGCTTTGTCCTGTTCCGGCGCGTCCTGAGTGCCCCGGATTGGAATTGCGGCCTCTGTTAAGGTTTACGGTTCCTGTGAATACGACCTGGATCTTCCGACCGCGGCCCCAACCAGCAGCAAGGGTGCGCTGGTACTGCTTTCCGTATGCCGGCGGTGCTGCGCATGCGTATGCCCCATGGGCGAGTCTGGTCTCGCAAAACGTGGAAATTCGTGCCGTCCAGTTGCCCGGCCGTGGACCGCGGCTCTCGGAACCACTGTTCAACCGGCTGGATGCCTTGCTGGATGCGATCATCGTGGCGCTGGCAAAGGAGTGGCTGGAAGCGCCGTTTGTGCTCTTCGGACACAGTATGGGAGGCATCATTGTCCATGAACTGGCGAAGCGGTTGCGACGGAGCGGTGGTCCGCGCCCTTTGGCTGTCGCGATTTCCGGTCGGCCAGCGCCGAGTGCAGAAATCGTCCGAGAAAAGCGTCTTTCGGACGTCACGGATGATGAACTCTGGACCGAATTGCGGCGATATAACGGCACTCCGGATGTGCTTCTGGATAACCCTGAAGTGAAGCAGTTCTTTCTGCCGATCGTTCGAGCGGATTTCGCCATGGTCGATCATTACCAGCCTCCCGCCGAAACTCCCTTGGACATTCCCTTGCGGATCGCCGTGGGGTTGCGCGACCCCGCCACGCCGCCGGGCAGTGAACAGGGGTGGTGTCAGGAAACAACCGCAAAATGCGTCATCCGCCGCTATGACGGAGACCACTTTTTCTTAAAATCGCAAGCGGAGACGTTCGTCCGCCAACTTGAAGCCGATTTTCAGCCTTGGATCGGCATCGGACCCTGACGAGAATACCCGGTCGAGTTTGGCCACAGACGGTTGAGCGCCCGATCAGCAACAGAATCACGCCCAGACGGTCGTGGTCCCAGAAGGGATAGACATTCGAGAGAGTGCTGCTCCGATTCTGCCGCTGATCTTCCAGTGACACGAATCGTACGTGCCACAGCGGAAGCAGTCCAACGGTTGAGAGCCGCTGCCTAATAGTTGATGTGGGTTCGCAAACCCACAATGACCGCAGCGTCAGCGGCCTGCCCGGTTGGTTCAATCACTTGCAGATCTGGCGCAATGTGGAAACATCGGGTCACGCCGATGTTGTAGAACACCTCCAGTCCGTGTTCGTTGCCGATGGTCACCTGAGAGGCTTCGGGGCAACCATGGACAGGTCGCATCGACGATTCCCGGAGTGAGGAGACCTACTGCGATGTCGCGGCCTTCACCACGTCGCGCATGGCAAAGACGATCTGTTTCTTCGCGCGATTGATCCCAATCAGGCCGCCGTTTGTCGGATCGTGTGCAATTCCTTGACCAGTGAACGGCACCGCCTCAGCGCCGGCGAACTCCAGAACCGCACCCGCTTCAGGTACTTGAACTCGAAAAACGACGGGATCATCGTGTCCCGTCACCAGAAGCTCCGGGCCTGACCAGATGCCTCCAGACAAGCTGTTGCGACCGAGCTTCCGAATCAATTCCGGGGGGTAAGTCCACCGGCGCAGTTCCTTCCAATCGGCATCGAATTCGACGAGAAATGTTTGCGCGTTGTCATCTCCGTAGCGCGCAAAGTTGCACCACCAGTGTCCATCGCGGATGACGCACCAAGTCAGGCTCCCGCCAAAGTTGCCGAACTCATGGAACGTCGTGAGCTGCATCGTCTCCAGGTCAAGCGCTTTGATTTCACTTCGCTCTGGAGTCATGGGGAAGTTCGAGTGCGCGCAATACAACTGGCCGTTCGCCAGAAAACCGCTATTGAGGTGCTGTGCTGATCCCGTGCTCTCCGCAACCCGCCGTCCCGATTCGCGGTCGTACCGGGCCACTCGTGTGTTGGTGATGGCATACACAAACCGCTCATCGACGGCAGCCGCTTGATGAGCCTCAGGGGCGGCAAGCGTCCGCGTCTCTTTCCAAGTTTGCGCCGCGGAGAATCGTCCCTGGCTGACGAGCACGCTCACAAGCAATAGCGACTGTGTCAGGAAACGATATTGGGACCTCACAGATTCAGCTCCAGGCGTCGTGTGACGGATCACCAGAGTTATTCGGCGCGCGCGACCATCTGGGAGGTCCGCCCACACACCATCACACCCCGCGCTCGTACCGAATGCAATCAACGGAACGGCGAATCCTGTCCAGTTCCATGCAATGCGCAGCGTGGTCCATCAAGTGTCGCAGTGGTCAAACATCATGAGAGCGAGCTCAGGGGAACTGTCTGGGCGACTTCCGTCCAAACGTCTCCGGCTGGTTCACTGGCGGCGGGGGAGGGAAGACTGCTGTGAGGCGTGTTCCATTCCACATCGATCCGTGTTAGCAAATTGGTCGCCACGCTCAGCAATTCGGGGTGCCCTTGAGCGATCGACAGAATCACTCGTTGCAGCGGCGCCTGACCGCGTTGGCGACAGAGCGTGACGTTGTTCGTCTGCGCGGTCAAGATGGGCACACGCGGCAAATGGGGAGCGGTTCGGCTCTGAAAGGAAGAGTCGCCGGTATCTTTCGGAACCATCAACACGGCCCGTTCGGTCGTCCCTTCGTCCAGCGCCCAAGGACTCTGCAGCAGTTGCGACAGAGGGCCATCAATCTCGAGGTCTTGGTTGTCCAATCCCTGTGAACTATGCCGGAGGATCGTGCACAAAATCTGTTCGATACTATGCAGGACGACTTTCCGGGCGTGAAATCGTAATGGGTCACCTAAGACCTGCTCATACGAGCAACGCTGTTGCAACAGGCGCTGCAGCTTCTTCGGTCCGACAAGGATGTGTTGCTCCACACGGGAATGGAGTTCCTGCACGAGACGGGGGCGATGCTCGAGCAACAGCTTTCGCAAAGATTGTTCATAAGGAGTGGGGGGAGCGCTGGCGGAATCGTGCGTCTCACTGTCACTCGCAATCCGCTTGCCAAGTTGCTTGAGCTCTTGCCACATGCTGAGCAACTGGTCGATGACCGCCGAGAGATTGGCTTCGATCGTACGGAGTTGCCATTGCACGAGGACTTCCACCAGCTCTTCAAAGGAGCAGAGACCGTGCTGAATCAGGCCTTCTGCCAACGCCGCCCGTGGGTTGGACCGCCGCAGCAGCCATCCGCGGTTGCTTTTCGCCGCATCGTCGGGTCCCGGCGGCGATGACAACCGGATGCGCGAATTCGTTTGTTGTGTCTGTCGTTCTCGGATTCCTTTTCCCATCACGCTAATCAGGTCACGGAGACAGTTCCGGCCAGCTTCAGCCGCCTGCCGCGCCACGTCGACACCGCCGCTGGGCTGATCGATGAGTTCGCAGACCCAACCGATGTACCGGGCGGCAATCGGCATGGCCTGCGACGCCAACCGTGAGTGGAGCAAGTCGAAGAGTGTATTCTTGGGCGAGTCCTGAGGCCGTTCGCCGAAATCCAGGCCGATCACCTGATCCTGCATCGCCAGGGTGAGACGGGCCACTTCGTGATCGGGGACGTCATCGGAGACCGCTTTGACAGCCTCCGCAAACTGCGTTTGCAGGAATTCACGCTGAGGAACTTTCAGTTCCTGGTGGAGAACTTCCGTGGCCTGTTTCAGAAGCAGTTCGACATCGACACCGCACGCATGTGTTCGTTGCTCAGCTTCTGCCGTAATCTGCTGCGATTTCGCGCTCTGGCCGTGCACCATCGAGTTCAGCAACAATGTGGCCGCCGCATTCGTATTGCGATCACCAAATCCAGACTGCGGTTCCGATCCGCACCAGCCATCAATGATGTCCACACACAGCTGACGTGTCAGATCGTCGACAAAGCTTCCGGCATAGCCACCGATCTGTTGGATCTGCACGAGCCCCAGTGAAGCTTCCTTCGCCGTTTCCGATGATTGCACACCTAACAGTGCATCATCGAGATTCGAAAGGAGCCGACAATAGAGAAGTTCCGAAACGTTATCGATGGCACGCAACCAGTTCGGTGCATCCAGGTCGTCTCCCAGATGTAAAAGCTGAGTCGTTGTGAAGGTCTGGTTATTTCCGTGAAACGGCGGGGTCTGCAGAATCGGTTCGCCGGGATAGAAACTTCCCGTTGCGCTGTAGTGTTCCAACTCGGTCAACGTCGCAATGGCGTTGAGCATTGCTTTGTCACGACCGGTCCCGACGGGTGTTGAGTGCAGTAGCACACCGTCAACCGTCGCTTCAGCGAAGCCGGCATTGCGCAGCTCGTGGCGCGCGCAGTACGCCAAGTCAGGCAACATCCCGCTGCCGGTCCCTCCGGAAATCGATGCGACCAGCAAGATCCGCGGAGGGGTGTCGGGGCACGCGGACGTGACATGCAGAATGGCCGAGCGGATCGATGCCAGAACCCGGTTCGCATTCGTCAGCAAAGCCAGACGACCGAGCGGGCGCAGTCCTTCTGTACGGAGATTGCGCGGAACGTTGTACAGCCAGCGCCGTGAGAGCCACCGTCGATGCAGATGTCCCTGCTCCCGATATTCTGCCGAACTCCGCAGCGGTGTCGGGACGGTCTCCAAGTCATTCCAAGCTTGCTGATCACGGTTGATCTCATTCAACGCATCGTTGTCGACATCCAGGAACAGCATTTTGAATGCGGCCAGCGCATCGACACTCCCGAGCCGATCAGCGATCCGCAGCCGTAAGCGTTGCAGCGCTTTCCCGGCGGCTCCGCCGATCCCGATCAGAATTGTCGGCACCGTCCCGCACGGTTTGGCGGGGACCTTCACGGGGGGATCCGTATCCCCGGTGGCATTCGATTGTGTCGGCGCAGGAGTCGGCGGAACTGGCACGGACGCAGCCGGGGGTTTGACAAGTAAATCGCGGGCAAAGTGATGCTTGGGGCCAGCGGCAGAGTCTGACGATGAGCGACGCGCAACGGCCGTCAGTTCTTCAACCATCTCCATGCAGGACGAAAACCGTTGCTGCGGGTCTTTGGAAAGCGCCCGCGCGATGATTGGCCGCTGCGCCGCCGGCAACGGCGTCAGGTCCGGCGTTTCCCGTAGGTGCTGTGTTGCCAGTCGCGCGGCAGAAGTGCCGTTGAAGGGCAGGGCACCAGTCAGCATTTCCTGATACAGGATGGCAAGGCTGTATTGATCACTGGCGCGTGTTGCCTGACCTTCAAAGATTTCCGGGGCAGCATAGGTCGGTGTCAGGCCATGCACCAATGATGCTGACCGCTCGTAAATGTTCTTCACCAGGCCGAAGTCTGCAACTTTCAATCGGCGACCAAACAGCAGCAGATTCGCCGGCTTAATGTCGAGATGCTGCAGCGCATAATCTTGATAGATGTAATCAAGGACATCGGCAACGTCGCGCATCATGCCGAGAAGTTCGTCCTGCGGAATGCCCGGCAATCCCTTTGACTGGCAGCTCTGAAAATGCTGCTGGAGGTTCTTGTCGCCCAGTTCGGTGACAATTGCCAGCCAGTCTCCATTCTGTTCGATCCGTTCGATGGAGAGAAGAAACGGATGTCGGACGTCCTTGATGCGATTGAGGGCGCGCAACTCCGTTGCCAGTCGCGACGGATCGTCGCCGAAGATCATCTTTACGGCTTTGGGAACGCCACCCGGAGCCAGGGTTTTCCAGACCTCACCGTAGCCCCCACGGCCGATGCGCTCGAGCAGTCGGTAGCCGGGAATCGGTTCCTGTGGACTGGCATTACTGTCCATGAGTGAGTCTTGAGTGGACATGGCAGGTTCTTCCGGAGATCAAAATGCGGGCCATGACAATGCCCGACGCAGTCACTCGGCAGCCATCAACTACTTGGCTTTCAAGACCATCGCAAAATACGTTTCCACTGCGGCATCGAGATACTCGGGGCGCAGTTCCAATTCATGACCGTGATACCGGCAGTAATTGCGGACCTGTGTCAGCAGGTCGCGCGCATGGCAGCGACGCATCGCCCGGCCAGTCTGACGGTAGTGTTTCTCAACCAGATAATTGACGACGTCCTTGCGATACTCGCAGTCGAACTTCTCGCAATACAGCCGAAAGAGGTGGTGAAATTCCTCGTCCTTCGGATCGGTCATGTGAATCTTGTAGGGAATTCGTCGCAGGAAGGCCTCGTCGACGAGGTCCTCTGGCTCAAGGTTCGTCGAGAAGATAATCAACTGCTGGAACGGAACCTGAATCTTGCGGCCGCTTGGCAACGTCAGGAAGTCGTGACGGGATTCCAACGGTACAATCCAGCGGTTCAGCAATTCGCCAGGGGCAATTCGCTGCCGACCGAAATCGTCGACAAGCAGGCAGCCGCAGTTGCTTTTGAGCTGCAAGGGGGCTTCATTTACGTTGCGGTCGCGGTTGTAGCGCAGTTCGAGGTTATCAAGCGTCAGTTCCCCACCCACCACGACCGTTGGCCGCTCGACACGAATCCAGCGGCGATCGATGGTGGCGGAACGCAGCAGACCTTCACCTTCTTCCGGCAGGGCCTTATGGAATTGTGTATCGTAGAACTTGATGATCTCGCCATTTTCGATGATGGCATGCGGCACCCAGATCGATTGGCCGAAGCAGCTTGTTACACAGCGAGCCAGTGTCGATTTCCCGTTGCCGGGAGCACCGTAGAGGAACATTCCCGCGCACGAATTCAGCGCTGGTCCCAGCAAGTCGAAGAGTTTGGTCTCAACGGAGATATTGCGACAGGCATCCAGGAGTGTCTGTCGGGTCGGGGCTTCATCGGCAATCGACTGGGCTTCAACCGAAACAACGTACTCCGCCAGCGGAACCGGAGCCGGGCCAACATATGCACTTTGACGAAGATGCCCGCGGGCCTGTTCATGCCCGGCTTCCGTGAGCATGTAGTTGTAGTCGTTGAGCTGGGCGGTCCCTGAATGGGCCACAAATTTCCGGCTGCGCATCGATTCGAGAATCGGCGAGACGAGACGGAGCGGGAGACAGGTCAAAGCAGCCAGACGTCGACCACTGTTCCCGCCGATCACGGCCAGATGCCGGAAGAGCAGGGCCTCAATGTATTGTTCGCTCAGCCCCGTCTCGGCGATGGTTTTCGGCTCGGGAGGGCTGAAGGTGTCCGATGACAAAAGCTGCGCCAGAAGCTCGGCGTTGACTTCCATCGGCTTGTCGGTCTGTGTCGTTGGCATGGATCGATCACTGGTTTAGAAAAGTGGCAACTTCCGCGATGACGGCGTCTTGTGACGGAAAAACGCTGCTTTGCGGTTCGCCAACGTATCTAAACTCTAGGTCACGTTTCCCGATGCCAACGTGGCAATCTTGCCTACGTCCCCAAAATGCAACGGTCGATTACGGGACTGCCGTCAACTGGAGGAACTTACCCCACGAAAGGCCACGATTGCTGGGCATTCCCCGGCTGATCGCCACCGGATTTGAACCGGACTCGGCTTAACATGGCCGAACATCCGGCATCGACGTCACCACCGATTCATCCGTCGCGGACTCCATTCCTTCTGCAACGACTGTGATGCGGAGTTCGGCCCGAACCGATTTCACCTTGTTTCTGGCGTGCTGCCCCATTCACTCCGGAATATGAGCTAGGCTTTCACTAAGTCCTCCAAAATCGGCGCCGACTGTCGGAATCGCTCCGTCGTCGTAGCGGCTCAACTTGCGTCTCGATTCTGGACAGGACGGACTGAGGGTGGCCCCCATGCAAGAATGGTTGTTGGTCGGCAAGATCGGTTCCTCCGGCGAGAGCTGTACCAAGCTCATCGACCCGGTTCCATTTCGTGTGGGCCGTCGACCCGAAGCGTCCTTGACGCTGGCGCGTGCCACGGTCTCCGGCTTGCACGCAGAACTGTTCACCGAAGGCGATCGGCTGTTCGCTCGTGATCTGGGAAGCACGAACGGGACGTTCATCAACGGTGAGAGACTTCTCGACGTTGCGGAGCTCAAAGAGGACGATGTAATTCAATTCGCCGACTTGGCGCTGCGCGTCATGCATGCGTCGCCCAAGAGCGATTCGCACACCATGTCCGAAGATTTCTGCGACCATGCCCTCGCGCGTGTTCAGTTTGACACGCTGTTGCGGGAAGAAATCATCACCCCTTATTTCCAGCCGATTATCGATCTCAGAACTGGAGTCACGCGAGCCTTTGAGGTGTTGGCCCGCAGCCGACTCATTGGCCTGGAAACTCCCGGCCGGATGTTTGCCGCTGCTGCGGACCTGCAAATGGAAGCCCGACTCAGCGATCTGATGCGGCGCAAGGGAGTCGAAGTCAGCCAGCAGTTCCGCGAAGTCCCCCCCGTCTATTTGAACACGCATCCCGTCGAGTTCGCGAACGACGCCGCCTGGGAATGGATCAGCCGGCTGCGTGAGATGGCACCCACTCAGAAGCTCGTGATCGAAGTGCATGAAGCGGCCGTGACCGATGTCATCAGCGTGGCACGATTCCGTGCACTCTTGCGCGATTACAACATCGGACTGGCGTTTGATGACTTCGGTGCCGGACAGGCACGGCTTGCCGAACTGGCCGCCGTCCGTCCCGATTGCCTGAAATTCGACCGCAGCATTATCACCGGGCTCGATTTGGCTGAGCCGTCCCGACAACGATTTGTTCACTGCCTGGTCGATGCCATTCGCGACATCGGCGTGACGCCATTAGCCGAAGGCATTGAGACGCTCGGCGAAAAGCAGATCTGCGCTGAACTCGGGTTTGAGTTGGCACAAGGGTACTACCTCGGCATGCCGAAACCGGTGGAGAGCTATTGCGATTGGCATTCGCAGCCGCAAGTCGAAGAAATCGAAACGTCCCTCTTTCCGGGTGTTCTGGCACGAGTGTGAAATAGACTCACGGGACCGCTGGTGACCATTCGCGCCGCCGCTCCTCGAGGAGTTGCAGCCATTCCGACATCCCTGCGCCGGACTTCGCCGATAACTCGAGCATGCGCATTCCCGGTCGGACTGACTGAATGCTCTGTCGCGCCTCGACCCGGTCGAAATCACAAGCCGCGGCGAGGTCAATTTTCGTGATGACCGCCACATCAGCGGTGTGGAAAATCGTCGGGTATTTCAACGGCTTATCTTCTCCTTCGGTCACCGAGAATAACACCACTCTCAAAGCCTCTCCGAGGTCGTAGGTCGCCGGGCAAACTAAGTTGCCGACATTCTCGATGAACAGCACGTCGAGTTCATTCAGTTGCCAATCGACGAGGGCCGTTTGCACCATTTCGGCTTCGAGGTGACACACTGTACCGGTCACGATCTGCTTCACGGGGACTTCCGCGCGGGCCAATCGGCGGGCATCATTGTCTGTGGCCAGATCACCGACTAGCGCTGCGACCCGATACTGCCGACGAAGGACCGTCAACGTCTGCTCCAAAAACAGGGTCTTCCCCGAACCGGGACTGGACACCAGACTGACGACAAGCACGCCAGCCTCGCGGAATCGTTGTCGCAGCTCGCGCGCAACCCGATCATTCTCTTTGAGGATCTTGGTACGAACTTCCACCAGGCGGGTTTCAGTTGGCATGGGATGACGACTTTGATTGTAGGAGCGACGATTGTCCGCCCGGCAGCGGATCCTGGATTGCCATCGCGGTGATTTCCAATTCATCGCCCCCTTTGATATCAATCGCGGGGGCGCCACACTCGGGACAACACATCTGTTGAATCGAAACAACGAACCGATCTTGCTGGCACATCGCGCAGAATGTTTTCAGCGGGACTTCGTCTATGACGAGGACCGATTCCGGAAACGGCGAGGATTCCCGGGCCAGTTCATACGCGGAAACCAAGGCTTCGGCAACGACCCCGGAAAGCGGTCCGAGTCGCAAATGAATGGCTTTGACCAACGCTCCTCCACGCCGGTCAGCCTCTTCGGCGGCGATCTCCAGAATACTCAGGGCAATGGATAGTTCATGCATGCTTCATCGACCGCGCGAAGTTTCTCATGTACTCATCCACAAGTTCCGTCACCATGTCACATGCCGGTTCGACCGCTGCCTGTACGGCGGGGCTCAATCCCATCCGGCCGTCCACACCGCCACAATCCTCCGGTTCACACCCCACAATGACGATGCGCTCGCAATTTGCACCGAGAGCATAAACACTGCGCAGCACCTGCACAGGATCCATGGCGTGACTGTCGATGCGTGGTAACTCGGCAGCCGGGTTCTGTAATGCATCGAGGTCGGGTTCGATCAGTGACAAGGTTCCGGGAGCGCGCCCGCGCGGAGTGGCATCAACGAGGATGCGGTGATCGTGCTGATCCATGAGCGCATAGACCAAATCGAGACCGCGGATACCAAAGTCAACGACACGGACCCCCGGTGGCCATGATCGTTGTGCTAATTTCCGCGCAACCTCGCTGCCAAAGGCATCATCGCCGAGAAAAATGTTGCCAATCCCTGCGATCAGCACAGTGACGAGAGATGATCCGTCGCTCATGGATCGTGCGCCTCGCTGAGTGCTTCAATCTCGTCCAACGAAAAAAAGAACCGGTGCCCCGGTTGTCGCAGCAACCCCAGATCGCGCCCCGGATCGTCATCAACCACGACTGCCAGGTAAATGTTGTCTTCGTAGTCCTGCTCGATCGCTTCGATCGTGGCCGACTTGCCGCGCAGAGCGATGTCCATAATATCGGCACTGGCTTTGGGCCAGAGACGAACCGCCGAACCCACACGGAGTTCGATGCCGCGATGAACGACGCACTCCAGTTGCGGACGCCCTTCCAGGCTGTTCCAGTCAGTGTAATCCACATCCTGCCTTCAATGGACTGGTTTCAAATGGCGAATGGCACCGTGCAATTTTTGCCAGTGTTCTTGAGAAATGGCTTCCGTCCGCTCCAGGATCTGTCGCGCCCGCGCATCAAACGACTGCATTTCCTGCTTCTCCGCATCGGTCAACGTCATGATCCGCAGCGCAAGCATTTCGTCGATTTCCGTGCCGTCAAAGTAATCGCCATCGCTTTCCGGGGCCACTTGTGGGTAGTCGTAGAGAATGATCGGCGCAGAGAGCATCATGGTCTGCTGCGACTCGTCCCCGACAAGCACGGGCCACGTGCCGATGTTGTTGCAGCGACGGGCAGCTTCGGCACAGCTTTCCGGAGGGTCCAGCAGCGAGACAAATTTTCCGCCGTTGACGGCGAGAATCGTATGCGTCGAAACCAGGGAATGCAGCAAAGTCGTCTCACGCATGGATTCGCGATCGGTGGAAGCCTGCGATTGTGTCGTGTTGATGATTTCCACCGTGATAAGAGTCAGGCCGCTTTCGACACGGGCCGCTCGAATCGTTAACGATCCTGAGACGGTTGCACGATGTCGGGAAAAAGTGCCGACCACGTTGTCATCCGCGTCGCATCGTGTCTCGCACGTCCGATCCCCATCGAACACAAAGTCCATGTACTTCGGAGCCGAGAGCAAGTCCTCGATCAGCATTCCATCCAGGTGGACTTCCCGGGGCAGAACTTCTTGCCAAGTGTGGTCGCCGTCGTCACCAACATGAACGAATCCCCCGCAAACTCCATCGGCCCGGAACTGATGTCGATGAAACTCGCGGGAAATCACCTGCAAGCAGCAAACTCGAACATCAAGGGTGACGGCTTCTCCTTCAATCAGGCATTCAGTCCGCATCGAGCTGGCTTCACCACTTGCAGAAGGTGAAACGACACCGAAGTTAAACCGCTGCTGGTTCTTCAACGCCGATGGACGGTACGGGTAGAGAAGGTACCCCTCGTACAGGATGGCGTCGGCAATCCGCTGGACGGAGGTGAGATCCATTTCCGTTCGTACTCCTGAAGCAGGCGAAGATTCAACAGATTCGCGGCAACTGTTCGCCAGCCAGCATCATAACCATTCGTGTGCCTCCCAGCGGCGAACGCATGACGACCATCCCCTTGTGGTCGGCGACCACTTCACCAATCAGCGCTGCGTTTCGGCCAAGGGGATGGCTCCGCATCACCTGCAACAACCGTTCGGCATCGGCTGCGGGAACGACTGCGACGAGTTTCCCTTCGTTGGCGACATACAACGGGTCGAGCCCCAGCATTTCGCAGGCGGCGTGGACTTCGCGACGGATGGGAAGCGCCACCTCTTCCAACTTGACTCCGACCCGTGAGGCTTGTGCCAATTCGTTGAGTGTACTCGACACGCCGCCGCGCGTCGGGTCGCGCATGCAGCGAATCATGGGACAGGCATCGAGCATCGTGCGAATCAGATCATGCAGGGCCGCGGTGTCGCTCTCCAATGCCGTTTCAAACTCGATTCCTTCACGGAGCGACATGATGGCAATGCCGTGATCGCCGATCGTGCCGGAAATGAGAATGCGGTCCCCAGGCCGGGCGTTGCGGATCGACAAATTGCAGTCGGAGCGCACGGTTCCCAGTCCCGTCGTCGTGATGAAAATCTGGTCGGCACTACCACGGTCCACCACTTTTGTATCACCGGTCACCAGCAACACGCCGGCTTCCGTACAGGCCTGCTGCATGGAGCGCACGATCCGTTGCAAGACTTCGATTTTCAGCCCTTCTTCGAGAATGAAGGCCGCAGCGAGATACATTGGCGTTGCCCCGCCAACAGCCAGATCATTGACCGTGCCGTGAACAGCCAGCTTGCCGATATCTCCGCCGGGGAAAAAGAGCGGCTTGACGACATAGGAGTCCGTCGAGACGGCGATCCTCGGTTGTGAGGTTGGAGTTTCCGACGCTCCATTCCCGTCCATGTGCAACGTCGCCTGATCTTCCAACGCATTGAGGATGTCGTTCCCCAAAGCCGGCAGGAACAATCGTTGGATCAGATCCGCGCTCAGCTTTCCCCCGCTGCCGTGACCAAGCAACACGCGGTCGTATTCAGTACGGGGCAGGGGGCACGTCATGCGGCTCAAATCGTTCTCAACGGGCACGTTTCACCAGTCCAATGCTTCAATCACGCGCAGCCGATTTCCAGTGATGCGACGACACGATTGCCAAAGACGACTCATGGCAGCATTGCCACTTCCGTTTCCCGATGGCGACCGTAATTGTAGTACGCGGCACAGGCTCCTTCGGAAGAGACCATCGTGGCACCCAAAGGACGCTCCGGAGTGCACCGTGTCGCAAACGCCGGGCATTCATGCGGCTTGGTAATGCCCAGCAGAATTGACCCGCTACAACACTCGGCCGATTCCAGCACCGGCAAAGGAGACACGTTAAAACGGAGTTCCGCATCATACTCGGCGTACTCGCGACGCAATCGATACCCGCTTTGTGGAATGGTGCCAATCCCCCGCCAAAGGCGGTCTGCCACTTCGAACACGTTCCTTAGCAATTGAAGGGCTCCTGGATTGCCTTCCCGGCGAACCGCCCGCGCGTATTGATTTTCAACACCGCAGCGGCCGGCTTCCAACAGGCACAGGCATCGATAGATTCCTTCCAGCAGATCCAGCGGCTCAAATCCGGTTACGACAATCGGGATCTGAAATCGCTCGGCCAGCGGCTCATATTCTTCGTAACCCATCACCGAGCAGACATGTCCGGCAGCCAGGAATCCCTGCACTCGGTTGTTTGGACTGGACAGAATCGAATTCATTGCCGGCGGTACCAGCACGTGAGAGACGAGCATCGCAAGATTATCGATACGACGGCGCTTTGCTTGCCACACTGCCATCGCATTCGCAGGGGCTGTGGTCTCAAAACCAACAGCGAAGAACACCACCGTACGTTCCGGATGTCGCTCCGCGATTTTTAGACAATCCAGCGGCGAATAAACAATCCGGACATCGCCCCCCGTGGCTTTCACAGCGAACAGATCGCTGCGGCTTCCTGGGACACGCAGCATGTCACCAAACGAACAAAAGATGACGTCCGGACGTGCGGCAATTTCGATCGCACGATCGATCATTTCCAACGGTGTGACACAGACCGGACAACCGGGACCATGCACCAGTTCGACTTCCGGAGGCAGCAGTTCCTCGAGACCGTATTTGACAATTGTGTGAGTCTGCCCGCCGCAGACCTCCATGATTGTCCACGGGCGCGTGGTGATTCGGTGGATGGCCTGCTGGAACTTCTTGGCCGCCACGGGATCGCGGTATTCCGTCAGGTATTTCATCGTTTTCTCTGATCGGTCACGGCGTACGGAATCGAATGCCTCTCGTCTGGCTTAGGGTTCAGCCGCGTTCAGTTCATCCAGGTCATTCATGGCATTCAAGAAAGTGAAGACCTGCTGCGCTTCTTGTTCGTCGATGACCCGCAAGGAAAAGCCGACATGTACGATGACGTATTGCCCCAACTCGACATCGGGAGTGTGCGCGAGACAGACGCGCTTGCGGACCCCGCCGAAATCGACATGCCCCATCAACAGGTCGTGTTCAACATAAGTTTCGGTCACTTTACCGGGGATGCCGAGACACATCAGGCGCTTCCGCAAGGCGATCGATTTGGTCTTGAGAGACGATCATACCACTTTTAGTCGTCACGGAGTGATTTCGCGGCGATGGCCAGTTGTCCGAGGCTCAGGCCGCCGTCTCCGGGGGGAACGAGGTGGTGACGATAAACGCGGAATCCTTCCTTCCTCAGTCGACAAGGAACCGCGCGCGTCAGCAACGCATTCATAAAGACACCGCCGCTCAGCACGACCGCATCCAGTCCCGTTTGTGACCGAAGTTGGCCGCATGTCGAGGCGATCATTTCGACGAGTGTCGCATGAAACCGCCGAGCGATGATCGCCGCTGGAATTCCGTGCTGCTGATCGCGAATCACCGCACGGATCATCGGTCGGGTATCGAGAGAGCTGACTGGCGATGCGTCCGCTGTCTCACGATCACCTGCTGATGTCGTGTACTCAGACAATCCGAAGGGATACGAGTCTTCCTCGGGGACATCCGTGGCGAGCCATTCCAATTGCATGGCTGCCTGTCCTTCATAAGAGACGTGTGTTCGCAGCCCGATGATGGCCGCCACAGCATCGAACAGCCGCCCTACGCTCGATGTCATTGGCGAGTGAAAGCCACGGGCCAGCATCTGTTCCACCGTGCGGCGCTGGTGTGATGAAACTCCTGTCACGGCGGCGGTGTCACAGCCGGCATCGACCAAGTGAGCCATTGCCATCCGCCAGGGTTCGCGGACGGCCTGGGCACCACCCGGCATGCGGACTTGTCGAAAATGGGCGGCACGGCGGAACTGGGCATAATCTCCCACCAGGAACTCACCACCCCAGATGGTTTCATCCAGACCGAAACCCGTCCCGTCGAAAATCACACCGATGACCGGCTCGTCCAATCCATGCTCCGCCATACAACTGGCCATGTGGGCATGGTGATGCTGCACCGCGATGACATCCAGACCGGTATCCAGCGCGCGTTGGCGCGCATAAACAGTCGAGGCATAGTCGGGATGCCGGTCGTGGACAATCACCGCGGGATGAATGTCGAACAACTGCTCATAAACGAGGATGCTCGTTTCCAAATCCTGATAGACCTCAAACTGGTCCAGGTCCCCGAGGTGATGACTTAAGATTGCCCGGCGTTGGTGACCGAAGGCGAACACATTCTTAAACTGCCCTCCAACGGCGAGCAATGGACGCGGGCAATCGAACGGCAGTGCGATCGGAAGCGGCGCGGCACCGCGCGAACGTCGTATCGGAGAGTCCAAGCCATCAACACTGCACGTGACTGAATCATCGCAACGCATTTGAATGGGGCGATTGTGCGTCAGAAACACATCTGCGATGGAGCCGAGCCGTTCAATGGCATCGTCGTCTCGATAGGCAATCGGTTCATCGGAACGATTGCCACTGGTCATCACCAATGGTTCATCCTTCATCGCTTCCATCAGGAGATAATGCAGCGGTGTGTAAGGAAGCACGATACCCCAGCGTGGATTTCCGGGAGCCACACTGTCGGCGATGCGGATGCGCTCAAGACACGGATCATCACGCTTTTTCAGTATCACAATCGGACGTTGCGGAGACTCCAGCAGCAATTGCTCGTGGGGATCCACCTCACACCACCTGCGGGCCGCGGTGGCATCGCGAACCATCATTGCCAACGGCTTTTCGTCACGCTGCTTACGACGCCGTAACTCGCTGACGGCTTGCTCGTTGCCCGCGGCGCAAACCAGATGGTATCCCCCCAGCCCCTTCAGCGCGCCGATTCGCCCACGGCAAAGGGACTCCGCAAACATGGTCAGCGGATCCGAGGTATCAATCGCCTTGCCGTGGTTGTCCAACAGCGCGAGCTGTGGCCCACAGGTGGCACAGGCTGTGGCTTGAGCATGGAAGCGACGGTTGCTCGGAGCGTCGTATTCTGCGCGGCACGCAGCGCACATGACAAACGGGGCCATCGTGGTCCGAGCACGATCATACGGGCCGCATTGAATGATCGTGAGTCGCGGACCACAGTGCGTGCAATTCAAAAAGGGGTACCGATAGCGGCGATCGGTAGGATCAAACAACTCAGCCAGACACTCGTCACATGTCGCCATGTCCGCGGGAATGCAAACTGGTTCCGACAAGTCAAGATCGCTGGAAGCGATCGTAAATGAGGACTCGTCCTGTAACGGCTGGCGCTCTGAACGGACCTCATCGATGCGTGACAAGAAGGGCGGCTGTGTGCACAGCTCGTTGACAAAATGATCGAGCCGCCGAGGGTCTCCCTGCACTTCGATCAGCACCGCTCCGCCGGCATTTTTGACGTACCCGCACAGGTCCAACCGGGACGCCAGCCGGTGCACAAACGGGCGAAAGCCGACGCCCTGCACCAACCCCGTCACAATGATCGCGCGCCGTTCCGATGCCTCGGTATTCATGGTGTCTTTGAGCAGATGGATTCCACAACCGTGCCATCAAGACCTAGGGAAGACTGGAAGTCGAATGGAAAACACGGAACCATTTCCAAGCCGACTTTCCATCGAAATGCTGCCCCCCATCGCCTCGCAAAGCTTCTTGGTGATGGCCAGCCCCAGCCCCGTGCCACCGAATTTGCGTGTGGTTGAAGCATCGGCTTGTGTAAACGGCTGAAACAACCGCGCGGCCTGCTCCGCTGACAAACCGATGCCGGTGTCCTGAACACGAAACAGCAGCATCTCGCCAGCGGACAGGCGCTCTTGCGTGACTGTAAAAGTCACCACGCCCGCTTCGGTGAATTTGCAGGCATTACTGAGGAGATTGAGCAGGCACTGCTTCAAGCGCATCGGGTCGGCTTCCACAAAACCCAATCCTTCAGCGACATGAACTTCAAGGACATTCGCATTCTTTGCGACGAGGGGTTGGATCGTCTCGCAGATTTCGTCGATAAGCGGACCGACGTGGAAGACCTGCATTTCAAGGTCCATCCGCCCGGCTTCGATCTTGGAGATGTCGAGGACGTCGTTAATGAGTGTGAGCAGATGCTTGCCGGCTTTCTCGATCCGTTCCAGATCGGCGGCGTATGTGAAATCCTTCTTGCGGGCGGTAATCAACTGAAGTAGCTCGCTGTAGCCAATAATGGCATTCAGCGGCGTCCGCAGTTCATGGCTCATGTTGGCCAGAAACTGGCTCTTGGTGCGATTGGCGGTGAGTGCGGTTTCGTGAGCCCGCGCCAAATCCTTGTTGACGCGACGGACTTCCGCCTCGATGCGCTCCCGCTCGGCAATTTGCACATGCAGTGACTCATTGGCCGTCGAGAGCTCCACGGTTCGTTCCAAGACACGCGATTCGAGATTCTGATTCAGCTGCCGGAGCAGATCTTCGGTCTCTTTCAGTTGGGTGATGTCGAAGGCGACGCCTTGCAGGAAGAGCGGATGACCTTGTTCATCGCGGACGACTTTTGCCTCACCATGCACCCAGACAACTTTTCCGCTGCGAGAATAAAACCGGTAAATCGAGTTGAACTTCTCACCGGTCGAACAGGTGACGGCGAACTCGGTGTGCCAGCGTTTGCGATCATCGGGATGGAGTTGCGAATACCAGAGAATCGGATTGCCCAGCCATTCTTTCTGGGAAAAACCAAGCAAAGTTTCAATTTGCGGACTGACATACAACTCGTTCAGGCCTTCATCGAGCGCGGCCATAAATGTGACCGCAGGCAATCCTTCTACCAGCGTGCGATACCGCGCTTCCAGCCGTCGGGTCATCGCATCGGCTTTACGTTTTTCGCTGAGATCCCGAATCGTGGACACAACCATGGGGCCCGCATCGGTCTCGAGGGGGCTGAGACTGAGTTCAACTGGGAATTCACTGCCGTTGCGATGTCGCCCAAACAATTCCAACCCCGCTCCCATCGGGCGAATGTGCGGATTGTTAAAATAGCTGAGACGTTTACTGGGGTGTCCCTCCCGGTAGCGCTCGGGAACCAGAATTTCCACGAATTGTCCGACCAGTTCTTCGCGGGCATAACCGAACATGTTCTCCATTTGAGAATTGACGAGCGTCATCTTGCCGTCACGATTCACGATAATCAGTGCTTCGGGAATGGCCTCGTAGGCGGCATGGAACTTTCGGACGGCGTTCGTCGCCTGCTGAATGTCATCCGCATCCGGCCTGGGGTGAACATGGATGTTGTTTTGAGCGCTGCGACTCGACGCCCGTGGTCGAACCGGCCGTGACACAAACGGTCTGGCAAGTTTCAGCAGGATGGCTTCGGCTTCTTCCGCGGTTCGGGGAGCCGTCCAGCGAGTGTTTCCCGCAGCCATCGCCGCCAGCATCTGCACGTCGGAGTTCATGATTCGGTCCTTCGACTCATGTCCGCGTGATGATTGGGAGAGAGAGCATCAACCGCGCAGCCGCGGGGCCGTCCTCAAAGCGGACTTCCGCCACATCGGGAGCAACAACCAGAATGGCGTGTTGCAGCAGCTTCTGAAGCATCTCAACGGGAGACGGACCGTGATCGGCGGAGACATCCAGCCACACGACAACCGAGCGCGGTTGAACACTCGTGATGGAAACACGACCGCCGTAGCTTTCGACAACCGGACGCAAATTGTCGATCGCCTCGGTGACGCGGGTTCGCAGGTCGATGGGATGCAGATCGTGGAGGAGCAGCAGCGAACGAATCAGGTCGTCCTGGGCGAATTTTTCCAGCAACGGTCTGCCTTCCGGACCGCTTGATTGAATGAGGGCCAACATCCGCTGCAATCCCGCGGCATGGAGATCGCTGAGAGTCCGGACGAGTTCCGCTGCGGCCAGGGAGGCAGGGCTGTCCGATTGCTGGCTCAGACCGTCGACGAGCTGCCCCATGCGTTCCATTCGCTCGGTGAATTCAGCAGCAGTCAGCATGCAGGTCTTCTGTCAATGGGGAGCGGGCGGTTGTGTCCCGAACATCGGCGCATGCCGGACCTGGAGCTCTTTGCCGCCTCCCAGGTACATATGCACGCCGCAGGGCAAGCAGGGATCGAAACTCCTTACGGTGCGCATGATGTCGATTCCCTTGAAGTTGTCGACGTCATTTTCTTCGAACAACGGTGTGTTCTTCACCGCATCTTCGTAAGGCCCGGGGATCCCTTCCGCATCACGAGGACTCGCGTTCCAGCAGGTGGGCGGGTAGGGATGATAATTGGCAATCTTCCCATCGCGAATCACGACATGATGGGACAGCACTCCGCGCACGGCTTCATGAAACCCGCAACCGATGGCGTTCTCGGGAACCGTGAATTCGGTCCAGGTGCGCGTGCGTCCGGCATGAACTTCAGCCAGGGCTTTCTCGACAAAGTAGAGTGCCATGGCGGCGGAGTAAGCCTGAAAGTAGGTCCGGGCTCGATTGCGTTCGATGGTGTTGTTGGAGGCGGGAATCCTCCATTCGAACTCGGTTTCTGGAAGATTCATCGATCGCGGCAACCGCATTTTCACACTCTGTCCGGTGGCCTCCACAAAGCCGGTGTTCACCCGATTGGCGAGCGCGGTGACCCAAAGCCGGGCTAATGGTCCACCGCCGGTATCGAGAGCCAGATTCTTTTCGGTCGTTTTGTCAAACCACCGCGGCGACATTACCCACGTGTATTTTCCGTCGAAGTTCCGCTTCTGTGGCTGGGGGGTCGTGGTTTGATTCCACGGATGCCGCTGATCGACCGGGTTGCCGAGCGGATCGTGTGTGACAAACCTCTCACCGTCCTCCCAGTCCTTGTAGAAGGAGCTGCCGAGCATGATCCGCATGCCAAGATTGATTTCGACGAGATCAGTCGTGATGAGCTGGCCGTCAACGACGATACCCGGTGACACGTACATCGCCCGGCCCCAATCGGGCATGTTGGCGTAGGTGTAATCGCACACCTCTGGATTGTTGAACGAGCCCCAGCACCCCAACTGCGTCCGCCGTTTTCCGACGCGCTCGTACCCCGGTAATGCCTGGTAAAAAAAGTCGAAAAGATCGTCATGCAACGGGACCATCTTCTTGACGAACTCAACGTACTTCATCAGTCGGACAAGATAGTCCGTAAACAACTGCACGGAGGCGACCGTTCCCACGCCCCCCGGATACAGTGTGGAAGGATGGACGTGCCGGCCTTCCATCAGCGAGAACATCTCGCGCGTCAACCGACTCATATGCAGGGCTTCGCGATACAGCGTACCGGTGAACGGATTCAACGATCGCATAATGTCCGCGATCGTTTTGAACCCGTGAATGGCACCGTGCGGCGCCGAGGTGTTTTCCGCGAGCGTCAAAACGCGCGGATTCGTTTCTTTCACAATCTGTTCGCAGTAATCCACACCCACCAGATTGTCCTGGTACAGATTGTGGTCGAACATGTACTCGGCGGCCTCCCCGAGATTAATGATCCACTCGGCCAGATGCGGGGGCCGGACACCGAACGCCATGTTCTGGGCGTAACAGGCACAGGTGGCGTGATTGTCGCCGCAAATTCCGCAAATGCGGCTGGTAATGAAATGCGCATCGCGCGGGTCTTTTCCCCGCATGAACACGCTGTAACCACGGAAGATTGACGAGGTGCTGTAGCACTCGGCGACCTGACGATTCGCGAAGTCGATTTTCGTGTGAATGCCGAGGCTGCCCACGATCCGTGTAATCGGATCCCAGGACATTTCAACCAGACGGGAAGGGCCCCCCGATGCATGCGTGGCTTGGGTCATTGGGTTGTCGGATCACAGCAGAAGAAAGCAGCAGGCGAGACATTTTCAAGACGGGCCCCGAGGAATCTCTGCCGGTATCGGTGGCCCATCGGTCTTCCGATCAAGACCGCGCCATTCCGGTTCACGATTCATCGATCCCAGTGTGAATTGGCGTAACGAACGAACGGTGCGACCATACATGACAACAGCCTGTGTGGACAGCCGCGCACCCGGCGGCTCGTCCATAAACGACATGAACTTATCCGGGAAACCAGGCATCGTACAGCCGATACACACTCCGCCGACATTGGCGCAGCCGCCAATCCCCCCCATCCACCCACGCTTGCCAACATTGCATTGCACGACGGGCCCCCAACACCCCAGTTTCACAATGCATTCGGGGGCCCCGTATTCCGCAGCGAAGTCGGCTTGCTCGTAATACCCAGCCCGATCACAGCCTTCATGCACGGTTTGACTGAACAACCATTTGGGGCGCAGCAGTTCATCGAGCGGAATCATCGGTGCTTTACCAGCAGCTTGATTCAACAGGTAGAGCAGGACCTCCATGAAATTGTCCGGCTGTACCGGACACCCCGGGACATTCACGATGGGAAGCCCTGCCTGCGACTTCCAATCCCATCCGAGGTAGTCGGCCAGCCCCATGCAGTCGGTGGGATTCCCTTCCATCGCGTGGATGCCACCAAAGGCAGAACAGGTTCCTGCGGTCACCACAGCCCAGGCATGGGGTGCCAGACGGTCAATCCAGTCGCAGGTGAGAATCGGCTGGCCCGTGGTTTGATCCGTCCCCATCGCCGCCCAGTAACCTTCTGCCTTGTTCTTTTCGTTCGGAATCGATCCTTCAACAACGAGGATGAAGGGCGTCAACTCACCTCGTTCGGCGCGATACCAGTGGGCGAGAAAATCTTCGCCGACTTCCTTGGACAAGACTGGATGATGCAGTTTGAGCAGCGGGACACCGGGGAGACAGCCCAGCACCAAATCTTCCAGGCTGGGCTGTGTGGCCGCAGTCATCGCGATGGAATCACCATCGCAGCCGAGCCCCGCCGTGAGCCAGAGCACATTCACCGCTTCGAGCGGGATGGCGGCACCAGGGGGAGAAATCGTTGCCGCCATGCGAGCATCCCATGCAAGCGACTCGGACGTGAGTGAACGTCGTGGTGAAATCCCTTCACCAACAACGAGGGGAGGATAGCAAGAGTCCCAGCGCCTGCCAAGTTCGTCTGAGGAACGGAGGCGAATCAGGGATCATCGCCCCCGCAGCGGAGCAGTCCATGATGTCATTGTGCGCCACGGCCGTGTCGGTCGTGCAATGTGGCGTAACGCTCATTAAAAAAACGCACGGCGGAGACGGCCGTGGCACACAGAATCGGATACCTTAACGGGCTGTTCGCGATTCACCAGCGGAAACCGGGCAGGCTGAAACATCACTCGGCACAACTGGAGAGCGTACTTTGAAGGAGCAGCTCCATCTTCCGGAAGAGGGCTTTGAAGTCGATCGGCTTGGTGGCGTAGTCATCACACCCCGCGGCGAGCGCCTTTTCGCGGTCGCCGATCATGGCATGGGCGGTGACCGCGATCAGGGGCAGAGAACTGGTTGCCGGATCGGCCTTCAGACGCCGGGCGACTTCCCAACCATCGATGCCGGGGAGATTCATATCCACCAGAACCAGGTCGATGTCCGAGAAATGCTGCTGCGCGGCGAGCAGGCCTGATGGCCCATCGTTCGCCACGGTCACTTCATACTCATAAAGTTCCAGATAGCGGGAGATGAGATCCTGGTTCGATTCGTTGTCTTCGATCAGCAGAATCCGTGACATCGTCCCTCATCCCTCTGAAATTCCGCACTCAACCGCAATGCAAGAACTCTACTCCAAAGAACTGAGGCGCGATGTGGCGGCCTGCCTCGCCCCGATGGGGATTCTGACGATGAACTCTTTCTTCACTACAACCGTTGCCACCGGACACTCCAAGCGACCCAAAATATCGAAGCGATGCTTCGGACCAGCCACTATTCAACGAGCCGAATTTTGATTTCTTCCCGCTTACCACTTCGGAGGACAGTGAGCGGCAGGACATCGCCGACTTTGTAATTGAGCTTGACGTGCATGTGAAGCTGTCGGGTATTCATCCGTAAGGGCTGGCCGGCGAGAGCGACGATCACATCCTTCTCTCGGAGTCCGTCATCGAAAGCCTGTCGGCCGCCCGCTCCGTCCTTGTTGATCCACCGGACTTCCAGGGCGGTGTCGGTTTCGGGGACCCCGAGCTTTTCCCGCACGTCGGCATTCACCACCGGCGCCCAGAATTCCAGGCGCGGTGGTGCATTCCACATCGAACCGCGCCAGGAAAAGTCGGACTGTTTCCAACCCGCCACGAGTGAGACCGTGTGTTTTCCGGTGCGACTGGTTTCCACCTCAACCTGCGCTTCTGTGTTGGGCAGGTTGTGCAGCACCCACTGCATGTCAGCGATGGAAGTGATGCGTTGCCCGTTCATGCGAACGACATCTTCCCCCGATGACAACTTCGCCGTTGCCGCAGCCGACCCGGCAGCCACTTGCTCAATCCGGATGCCGCTGGCGCGATCAATCTTCAGACCGATGTTGTCGGGGAGCGGATACTTCCAGAGCATCTCGGGGGAATAGCTCCCGGTATTCAGCGCGTGCTGGTGCTCGGCATCGTGAATGTTGTGACAGTGAATGCAATTGTTGCGTTCTGTTCGTTTGGCATATTTCTCCGGATTTCGCAGCCCCGGCAATTCCAGCGCGTTGCTGATCGGTTTCGCCGCGCCACGTTTCCCGTTCAATTCCGCGAGATTCTGTGGGTAGCCCGCATGAAGCTCCAGGACACGATTCATCGTGTTCAGTAAACCTTCAATCGAGTTGTAGGCATCGGACCCTTCCGCGCTCTGAGTTCCGTACCGCGCGTAGACGACGCCGTCGGCGTTGATGAACATCCCGGCCCAGTTCAGATCGTGATCGAACTGAAACAGCGATAGGTCGACGCCCTTCATCTCCACCTGTCGCACCGAGACGAATTTCTCCTTGGCTACGGCCCGCACACGCTCGTTGCCGTTGGCAACATCGGCATCGAACGCCGCACAATCTTTGCACGGAACGCACCGGAACGTCACGAACAGGGGTTTGTTCTGTCGCCGGGCCTCGTCCATGGCCTGGCGAATATCGTTGTAGACCCAGATGTCGGTTCGGGCTCCGTTGGCGTCCTTCAGACGCTCACGCAATTCATCATCAGCAAAACACGGCAGTGACAAAGCCAGGAACGAGGAAATGCCGAGCCAACACACAAGACACCATCGACGATGAGAACCATTCCAACGAGTCATGCTCAAGGATTTCATGATGCGAGTCTCCGATCATGGAAAATGGGCTGTGTCGCAGTTTACCGAAGAATCGCCGCGACGGTACTCAAAAGATGCGGAGCGGGAAACGATTCTGCCGGGCAGCCATCGAACGGAAAGGTAGCAGGCAGCGTAGGTTATCTTGGTCGATTCCTTCGCGCGGGGGTGAACCGGTCTGAAGCTTCTCGTGCAAACGGACTGTCGACTTGCCTTGCATGCTTTCTCTCAGTGTAGAATCATGTCGCCTGAAGACATCCTGCCGAGGCTCACGGTACGGATGCTGGAATGGACGGGGAGTGACAGTGCATGAAGTGGACGGCCTCAATTCGATTCGCAGTGTGTCTGTACTTGGTCGCCCTCTTTGGGCTGGCCGCTGCCGAAGAGCCAACGGCAGCAGAGAACGAATTCTTTGAGAAGCAGGTCCGCCCGGTTCTCGTCGAGCACTGCCACAAGTGTCACGGAGCGACAAAGCAGTGGGCGGGACTGCGGCTTGATTCGCGCGAGGCGATTCTCAAAGGGGGCGACAACGGCCCGGCGATCATCCCTGGCAAGCCTGATGAAAGCCTGCTCATCCGCGCGGTCCGACATGTTGACGATAACCTAAAGATGCCGGAGAACGGCAAACTCCCCGACGGACAAATCGCGGCCCTGGTTCGCTGGGTTGAACGCGGGGCCGTCTATCCCGCGGGAACACTCACCGCGGCCCGTTCGCGCGATCCCAATCACTGGTCCTTTCAGCCCCCGGCCGCACAATCGCTGCCCGTTGTGAAAGATGTCGCCTGGCTGCAATCGCCGATTGATCATTTCATTCTCGTCAAACTCGAAGCTGCAAAAGTGGTCCCGGCGGCCCCGGCTGACAAACGAGCACTCATTCGACGGGTGACATTCGATCTGACGGGATTACCGCCCACACCGACGGAAATCACGAACTTCCTCAACGATGATCGCCCTGAAGCCTTCGCGACACTCGTCGATCGACTGCTGGAGACCCCGGCATATGGCGAACACTGGGGCAGACACTGGCTGGATGTCGCGCGGTACGCCGATTCCAACGGACTCGATGAGAACATCGCCCATGGCAATGCCTGGCGCTATCGAGATTATGTCGTCACATCAATCAATCAAGACAAACCGTTTGACCAGTTCGTCATCGAGCAACTCTCTGGAGATCTGCTGCCGTTTGAAAGCGAACCGCAGCAGCACTCTCAGTTAGTTGCGACCGCATTTCTGTCGATCGGCCCGAAAGTCCTGGCGGAAGTCGATCAACCGAAGATGCGGATGGACATCGTTGATGAACAGATCGACGCCGTGGGGCGCGTCTTCCTCGGGCTGACACTCGGCTGTGCGCGCTGTCACGATCACAAGTTCGACCCGATCAGTGCCGCGGATTACTACGGCCTTGCCGGAGTGTTCAAAAGCACGAAGACGATGGACAGCTACATCAAGGTCGCGAAATGGCATGAGCACACGCTGCCTTCGGCGGAGACCACGAAGTTGCAAGCGGCCTTTGATGCGGATCTCGCCGCAAAGAAGCAGGCGATTGCCGATTTCGTCGCCAAAGCCAACAAGCTTGCGAAGGAGGGACTTGCGGCCGATGCCACCGTTCCCGAGAAATTGGAAACGCTCTACCCCGAAGCGACCAAAGCCGAACTGACAATGCTGCGGGAACAGCTCGCAACGCTCGAAAGAACCGGACCTGATTTGCCGTCGACGATGGGTGTCACCGAAGACGAAGTCGTCGATGTCGCGATTCATCTTCGTGGGGACACACAAAAGCTGGGCGACATCGTGCCGCGCCACACCCCCGTAGCGATCAACGGGGCTGTATCACCCGAGTTTTCGCCGAAAGCCAGCGGACGGCGGCAACTCGCACAGTGGCTTGTTGACCCGAAGCATCCGTTGACGGCGCGGGTCTTCGTGAACCGTGTCTGGCGATGGCACTTCGGCCGCGGATTGGTGCGTACCACGGACAACTTCGGGCTTTTGGGCGAAGCGCCATCGCATCCAGAGTTGCTCGACTGGCTTGCACGGCGGTTCATAGTCGATGGCTGGTCGTTGAAGTCATTGCATCGTCTGATGCTCAATTCCAGCACGTACCAACAGGCGAGCGTGCCCCATCCGCAGACGCTGGAAGTTGACCCGGAGAATCGGTTGCTCGGTCGGTTCAGCATCCGTCGCCTCGGTGCCGAGGAAGTCCGCGATGCGCTCCTCTCAGTGAGCGGCCAGCTCGATCCGACCCTTGGCGGTCCGGTCCTCAAGGTGAAGAACCGCGGGTATCTGTTCGATCACACGTCAATCGATCTGACCGATTATACGAGCAACCGGCGATCGCTTTATCTACCGGTGATTCGCAATCACATCTTCGATCTGTTTCAACTCCTCGACTTCCCTGACCCCGCCGTTCCCACCGGCGATCGTGCCACCAGCACAGTCGCCCCGCAAGCGTTGCTGATGATGAACAGCGACTTCGTCATGCAGTCTGCGGACCAACTAGCAGAACGGGCGCTGGCGGAACTGAAATCGAACTCCGAGAGGATCTCAGCCATCGTGAGCGCCATCTACGGACGGGAGGCAACCAGCGCCGAAATCGAAGCCCATCAACAATTCCTGACGCGCATCGAACAGGCTCTTGCAGGAACCGAAGCCGATGCCGTAGCACGGACGCGGCTGGCCTGGAGTGCGTTGTGTCACACACTGCTGGCATCGAACGAATTCATTTACGTCAAGTGAGGTGTGCATGACTCCGGAACTTCCGCCGACGATGACCCGTCGGGCGATGCTGCATCGCTCGGCAGTCGGGTTTGGTTCGCTCGCGCTGGCCTCTATGGTGGGGAACGAAGCGCATGCCACTGAGACAGCGAATCCGCTGGCGGCGGTGTTGCCACACTTCGCGGCACGGGCCAAGCGGATCATCTTTCTCTTCATGAGCGGAGGGCCGTCACAGGTCGACACGTTTGATCCGAAGCCGCTGCTCACCCGCGACGATGGTAAACCACTGCCGTTTGAGAAACCGCGGGTGCAGTTCAACACCACCGCGAACCTGATGAAATCGCCGTGGCAGTTCAAACAGCACGGCGAAAGCGGCTTGTGGGTCAGCGACTTGTTCCCGCATCTCGCCCAGCGGGTTGATGATCTCTGCATGATTCACTCGTTGCACGGCACCAATCCGGCCCACGGTGGTGCGGTAATGAAGGTGCACACCGGCAGCGACAATTTTGTGCGACCGAGCATCGGTTCGTGGGTCAGCTACGGCCTCGGCACCGAGAATCAGAACCTGCCGGCCTTCGTCACGATCTGCCCGACATTGGCCTTCGGCGGCATCAACAACTGGAGTTCGGCATTCCTCCCCGCGGTCTATCAAGGAACTCCATTCGGCGATGCCAGCATTCCGTCGGCGAAAGCCCAGGTGAAGTACATCCGCAATTCCCGTTGGTCGCGCCAGGTGCAGGAACTGCAACTCGAAAAGTTGCGGCAGATGAATCGCGAGGACCAGGCCCGCAGTGGTCCCGAAGCATCACTGGAAGCCAGGATCAATTCGTTTGAACTTGCGTTCCGAATGCAGTCGGAACTTCCGAAAGTGGAAGACCTCTCCGGCGAAACCGAAGCCACGCAGAAGCTGTACGGCATGGACAACCCCATCACCGCGAACTTCGGCCGCATGTGCTTGATGGCCCGTCGATTTGCCGAAGCCGGCGTGCGGTTCATTCAGGTCACGCACAACGACAACAAAGTTCAGTGGGACCAGCACTCGGACCTGAAAGCTGGGCATGAGAAGAATGCCCTCGAAGTCGACTTGCCGATCGCCGGATTGATGGCAGACCTGAAAGCCCGCGGGTTGCTGGAAGACACGCTCATTTGGTGGGGTGGCGAGTTCGGCCGCACGCCGACCGCCGAAGGAGGGGGCACCGGTCGCGACCACAACCAGGAAGGCTTCACGATGTGGCTGGCCGGCGGCGGCGTGAAAGGGGGCTTCCGCTACGGCGCGACGGACGATTATGGTTACTACGCCGTCGAGAACAAGGTTCATATTCACGATCTGCACGCCACTATGCTGCATCTCCTCGGCCTCGATCACGAACGACTGACCTACCGTTACGCCGGCCGTGATTTCCGTTTGACCGACGTGCATGGCAACATTGTGCATGACATTCTGGCCTGAACGTTGCCCTGACAAATGTCTTCCTGACGGGACCTCCGCATGCTGAAGATCACTCGGCTCGAAACCTTCGTCATAGGTGACGGGCCGGGGATTGATCCGGACAAAGGGGGCGTCGAACCGCTGTCCTGTGTGCGCATTCACACCGATGCCGGGCTTGTCGGCTTGTCCGAAGTGTTTCGTGTCCCACCGGGAGTCGTGCTGGCGACCGTTGGGGGACCTGACACTCATTTCGGGCGGTTGCTGCTTGGGCAGGAGATCACACATCCCGAACGGCTGTGGCAGCAAGTGTGGGACTCGTTGATTCACACGAATCGCCGCGGGTGGGAAATCATCATCCTCGGTGCGCTCGATGTCGCCCTCTGGGACATCTACGGGCAAGCGCTCCAGCAACCGGTCTGGCAACTTCTGGGCGGTGTGCAGCGTGGGTTCTTTCAGACGCATGCCGAAACCCGCACACTCAGCGTCGTTCCGTATTGCACTATCGTCTCCGATGTCTGGGGAGGCGAAGCGATGTTCACGCAGCAAACCCGCCGTGTCGGACAATTGCTCGAACTGGGATACCGTGCGTTCAAAGTTGAACCGATGATGTCGACGCCGCGCGATGTCGTGGAACTGGCCCGCCGCACGCGCAAGCTGCTGGGACCGGGGCCAACGCTGATGGTCGATGTCGGTTATCTGTTCAACGATGTCCCAACCGTGGTCCGCATCTGCCGTGAACTGGAAGAACTTGACGTGTTCTTCTTCGAGACGCCGTTTCCGGTTGACACGCCAGAACCGTATGCCCGTCTCTCCGAGTTCACGTCGATCCCGCTGGCGATGGGTGAACATGGTGTCACACGCTGGGAGTTCCTCGACATGATGGACCTCGGCCGGGTCTCGGTAATGCAGCCCTACATGACCACCTGCGGCGGATTGACCGAAGCGAAACGGATCGTCGATCTCGCCGTCCCCCGCGGAGCGCTCGTCTGCCCCGGCAACTGGTCGACGCAGATCCTCGGCACCGCGTCCGTCCACCTGGCAGCGTATTCTCCGGTCACCCCGTACATTGAGTTCGCCGCCGCGGAAGTGTTTGAATCGCCGCTGCGTCGTGAACTACAAGAACTTGGCCTGCCCGTGAAGAATGGTGAGATTGGGTTCCCCGAATCGCCAGGGATTGGGTACCGGCTTCCGGATGAGGTGATTGAGAAGTATCGGATGGATTGACGAATGCGACTTGGGAGTGGGGCGCTATGAAGCGTGCCGCTCATCACGCGGAGCGTGATGGCCACCATAGTAGCCATCACGCTCCGCGTGATGAGCGGATGAACGACAAGCCCCGCAACTTCCCGAGTTTCGATTGAACATTTCCAAGACAGAGCGCCGCTGGTTTCGTGGTTCCTTTCCCATGAACTGAGATTTTCATGACCGACCCGATCGCCGCAAGTTCTCTGTCTACCGCTGCGCGCTGGCGGATTGTCGTATTGCTGATGATGTTTGCAGGCCTGGGGCACTTCAACCGCGTCAGCATTTCCGTCGCCGGCAGCGAAGTCTTTATCCCCAAAGTCGGCCTGAGTGCCGTCCAGATGGGTTGGGTCTACACAGCGTTTCTCATCGTCTACACCATCGGAATGCTGCCGGGGGGCTGGTTAATTGACCGGATCGGCTCCGCCCGCGCGTTGACGCTGTACGGTCTGGCGATGGGAACATTCGTCGCGCTGACGGGCGTCGTCGGTTGGTTGACGAGCAGTCCCGAAAGCTTGTGGATCGGCCTGCTGATCATTCGCAGTTGTGCGGGCTTTTGCAGCGCTCCGCTCCATCCGGGCGCGGCCCATGTCGTCTCCGATCTGATGACGGAACGCAACCGGGCGACCGCCAACGGCACCGTGACAGCCGGAGCGTTGATCGGCATCGCCCTCTGTTATCCCGCGTTCGGATGGTTGATGGACCGCCTAAACTGGCCATTGGCCTTCATTGTCAGCGGCCTCACGCTGGTCGCGTTCAGTTTGTTCTGGAAGCGACAAACTCAATCGTTATCGTTTCACACTGAAGCCCCTCCGACGCTCTTTCCCGATGAAACCGACCGCCCGGCCGAGTGGGCCTCGTTGTTACTGCAACCCAATGTGTGGCTGGTCTCCCTCAGCTATGCGGCCTACGGATACTTTCAGTACCTGTTCTTCTACTGGATGGATTTTTACTTCAAGTCGATCCTGAAAGTGCCCGATGTCGAAGCTCGCTGGGCCTCGTTCTGGATCATGCTGGCCATGGGCGCGGGCATGGCGATCGGCGGCATCTGCACTGATGTCGTCTGTCGTCGACTCGGAACCGCGCGCGGCCGCCGGGCGATTGTCGTCGTGGGCATGGGATTCGGAGCGGCGTTCGCCTTGCTCGGCGTGAACGTCACGGGGCAGATCAACGTCGCCATGTGCCTGGCGGTGTCGATGGCCTCGCTGGGGATGTGCGAAGGGGTCTTCTGGACGACCGCAACCGATATCGGCGGCAAGTCCCGCGGGCTCTGTGGAGCGTTCATGAACACCCTCGGCAACGTTGGCGGACTGGTTTCCCCCGTGCTCACCCCCATGATGGCGGAAACCATGGGCTGGCCGGGGGCGATCACCGTGGCGTGCATCATCGCCGCATTTGGTGGGGCCGTCTGGTTCGTGATTCAGTTACCGGAACGACAGACCTCTGAGTCGTAAGTTATTGAATTGTAGGGTTTGCCGAGTCCGCGAGGCGAACCTCTTCGCGTTGCGACAATTCG
>JBGSUN010000098.1:0-20411 GCA_041753475.1 Planctomycetaceae bacterium | reverse complement strand
TTCGTCGAAACGCTGCTGACCACCATCGAAACCTGCCGCCAGCAACAACGCAACGTCTTCGAGTTCGTCACCCAATCCGTCCAGGCTCACTTCCACAATCAACCCACTCCCTCACTGCTCACCGACCCGTGAACGGTTACCTTATAACTCCTCGTGCACACTGTTCTAAATTTCTGTCATCTACACCTTGATCCGCAGTTCGTGCCCATCGTTCCAGATAGTTTACTTCCAGGTCGTCGATAATGGCTTGGATAGTTGCCGATGCGAGCGAACCAGGTGTAATTACAGGCTTCCCAAGTAGAAATGGGAGCAGGCGTTTTCGGACTCGTTCGTCTCCAACTCCGGGATCGTTCTTGATTTGATTCCCAGCAGTGGTCTGAAGGTCTAACAGTGATCCGTCCGACAGAATTCCCTCACGCCGAATGAAGGAAGCTTCAATCACCTCTCGAAGAATTGTTTGAGTCGATACGGCCCACAATGATCGGTTCCATGCGGTGGGTGGGCGGCAGAATTCGCGCATTCTTGCCGAAAGCAGGAGATCGTTGCTGTTGACAAGTGGCATATTCTGGCGATACTTGATGGTAGGAAACTAAGTGGGCTACGCCGCATCTATTGTGCACACGTGTGAACGTGACGCAAGTAGATGCCGCTAGCCCCGAAACTTAAGCCGAACGGGAAAGGCGATTTTCTCGTTCGGCTTTTTTTTATTTTATGGGCTGTTACCGGGTGCCACTGGCGGCTTGTCCGCCAGTGTGGGTTGGCAGGACCGCTACAACCTAAGATTCGTCACTCGTCAGCACGGGCGGACGAGCCGCCCGTGGCACACCTTGTCGCCATAACAAGAACTCGCTTCCTCACGGTCGCGGCTCGGAAGGCTGGGGATGGTTTGCTTCGTCCAACCGGCTACACTGGCCGGTTATGGCGGAGAAGGGCGAGGGATTGATTCTGCGGGTCACGGATTACAGCGAGACGAGTCGCATCGTCGTGCTGCTAACTCGTGAGCATGGACGCATTTCCGCGCTGGCGAAAGGCGGGCGGCGGCTCAAAGGCCCCTTCGAATCCGCTCTTGACCTGCTCGCGCACTGTCAGATAGTGTTCCTCCGCAAATCAAGTTCCGGTCTCGACCTTCTCACCGAAGCCAAACTTGTCGGACGGTTCAAGCCGCCCGAGAAGGACTTGGTGGGATTGTACGCGGGGTATTACCTCGCGGAATTGCTGCTGGGACTGACCGAGGATTACGACCCGCATCCGGAATTGTTCGACGCCGCCATCGAAGCTTTGCAGGACTTTCAGCAGAGCGATTTGGTCCGCCGGGCGATTTTGCGATTCGAGTTGGTGATTCTGCGAGAGATTGGACAATTACCGGACTTCGAAAGTTGTGCGGCGTGTGGTTGCGAACTGGTCGAAGGGCGGACGTTTGGATTTTGGGTATCGCAAGGGGGGCTGATTTGCCCGGACTGCCAACGGGAGGAATACAGCCAAATCGCCATCCATGCGGGAACGGCCGCGGGGTTGCGAAAGCTGGCGAGTGAGGGGGATGGATGGCGACGGCTGGTGCTGTCGCTGCAACAGTACAAGGAGATGAAGCAGGTGACGACGGCGGCGATTTCCCATGCGTTGGGTCGTCGACCGAAGATGCTCAGCTACCTCTCGTAATCGGTTGAAGGATTGACCGGTTTCCCCCAGATGCCCGCGCTGCGGATGCAGCGATGAAAGTCACGGATGACGCCCCTTTCCAAATCGACGTGGTTCTGCAGTGTGCCACGGCCATCTTGGCCGTGTCTCCGATCAGCGCACTCGGTGTCATCGCACGGCCGACACGGCCGTGGCACACGAACACTCTTCGCATGGTTACCGGTGTGGATCGTTCTAATCTCTGGCTGCGTGACACCGTGGGAACGTTCCGCGTTGCTGAAACGCGGTAACGACGACATCGATAACATCCACGGGCCCACCGAACGGCGGCTGCTCGGCTCATTGTGGGAAAAGCGGAAAGAAGAGATCGAGGACAGTAACGGTTCTCTGAAACCGATCCCCGGCACCGAGGAATACACCGCCGCGGAAGAACTGTTCAAAGATGAGAAATACGACGTTGCCCAAGCGTCGTTTAAGAAGGTCGCCAATAAATATAAGAAGAGTGAAATCCGCGAGGACGCGCTCTTCATGCAAGGTGAAGCTGCTTATCAGCAGGGCAACTTCTACGCCGCCGAAAACGCCTATGCGAAACTCCTGCGGGATTACCCCTCCACGCGGCATCTCGATGAAGTCTCGAAACGGCTGTTTGAAATCGCACGGCAATGGCTCGACTTCCCCAAAGTTGCGGAAGTTGGCGAGATTCAACAAGCGAACTTTGACAACTTCGGCGAACGTCTTCCGGCAGAAAAGCCCCCGGAAAAAGGCAAAGCGCCGGTATGGATCCCCAACTTCACAGACAAGTCCAAGCCATGGTTCGATACCGAAGGCAACGGCATCGGCTGCTTGCGGCTGATCTGGTTGAACGACCCGACCGGGCCACTCGCTGATGATGCTTTGATGCTCGCCGCGAGTCACTACGCCCGCCGCAACAACTTCGTGGAAGCCGACCGTCACTTCACACTGTTGCGGGAAGAGTATCCCAACAGCCCGCATGTGCAAAATGCGTTCGTGCTGGGTTCCCATGTGAAGCTGATGTCGTATCAGGGGGCGAACTACGACGGCAAGACTCTGGAAGACGCACAGAATCTGAAGAAGAGTGTTCTGCGATTGTACCCCGATTCCGCGGATGCCAAGCGGGTCCAGGATGAGTTGAACCGCATCGAAGAAGCCAAAGCGGATCGTGAATGGGAGCTCGTGGTCTTTTACGAGCGCAAGAACAACAAACGGGCACAGGCCGTGTATTGCCATGTGTTAATCGATCGCTTTCCCCAATCGCAGGCCGCCCAACGGGCGAAGCAGCGGTTACAGGAACTCGGTCCGGAATATGCCTCAGGATCACGCCTGCTGTCCTCGCGCCCCGACCCCGAACGCGCCTGGTGGGATATGCGGAATACCCGCGACGTCACCCCTCCGCCGCCGAAAGTGGCCAAACTTCCCGCGGAAGAGAAGGTCGAAGAACCGGCCGAGGAAAAGGCCCCTGCACCGCCGCGGCGGTTGTTCGGAGTGTTCGGCCGCGGTTCCAACAACGAAGAACCGATCGAAGACAGCGAAGCCAAACCGATCGAGGAAGCGGAGGAGCCGCCGCGCCGTGGTTGGTTCGGCCGACCGCTTCCGGTCGCGCCGGAGTCGCCGGGCGATGAAGGTGCGGAAGAACCTCGTGAATCATTGATCAACGCCGAAGAGGAACAGGCCGTCGAGCCGAGCCGCAGCCGCTTCCGCTTCTCACTCCCGCGGCGATTGGGCCGGGATACGATCGAAGAGAAAGACGCCCCGATCGAACCGGGGATGTCCGGGCAATCGCGGTTGTGATGACTGCCTTTGAGGGACATGGTGTTTCAGACCGCGACAGAACGAAGCCCCCAACGTTTCCGGTTATCCGGACGCGGCCGCTGGCGGTCTGTCGCGATGCTGGTCGCGGTTCTCGTCACCGGCTGCGGTTATCGTACGGGGAATGTCTATGGCCCCGAAGTCCGCACGGTGGATGTCCCCATCTTTGAGAACGACACCTTTCGCCGCGGCATTGAGTATCCGGTGACCGAAGCGGTTCACCGGGAAATTCAAACCCACACGCCGTTCCGTCTCGCCAAAGGCCGCGAAGCGGACACCCGGCTCACCGGCCGGATTGTCGACATCCGCAAGAATGTCCTCGGCGAAACCCGCTGGGATGACCCGCGTGAACTGCAACTTTCGCTGATGGTCCGCGTCACCTGGGAAGACCTGCGCACCGGGCAGGTTCTCGCGCAGCAGGAAGTCCCGCTGCAGCCGCAGTCGATCCCGACGATTGGCCAGGCCGAGTTCGCGCCGGAAGTGGGCCAATCGCTTGCCACGGCGACTCAAGAAGCGACGGAGCGCCTCGCGCGGCAGATCGTCCACATGATGGAAACCCCGTGGTGAATTACTCCTGTGACGGCCGTCACTGGGCTTCTTGCAGGCGATCGAGCACGATGCGCACCATCAACGGGTGCAGCCCCAGCGGCGGGCACAGTTGAAATTCGACGTGCGGAAACTCTTCACGGAGCGCCAACCGCGCGGCTTCCAAATCCTGCACCACATGCACCCCTGCGGACAGGAAATAGGGAAGCATCAGCACGCGATTCGCGCCACGCCGCACGCATTGACGGCCGCCTTCATCAATCGTCGGTGTCGTCAGTTCCAAGTACGACACTTCGACAATTGCATATCCGCCGGTCGTCGTGACCTGTTCCGCGAGGCGTTGTAAATCGGCGTTTGCCTCGGGGCGGCGGCTGCCGTGAGCGATGAGTAACACGGCGGTGTCTAGTGAGTTCATGGGGGATTATCCTTCTCAGCCCGGAGCGCAAGCGACGGACGAATGAGTTCAATGTCTCGCTCCGTCGCTTGCGCTCCGGGCTGTGTCACACCGTCCCTCGACGTTGTAGCATGAGATTCCTATTGTGACAGCCGGATGGCGATTGACGAAGGCGGGCCGCTCATTTTTTCGGGATCATAGCGACATGGACCGCCAGACGCTTGGGCCGTATGTCCTGTTGGAAGAGATCGGTGCCGGGGGGATGGGGAACGTCTACCTCGGACGGCATCGTGAGACGAGTGAACTGGTCGCGGTGAAGGTCCTGCCGGCGACACTCGCCCGGGAAGAAGGCTTCGTGATGCGGTTCACGCGCGAAGCCGAGGCGCTGCGGACGCTCACGAATCCGCATGTGGTACGGTTGCTCGACAGCGGCGTGGACAACGAGACGTACTATTTTGCAATGGAATACGTCGCCGGGGAAAATCTGGCTGATCGGCTGAAGCGCGATCATCGGCTGCCGTGGGAACAAGCGTTCGACTTCGCCACGCAGCTTTGTACCGCACTCAAAGCGGCTCACGATGCGGGGATTATTCACCGCGATCTGAAACCGTCCAACGTGCTGATCACCAAAGAGGGACAGATCAAGCTGACCGATTTCGGCGTCGCCCAGCTCTTTGCTGCCGAGCGGTTGACGATCACTGGCGGAGTGATCGGGACCGCGGAGTACATGTCCCCTGAGCAAGCGCAGGGGCAACGGGCCACGAAGCGCAGCGATCTTTATTCCCTGGGGGCAGTCCTCTATGCCATGCTCACCGGTCGTCCGCCCTTTACCGGGCCGACCGCTGTCGATGTGATGCACAAGCAGCGGTATGCCCAGTTCGACAAACCGAGCCGCTACATTCCGGAGTTACCACCGGCGGTCGACTTAATCATGGCGGATCTCCTGGCCAAGTCACCGGATGAAAGGCCCCCCGATGCCTTTGTCGTTTCGCGGCGATTGCAAGATGTGATCCGCAAAGTGCAGGCCGTTCACAGTGATGATCCGACGCCCCCGGCCACGGCGTACGCCAAGCCATCGCCCGATGCCGGGCCCGGCGCGGCGACATTCATGCGCGATCTCGTCCGGGCGGAAGTCGTGCGCAGTGCCGAACCGTCGTTGCCGCAGCGTATCTTGAACAACACGTTCGTGCTGCTCAGCCTGCTGGTGGGATTGATTGCCTTCGTGTGGTGGATGGCGATGCCCCGTCACACGCCAGAATCACAGTTGGCGGAGGCACAACGGATCTTGAGTCAACCCGCCGGGCCGGAGTGGATTCGTGCCCGGGACGAATTGCTGGCTCCGTTGATTTCCGACGAAGCCTTGACGCCGTTGTCGAAGGAGCAGCGCCAGCAACGAACCACGGTGGTTGAACCGCTGTTGAAGGAAATCCGCGTTTACGAACTCGAACAATCGTTGATTTCACCACGGCGACGGGAACGAAAATCGACAGCACCGAGCGAACCCGTCCGTCATCTCGCCGAAATTCGACGCATCTGGAACCAGGGTGATCTGACCGCCGCCCAGGCCAAACTGGAGGCGTTGATAGTGATCCTTCGCCAAGAGAACGCATCCACTCCGGAAGCGGGGCTTGCAGAACGTTGGCGGGAACAGATCAACGAAGACTTGCAGCAGACGGTCTCGCAACGGCGTGAGTATGTCCGCGGGTTGTTGAAGCAGGCTCAAGACATCGCCACGCGCGATGACCGCGCCGCCCGGCAACTCTTGGAGTCCATCGTCACCCTCTACGCACTCGATTCCAGTCTCTCGAATGAAGTTGACGAAGCGCGGAAGTCACTGAACACCATGAGTCAGCCGGCGGCCACACCGTAGGCTTGCCTATGCTCCAAAGCGTCGCAGCAGTGTCTCGACCACCGACGCATTCGCTTCGGGAAACGGCAGCGTCGGCAGTTCGTTGACATCGGCCCAGCGGAAGTTGCCCAGCAATTTCTGCGCGGTGTGTCCCGCAGGACGGCATAGCCAGAAATGAATCTCAACCACGCCGTGCGGGTAACTGTGCGTGCGTGTTTCCAGGCATTCGTCAGCGATGACAGCAACCCCCGTTTCTTCCAGGCATTCGCGCTGTGCGCAATCCGCTGGCGATTCACCGGGGGTGCACTTTCCTCCTGGAAATTCGGCTGCCCCGGCGAGCGGGACATCCTCCGGACGGACGCCGACAAGGAATCGCCCCGCCTGTTCGACGATGGCGATTCCCACGCGCGTAACCGCATTTGAGGGCGAAGATTCCGACACGGCTCAATCAAACTTCGCATCAGCCGGTGGAGCACCCATCACATGATAGCCGGAGTCGACGTGCAACGTTTCCCCCGTGACGCCGGTCGACATATCGCTCAGCAGATAGATCGCCGATTTGCCGACTTCGGCCTGATCGACATTCCGCCGCATCGGAGCCATCGCATTGTAGATCTTCATCATCACATCGAGATCGCTCACGGCCGAGGAACTCAACGTGCGGATGGGACCGGCACTGAGAGCATTCACGCGAATCTTGCTGGTGCCAAGCTCGTGAGCCAGGTAGGCCGTTGCCGATTCCAGCGCCGCCTTGCACAAGCCCATGACATTGTAGCCGGGAATCACGCGCTCGCCGCCGAGATACGACAAGGTCATGATGCTTCCGCCGTCGGGCATCAGATCCTTGGCCCGCTTGCAGATCGCCATCAGGCTGAAGACGCTGATGTCCATCGAGGTTTTGAAGCCTTCGCGGCTGACGCCGTAGACCGGCCCCTTCAAGTCTTCCATCGGGGCATAGGCCACCGAGTGGACGACGAAGTCGATCGTACCGAAAATCTCCTTCGCCTTGGCAAAGGTCCGATCGAGGTCGGCGTCGTCCTGGACATTGCACGGGACAACCATCTTCGCACCGATGGGATCGACGAGCTTGCGGACGCGGCGTTCCATCTTCGGACTGGCGGGGTCTTTGTCCGGCAAGTGTGTGAAGCCGAGTTGTGCCCCCTGGCGATGCAATTCTTCGGTGATCCCCCAGGCGATCGAATAATCGTTCGCGATGCCGAACACCAGTCCCTTTTTCCCGTCCATCAAGCCCATTGCCAATTCCTTCGTCGCCGCGTCTGCTGTAGGTGCTGCCGTTTGGCAGAAGCCTCCACCATACATGGGAAGAGGCAAACCGGCAACCGGGACGAACGAATGTGAAAGGGGCCGAGAAGTTCCTTCCCGACCCCTTGTCAGAGTCACTCGACTGCGAACGAGATCGTTAGAAGTCGCCTACGGGTTGACCATCGTTGCGAACCAGCAGTTTTGCCAGCGTCGTCGTGGTGAATCCGGTCGGATACGGAGCGACCGTTACCGAGAGTTTTGCGTAGTCGATGTTTTCGCTGATGAACCGCACGGCACCATCCGACATCAGGAAATGGCAACCGCCGACATGGTTGCTACTAAAGCCACGCCGTTGATGCACGCGATTCGTGGCCGTCCAGTTGATTCCGTCGTAGGCAATCCCCAGCGCCGACAGGGCGGCCGTACGGACATTGCTTCCAGCTGCGTTTGTTTCCGAGCTGAAACCGAAGACGTTGGCGGCACCGATTGTCAGGTTCTTGAACCTCCAGGCCCGTTCGCCAATCATCAGTTGATTGCTGGAACCGTCGGTGATGTCCCGGAAGTTGATCTTCGAGTTGACGAATCCGACACCCTGCGCCGGACCATACTGCGTGGCGAAAACCATCGGTGTCGTGCTATCCGATGTCCCGGCGACCATCACATAGTTCGACATCGTGGTGGGGATGCGGTCTGACCCATTGGAGGTGAGATAGGCCACATACTGGTTCGCATTCGTAACAGGATCATCCGATTTTGTATCGTCGAAATCATTCAACGCCTGGCCGGTATCGGACGGACAGCGGAAGGCGGGCAAGGGTGTCTGCAATGCACTCAGATTGCCGTTCACCAGGTTCGTTTCCAGCCACACATTGCCGACATTCAGCCGGTTGAACAGCGGGGCCTGATCGATCTGTGGCAGAATTAGCGATCCCCAACTGTACATGCTCCGTTCGATGGAATTGGCGTTCGCTGACGGTGGATTCCGCATGACAAAGCCCGGCGGAAAGGTGTTGTAGATATCGTGGTAGTTGTGCATGGCCAACCCGAACTGCTTCAGGTTGTTCTTGCATTGCGTCCGCCGCGCCGCCTCACGTGCCTGCTGCACTGCTGGGAGCAACAAGGCGATGAGAATGGCGATGATGGCGATCACCACCAGCAATTCAATCAAGGTAAATCCGCGACGAATCCGTTGTCCGAAGGCCATCTCGCATTCCTCGTTACCAGGTCAGATCGCACACTGCGCAGCCCAACAACTGTCTGCGCAACAAGAGCAACAGCTTCCGATCGATCCCATCCGCCAGGCCCGGACCAAGCCGGAGTGAATTACAGCGGGATCAATCGACGGTTTTTAACTTTTTTGATGGGTCACCATCCAAGCTGAAATCGAACGTGTTCGATCCCGCTTTTACGTCCGCCTTCAATTCCGACTTGACGGTGTACTTCGGATCCAGCGGCTTGGCATCTTTTGAGCCCAGCGGCCACTCCAACATCACCGTATTGGGTCCCACCTTGGCGCCGGGAACCTTGTGGGTGTACTCCAACGTGTACTGCCCCTCGGCGTTCGTCGTCCCGGACGCAGCACGACCTTCGGCAGGTTTGAACATGACGATCACGCCGACCAGCGGCTCCCCGCCGAGCGTCACTTTGCCACTGACACGGCCGAGGGGAGGTGTATCACTGCTGCCGCATCCGGAAAGCCCGAGCCCGACAAAGGCGATGACCCACAAAGTGCTCCAACCAGAAGAGAATTTCATAGAGACCAAGTTTTCTAGACAAGATGGGGTTCGGAACCGTTCCTCATTCAGGCAGGTCCACCGGCACAGCAACAGAGATGCCAGCCGAAGTGCCTACTATGGGCAGACGCCGTTATTTTGTGATGATCTGGAGAGTCCCAAGAGGAAACGAGGACAAAGTCTGAACAGGTTCGCCGCAGGAAATGCAGCCAAAAATGACGGAATTGTGTGGGCGGAAGGCGTCAGCAACGACTCAAGCTGCGATCGGTAGAATTACCATGGTGAGTTTTCCACAGTACCTATCCGATTGTTAAAAATCCATGAAGGCCTGCTAGGAAATCGCGCAGTGTCTTCCTCGAAGGATCATAGTGCCCTTGGCAAGGGACCTTCACGCATTGCTCCGAGCGATCGAACTTGGCACGGCCCATGTCGATCCCGGTGACATCCAGCGGGCGCGGTGGTTTGCCGCTGCCATCCGCCGACGCGACGTCTTTTACTGACCGGGAACGCAATTTCCCGTCGGACGCAGACACCAAAGCGCTTCGGCCTCAGTTGCCTCTCAGCCTGGTTGCCGTGACAATGACCACGCTCCTACGGGCTTGTGCAGGACAGGCAGCTCCCTCCGCGGTTCAGTTGTGCTACGGTTCTTGGAATGGCTCCATCGGATCCCGCGATCGATCGGTCCATGATCGCCCTCGGCATTCAACAGCCGTGGACGGAACTGATTCTGCGTGGGATTAAGACCATCGAAGTCCGTTCGCAACCAACACAGGTCCGTGGAACGATTTATCTCTACACGTCGAAAAAACCCTCGACACTCGATGCCGCTCATGTGGCGGCGAGCGAACACGGGATCGAGCTGGCCACACTGCCGATGGGGTTGCTGGTTGGGACGGTCGAACTGGTCGATTCACGGCCGTGTCAACCGGGGGATGTCCGCACCAGTTGCGTCCCCAGCGATCTGCTGGTGAATCGCCATGCCTGGATGCTCGCCAATCCACAACGTTTGGGGCAGCCGCTTGCCGTGCGCTTCCTGCCCTATGGAGTCTGGTTTTACCCGTTTCGGCGGAAAGGGCAGTCTTAGTGCCGGCAACACAACCGCCGGAAAAGCCCGGCATTTCAGAAAATGCCGGGCTTTTGTTTTTGTCTCTTAAACCGCCGGGACGGCAATCCCCAACTGACCGGCAAGGTCCACGAGCGCTTTCCAGTTTCCATCATCGAGCGGGATACCGGATTGCAGACGGGTAGCCATCGTTTTCCGTTCCGGATCGCCGGGGAGAAACACTTCGTTGCAACCGTCAATCCGCGGGACACTGCGGACGTAGGCCTCGAGATTCCGGACTTCGTTCAGGAGGTGGTCTTTGCCACCGAAGAAGTCCGGATTGAGAACCATGAACATCGCACAGTTGCCGAGTGGTGGCGGCGGGTTCGGAAAGGCACATTGTCCCCCCGACAAACCGCCGCACATCATTTCAATCATGAATGCCAGACCGAAGCCTTTGTAACCCTGATCGGCACCGAGTGGAAGAATCGTCCCCGGGGGATCACCGTACAGTTGGTTGGGATCGGTGGTTGGCTTGCCTTCGGGATCAAGCACCCAACCCAGCGGGACGGGTTGCCCGGCGATCTTCTTCACGCGAACCTTGCCTTCGGCGGTCGCACTGGTGCCGATGTCAAAGATGAACGGACCATCTGCGCCTCCGGGCATCCCCATGCAGATCGGATTCGTTCCCAAACGGGGCCGTTTGCCACCCACCGGAGCAACTCGCTGGGCCGCACCGTGAGTATTGGCGACGATCATGGAGAAGAACCCGTGAGCCGCGGCCATCTCTGCATATTCACCCAACCGACCGATGTGGGTGGAACGCTTCAGTGTTCCGCAGGCGATCGCCGTCACCGCACACTTGGCGATGAGCCGTTCCGTAAGATCACGAGCGAGAACTTGTCCGAGTCCCCAGCCCCCATCACCCACCAGCGACGCCGGAGTTTCCTTCTCGATGGTCAGCCTTGCGGCCGGGTTCATCGTGCCGTCTTTGAGCTTTCCGATGTAGAACGGAATCCGCATCACGCCATGCGAATCATGGCCGCGCAGGTTCGCCTGGACCAGACTTTCGGAGACGATCTTCGCCCCGGCGTCATCACAACCGGCTTGGCGAAAGAGGGCATTGGCGAACGACGTCAACGTTTCCGCGGTCACAACTGGCACCGTGCAATCTCCCCAACGAGTGAGCCACTTTTCCGGCCGAGATGACCGATCTTGCCGCCATGATAACATTCCATCAAGCAACTTTCTCCGATGTGAACCCGATGCGTTGGCAGGACGCTGCTTGAGTTGGAACAGCGACGTTCCGGTTACGTCAGATGAAGGGGATCGGCGTGTCGTGCAGTCTGAATGCGGCAGGGTCAGTCCATGCAATCACCGGTCGCCGGACGGCCGATGTCACCCCTTGCTGAACCAAGATGTTGATTGCTGAGATTGGCCACCGTGAGTGTATTCGGAGCGTTGTTGCCATGGCGAAAGCCGCGGTTCGTCTCCCTTCGTTGTCGGAATTGCGGAAATACGTCCACGAGACGTTGTGCCGACACGAAAACCTCGTTCCCGATCAATTCCAACTGCAGGAAACGCCGCTGACCCGGTTGGGAAACCGCTGTGGTTTGCAGTTTCTGTTACGCGGCCCGCGCAGTGTGCGGTTGGGAGCGGTGTGGGCGTGTGAACACAGCCTACTGTACTTCTATGACGCCACCGGCGAACGGTTCTTGAAAGAATCGCTGGTCGTGCAGCCGTCATTAGAACCCGCGGCGTGATTTCGTCTGCGCTCCCGGTCTTTGACCGAGGGCGAAGGCCGCCCCTTGGCGATGGGGTTGCCGGTGGGGTACAACGATGGCGAATCAACTTCGATCTCATCGTTAAATGTAACCCTCATGGTCGACTCCCCAACGACCTTTCTGTTGGCGCAAATCGTCGAGCCCTATGGGCCGCCGGTTTTTGCTTGCCTGGTGTTCGGGATCGCAGGTTTCCTTCTGGCCCGTTCGATTGCCAACACACTGGCAAGCGATGAACTGGTGCAGGGCGAGCAGTGGCGCTACGATGTCAGTCGCATCAACGAACTCCGGAAGGTCAGCCCGTTCTATCGCCTGTTTCAGACGGTGATTCAACCATTAGCGAAATTCAATCGCGGGGCCTTCTCCAAAGATCTCCCCAACATGGCCCGCGAACTCCAGGCTGCGGGGCTGCCACGCGTCTGGACTGCAGAGGAATACCTGGCGAAGATCGAACTGCAGGCGCTCTTTCTGTTGCCGATCTATGTTTACGGCTGTGTTCAGATCATCGGCCCGCCAGGGATTGTCATCGCGATCCTTTTGACCGTGCTGTCGGGGTACCTGTTGCGACGTCGACTTGCCGGACAGGCTGCGTATCGGCTAGTCCTCATCAAACGCCGGTTGCCGTATTTGCTCGATCTCATCACGCTGTTGATGGAAGCGGGGGCGACATTCATTCAGGCGCTGCGCCAGGGCGTGGAGGAATTTCGCGAGCATCCCGTGGGCGTGGAGTTCGGCCGGGTGCTAGGTGAGATGAACATGGGCAAAGGCCGCACCAGTTCGTTGGAAGCGCTGCGCGATCGATTGCAGGATGATGAACTGACAGCGATCATCGGCTCCATCGTCCAAGGGGAAAACCTAGGAACGCCGCTGTCGCGCATCTTCCGAACACAAGCGGATGTCTTGCGGATGAAACGGAGTCAGCGAGCCGAACGCATGGCCGGAGAGGCGGCGGTGCAGATGTTGTTACCCGGGATTCTTGTCATGGCATCAACCGTGATCGTGATTCTCGGTCCCTTCCTGATTAATTTCCTGTACACCGATTTATTTTGAAGTTCCGCAGGGTGGCCCTTCGGGGCCGCCTCGGTGGGAAGCACTGGATCAGAATGACGGCCCGGAAGGGCCATCCTACAGAGAGCCATGTCGACAGTCGCCGAAGCCCCCGTCGCAAAGTTGATTGTCGCTCAAGGCGTCAATCGCGGGGGAACGTACACGCTGACGGGAGAACTGACTGGCATTGGTCAGGCCGCGGAGAACCAGGTCGTCCTCGCTGATACCGACCTCGGGGCCCATCACGCAACGATCGCCCGCCGGAACAATCGGTATGCACTGTATGTGCCCGAAGGCCGATCGGTTGCGATTGATGGTCAACCCGCGCCGAACGAACAGTGGGTCTGGCTCCCGGCCACCGCGACCTTGCGGCTCTCGACCACAACCACGCTCAAGTTCATCAACGATGCCGGCACCGCCGATGTGGAGTCGAAGTCCGTTCTGAATAGCAAACCGGAACGTCGGTCTGGCTCTGCAAAAAGGGAGAAGAGTGAGCGTTCCACGAACCGCAAGGTCGCCAAATTCGTGACCGATCGCGCCGGAGGAACGCTCGTCCGCCTTGGTGAAGACGGCCAGCTTCCAGAGTTGCAGTTGAAAGAGTTGCTCGGCACCCGCAAAACCACCGCTCAAAAGAAGCGGGAATCGAATCCCGCCATCTTGTATGCCGTGCTGGCTTTCAGTTTGCTGTCGTCCGTGGCAATGCTCTTCCTCGATTTCGAGGGGGGCTTCACAAGCGAGGGGAAAGCGTATTCACGACGGGTGATCGTCAAAGAATTCCTCGGTGACGAACGCCAGGCGTTGGCCCCGTATCAGCGTTTGCTCCGGGAAGCGAGCCTGGCTCATTCCCGCGGTGATAGTGTCGGCGAGCGTGACGTCTACCGCCGCGTCCTGCGGTTGCTCAACTCCGAAGATCGCAACCCGTTTACCGGAGTGACCGGTTCTCCCGAGGACGACGAGCGCCTGCGACACCATCTCGGCGTGCTCCTCAGCCGCTAGCCGATTTGCGAGCCGACCAGACGGGCGGTACGATTTCGTTGATCTCACGAGCGTTTCCTCGTTTCTGAAGTGTAACCCTCTCGCTCTGCGACAGGGCTCCGATGAATCCCGATCTCCACGCCTCCGGAATTGCCAAGGACTGCCGCTGTGAAGCCCGCTGAGCGGTATCAATTGCTGGAGAAAATCGGCAGCGGCAGCTTCGCAACGGTCTACCGGGCCCGCGATCTCGAACTCGGGCGTGAGGTCGCTGTGAAACAGCTTCACGACCAATACCTCGCCGATCCCGAAAAACTCACGCGCTACTGGCACGAAGCCCAACTCCTCGCGGCGCTCCAGCACCCGAACATCGTCACCATTTTTGATCTCGTCCGGGAACGGGGTTGGCTGGTGATGGAACTGATGCAGGGGAACCTCGGCGACCGACTGCAAGGTCGACAGATCGATCTCCGTGCGTTGCGGGCCACCCTGGCCCATGCCCTGCGGGCGCTGAAATATCTCCATAGCCAGGGGATCATTCACGGCGACATCAAGCCCGGCAACCTGATGATCGATGCCCGCCGGCGCGTGAAGATTGGGGACTTCGGTTTAGCCCGGCGTGTGGCCGATGACAAAGGAAGTCTGCTCAAAGGGACCACGCGGTACATGGCCCCGGAGAGTGTTTCCGAGGACTTCGGCGACGTCGGTCCGGCGAGTGATTTGTACTCGTTGGGCTTCTCTGCCTATGAGCTGATGTGCGGGCCGCACTTCGAGGATCTGTTCCCCGGTCTCAATGCCGCCGGCCGCAACAAACAGGTCGCATGGATGATGTGGCATGCCGCGCCCGATCGCCGCTTGCCGGAAATCACCCGCGTGCTGGAAGGCGTCCCGCCCGATTTGGCCCTCGTGATTCAACGGCTCACCGAGAAGGATCCCGCGCTCCGATATAAGTCGGCCGATGAAGCCCTGTCCGATCTCAAGGTCGACTTGAAACTCATCGGCGGCGGTTCGTCGGAAGTCGCCGATGACACCCCGGCGACCGATCCGAAACGGGTCTGGATTGCTGGCGGAGCGCTTGCCGTCTCACTCATCATGAGTGCCGCGATGTTGTTCTGGCCGGGCGGCAATGGTTCTTCCCGAGCGGCGACGAAATCCTACGCCGCGGTGCATTCGATCGAACCCGAGGCCCGGCGGTTGACGGTGCAGGACCCGGACAGCGGGGCGCTGGAAGAGTTCGAACTCGATCGCAAGCAGCGGATTTATCTTACCAACGATGAACGCAACATCCTGCTGCGCGACCTCCTGCCGGGCGACCGTCTGGAATTGGAGCACGATCCCGCTGATGCCACGCACATCGTCGGCATCACGGTGGACCGTCCCGTGGCCAGCGAGGGGTTTGTCCGGGCCATTGATCCCACGCAACCGATTATTTCGGTCACGCTCGCCGACAAAACACTCCGTGACGAGTTACTGGTGCGGATTCCCAAGAGCGTAAAAATCCGGCTGAATGGTCAACCCGTGTCGCTGTCGCAATTGCAGCCGGAGGACCGTCTGGAGCTAACACACATCGCCGATCGAACAAATCGCAAGGGACGAGTCGCCGACAGCGTGCACGCCAAACGGTTGATTCCGTGGGTTGGTTTTCTGAAAGAGGCTGATGTCGAGCGCCGTTTGCTCACCATGGAAGCCACGCGCGGCGAAGGCGGAGGCATCGTCACACTCCCCGCGATGGCCGAGTGCCCGCTCACGCTGAATGGCAACGAATCACTGGCCGGGCTGAAATTAACGCTGGCCGACCTCCGCCCCGGCGATCGTCTCAGTGTTCGCCACGACACCGAAATCCGTGAAATCGCTGCCACCCGCAGCGAAAAAATCAGCGGCCTCCTGGCGGAACTCAACCATGACAAGCTGGACCTTGTACTCACCGAAAACTCCGGCGGCCGACATGGAATGCTTATCCGTCCGAACTGCGAAATCACTCTCGGATTGGAGCGAATCACCCTTGCCGAACTGCGTCGCTTCGATGATGCACAGGTGTCGTACACAATTCGTTCCGATGGAAATTGGGAAGCGACGCAGATCGATGCCCGACGCCCGCCGCAGACCGATCGTTGGACATTGACCATCGCCGTGCAGAACTACAGCGATGCGGCCATCCCGCGCGTGACCACGGCGATTCCCGATGCCCAACGGTTGCATGCCGCGTTGCGGCAACGGTACGCGGTACCGGAATCGCGCGGGTTCCTGTTGCTCGATCCGCCGAAAGACGCGTTCCATCAGCGGATCGAAAATCTGCTGCGCGACGCCACCCGGCAAACACAGGTTGTGGTGACGATCTTCGCCCATGCCATGACGTCTGTCGATGGTCGTGTTTTTCTATTGCCACAAGATGCACGGTCCGGTGATCCCGCGGGTTCGGGCATCGCGCTGGATGAAATCGCGGCGGCATTCAATGCCTGTCCCTCCGCCGATAAGCTGCTCTTGATCGAATGCCCTCCCGCAGGATCATCTGTCGATTCCAAGCGAACCCTCGTCGGTCCGGCGATGCTCGACCAGTTGCAGACGAAGTTCGTGTCCACAACCGTGATCGTGAGCTGCGGCAACAATCAACAGAACCGCATTGTTCCCGAGACTCAGGCGGGATACTTCGGCACGCTCCTTGCGCAGGCGTTCCAAGGGGCGGCCGACGCCGACCGCGACATTCACCTCACCCCGCAAGAACTGAGCGACTTCCTCCAATCCGCAAGCAACGATTCCGTGACTCGACTCGGCGGCTTGCAAACCCCGGTCGTCATTGCACCGTGACCGACATTTCCGAGTGGATGATGCCCTCTTTTGTGAACGGCCCGCCGGACCTTCCTGCGATACCCTGGGCGCTACGCCTCGCCGCTCACGGAGATGTTGCGGACGATCTGATACCAGTCCCAGAATTCCTGCGCGGCTGGAGTGTCTTCTGGGAGGGCGTAGCTCCCGCTGAGCCGCTGATTGTCTCCGCGTGTGGAAGCGCTCGCGGCTCAGCAGGAGCTTCGCCCTCCCACGCGCAGACAAGTCCTGCGTTCGATCTCATATGCTTCTGCGTTGTTCTTCAATTTGAGAAGCACACGAGACAGCGTGGACGGGAAATTCTGGTTCTGGCACGATACGCAGCGTGACCGAAGCGCGTCGGTCGGGATGGAGCCGTCTTAACTCTTCGAGTCTCATCATGAGCGCTGCGATCGATCTTACTCCGCATGGGATTACCGTGCGAAATACCCTCCGCAACCCGGCCCCGTCACGGTTGTATGAAGAGGCGATCCGTCACGAGCCCGGCACCACGATCGCCGATTCCGGGGCGCTGATTGCCTACTCCGGCGAGAAAACCGGCCGGTCGCCGAAGGATAAGCGTGTTGTCCGGCATCCCCTCAGCGAAAACAATGTCTGGTGGGGCCCGGTCAATTTCCCGCTCGACGAATTGACGTTCATGATCAACCGCGAACGGGCCAAAGATTACCTCAACACGCGCGAACGGCTGTATGTCATTGACGCCTTCGCCGGGTGGGATCCGAAGTCGCGGTTGAAGGTCCGTGTCATCTGTTCGCGGCCGTATCACGCCCTGTTCATGCACAACATGCTCATTCGCCCGACGGATGAAGAACTGAAAACCTTCGGCAAGCCCGATTTTGTGATCTACAACGCCGGGCAGTTTCCGGCCAATCGGTTCACCACGGGGATGACGTCGAGCACCACCGTCGATGTGTCGTTTGAGTTGGGCGAACTGGTGATTCTTGGGACGGAATACGCCGGGGAGATGAAGAAGGGCGTCTTCACGATCATGAATTACCTGATGCCGGCCAAGGGCGTGCTGTCGATGCACTGCTCTGCCACGGCGGACCCGGCGACGGGCAAAAGCAGCGTGCTGTTCGGTCTGTCGGGAACAGGGAAGACGACGTTGTCCGCCGATCCCAAGCGGAAACTCATCGGCGACGACGAACATTGCTGGAGTGATGATGGCATCTTCAACGTCGAAGGGGGCTGCTATGCCAAAGCGATTTACCTCTCCCGGGAACGCGAACCGGAGATTTTCGCGGCGTTGAAGTTCGGCGCGGTGCTGGAAAATGTGGTGTATGACGACGCACATCACCACGTCGATTTCGACAACGCCACGATCACACAGAACACGCGCGGGGCGTATCCCATCGAACACATGGCCAATGCGCAGCTGCCGTGTATGGCCGGGCATCCCACCGATGTGATCTTTCTCACGTGCGATGCCTTCGGCGTGTTGCCGCCGGTGGCGCGGCTGACTCCCGAGCAGGCGATGTTCCACTTCGTCAACGGTTACACGGCGAAAGTCGCCGGGACCGAGATGGGTGTGACCGAACCCCAAGCGACGTTTTCCCCCTGCTTCGGCGGGCCGTTTCTGGTCTGGCATCCGAACAAATATGCCGAGTTGCTCGCCGAGAAAGTCCAGCAGCACCATGCGAATGTCTGGCTGGTGAACACCGGCTGGTCCGGCGGAGCCTACGGCGTCGGCCAGCGGATGAAGCTCCCGTACACGCGGGCGATTGTTGACGCCATCCACAACGGGACGCTGAAGGATGCCCCGACGCAGTCCGACCCGATCTTCGGCTTCCACATCGTGACCCGCTGCCCCGGTGTGCCGGACGAAATGCTCATCCCCCGCAACACCTGGGCCGATGTCGACGCCTACGACACCACGGCGAAGAAACTCGCGGAATCGTTCCAGAAGAACTACGACGCCATGCAATCGGGCGGACCGCTCGGCGCGATGGATGGTTGAAAACGGTTGAGTGTGGAGAGTCGAAGGTTGAGAGTCAGAAAAGATGTCGACGTGAAGAACGACAACCCGTGGGACAGCTTACCGAAGTATCTGGAAACGATCTTCGAGGCGCTCGATCGATAAGGACGGAGCAAATACGGTCCACAGATTTCGCAGATTAACACAGATTTGAAGAGCAGAGAGAGGATGGAAAGCGAAAATGCCTTTTCGACTTCTTATCCATTTCTTCTCTTCAAATCTGTGTCAATCTGCGAAATCTGTGGATCCTCTTTTGCCTTCAAAGAATTTCCAACGTCGGCAGCGAAGGCGTCGACAAGAGACTCTTCGCGATCTCCATCGCCGCGCGCTGACACATGTGCAACAGATGCGGCCGCGCGGGGCTGTCGTCGTTGAACAGGCTGGCGATCCGGCCTTCATCGCCCCGCACACGGATCTGGGCTTCGATCGGAATCTCGCCGAGGAACGGAATCCCCTGCGTGATCGCCGTCTGTTGAGCCCCGCCGCGGCCGAAGATTTCACCCGTCATGTTTTCCACAATGCCGAGCAATGGAATCTTCACTTGGCGGTACATGCTGATCGCCTTCAACGCATCCAGCAGCGCGACCTGTTGCGGCGTGCAGACGACAATCGCCCCTGCAAGACCGAGGAGTTGCGAAATCGTCAGCGAGACGTCGCCAGTGCCGGGGGGCAGGTCGATGATGAGATAATCGAGTTCGCCCCATTCCGTATCTTTGAGGAACTGCGTGATCGCGCGGTGCAGCAGCGGCCCGCGCCAGATCACTGCCTGATCGGGCTTGAGGAAGTAGCCCATCGAGATGACTTTGACGCCGTCCACTTCCACCGGGACGATGCGGTCCATCGTCTCGCCATTCGGCAGCGTGTGCTTCACCGCCGCGGGTAATCCGCCGCCGCCGACCATGTGCGGGATGCTCGGGCCGTAGACATCGGCGTCCATCAACCCGACGGAAGCGCCCAGTGTTTTCAAGCCGTAAGCCAGCGTCGCGGCGACGGTGCTTTTGCCGACGCCCCCCTTGCCGCTGCCGACGGCGATGACGTTCTTCACTTTGAGGCCGATGGAACCGCCGGTGTTCTTTCCCTTGGTAACGGCGGTGAAATCGACCGTCACCGGCCCGACATCGGGGACTTCGGCGAGTGCCTGCTGAATCGCGGTCGTAATCCGTTCACGGCCGGGATACGCCGGGGTCGGGAGTTCGACCCGCACCGTCGTCCCGGCGGGAGTGATCGTCGCCCCGCGGAGCATGTCGAGTTCCCCGAACGAGCGCCCAATTTCGGGATCATTCAACCGGCGAAGACGTTCCAGCAATCCAAATTCAGTCGGCATCACAGGCTTTCAAGGCACGGACTTGTAGGGTGGGCTGTGCCCACCATCTTATCGTTCGATCAAGTTGGTGGGCATAGCCCACCATACGGTCTGCGGATTTGTAGCACCTGTCCCCACCGGAGACAACTGGACCGGGTACGGTAACGTATTTCTTTGCCGCAGTGTGCCACGGCCGTGTCGGCCGTGCGATCTTGCAGGAC
>JBGSUN010000097.1:0-10929 GCA_041753475.1 Planctomycetaceae bacterium | reverse complement strand
TTCGTCGAAACGCTGCTGACCACCATCGAAACCTGCCGCCAGCAACAACGCAACGTCTTCGAGTTCGTCACCCAATCCGTCCAGGCTCACTTCCACAATCAACCCACTCCCTCACTGCTCACCGACCCGTGAACGGTTACGAGTTCTCAAACCAGTCCTCCCGCGCGGCGTAGCCACCATTCTCCCGACAGCAACCCCACGAGTAAAAGCAACATCGGCCAGCGATCCCACAACGAACGCTCTTCCGGAAGCGATGAGACCGCAGCAAACGCTGGAAAAACCTGGGGAAGTTCATTCAATTGATCGAGCCGGAACAACTTCCCACCGGAGGCTTGAGCAAGACTCTGGAGGAATGCCGCATCAGCGGTGATGTCGGCCGTTTCCGTCCCCTGCGGTGCCATAATTGTGAACTCGGCATCCACCGGAGCAGGAGGCGGAGTTATGCCCTCGATCGTGAGCCGCGCGCGATAGTCCCCGGGCGGGAGGTCCATCAGTTCTACAGAGGAAATCAGTGGCCGTTGAGGATCGGTTGCCAGCGTTGCTTCGCTGATGCTGACATCCCCTCGACGAATTTCTACTTGGGCCTGGCGATCGGGATGCTGTCGTGCGAACCCGGCTGACCACCGCGCCTGCAACGTGACGGGTTCACCCGCCGCGTAAGTTGACTGTAATGCACCGAATTGAACGAACGCATTCCCCGCAGAGAGTTTGGTCGTCGCCGCCCACCGTGCCAGTTGACCCCAGAAGCGGTGATGAAACTGGTCACCGGCCCGGAGTCGCCACCGCCACGTGCTGTCAGTCGCCAGCCAGACGACTTGCCCCAGACCAAAGTGTTGATGGACCAGCAACGGTACTGCGGCGACGTTGTCGTTCTTGACATCCCGTGGCGGTTGCCCCCACGCCCAGACCGTCGCGCCGGGTTTCGGTTCGCCAACCATGGCCCACGTCGCTCCGGGTAAGACTGACCAGATCGCGCGATTCGTCTCCGCATCGGCGGCGAATTGCAGGAACGTCTGCCGCTCGCCGTCGGGTGTCAGTTGCCACGTCCATCCCTGCAACCCCGCGGCTTCGGTGCCCGTCATCGTGGGAGCCAGTACACGCGGTGTCCTGACCGGAAGGAGCTTCGACACCACTGGGTGCGCTTCCGAGAGCAGAGAATTGTGCCGTCCGGCAATGAGTACCAGCGTTCCCCCTTGCTCCGACACGAACTTCTCGATCTCGGCCCACAGCTCAGCCGGGGCCTGTTGCCCGTCGAGATCGCCCAGAATCACAAGATCGCGCGAGGAAAAGCGTCCGACATGCCCGTCGTCCGCAACCTCGGGCCAGACGCGCGGAAAGAACGGTTCATCGAGCCGGCGGAGAAACGGCTGCGAAAACAGAACCGTTTGCAGCTCAACATGCTGATCCCGCGCGAGCGCTGTTTCGAGATAACGAAACTCCCATCGTGGTTCACTCTCGGCCAGCAGTACATGCGTCCGATCATCAACGACTTGCAGCACGACTTCGCGCTCGTTGTTATCGTCGCGCGTCTCATCGGGTTGCGGGGCGATCGAAATCTGGTACCGATGCCGGCCGAGTTCTTCCGGGGCCACGGTAAAGGTGACGGTTTGAGCAGAACCGGAGACATCCACCGATTGTGATTGTGTCACTCCGGAACCGCCCTGTTCGATCAGCGTGATTATCAGAGACGACGATTCAAATCCGTGCGCGGAAAAAGTCACCCTGATCTGCGGCCGGTCTCCCCGATAAGCCGCCAGCGGGGCATCGACACTCAGCATTGCGATGTCGCGCGGCCGTCTTGTTGACCCGATCAGCACGGGATAAATCGGCACACCCAGCGCGCCGAACGTTTTTGCAAGCTCCAACGTCCTTGAGGGGGAAGCATCGCGACCATCCGTGAAAAGGACGACGCCCAACGTTTTGCGTTCGGCTGACGACAATGTTGATTGCAGGATCGATGTGAACTGCGTCGTCGTTGGTTGTAGCGACGCCGAAGGGCTCGTGACAAGGGAATCCAGGTTATCAAACGTGGTCGCCGCAGCTTCCCCGGCAAAGATGTACGGGTCGAGCTCCCCCACCCGTCCCAACGTGGTTTTCAAATCCAGCTGCGGATCGGTCAGCACCCGCGCGGCGACTTCCGCGCGGCGCAGCGTTTTGAATCGCGCGGCGAGTGCTTCATCCCGTGGAATGTTTTCTGCCGCCAGTTGTTGCTCCGTGGCTTGCCGGTCCAACCAACCGAGACCGAGGCCCCATTGCAGCAGTTCGCGCCCGTCGGCGGTCGAATCCACAGCCTGCATACTGTCCGAAACATCGACGGCGACGACAATCCGTCCGAGTTGACGAGACGTCACCGTCCATGCCCACGCAGGCTGTAGCAAGAGAATCCCCAAGACCACCAGCGAGGCACACCGCAGCACGAAGCCGATCCGCACCACCCTGCGTGACGCAGCGTGCTGGTCCGCGCGCATCGCTCGCCATGCCAGGCCGATCGCGATTAACACCGCCAAGACAATCGTCACCGACGAACCCGCGCCGTTCCACACAAACTGCGGTGCGATCCCGTCCGTCACGGAGGTTATTCTCTCTTCGATTTGAAGTCACTGAGATTCACCACCACGGGGCGCGAAACCACACAGCGTGGATCATCGCTTTGCGGTTTCGCGCCCCGCGCCATTCGCTTCCCAGTGGCCACCTACTTCCCCGTCGGTAACTGATACCCCTCGCGGTTCACTTTGATCCGGTACAAACTCGACCCCGCGGTGATGTACAGCGTCTTCGCGTCCTTCCCGCGACCGAAACCGACGTTTGTCGGGACCTCCGTCACAATGTACGCCAACTCTTTTCCCTCCGGCGAGTAGACACAAATCCCCGGTCGGTTTTCGGCTCGCACCGCCACCCAGAGGTTCCCTTCCGCATCGACAACAAGACCGTCCGGGCCATCGTACGGAGCATAGTCGACTAGCGTCTTGCGGAACTTCGCGGTCCCATCCGCCGCGAGATCATACGCCATCAGGGCCATATGCCCCTTCCGCAACGGTGTATCAACCTTGTCAGCCTGCGTCGCTCCTTTCGCACTGAGTCGTTCAAACCCGGTCGCACCATTATCGTTGCTGACCACATACAGCGACTTTTGGTCTGGGGAGATCGCGACCCCGTTCGGCTTGCCTGCATCGGTAATGATCCGACTGATCTTGCCATCGGTATCGATGCGGTACACGCCCATCACCGGTTGATCGAGCGTCTCCCAGCCCAGATACCGCGGATCGCTGAAGTAGATCCGGCCTTTCTCGTCGATGGTAATGTCATTCGGCGCATTGAGCGGCCGGCCTTCGTACATCGCCGCAATAATGTAACTCTTGCCGGTCTTCATGTCCGTGCGTGTGACCCTCCGCCCGCCGTAATCGGCTCCTTCGGCGACGAGCATGTTCCCCGCGGCGTCAAACTTGATGCCGTTCGACATGCCGCTCGGCGACCGGAAAATCGCAGTCTTGCCGGTCGTGGGGTCAAACTTCCAGATGTGCCCGGCTTCAATCGCCCCTTTTTCGTCCGTGGCTTTGTTTGAGAACGTGATTTCACTGAAATAGACCATCCCGTCCGGTGCGACGCACACACCTTCCGTTAGCACTTTTCCCTCAAAGAGTTTTTCCAACTTCGCATCCGCCGGGACAATCGGCGTTTGTGCCGAGACCGTGCCAGATCCCGTCAGACCCAACCCGATTGTCATGGTGAACGCAAGGAGCAGAGAGCGCTGCCGCATCGAATTCGTCCTTTCTGGAGGAAGCCCAGGGAAGGCCTTCCCCGGGTTGCTTCGAAGAGAATTACCGTGTCAATCTCGCCCACTTCTTCTGAAATCCCGGTCGTTCAAACACTTCGGGATTGACCACGCCGCGCGGCTTACGCCCGTGCATCAGATCAATCATCCCCTGGCACACCGCGCGGCCGATGTCACGGAAGAGTTCGTTCGTCCAAGCGATACAGTGCGGTGCCAGCAGGACGTTGTCAAACTCGGCGAACCGCGGCGGGGCGATCAGCGGTTCGTCATCGAAGCAATCCAGTGCCGCCCCGGAAATCCGCCCAGCCTTCAGTGCATCGTACAAAGCGTCTTCATTGACGATCCCGCCACGGGCGGTGTTGATGAGATACGCCGACGGTTTCATTCTCGCGATGGCTCTCTGATCGATCAGATTCTTCGTCTGTTCGTTCAGCGGGCAATGCAGCGACACGAAATCGGACTCGGACATTAGCTCATCGAGCGTGACCGATCGTGCCCCGTGCTCGGCGATCACGTCCGCGGGGGTGAAGGGATCATAGACCCGCGGCGGATTCATTCCGAATCCACTGAGCAGTTTCACGACGGCGCGACCGATGCCGCCGAAACCGATCACGCCGAGCGTCCGTTCGCGGAGTTCACTCCCCATGTAACCGCTGCGGTCATTCCAGCGGGCTTCGCGAATGAGACGGTCTTTCATACGAATATGATGCGTGAGGGCGAGCATCCACCCGACCGTGGCTTCGGCGACCGGACGGTCGACCGCGCCCGGAGTGATGTAGAGGACGACATCCGCCGCGGTGCAGGCTGCCACGTCCACGCTGTCGTAACCGACGCCGAACCGACCGAGTGCCAGCAGGTCGTCACTCTGCGTCAGGCTCTCTTTCGTCACCCGCGGTGTGAGGACGATCACCCCGTTGGCACCCGCAATCTGATCCGTTGTCATGATCGGGCGGTGATCTGCGAATCGGCTGATCGTACAGCGTGATGCGTACTGATCGAACAGGCTGAGGCCAATGTCACGATATTTGGTCTCGCCACGGTCGTCGTAGAAGTCTGCCGTCAGGGCGACGCGAAACGGGGTCATTTCCAGGGGTTTCCTTCCACAGTCGCGCACCGTTCGTCGACGACAATTCGTTCGGGTTTCGGACCGGCGTAGACCCAGAGCATTTCCATCGGGCCGTTCGAGTCATTGATGAAGTAGTGCACTCGACCGCGTGGTTGCAGGGCAGTGGCGCCGTCGCTCATCGAGTACTTCCGGCCTTCGACCACGCACGTTGCCACGCCGGAGATGATGCAGATCGATTCATCGAAATCGTGGAAGTGCGCGGGCAACCGGCCGCCGGGTTGAAACAGACCGTAACCGCCGCTCATTTCAATGCCGGGCATCAACGTTTCATTGAAGCAATCGATAAACTCGGTGTTCGGTCCCGCAGGAAATCGCTTCGCGATGGCGAAGCGGTTGCACCGTTCGCGACCAGGAAAACCCATTGAATCATCGGGCATCCTGCGGCGCGGAAAGAACGTGTCGACCAGCGTCCGCGTGGGCGCATCGGTTGCCAGCGCGGCATGCAAAACCGCGGGTTCACCCGTCGAGGGGTTGCGGGCCTGATGCGCCAATCCCGCGGGAATCACAAGGTTGTTGAGCTTCTTCAGCGTATAGCTGCGACCTTCGACGTCCACGATGAGGTTGCCGCTCAGCAGTGTGATGGACTCCGTAAAAGTATGCGTGTGCTGGGGCAGCGACGCCCCCGGCGCGAACGTCACCGTGCCTGTGGTCAGGCGTTTCGCCTGATTGTGAGCGCCCACGAGGCACTCGAAACGGACGCCGCGCGTGAGTTCCACCTGCGGACCGCTGCCGACGGCGTTCATCACTTCCGGACGATCGGGCCGGAAGTTGTCCGCGGGGCGTGATAACGGTGCGGCGACAGTCGGTTTCGTTTCAGGAATGAGCGACGCACGAATCGGCCGGTCCTGCCCGATGGCGGCGAGTGCTCCCTTTAACGATCGCAACAGCAGCCCCGTGTCCATGCCCAAGCCGATGGCACGGAAGCCCTGCGACACCCTTTCACGCTGGTTGTCGATGTTCGTCGCAATCAGACCACAGTGCTTGCCGGCCGCGCGAATCGTGTCCTTCATTTGCAGAATCTGCTCGGCGACCCCCGGGCCTTCCCACTGCCCGCGATGACCCGCGGTCGACGAAAAATCGGCCGGGCCAAAGAAGAAGAGTTCGACGCCCTCCACCTTACACATCAGCGGCACCTGTCGCACCGTGCGAACGGTTTCGATGATCGGCACGATCAATACGTGTTCGTTGGCTTCCGCGGTGTGCTCACCGAAGGCTTGGCCCCAGGCTGTCGCGCGTTCGGCTCCGATCCCCCGGATGCCGTCCAATGGATAGCGGGCGAACGCCACCGCCTGCCGAAGTTGTTCCGCTGACTCCACCCACGGGACGACGACACCATCGGCACCGATATCGAGCGCCCGCTTGATCAGTCCGCCATTGAGTTCGGCGATTCGCACCAACGCCACGGTTTCACTGCGGACCGTGGCGCGAAGATGCTCGACGATTTCTTTCCAGTCGAGATGCCCGTGCTCAGCGTCGATAACGACCCAATCGAGATCGAGGGCCACCGCCATCTCGGTGATGCTGGGCGACTCCAGCGTGACCCACATCCCCCACACAGGGAGGTCCTGGGCGAGTTTGCGGCGCAGGCGCTGGATCGCGGCGGTTTTCATGGAGGGCGCATCTCAAGAAGCAAAGGCTTGACGGGACGCAGTGAACTGATTATCACAGTGATGATCAGATGATCTTAGCGACCGGCGTTGACGATGCAAGTCCACTCCGTCGCCCTTTCGGAAAGTGCTGCAGGATGTCAACCGGACTCGTCGCCCCCGTGGAAGCCGATCGGTCCGCCACTGCGGTGTGGGAATCGATCCGGCTGATCATCCAGCAGCGTGGATTGACCGATGGCGACCAGTTGCCGTCGATCCGTGATCTGGCTGAACAACTCGACGTCAAGCACTCCGTCATCCGGGATGCGCTGCTGCGGGCCGAGACGAAAGGATTGGTGACGATCAAGCCGCGGATGGGAGCATTTCTGCGGTTGTCGCCAGAAAATCCGAGCGTGCAACCAGCGACAAAAGGCCCCGTCAGTACTGCACTGCAAACGGCCGATCACAATCTGTTTCATCTGCTCGACGCTCGGCGATTGATCGAGATTGAACTGGCGGGTCGCGCGGCCGAACGGCGGCAACTCGAGGATTTGTTCCCCGTCCGCAGTGCGCTGGAAGGGATGCTGCGGTGGACTCCCGACGCGGGACCGGCCGCCTACGTGGATCTCGACATTCGCTTCCACTTGGAAATTGCCCGACTTGCGGGGAACACGACGCTCTTCATGCTGCAGCAGAGCCTGATGGAGTTGCTGCGGCCGCATCTGGTGGATGTCCCGCGGGATGCCTCCCGGCAGGCAACGACCGATCAATCGCACCGTCGGATTTACGCAGCGCTGGTGCGGGGTGATGCCGAGGGGGCCCGCAGTGCGATGCGGAAGCATCTCAGCCTGGCCTACGACAGTCTGTTGCAGGACATGCAGGAACCGCCGCGCGGTGGCCGGCCGCGCTTGCTGACGGCCCGGAAGGTGCATTCCGAGAAGTCACGTAACGGAGCGGCATCATGATCCGGATGTCTGTGCGATCAGTGTTGCTACGTCTGATGATCACAGCCGTCGTGCTGACGTCGGCAGCCTTGTCACCGAAACACGTCAGCGCCGATGACGCCGGGATTGAGTTCTTCGAGAAGAAGATCCGGCCGATTCTGGTGCAACATTGCCTGGAGTGTCATGGGGCGAACTCGAAGAAACTCGGCGGAAATCTGCGGCTTGATAGTCGACAAGGGATGCACACCGGCGGTGATTCCGGACCTGCGCTGGAACCGGGGAAGCCGGACGTCAGTTTGCTGATTTCCGCCGTGAAATACGGAGCCGATTCGATCCAGATGCCGCCAAAGGGGAAGCTGCCGGACGCACTCATTGCCGATCTGGAAACGTGGGTCAAGATGGGGGCTCCCGATCCACGCGAATCAATGGAACCGGCGCGGCCGACATCGAACTGGGCGGAGATTCTCCGCACGCGCCGCAACTGGTGGAGCCTGCAACCAATCCAGTCGCCCCCGATCCCCGAGGCAAAAACGGCGTGGTCGACTCAACCGATTGATCGATTCATCCTCGCCAAACTAGCAGCGGAAAGCTTGTCGCCTGGCCAACCTGCCAGCGCAGCAACATTGGCCCGGCGGTTGGGTCTGGCCATTACCGGGTTGCCGCCAACGGTGGAGCAAGCTCAACGGTTCATCCGCGCGAGTGGCGCGGTTCCACTCGGTGAGCGCCTGCCAGAGGCCACGGTCGCGGCGTATGTCGATGAATTGCTCGCCTCGCCGCATTTCGGCGAACGGTGGGCCCGGCACTGGATGGACATCGTCCGCTTCACCGAAACTCACGGCAACGAATGGAACTATGAAGTCCATCATGCGTGGCAGTACCGCGATTATCTGATCCGCGCGCTCAACAACGATGTCCCGTATGATCAACTCATCCGTGAACACATCGCCGGGGATTTGCTGCCGCAGCAACGCTGGAACCCGGACGAAAAGTTCCGCGAATCCCCCATTGGCACGGCTTTTTACCGCTTTGGTGAGGTCAATCATGACGACTGCATCAGCTTGCGGGAGTTGGGTTACGACCTGCTCGATAACCAGATCGACACGCTGAGTAAAGCGTTTCAGGCGACGACGATCGCGTGTGCCCGGTGTCACGATCATAAGCTCGATGCGGTGTCGGCCGCCGATTATTACGGTCTGCTCGGGATCCTGCGGAGTTCGCGACTTGTCGGCCACACGCTCGATTCGCCAGAGGTCATCGCCGCCCCGGCCGCACGACTCAAGGACTTGAAAAGTGCGATCCGGACAGAACTCTCGCGAGTGTGGCTCGAAGACGTCGCGCAGATTCCTGCCATCATGGCAGCCGCCGTGGCGAAGAAGACCGCAGTGGCGAATGCCGGAGAACTCGCGCAGGGATTGGACCCGGCCCGGCTGGAGAAGTGGCTGGTGGCTTTGAACGCTGAGAAAGCTCCACTCGAAGACCCGCTCGAACCCTGGCGAAAATTGACCGCCGCGGGAAGTGATCCGGCCCCGTTTTCCACGGCATGGACAGCGACTATGAAGACTTATGCGGATCAAGATCGCGAGCGCACGGTCTTCAACACGGCGCGGTTCGAGACGTATGCCGACTTCCGCACAACGATTCCCGCGGAGTGGCAACAGGGCGGGCTAGGTTTGTCGCCGACGCCATCACCGAGCGGTGACTTCGCGCTGCACGGTGATGGGGACGCGATCGTGAAGACTATCTTTCCGGCGGGCGTGTTTTCGTCGACGGTGTCGGAACGGCTCAATGGCACGCTGCGGTCGCCGGTGTTGCCCCAAGGGAAAGCCCACATCAGTTTTCAGGTCGCAGGCGAACGGAGCAGTGCGCTGCGGTTGGTGTCGAATCATTGTCAGTTGAATTACAAGAACTACCGGGCACTGACATCGGCCGAGTTGCAGTGGATCACGTTCTCACCGCCGGAAGACCGCGACAGCCTGCGGACGTACGCCGAGTTGATGACGATGTTCGACAATCCGAAGTTCCCCGATCAGCTCGCGGCCCTCGGCGGCGACAGCGGGAACTACAAGCTGCCGTGGGACGAAGCGGCGAAGAACCCGCGGTCGTGGTGGGGCATCACGCGGGTGGTGCTGCACGATTCGCCTGAGCCGCCGCAGCCGGAGTTGAGTCCACTGCGGCGTGTGTTCGAGGGGACCGCACCGACGACAATGTCCGAAGTCGCCGGTCGATATGCGCAGGTCATGGAACACGTCATCCAGGCATGGAGTGAGAACCGGGCGACCGATGACGACATCCACTGGCTCGAAGCGTTCCTGCGGCGCGAACTGCTGCGGAATCATGCCTCGGCGTCACCGAAGCTGGCATCTTTAATTGAAGAGTATCGGAAGGTCGAACAGACGTTGCCGTTGCCACGGGTCACGCCCGGTTTGGCGGACAGCGGCAGTGCTTGCGATCAACCCATCTTCATTCGGGGTGATTGTCATCGACCGGGACAACCCACCGCGCGACGTTATCTCGAAGTGCTTGCTGATTCACGCGAACCGATTGCCACCACGGGCAGCGGGCGACTCGAACTGGCGGACCGGATTGCGGACAAGAACAATCCACTGACGGCCCGGGTGATGGTGAATCGCGTCTGGCATCATCTGTTCGGGGCGGGGATCGTGCGGAGCGTCGACGACTTCGGTCATGTGGGGGACCTGCCCTCGCATCCGGAATTGCTCGATCATCTCGCGACGCAGTTTATGGAAGACGGCTGGTCGATCAAGCGGCTGATTCGATCGATCGTGCTCACGCGCACGTTTCAACAAACGTCGGATCATCGCTCATCGGACGGGATGAAGATTGATCCGGAGAACCGCATGCTGTGGCATTACCCGGCGCGACGGATGGAAGCTGAGGCGATCCGGGACGCGATTCTTGCCACGTCCGGGCGGTTAGATCGGACGTTATTTGGACACAGCGTACAACCCTTCCGTGAGTCGCCGAATGCGGACCGCCGGTTGTTCCCGGGTCCGCTGGATGGCAACGGTCGCCGCAGTGTTTACATCAAGAACAATCTGATGGAATCGCCCCGGTTTCTGAGTGCGTTCAACTTCCCTGGCGGAAAGGTGACGCAGGGGAAACGGGATGCAACGAACGTCCCGGCCCAGGCACTCGCGCTGCTGAATGACCCGTTCGTGCTGCAACAGGCCGACGTGTGGTCGACCAAGCTGGTGCAGCACACCGCCGCCGATCCCACGGAGCGCGTGCGGGCCATGTTTCACACCGCGCTGGGACGTCCCCCGAGTGGTGCCGAGGAAGCACGGTTCGTCACAACATTGGACGAACTGGCTCAACTGCGCGGCGTGGCGAAGAATGACGTGATGAAGACGCCTGCGGTCTGGCAGGACCTCGCGCACATTTTGTTCAACCTGCAAGAGTTTTTGTATATCCCGTGAGGCGCACGTCGTCCCAGCCCGGAGCGCGAGCGACGGGAGTCCACGTTCTAAATGACTCCCGTCG
>JBGSUN010000096.1:0-40745 GCA_041753475.1 Planctomycetaceae bacterium | reverse complement strand
CTGAAAGCCTGGTCCCGACTTCCAACATGGCACCCCAGGCCCCGCACCACCCCGGAAACATTCCTCAACCCGTTCACACTCGCCCGCTGGGGCAATTCGATCGGCCGATACCAAACGGCTTAAATCCACAAGCTGTTAGGCGACACTGTTCTTCATGACAGAAACCGCGCGGAAACCTCATCTCGACACATTTCGTTCCAGACTTTAACATTCGCGCGACCACGGTGGCGAAGCAGGACGCGGATCTGTCGTGGTGTTGGTACCTTTCTGGCGACCGATGCGGGCCTTCCATCGCTTCGATCCGCCGTCCGGTGATCCGTCCATCAACCAGGGATCGGTTGAATGCGCACCACAGCGTGGCTGTTGCCTGTTGGTCTTGTGCTTGCCGTCATCGGCGGTTGTTCGTCGTCGCGCTTTGGCCTGGCGAAAGCCGATCCACCCGCGAACAAGCCCAAAGATGCCGATCAGGTTGTGTATGGCAACCCTTGGAAAAGGCCAAAGAAAGACGACCCGGCCCCTTCAAAAGAGATGACGGCCGAAATGGCCAAGGTGAAAAAGGACATGGAAGCAGCGAAAACCGCTTCCAGCGATCTCACGCCCTGGTTGAAGAACGCTGCTGAAGCGGAAGCCAAGGGCGAACTGGCTGCGGCCAAAGGGTTGTACCAGAAGATTCTCGACAAAGATGCAAACAATGCCGAGGCCCATCATCGCCTCGCCGTGATTGCCGATCAGCAGCAGGATGCGAGTACCGCTGACGAACATTATCTGAAGGCGTTAACACTCAACCGGCGTGATGCAGACCTGCTCAGCGATATGGGGTACTCGCTGTTTCTCCGTGGCAAGCTCGACGAGAGCGAACGGCGGTTGAAGGAAGCGCTTGAAGCCAATCCGTATCACCGGGGTGCTCACAGCAATCTGGGTTTGGTTTACGGTCGCCAAGGGAAATACGATCAGGCTTTGGCAGCGTTCCGGCAATCGGGCACAGAAGCTGATGCGCAGCGCAACATTGCCCAACTCTTCCCGAATGGTCGACCAAACGCCGCCGGTGGCCAACCAAATGAGACTGCCGTGGCGGACAATTCCCGTCGTGGTGCCCCTGCGCTGCCGACAGATGTCGATCAACGTCTGGCGAATGCGCCGTTGTCCGAGGTGATGCAGCGCATGCAGCAGGAACGTGAAGCTGCGGCACGTAGTCGGGCTCAACCACCCAACAACGAGTTTCGCCCCGAACTGAATGGGGTTGCGGCTCCGTCTGTCGCGAACACCGCTCCGCCGATGAATGCCGCCGGCTCCATGAATCCGCTGACCAACTCTCAGAACAGCACTGTTCCTGCCATTTGGCCGCCGGTGGCCGCGACACCGCCGCCGACGTTCAATGCTTTCGGTGGTGCCAACCCGGCGACGCAGCCGCAACCGGGAGTGGCACCCTATGAGTTTGCCGCGGCAAGTCCGGTCAACGTCGCCAAGCCGCAAGACCCCAATGGATTCTGGACGGGCAATCTCGGCAGCAATCCCCCGGCTCCGACGAATACCATGCCGCAGCCATCCGGATATCCGCCCAACAACTATCCACCCAACAACAGCTTCGCCCAGAATATGAACCCCGGTGTTGGCACCGCTCCGACCATGAACAATCCGTGGGGCAATCCGGCATCGCCCGGCATGGGGAATGACTTTGCCCCTCCGTACAACGGGATGATGGTCGATCCCAACTTCCGGCCGTCGGGAATGACGGATCCGGCGAACCCGAATGCAGCCCGATCAAACCAGGGCATGAGTGAGGCCCAACGGATCGCCGCGCAGATGGCGATGGGGACTGGCCCGGGTGGCTTATTGCCTGTGGTCAATTCCGGCCCCGCGGCGGCACCGCTGCCTCCGAATCAAGGCAACGGTGTAAACTGGGCCTACGAGGAAATGAGCGGCAATGGGAACCAACCCGTCGAGAACGCCGTGTGGACGCGGCCGCAACCGCAGGGTTCTGACCGCAGCCCGCCGACCAACAATTCCGCACCGGGTTCGATCGCGCCAGCTCAACCGTGGGGGAGTGATTGGACGTCGCCGGGCCCCGCACCCATCAACTGGCAAAACGATGCGTCGGGCAATCCCGCCTCCACGCCGCCGCCCTGGGCTCCCGGCGCTGCAACCAATGGGCTGTCGGCGAATGGTTCAGCCATGACACCGCCAGCGTGGAATGGTGGGAATCCCAGCGGCGCGGCGAACTCAAATCCGAATGCTAACGTGGATACTTACCGCTGGGGTGATGCTTCCAATACAGGTCCGAACAACAACCGCCCCCGGAACGATGCACCCGCGAATACCAACGGCGGCGGCAATTCCACAACGATTCCTAACTGGCCATATGCACCCAGCCGTCCTTGATGTCAGTTGAATCACAGCAGTCATGAAAGAAGCCCAGGGAAGGCATTCCCTGGGCGTCTGGTTTTATCAAGACAGCGAATCAGCTCGTCGGGAGTTAGATTCCGAATCCACCGCCGAAGCCCCCACCGCCACCGCCGCCGCCACCCCCTCCGAATCCGCCACCCCCACCGCCGCCGCCACCGCCCCCACCGAAGCCACCGCCACCACCATTGCCGTTGTTGATGTCGCCGCCTTGGTAGATGTGTTGGTAGAACTCGGGTGATCCATCGAGGCCGTGTTTGCCGAGACCGTAAGCCGGAGCCACAAACGTCCGATTGTTCGCGTCCGGATTACCGCAGTCAGTCAGAATCTGAGCGACTAGGGCGCGACGGTGAGCGTCGAGCTCCGGGTCGGAGTTGTTTTCCGAACGTTCGATGATGACCGGAAACGGAGCACTCCGCATTCGGGCTGCGATTTCGAGAATCTTGTCCTTTCCGTCCGGTGTCAGCTCGGCCGAGGACAAGACGAAATCGAGGCGATGGAGGATAAAGTCCGCGGCCTCACCGTTGGTTTGCATCTGGTGGAAGTGTGCCCGTTCGACGGCACCAACCGGATACTCATCCTGAATGGCAAACGAGCGGTGATTACAGCACGAACTGTTCAAGCAACAGCCACTGAGACATGAGCCACCCAGACAGCTACCACACTTGCCCTTTTTCCCACAGTCATCGCACCCCGTCGAGCAATCGTCGCACTTCGACTTGCGGCCGAACTTCGGGAACTTGCTTTTCCTCCCGCACGACATGTCGCCGCAGCCGGTGTCGCAGCTTCCATCGGAGCACCCGCCGGTAGAGCAACTGCCACCGTCACAGGAACTGCAACCGCGCGCGCCCCACATGGAGGTCGTGGCGCACCCGGTCGCCGAGAGCACAGTCGTAAGCAACAGGCTGAAGGCCAGCCCGTGGTGAGTGATCCGGAACATCCTGTCCCCCCTAGGTAACATCGCCCGCAGCGGTCATGCCCGGCGATGATGCGCGATTTCCGTCAACCGCTTCGGCCCCCCGGCGCGAGGTGCGGTTTGCTGTCGTTAGTATCGGTTCGATCCGCCCTGATCGCGGGAGGCCCGCGCGGCATTTCGGTTCACCGGAGGACGAGATGTCGTGCCATTGGTCGGCACAATCGTTTGCGACGGCCGAGTCGGTTGTGTGTAACCGGCTTGGGTGGCCCCGTTGGGACCCGTTGAAGGAAGCATGGCACCGGCATTATCGGCCGGTCGACGTTGTCCTGGCTGAAGAGGCTGCGACGGTCCCGTTGGCACCGCGGTCGCCGGTCCCGAAGGCATCCCGCCGGGCAACGGGGTTGGTGACGTAAAGCCGGTTCCATTTGGGTTTGTCGGGTTCGGCGAGTACATCGAGTTCGCCGGACCCGGATTGAAGTGTTGGTATCCCACGTTCGTTCCCACACTGCCACTGCCGTACGGCGGCAACTGATAGTAACCCGTGTCAGGGGCTCCTTCGGTCATGTTGTGCTTGTAGAATTCGTGATCCATCGGATACGTGACTTCAAAGCCCGGCACCGGCGGAACTTCATGGGCATCCATCGGCCGAACAATTTCCGGCGTGATGAGGATCAACAGTTCGTTCTCTTCCTGCGACGATCGTTTGGAAGAGAACAGCATCGGCCCAATCTTGGGAATATCTCCGAGGAAAGGAATCCGCGTCTGGACGGTCAGTGTCTTGTGTGAGAGCAAACCGGCCAACGCTAGCGTTTGTCCTTCACGCATTTCGACGACTGTTTCAATGCGGCGCGATTGCGTACCAGGAATGCCCCCCACCGAGTTGGCTGTATCGAGATCGCTGTATTCAGCAAGGGCACTGATGCGGATGTGATCGCGGTCTTCCACGGTCGGTGTCACTTGCAATGAGGTACCGTAGCCGCGGAACGAGGTGGTTGTGCCGACCGCTCCACCCACGCCAATCGTTGTGGGGACGGCGAAATCTCCTCCGGCGAGCAAGCGGGCCGAGCGGCCGCTGATGACGGTGAGCTGGGGTTCAACCAGAATCTTGGCCGTACCGTTGGACGCCAACCAATTCAGAAAAACGCCGATTTCACCGTTTTCGAACACACCACCCAACGTAGCGGGAACTCCCCCCATGGACGTGGTGACGAGATGCCGGCTGTCATTGAACAGTACGTTCCAGTCGATCCCCATGTTGCGGGCTTGCGACCGATTCAGCTCTGCCAGACGCACGCGGAGATTGATCTGGAACTCACCGGGAATCCGCAGTTCGTTAATGATGAAGCTGGAGCCGAGGTTTCCCGCGCCGTTGCCATACAGGAAGTCGAGCCCACTGCCACCCCCGGCACCGAGAGCACCGCCTAATCCGCCGAATTGGGGGCCGAACAAACCACCATCCTGGTTGATGACTTCACCGCGGATCATCGCGATGATGTGGGCGGCTTCTTCCTGATTCCGAGCCTGGCCGCGCACCACAATTTTGTACGACATCGGGATCAAAAAGACCTGGCTGTTCGGGTACAGCTTGTTGATCTTTGCTTCCAGACGGCCGTAGTCAATCCGGCGTTGATTATCGAGATCCGGATCGCGAATGGTCTTCACGAGGTAAATCACGGGGTCGACGTGACCCTCAAACCACAAGTGCAGTGTGGTAGAACCACGGGCCATGCCCAGGAGCGCAAACTCTTTCGGGGCGAATTGAATCAGATCGAGGATCGAAGGGTCGGCAATGGCGTAGCGGACCAGATTCGCCCGGGTAATCATCAACTGGCTGCGACGTTCGATGAGTTCGAGATCGTCCTGATGCTTTGGCATCGATTCGATCAGTTCATGCATCTGCCGGGCCGATTCTGCGGTGTTCTGGACCGGTTGAATCAGGCTGACGGGATTGGCCCGCAGTGGTGGTTGAGCAAAATGTCCAGCCGCCGGTGCCATCATCATGGGCGGCTGCATCAGGTTTGACCCGGGGGTTGCCGGATAACCTGCGGGTTGTCCCCACGTTCCCGGATTGACGGGTTGCATGCCGGGTTGCTGTGGTAAGCCGACAGGAAAACTTTGGGAGAATCCGGTCGAGATCCAGCTACCGACAATGACGAGCCCAGTCAGGACTGTACGGGTCGTCCCACCGGCCGTTCCGCCGAGGCGCTGACGGCGCGGTGAGCAACAAACTGTAGGCACCATGCGAAGGGGCTCCTGACGATCCATCGATCGAGCGCACCTGGTCACACTCCTGTCACGGTGGTGTTGGGACACCATTGCCCTCGGAGAAAGTCATCCCGACTTTCACCGCTTGCACCGTTCCATCGGCGGGAATTGCCGTTCACACTACCCCTGCTGCGGACCAAGACCGCGGCAGAGGGTCGAAATGAAGACACTCCGGATCGGTTTATCGGAAGAGCCGGTCCGATCGGTCCATCCGAAACGGAAACCTGTCAATCCGGATCGTCGTTATCCACCGCAAGGTCAACACAGCTTGCTTGATCGGAAAGCGGCAGCGGCAGGGACTGCCGATTCTCCCCCTCGCAGGAAAAGACCTCAATGGTGGCGATGAAACGACGGTCCCCGGTTGCGAAGACGCAACCGAGCACCGTGTGCATAGATCGTGTCATACCGATCGCAGGAGTTGTCTACGCGTGGGAGGGCGAAGCTCCTGCTGAGCCGCGAGCGCTTCTGCACGCTGTGACAATCAGCGGCTCAGCTCCCAGAAGACGCTCCCGCCGCGCAGTTGAATTCTGGGACTGGTATCAGCAAATGCGCTGTGCCCAGTCCGCTGCCGGCCGGTTCACCAGTGGAGATTCGTGTCTCGGTTGTAAACCGCACGGCCGGGGTAGTACCACGGCGCGCGATAGCTGTAATAAGGAAAGCGGTAGTGTCCGTAGATCTGTTCGCGATGGAAACCGGGTCCAAAATGATCGTAATACGGATTCCCGGTGTTCACGAACTGACCGCCGTTCGGGTCGTGATACAGATAAGGTGATCCAATCCGGGCTTCATAACCGCCCGGCGCCCAAAACGGACCGACTCCCGCACCGGGTCCGGCACCGGTTGCCGTATAACCATTCGGGTATGTGCCGCCGGAAACATATCCACCGGTGATGGCGGGCCCCGTCATCGGTCCCGCACCCAGCGGTGCATTCATTTGATATTGAGTATTCGGCTGATACGGCGGCGCGTACGGCGTCGGTGGTAAATAGCCCTGGGCTTCCGCAGGGGTGACACCGCCGGACCAAGCCACCGCCATACCTACCGCGGTCGTTCCCATCCATTTCCACATTGCTGTTCGTCCTTCCGGTCGTACTTGGCCATTCGACTTGTTCCGCCGAACGCGGACATGCTTCAACCCTACCCGCGCAACGGCCATGCAGACGGGTTGCGAACCCGATGAGCAAGTTTTTCGGTCAGGGAGTTTGACGACGATGCCGCGCCTGCGCGTCCGCGATTCAGCAACTTTTCTGCCAGAATTGCGGACGGAACAGCGCGGATGACGTCGATATCAATGAACGATCGCGCTGTCGCTGCGCCCGTTTGGGCGGCGACCTGCGCTGGATGTCGTCTTGCAGTGCGTTCGGGGGAAAGCCATGGCTGGCGAATTTGTGACGGTGGCGTTGAGTTTGATGCTTCAAGTCGGAACGCCCGGCCCTTCCGAAACACCAAACGCGCCTCCACTGCGGAACGCCTTCAATCAATACGGCCACGAAGGCCAGTTCGAGCAGCGGTACCCGTTCGATACGCAACAGAACTGGGTCCACGGCTACTTCCAGGATATTCCCGCATACGGCGGCCACAACTTTTTCCGGCCGTACAATTATAAGGACGTGATGTCACAATCGCAGACATCCGCCGGTTGGGGAATGTCGCCGACGATGCCTTATTCGCAGCAGTTCTGGCACCGCTATCACGATCAGGCCACGATGCTGAAGTTGTCCCGCAGCAATCCGGGACAAGTCCCAGTGATGCCAGCAACGGTTCCAGGTTATGCTATGCCTCAACCGGGTGTGATGCCTGCCGCGGGGTACTACACGGCTCCGCCGCAGATCGGGACGGTCGGCACTCCGATGAATTTCGTCGCGCCTGCCGTGCCCATGGAGTATCCAGCTCAGACGACTCCCATGATTCAACCCGCCGTCACCGCTGGACCGTTCCTCACTCCGCAGTGATCGCCCGCTCATCGCTTTTTCGGCACCAAGACGCCCGGCGTGATTTCTTTCGCCGGGCGTCTCTGTTTTCTCGATTCGGCAATCTTCATCGATTTCTCTTCCGCCACGATTGCACGCCGCGATTCGATCAGGAATGCTGTCCCGGACTTCGTTCCTGGTCCGTGATGAAAGTGGTGAGATGTTGCCGACTGCGCTGTGGTCCTTGAATCGCCGGGCGTTTGTTCTTTCTGGCTTGGCACTCGCCGGTTTGCCGTGGAGAGCGCAGGCGTCGTCGCTGGTGGTGAAACGGCATCCTGCGTTGAAGGAATTCCCATTTACTTTGGGGGTGGCCTCAGGCGACCCTTCACCGACGGGAGTCGTGCTCTGGACCCGCCTGGCTCCCGATCCGTTAAACGGCGGGGGGATGCCGAACGAGAACATCGAAGTCCGCTGGGTCATCGCTCACGATGAAGCCCTGAAGGACATCGTGCAGGAAGGACGGGCGATTGCGACCCCGTTGTTCGCGCATTCGCTGCATGTGGAGGTTGACGGGCTTGAGCCGGATCGCTGGTACTGGTACGGCTTCTTCGTTGACGGTGACGCCAGCCCGGTCGGCCGGACACGAACGATGCCCGGCCGCAACGTCCTGCCGGCAAAACTGGACTATGCCTTTGCTTCCTGTCAGCACTTTGAAACGGGACTCTTCACCGCCTATGAACACATGGCGAAAGAGCAACTCGATCTGGTTGCGCACCTCGGGGATTACATCTATGAAGGTCCGGGGCGAGAAAAGCAGGTGCGGAAGCACGTCGGTGCGAAACTGACAAGCCTCGAGGACTACCGCAACCGCCACGCACAGTACAAGTCCGATCCGTTCCTGCAATCGGCCCATGCTCACTGCCCGTGGCTGGTGGCGTGGGACGATCACGAATTCGAAAACAACTACGCCAACGATATCTCGGAGCGCTCCGGTGTCGATCCCGTGCTCTTTCTCCAGCAGCGCGCGCAATCATACCGGGCGTACTACGAACACATGCCCGTCGGTCCGATGAGCATTCCGCAAGGTCCGTACATGCGGTTGTACAAGAGTGTCACCTTTGGACGGCTGGCCCAGTTCAACGTGCTCGACACGCGGCAATATCGTACAGATCAACCCTGTGATGATGGCAACAAGCCCCCGTGCCATGAAACCTTTGATCCCCAAGCTACGTTGCTGGGAGACGAGCAAGAACACTGGCTCAACAATTCGTTGCTGCAATCTCCCGCCCGTTGGAACGTGCTTGCGCAGCAGGTGATGATGGCTCGAGTGGATCGAAAAATTGGCCCCGAAGTCACGCACAGCATGGATCAATGGGGCGGCTACGATGTCGCTCGCAAACGGTTGTTATCGTTCATGAGCGAACGGAAGATCGCCAACCCGATTGTGATCACCGGCGACATTCACTCGAACTGGGTGAACGATCTGAAAGTCGATTTTGATCGTCCCGAAGACCCGACAGTCGCTACAGAATTTGTCGGGACGTCGATTTCTTCCGGAGGCAACGGTGTCAAAGATCGCCCGGAAATCGCCGCCGCCCAAGCCGAGAACCCGTTCGTGAAGTTTCTCAATTTCGAACGCGGCTACGTCAAATGCTCGGTGACCCCGGAGCAATACCAGTCGGATTATCGCGTTGTGGAATTCGTCGACAAGCCGGGAGCGCCGCTGGTCACACGGGCCTCGTTTCTGGTGGAAAACGGTCAACCAGGCGCGAAACCCGTCTGAGTGTGTCTTCCAGCGGGAGGCAAGACTCCGCCGAACCACACGCATTTCCAGCCGCGGCGCCCATTTACGGCTCAGCAAGAGCTTGCCCTCCCGTGCGGCCGTCGGAGCGGGTTGTGAAAACCCCATGGCGGCAGCCTCGCAGTCGCGCCGGATTTTCGTAGGATAGGCATTCCGCCAGTCGATTCATCGGATCGAACCACCGGCGTCAGCCCGCCCTGGACTCCTGTGCGCTCTGAGGAGCAAGATGTCGGACAGCCATTCCCACCGCGAACTGCCCACGGCGGAATCGTTGCCCGACCATCTCTTTCGACTGGCACTCCCGGTCCTGGGCGAACAGATTCTTGTCTTTGGCATCGATCTGTTCGACGTCTATCTTGCCGGTCAACTCGGTGCCGCAGAAACGTCGGCGATCGGTCTCGCATCGTACGTGGTCTGGATGGCGTCATTGATCTTTGGTCTGGTCCGAACCGGGGTGGCGGCGCTCGTGGCACGTTCTTGGGGAGCCGGAGATCGCATCACCGCACGGCAGATCACAGCGCGCGGGCTATTCCTCGGGTTCTTTCTCAGCCTGATTGTGTGGCGAATGCTGCAACCGCTTGCGCCATTGTTCGCCGGGTCGTTAACGATGGAAGGAAATGCTCAGGCGGTCGCCATTGATTTTATCCGCTGGGCGGCGCTCGGACAGTTGTTCTCAGGAGCGACCTTGATTGGTACGGCGGCGCTGCGCGGCACCGGCGATATGCGCACACCACTTGCCATTCTTGCCGTGACGAATGTCGTGAACGTGATCGCTTCCACCGCCTGTGTCTACGGCTGGGGACCGTTGGCACCGATGGGGGTGACCGGCATCGTACTCGGCACGGTCACCGCACAGGCCACCGGGATGGTGTTGATGCTGCTCGCCCTCAGCAGCGGAGTCACACGGTTGCCGCTCATGTGGAGCGAAGTTCGCTTTCATCGTGAAACCGCAGGACGGATTTTGCGCGTCGGTGGTCCCACGGCACTCGATGGCCTACTGAAATTCTCCGGGCATTTCCTGTTCTTGATGGTGATTGCACGGCTCTCAGCGGAGGGTTTCAACCAAGCGATTTTCTCGGCGCATATTGTGGGAGTGCGGATTGAAGCGCTGTCGTATCTTCCTGCCGAAGCGTGGGGGATTGCCTCGGCAAGCTTGGCCGGTCGCCTGCTTGGTGCCACCTCGCCCGATGTCGCTTTGCGAACCGGTCACCTGGCGGTGCGACAGTTCGTGTGGTATCCGATCGCGATGTCTTTCGCATTCTTCGCCTTCGCGCCGCAGATTTACCACGCCATGAACGAAGATCCCGCCGTCGCCGCCGCGGGAGTGTCCGCGTTCCGGTTGATGGCGTTGTATCAAGTCCCGAATGCCTGCCTCATCATCTACGTCTACACTCTGATCGGCGCAGGAGATACCCGCTTTCCGATGTGGTGCTCGCTCTGTTGCAGCCTCGGCGTGCGCGTCCCCGTGGCCTATTTCTGCGGCGTTGTCCTCGAAGGGGGCTTGTTCGGCGCGTGGATCGGTATGGGAATCGACAACATCATCCGCTCGGCGGTCATTTCGTGGCGATATGCCGCCGGAAACTGGACGCGGACAAAAGTGTGAAGTTGGAACACACGCTGTGTGGGCGGCGCGAGACACGAAACCACACAGTGGAGTGGGAAAACTCCTCGAAGCGTTCTCTACTCGGGTTTCTTCTTTTCAAGGACACCCCACATGTGGCCACCGACCTTGTCGTGTTGCCAAGTGCCGGCATAGCGGTCGCCATAGAACATCACTCGTGAGGTGAACGTCCCCAACCCTGGAATCGTCATGTTGGTGAGCGAGATCACCGGCGTGTCATCGGCCCAGTAAACTTTCACGGGAACGGGGAACGCCACGTCCTTGTCGCCGTACTTGATGCGCGCGGTGATGATCCAGTTGTCCCCTTCGATCTTCTCCGCTTTGGTCACGTCATACCGTTCTGCCTTGGCTCCTTCGCGCCCGGCGATGGAAAAGGTTCCCACCAGTGACGTGTTGGTCAGGCTTTCCGCAAAGGCTTTTTCGAGCGCTGCCAGATCGCGTGCCGGGGGATCCGCGGCGAACGCCGGAACCGTGAACAAAAGGAGCGACAAGGTCAGCAGTCGGATCATCGGAAAGTCTCCGCAGATGAGAAGGTTCTGTTCGTCGGGCAGCGATCCAGTCACCGCAGTGCCTCTGATACTATCGCTCTGAGTGTGGTTTCGACAAACTGAGAGGGCGTGTTTTCCTCGTGTTTTCCATTTGTGCAGCGACATGAATTCCACAGAACCTCGAAGTCCCGGAACGCCGCCGGAATCGGTGCGGCTGCAATCCACGTGGCAGAAGCTCGTCGATGTCGTGGCCCGGCTACGGTCGCCGACTGGTTGCCCCTGGGATCGCGAACAGACGCTCGAAACCATCAAGCCGCACACACTGGAAGAGACTTATGAGTTGCTGGAAGCGATCGATTCTGGCATCGATGCGGACATTGTCGAAGAACTGGGCGATGTGCTCCTGCAGGTCGTGCTCGATAGTCAGATCGGTGCCGATGAAGGCCGGTTTGATTTGATCGACGTCATCGTCGGCATCACCAATAAGCTGGTTTCCCGGCACCCACATGTCTTTGGTGATGTCGAAGCCCGGACCGCCTCCGAAGTGAAACAGCATTGGGACCGCATCAAGCAGCAGGAAAAGCAACGGGATTCGATCTTCGATGGCTTACCTGCCGCTCTCCCGGCACTAGCGCGGGCGGCACGCATTTCAGAGAAAGCGGCCCGTGTGGGCTACGACTTCCCTTCGCGCGACATGCTCTTCGACAAACTGCGTGAAGAACTCGACGAGCTGGCTCACGAACTTTTTCCCAACGGATCCCTCCCCGTGGTGGCTGCGACCGTTGAAGCGCCAGTGGTCGCTGACGAAGCCATTGCCGATGCCGCCTTGCGTGACCGCGTGGAGGGTGAACTCGGCGATGTGCTCTTCGTTCTCGCGAACATCGCCCGCCGGTGGCACATCAATCCAGAAGAAGCGCTGCGCCGCAGCAATGCCAAATTTGAACGCCGCGTTCGATACATCGAGGACGCCCTACGGCAACAGGGAAAAAGTCTCCGCGACGCCACGCTGGCGGAGATGGAAGACCTTTACCAAGCGGGTAAGAAACAGGAACCGCGTCCCTGACATGCCTCGCGGTTTCGCCCCCTTCTCAGAACGCTTGCTACGGATCATGATCCGATGAGTTCGCTTAGATCGTCGTTATCGAGAATCTTATGGTTCGCCGCGCAGATCAAATCCCGCCAGCGCTCGTTCGTTGCGAATGTACAGTCGGCCGTTCGCCAATGCCGGTAACGGCCGCGTGGTTCCGGTCATCAACTTCAGTGACGCCTTTTCGACGTATTTTTCGGCATCGAGTGATACCACGCGGAGCATTCCGTCGGTCTGCATGACGAGCAACAACCCCTCTGCGGCAATGAGCGTGGCATATTGCGGCAGCGTCTCTTCCCATTTCACCTTCCGCGTTGCCGGGTCGAAGCACTTCAAGCTGACCGGGCCACCATCTTGCCGGCCATCGACGCCGTAGACCATCCCGTGATGAATAATCGGCGTGGTGTATTGGCTCGACAGTACGGTGTCCTCCCATGTGACCTCAGCACCGCTGGCAGAGAGCTTCACTAACTTTGCGCCGATCCCATAGCTGGCGGTGAGCAACGCCGATTCGCCGAGCAGCACCGGGCTTGCACCATTCACAGTCGGACCGCGCGCGCCGAAGGGTAGACGGAACGCTTCTTTGCCAGTGGCCGGATCAAGGCCGAGGAATTGAAACCGGGTAATGGCCAGCACGCGGCGTTGTCCACCGAGTGTCGCAGCAACGGGGGCGGCATAACTGGCGAGTTCGTCACTCGTCCGCCAGATCGGTTTACCGGTGGCGACCTCGAACGCCACCACCCCCGCGCCCTTTGGACCGCCGACATTGACGATCACCAGTTTTCCTTCGACCAGCGGAGCACTCCCCGCCCCGAAGTAACCGTCGGGAGCGCTGAACTCCTTGTGTGTTTCACGGTTCCACAGCGCTGCGCCGGTTTTCAGATCGACGCAGATCAATCGGCCCTGGGCACCGTAGGCGAAGACTTTTCCACCGGCAATCGTTGGCACCGCGCGCGGGCCATCATCGTCAATGATGGCCGGTTGGAAGCTGCTGGGAAAACCACGATTCCAGCGAGGCTTTCCTGTTTCCGCATCGAAGGCCGACAGCGTTTCTTCGTCTCCCAGGCGATGAAACAGAATCACTGTTCCCTCGGCGACGGCGACCCCGGCCAGCCCGGAGCCACACGGAGCCGACCACGCTGCTTTCAGTGAGTCTCCTTCCCATTTCGACCGCAGGTTTTCCTTGGGCGCGATACCGTTTCGTTGCGGTCCAAGGATTTGCGGCCAATCGCCTGCGGCCACCACTCCGGGCAGCATCGCGATGAGAAGACCGAATACCTGGATCCGTGCCAATTGCCATGCCCATCCGTCAATCACAGTGCCTCTCCCGTGTGCGATCCATTCATTGATCGTCGAAAAGAATACCGCATCGCACCGTTTCTTGCAGTCGTCACTCGATTTCGGTATCGCCTGAGGCCATCCTCACCCTTGATCCAGCCATGATCGACTCTCTTCAGGATGGCGATGAGCCTGGATTTCTGCGAGAGTCGAGGCATCGGCGAATTGCGTAGGTGAAGAATATTGAACAAGGAAGCATCGTTGTGTCGCGTGGGGAAGCATCGTGGGAATGGCATCGTCCGTGGACTTCGACCACGCGGCCGAAATGTGCGGTGTTTGATTTTGATGGGACCCTTAGCCTGATCCGCGGCGGCTGGACCGAGGTGATGGTCACGATGATGGTGGAACACCTTATCAACCTTCCCGGTGCCACCGATACCGAACCCGTGTTGCGGGAGATCGTCCGGCATTACGTGCTCGGATTGAACGGCAAGCCAACGATCTATCAGATGCAGCGCTTCGCAGAAGAAATTGCGGCGCGCGGTGGCATCCCCGGCATTCCCGAAGAGTATCACCAGGAATATCTGCGACGGCTCGGTGTGCGGATCGATGAGCGGAAAGCCCGCATCCGCGCGGGTGAGTCCACGCCGGATGATCTGATGGTCCCCGGTGCCAGGACGTTCCTCACGGCGCTGGTCAATGCCGGTGTGGAACTGACGCTGGCCAGCGGTACGGAACTCGAATTCATCCGTGAAGAAGCCCGTGTGCTGGAAATCGACCACTTCTTTGAAGGCCGCATTTTTGGTCCTGGCGACGATCCCCATGCCTTTTCCAAGTTGCAGGTGATGCAGGATCTGCTAGCACGGCACAACATCGATGCCATCGCGCTCATCGGTGTCGGGGATGGTGTCGTCGAGACGCAGAACATGTCGGAACTGGGCGGCTTCACCATCGGCGTGGCCAGCGATGAACTGCACCGCGCTGGCGTTTGCGAACCGTGGAAACGGGAACGGCTGATTGAATCCGGCGCGAACCTCATTATCCCAGATTATCAACACGCCGCAGAACTTGCTGAGTGGTTGATGCACTCGGTTTGAGCGTTCGTCTAGGAAGCGTTTCGCCGTGTGGTAGAATCGCGAGGCGAGTTCATCGCCGTCGGTGGGACCTGACAGGAATACGAAGATGCAACGTTCTCAATGGTGCGGATGGCTGGCTGGTTGGCTGGTACTCTCGGCGGGGTTAACCGCAGGGGCACAAGCTCCGGGAACGGTCATCGAAATCGACGGGACGATGGCCCGCAATCGCGCGTTGCTGAAGCAAGCCGCGGCCTTGCGTGAAGCCGGTGAATTAATGTCCGAAGAAACCGTCCGATCGCAACTTGCGCAGCCGACGCCGAGCGCGATCGCTTTCCCACCACCGAATCGTCGTCGGTTGACGCCGCGGCAGGTGGCTCAAGTCGCGCGAGAGGCGATGGTTCGTGTGGGTTGGTACGGCCGCCGCAGTGAAAAAGGTCGATGGGAAATCCATCTCACGGGGGGGTATGCCGTGACGGCGGATGGTGTTGTGGCGACGTGCTACCACTGTGTGATGCCAATGAAAGGGCTACATGAAGCATCGCTGGTGGCGGTCGACAACGCCGGGAAAGTCCGCGCAGTGACGGCCATTCTGGCGGCGAACAAGGTAGTCGATGCCAGCCTGGTGCGCGTTGCCGGGGACCCGCTGAAACCGTTGCCGTTGAACGACAACGTCGCCGTGGGAGACGCCGCGTTTTGCTTCAGTGATCCGTTCGATCAGCACGGTTATTTCAGCGAAGGGATTGTCAACCGATTTTATTGGCTCAAGAGGAAACGCGGAGAGCCGAACACACTCGGCGAGTTGCAATTCCTGCGGATCAATGTCAGCACCGACTGGGCACCGGGTTCCAGTGGGGCTGCCGTTCTGGATGGCTACGGCAATGCAATTGGTCATGTCGCGCGGATCAGTCCGCTGACGATGGATGGTCCCAGCGTGCCGGTCAACGATGAAGAACCGACGGAAGGCGCTGGGGACGGGGCCAAGGTCCCGCATACTCCGGGAGCAGAAACGACGTTGATGGTGGTGCATGAAGCGATTCCGGCCCGTGGGATCCTGTCGATGGCCGGAGCGTGGTCGCCGGAGAAGGCTGCCGTTCAATCCACCGTGAAAGCTGAGCCCTCGACACCTTCCGTATTTCAACAGGTAAAGCCCGCCGAACCGACGTTGGACATCGGCATGCCGGCCCCGGCGCTGGCTGTTTCGAAATGGTTGCAGGGGGATGCGATTGAAAAGTTTGATAACGAACATGCTTACATCGTTGAATTCTGGGCAACGTGGTGCGGACCGTGTCGGACCTCGATCCCGCATCTCAACGAATTGCATGTGAAGTTTGCCGAGAAAGGATTGATTGTCATCGGTCAAGACTGCTGGGAGCGCGATGAGGATCTGGTTGAACCGTTCGTCAAAGAAATGGGCGACAAGATGACTTATCGGATCGCCTTCGATGACAAGTCGACCGACGAGAAAGGGTCGATGGCCCGCACCTGGATGGAAGCCGCGGGGCAATCGGGGATTCCCACCGCGTTCGTCATCGACAAGGAGCAACGGATCGCGTGGATCGGCCATCCGATGGACCTCAATGATTCCATCCTGACCGCTGTGCTGGCTGGAACGTTTGACATCGAACAAGCCAAACGGGACCGCGTGATTCAACAGAAATTCCTGGAGATGGCACGGTCGGTCCTCAAGGAAATTGCGACCGCCGTCCGCGCTAAAGAATGGGACAAAGCCGAAGCCCTCGTCGACAAGTTCGAGAGCGAAGCCCCGGAGAAATACAAGTCGACCGCGCACCTGCAACGAATGCGGATCGCCGTTGCCAAGAAAGACGGCCCGGCAATCAATCGCGTGGTGGCTCTCATCAGTGATAAGGAAGACACGACGGGACCGATGTTGAATCAGGTGGCGTGGCAGGTGGCGCTCCTTAAGGATGTGGAGGGATTGGACCTCGAACTTGCGGAACGGGTGGCCCGGCGCGGCGTCGAGATGAGCGAAGGCGTTCAAAAAGGGGCCGTCCTCGACACCCTGGCCCGCGTGCTCTTCCGGCTGGGTAAGAAAGACGAAGCGATCGCCACGCAAAAGGAAGCCATCGAGCGGACCGAAGGGAAGCAACGGGAATCGCTGCAAAAGACCCTCGAAAGCTACGAAAAAGGTGAGCTTCCCGACTCCGATGAATAAGAAACGCTGATCGAGTTGTGAATTGAACGCTGCCGCGCGCCGAAAACTCGGCTTGGAGCCGTATCCGGACCTGTTAGAATCCCGCCGCTCAATGATCCTCCGAAGCGGATTCAGACGGGATCGCACCCATGCAGAATTCATACAGACACGGCTGGCTGGTGGGCTTTCTGGCTCTGACGGCCTGCGGTTCTTTGGGAGCACAAACCCCAGAGACCGAAGGCAACCGTGTCCCCAAGTCGGACACCGCTTCTCGCTCAATCACAGAGCGGCTGCGGGCCATGCCTAGACAGGTCGCAGCCACGACCCGCGCCGCGATGGGCCGTCTCAAATGGAACGGTTTACGCGGGGAAAATGTCGGGGAGCCGTATGAGGACATCGAGATCCCCTTGACGTCGAGCGGGACAACCTCGGAAATCGGTCCCCCGGTTCCCGATCAAGCGGTACCGCTGGTTCCTTTCGGAACGGTCTTTCAACCCCGAAAGCGTCACCAGCCCGCACTCGACATGGGCCAGCCCGCGCCGCCGTTGAAAGTCGCCAAATGGTTGCAGGGCGAGCCGGTTAAGAAATTTGATGCTCAACATGTGTACGTCGTTGCCTTCTGGTCGGCAGATGAAATCTGCCGGGAATCGCTGCCCGACCTCAGTGAGTTGCAAACGAAGTTTGCCGATCAGGGACTGGTCGTGATCGCCCAGCACTGTTGGGAAGACCTCAGCGGTCCCGCACAACCGTTCCTCAGGGACTTGGATCGCGAAGTGACCTGCCGTATCGCGTTGGATGACCGCAGGGGGACGATGTACCGCACCTGGGTCGCGGCGACTAGCGGTCTCGGAGTGCCGACGGCGTTTGTGATCGACCGACAACAGCGCATCGCCTGGTTCGGTCCGACTCAAGGATTGAAGGCAACGATTGTCTCATCGATTCTCGAAGGAACCTTCAGCATTGAACAAGCCAAACGTGAGCGGACAGAACGACGGGAATTCTCACGCGTCGCACAGAAGTATGCCCTCCACATTGATCGACTCATGAAAGCCCAGGAATGGGACAAAGCCGAACGGCTGGCCCAACAGTTCGAACGGGAATGCCCGGAGAGTTTTCGCTTCTCGGCCCGCCATGTGCGGTTCAAAATTGCGGCGGGGAAAAAGGATGGCCCGGCGGTCAACCGTCTGGCCAGGCAACTCGGCGACGACGTCGGGATGAAGGGCTGCCTGAACGATCTCGTCGCCTATGAAATGGCTGTGATGACCGATATCGACGGCCTCGATTTCTCCCTTGCCGAGCAATTTGCCCGCCGGGAACTTGCTGAGTGCGAAGGTCCCGACAAAGCGGCGGTCCTTGACACGTTGGCGTGTCTGGTGTTCCGTCAAGGTCGGCAAGATGAAGCGATTGCAGTACAAAAGGAAGCAGTGAGTCTTGCCGAGGAATCGGAACGTGCGGCGATGAAAGAACGGTTGGAAGCCTATGAAATGGGCAAACTTCCGGACGTGACGAAGTAACGCACACTCCCCTCTCAATGGACTGGAACGCGGACATTGATGGAACCGCAGTGGCTGACTCCCGAAACCGCACAGGCGTATTTGACGGAGCGCGGCTGGTTAACCGCCGAGGACATGGCGTGCATTCAGCCACTTGCATGGGGAGTTTCCAATCTGGTACTCCGGGTGGATGTGGCCGGAAAGCTGTCGTTCATTGTGAAGCAATCGCGTCCGCAATTGCGGACGAAGATCGAATGGCTCAGCCGCTGCGAACGGATTTATCGCGAAGCGGATGTGCTCCGCACGCTTGCCCCGCAGTTTCACCCTGGCGTGGTGCCGCAGGTGTTGTTCGAGGACCGCCCGAACTACGTGCTGGGTCTGGAGGCGATCCGTGCCGATCATGTCGTTTGGAAAGAACAACTCCTTAACGGCGAGGTGCGGCTGGAGGTTGCCGACCGTTTGGGCGACATGCTCGCCACGATTCACACCAGCACCTTCGGTAACCCCAATGGCCTACCCGACCCCGAGGACTGGTCGCTGTTCGACGAATTGCGGATCGATCCGTTTTACCGGTACATCGCCCGTGTGCATCCGGACTTGAATGGTCCCGTCGCTGAGTTGATCGCTGACATGACGGCCCATCGAGTGTGCCTGGTGCATGCCGATTTCAGCCCGAAAAACGTGCTCGTTCACCCCGATGGCGTGTCGCTGGTCGATTTTGAAACCGGCCATTGGGGCGACCCGGCGTTCGACCTCAGTTTCTTCCTCAGTCATCTGTTGCTCAAGTCGCTACTCCATCGGTCAGTCTCTGAACGCTGGGTGCTGCTGGTGGGACACTTCTGGAATCGATACCGCCAGAGCCTCATGGCCGCGCGAACGGGCCTGATGTTCCACGAGGTTTCCGAGCGCACCCCGCGGCATCTCGCCGCGTGTCTGCTGGCGCGGATCGATGGCAAGAGCCCGGTCGATTATCTTCGCGAAGAGTGGCAGCGCGACTTCGTGCGCCGCCATGCCCTTGCCTGGCTCAAGACGCCTCCCGTGGCAGCCGAACAGCTCATCACCGAGTGGTTTCTGGATGTCCTGGTGATCTGATCGTGAGTCAGCCACCGGTGACCATCGGCGAGCCCTGCGGGACTGCGACGGCAGGTGACAGCATGGCCGTGCTCTTCGGCGACCACCACAACCGCACGCGGTCGAGGTACAGATAGACCACCGGTGTGGTGTAGAGCGTGAGCATCTGGCTGAGAATCAAACCGCCGACAATCGCGATCCCCAGCGGGCGGCGAAGTTCGGCACCGATGCCGTTTCCCATCGCCAGCGGAAGGCCGCCGAGGAGTGCGGCCATCGTGGTCATAATGATCGGCCGGAAGCGGTGGATGCACGCATTGTAAATGGCTTCTTCCGGAGCTTGTCCCTCGTTGCGCTCGGCATCGAGGGCGAAGTCGATCATCATGATGGCGTTTTTCTTCACGATCCCGATGAGCAGCAGAATGCCGATGATTCCCATCACATCGAGCGGGATCCGACAGACCAGTAACGCCAGCAGTGCACCGACACCGGCCGAAGGCAATGTTGAGAGAATCGTCAGGGGGTGAATGTAACTTTCGTACAGAATTCCCAGCACGATGTAGACCGCCGCTAGCGCCGCGAGAATCAGCATCGGCTGGTTGCGGAGCGATTGCTGGAAGACCTGCGCCGTGCCTTCAAACCGGCCTTGAATGCTTCCCGGCAGCCCCAAATCGCGGGACGCTTGCTGAATCAGCGGGACCACGTCTCCCAGCGATGTTCCGGGCACAAGGTTGAATGACAGCGTCACCGAGGGAAATTGCCCGGCATGGTTGACCGAGAGGGCCACGTTCTTCGACGTCTCCGAGAACAGCGATTTCAGCGGCACGCGGGCATTGTTCGCGCCGCTGATGTACAGGTACCGCAGGGCCTCCGGTCCTTGTGAGAACTCGGGCTGCACCTGCATCACGACGTTGTATTGGTTCTTGTCCCGATACATCCGCGAGACCTGCCGCTGACCGAAGGCGTCATACAGATTGTTATCGATATCGGCGATGCTGACACCCAGCCGGGCTGCCAGTTGCCGATCGATATCAAGCCGGGTTTGCAACCCGCGGCTTTGCTGGTCAATGTTGACATCGACCATGCCCGGGATCGTTTTTAGCACGGCCAGCAGCTTCGGTGCCCACTCGTTGAGTTCGTCCAGCGTGTCGGCGCTCAACGTGTACTGGAACTGTGCCGCCGAGGGTCGACCCCCAATTCGCAAGTCTTCGGCGGGTTTCATCAGCAGCGAGGCCCCCGCCACGCGGGCCGTTTGGCTGCGGAGACGCGCAATCACTTTGTCCGCGCTGAGCTTGCGTTCATGGAGTGGTTTGAGTGCGGCAAAAATCCGCCCGGAACTGGTGGATCCACCGCGACCGCTCGAACCAACGGAACCCACCACGACCTCGACCGCCGGGTCTTCCTGAACTACGGCAATCACTTGCTCGAGGATCTTGCTCATCGTCTGGAACGATGTGTTCTGATCGGCCTGCACCATGCCGATCAACCGACCATTGTCCTGTTGCGGGAAAAAGCCTTTTGGGATGATGACGTAGAGGTAACCCGTCAAACCGATGAGCGCCACGGTGGTGGCCAGCGTGAGCAACTGCCGTTTGAGGATCCAGCGCAAGGAGATACCGTACATCCACAAGACGCCGCTGAAGAGCCACTCCGTCCAACGTTGCCGCCGGGGATCATCGCTGTGAACATGCGGCTTCAAGAGGACGGCACACATCATCGGCGTAGTCGTCAACGACACGATCAGCGACACCGCAATCGCGACCGACAGTGTGATCGCGAACTCATTGAATAATCTCCCGACCAGGCCCTGCATCAGGAGGATCGGGATGAACACGGCAACGAGTGAAACGCTGATCGACAGCACGGTGAAGCCGATCTCTCGCGCCCCCCGTAAAGCCGCCTGGACGGGAGACAAGCCCCGTTCGAGATATCGAGTGATGTTTTCCATCACCACGATGGCATCATCGACGACGAAACCTGTGGCGATGGTCAGGGCCATCAAAGAGAGATTGTCGATGCTATAGCCGATGAGGTACATGACACCGAACGTGCTGAGCAGCGATACGGGCACCGCGACGGCGGGAATGAGCGTGGAGCGTAAATCGCCCAGGAATACGAACACGACCAGAATGACCAGCATGACGGATAGCAGCAGCGTCAGTTGTACATCATGCACCGACGCGCGAATCACCGCGGTTCGATCCACCGAAACCCGCATTTCAATCCCCGCCGGGATTTGTGCCTGCAGAGTGGGGATGAGGGCCCGAACGCGGTCGGCGGTTTCAATGATGTTCGCGTTCGGCTGGCGATAAATCTCCATCGAAATCGATGGCCGTCCGTTGTACAGACCAATCGTGCGGATGTCTTCCACCGAGTCCTCGACATCCGCCACGTTCTCCAGCCGGACGGCGGCGCCGTTACGATACGCCACAATCAATTGTTTGTAGTCTTCGGCGCGGAAAAGTTGATCGGTCGCAGTGATGGTCCACGTCCGTTCGTTGTCCGAGATCTGCCCTTTTGGCCGATTGACGTTGGCGTTGAACAGTGCCGTCCGAACGTCATCCAGTCCGATGTCGAGCTGATTCAGCACGGTGGGATTGACCGAGACCCGGACGGCCGGAGGAGAACCGCCGCTAACACCAACTTGGCCGACGCCAGGCACCTGCGCCAGCTTTTGTTGTAGAATGGTTGACGCGACATCGTACATTTGCGGTCGTGTGTACGTGTCCGAAATGAGTGCAATGAACATCACCGGAGAGTCGGACGGGTTGTATTTGCGATAGGACGGGTTGTTCGGCATGTTCGGCGGAAGTTGTCCGCGGGCGGCATTGATGGCAGCTTGAACATCGCGCGCAGCCGCATCAATGTTGCGACTCAGTTCAAACTGCATCGTGATAGAAGTGGCTCCCATGCCGCTGGAAGAACTCATTTCCGAGATGCCGGCGATGCGGCCGAACTGTCGTTCCAGCGGTGTTGCTACAGTGGCAGCCATCGTTTCCGGACTGGCCCCCGGCAAGGATGCACTCACCTGAATTGTTGGGAAATCGACTTGCGGCAACGGCGAGACAGGTAGCAGAAAGTAGGAGATTGCTCCGGCCAGCGACACCGCGAACGTCAACAGCGTGGTCGCCACCGGACGGTGGATGAAGGGTTGCGAGAGGCTCATATCACGTCCTCCTCTTCCACTTCGTGACTCGGTCCCGAAGTCTGGAACCCCATGCGGCGGGAAATCGCATCAAACCACAAGTAAATTACCGGTGTCGTGTATAGGGTCAGCAACTGGCTGAAAATCAACCCGCCGATGATCGTAATCCCCAACGGTCGGCGCAATTCAGACCCCGTCCCTGTACCGATCGCCAAGGGGACGGCACCGAGCAGTGCCGCCATCGTGGTCATCATGATCGGGCGGAAGCGCAGCAGGCATGCATCGTAGATTGCCGTCGCTGGTGTCAATCCTTCGTTGCGCTGCGCATCGAGGGCGAAGTCGATCATCATGATGGCGTTCTTCTTGACGATCCCGATCAGCAAGATGATGCCGATGATCGCAATCACACTGAGATCAATTTTCCACAACATCAGCGCCACAAGCGCACCCACACCGGCGGACGGCAACGTGGAGAGAATCGTGATGGGATGAACGTAACTTTCGTAGAGCACTCCCAGCACGATGTAGACCGTAATGAGAGCCGCCAAAATCAACAAAGGCGTGTTCTTGAGCGAGGCAAGAAAGGCTTCCGCGGTTCCCTGGAAACTGCCGACAATGCTTGGGGGCATGCCGAGTTCTTGCTGCTTGCGGGAGATCGCGTCCACCGCCTGCCCCAGCGACACCCCCGGCGCGAGATTGAACGAGACCGTCACTACGGGAAACTGCCCTTGGTGGTTGATCGTCAGCGGTGTGTACGATTCTTCTATGGTGGTGAATGAACTCAGCGGGACCTTTGCCCCTGCGGGCGCCCCGATGTACAGAGTCTCCAGATCGCGCGGCTCATTGCGGAACTCGGGGCCGACTTCGAGGACCAGGCGGTACTGGTTCAACTGCGTGAACATGATCGAGACCTGCCGTTGACCGAAGGCGTCATACAACGCGTCGTCAATCATCTGCGGTGTGATGCCCAGCCGGGCGGCGGTGTCTCGGTCAATGATGACTTTCAGTTGCAGTCCCGACGACTGCTGGTCGCTGGTGACATCGGCGAGTTCCGGCAACTCCTGTAGCCCGGCGACAAACTTGGGAGCCCACTCGCGCAGCTCCTCGCGATTCGGGTTTTCTAGGCTGTACTGATACTGGGTTCGACTGACACGGGTTTCCACCGTGAGGTCTTGCACGGGTTGGAGAAACAACGTGATCCCGTCGACTTCCGCGAGCTTTGGTTGCAGACGGCGAATCACATTCGTCGCCGATTCGTGCCGTTCTTCGAGCGGTTTCAAGTTGATCTGAATGCGTCCGGAGTTCAGCGTGGTGTTGGTCCCGTCGATGCCGATGAAACTCGACAGGCTTTCCACTGCGTGGTCGGCCAGAATCACTTTTTGCAGCGCCAGTTGCCGTTCGGCCATGGCATCAAACGACACACTCTGTGGGGCTTCCGAGATGCCGAGAATCACCCCGGTGTCCTGCACCGGGAAGAAGCCCTTCGGTACGATCATATAAAGATAGACCGTCGCCACGAGTGTGAGTACTGAGACGACCATTGTCGCGGGTTGATGCCGCAAGACGACGTTCAGCGTCTGGCCGTACATCCAGATGACGGTATCGAAGGCGGATTCCGACAACCGGAACATCCACGATTGTTTTTCTGGCGGTGTATGACGTAGCAGCTTTGCGCACATCATCGGTGTGAGCGTCAGCGACACCACCGCGGAGACGAGAATCGCCACGCTCAAGGTGACCGCAAATTCACGGAACAACCGGCCGACGATGTCCCCCATGAACAACAGCGGAATCAGCACCGCAATCAGGGAGACACTGAGTGAGACAATCGTGAAGCCAATTTCCTCGGCCCCTTTGAGCGCTGCGGTGAGCGGGTCTTCGCCGTCTTCAATATGCCGCATGATGTTTTCGACCATCACGATCGCATCATCCACCACGAAGCCGGTGGAAATCGTCAGAGCCATCAACGTGAGATTGTTGAGGCTGTAATTGAGCAGGTACATCACCCCGAATGTGCCGACAATCGACAGCGGGACCGCCACGCTGGGGATCGCTGTCGCGGAAAAACTTCGCAGGAAGACAAAGATCACGAGAACGACCAGCACAATGGTGGTCAGCAACTCGCGTTGCACATCATGCACGGAGGCGCGAATCGTCACCGTCCGGTCGGTGAGAATCTCCACTTTGACGGCAGCAGGGAGTGATTCTTTGAGTTGCGGCAGCAACTCTTTAATCCGGTCGACGACTTCAATGATATTCGCGCCAGGTTGACGCTGAATGTTGAGAATCACCGCCGGAGTTTCATTCATCCACGCAGCCTGGCGGACATTTTCAACGCCATCGATGACCTCGGCAACATCTTGCAAGAGAATGGGGGCTCCATTCCGGTAGGCTACAATCAACTGCCGATATTGATCACTGGTGAAGAGTTGGTCGTTCGCGCCGATCGTGTAGGCCTGCCGGACACCGTCGAAGCTGCCTTTGGCCTGATTGACATTGGCCTGCGCGAGCGCGAGACGCACATCTTCCAGGCTGAGATCCAGCGTCGACAGCGATGTGGGATTCGCCTGGATGCGGATCGCCGGTTTCTGGCCACCGCTGATGCTCACCATCCCCACGCCCGAGAGTTGCGAGATTTTCTGTGCAAACCGTGTGTCAGCCAGATCCTGCACGCGCGACAATGGCATGGTGTCCGACGATAACGCCATGGTGAGAATCGGTGCGTCCGCCGGGTTGGTCTTGGTGTAGACCGGGGGGTTGGGCAAATCTCGCGGCAACAACGTGGTGGCCACATTGATCGCCGCTTGGACCTGCTGAGCGGCTATGTCGATGTTGAGTTCCAGCGCGAACCGCAACGTGATCACCGAGCAGCCTTCGGAACTGCTCGAGGTCATCTGTGTCAAACCGGGAATCTGGCCGAATTGCCGTTCCAGCGGTGCCGTGACCGACGACGCCATGACGTCGGGACCGGCACCGGGATAAAACGTGACAATCTGGATCGTCGGATAGTCGACCTGGGGCAATGCCGACACGGGCAGTTGCCGATAAGCGACGACTCCGGCGAGCACAATCGCGGCCATGAAGAGCACGGTCGCCACGGGCCGCAGAATGAAGATCCGCGACGGGTTCATTGCGGCGCTTTCGCCTCAGTGGAGCGCGGTTTTTCGCCTCCGGGGGCCGCTCGGTCTCCACCGTTGTCCGATTTCTTCTTTTCCTTGGTGACGACTTTGTCGCCGGGTTTCAGCTTGTCGAGACCGTCAGTGACCACCGTCTCACCGACCGCCAGTCCCTCGCGAATGACGGTGTCGGTTCCTTCATTGGCACCGGTTACCACCTCCCGCAGTGCAACGGTTTCGTCGTCTTGCAGGACATAGACGTACAGCGAATTGGGGCCCCGCTGTACGGCCGCCGTTGGGGCAACAACCGCTTCCTTTTGCGTTTCCACCAGCAACCGAGCATTCACGAACTGGTTGGGGAACAGCGATTCGTCTTCGTTGTCAAAGACCGCTTTCAAACGCACGGTTCCCGTCGTCGGGTCGACCTGGTTGTCGATGGCCACCAGTTTGCCCACCGCGAGGCGCTTGCGGAAATCGCGATCAAATGCCTCGACCGGCAACTCTGCGTCCTCGCGCACACGTTGTTGCACTCGGGAAATGTCGTCTTGAGGAATCGTGAACACCAGGGCAATCGGTTTCAGTTGGGTGATGACCGCAATTCCCGTGGGATCGTTGGCCCGCACAATGTTGCCTGAATCCACCAGCCGTAAACCAATTCGCCCGGTGATCGGTGCCGTGATCTGACAATAGTTCAACTGCAACTTCGCATTGTCGATCAAGGCCTGATCGGATTTGATGGCGGCTTCGGCTTGCTGAACGAGAGAGAATTGTTCGTCAATCTGCTGGGCCGTGACGATTTTGGTTTCTAACAGTTGCTTGTAACGGGTCAATGTCAACTGGGCCGAGTTGAGTGCCGCCGTATCACGAGCCAATTGGCCTTCCGCCTGTTCTAGCTGCGCCTGAAACAAGCGCGGATCGACTTCGGCCAGCAAATCCCCCTCCTTGACGGGTTGGCCCTCCTGCACGGCAACCCGAAGGAGTTCGCCTTCGACGCGGCTGCGAACGGTGACCGTCTTGAACGCCGTAATGGTGCCCAGGCCGTTGAGATAAAAACTGACGTCGCGCTGCCGGACTTTCGTCGTGCCCACAGCCACTGCCCGTAGCGGAGGCCGTGTCGGCTTGGGCGGGCTGAATTGCTGCACCAGTGGGGCGACGTAGGGTTCGAGTTCGGCTCGGTAATGCCAGCTGGCTCCACCGAGCGCCAGCACGATCAGCCAGAAGACCCATCCATAGCTGCGGCGCGGTTGGGTGGTTGACTTGTTTGGTTCAGCCGGAGCGAGGCGTTCGAGATGCGAAGCCGGTTTGGCCGCGCGCTTGGCAGCCGAGTCGGCAGGGAGATCAACAGGTGGTGCAGCCATAGCGGTACTCATGCCTGGCGGATGACAGCGGCGGGACAAATCGAGGGAGAACACATCGTAGCATACCGATCGATCAGTCCGCTGTCTCGAAAAGATGAATTCCTGTGGAAGAATCCATGGGCGGGAGTCTGTCGATTGTTCTGGTTCTCACGGGCGGGAGAGACAACGGCGGGATCAATTGCTATTTCTCGGCGGGTGATGCATTCTCATCGAGCATGGTGATCTAACACCATGTTCCCCCACCCGGTTTCTCTCATCGGGATCAACTTGATGCTTCAAGCGTTTTGCCTCCTGACCGCGCTCATCCCCGCCCAGGCCACCGCGGCCGCGCCCGCAACGGATCCCCGCCGACCGTCGGCGATCACGACCGACGGGGTTCCAGTGGTCCCGTCGGCACTCGTACAGCGGTTGAGGCAGTATCAATCGGTCCGCTCGGCGGCGTTTCGCGGTTGGGCTCCGGATGGTCAGGGAATGCTCGTCGCCACCCAATTCGGTGGCACAGTGCAACTCCACCGCGTCTACGAACCGGGGGGGCGGCGCGAGCAGGTGACATTCGAAGAAGAACCCGTAGATGGCCGCTTCATCCCCGGTCGGACGGATGGATCGCTGCTATTGGAGATCGCGCGCGGTGGCGATGAAAACTTCCAGGTGTTGCGACGACTCGGAAAGTTCGGCCGCCCGGAACTGTGGACTGACGGCAAGTCACGCAATCTGCTCGGCCCCATCAACGATGCCGGCACGCATGCCGTCATCGCCAATAACAAACGCAACGGCCGCGATATGGACTTATATCTCGTGCCCCTTTCCGAACCAGGGGAATGGACCGAACTGCTGCGTGTCGACAACCAGACATGGCATGCTCACGACTGGTCCCCGGATGGCAAACGTGTGTTATTGAACCGGTACGTGTCGATCAACGAATCGCATCCCGCGGTGCTGGATGTCTCCACGAAAACGGTGGCGCCGTTGCCGGTGCATCCGTCGCTGACGTTGCCACCAGGACAAACGGCGATCAAAGGTCCGGTATCGTTCAGGCATCTGCATTTCGGCAAGGATAACCAGACGGTCTACCTTGCGACCAATGCCCGGAGCGAGTTTCAACAACTCTTCCGCCTGAATCTGAAGACTGGTGACTACACGCAGCTCGCAAAGTGGCAAAGTTGGACGTGGGACGTCGAAGAGATCGCTATCGATCGCGCCACCGGCGATGTCGCGGTCGTCACTAATGAAGACGGATCGAGCGCACTCTGGTTGTTGGACGGAGAGGACGTGCAACAGGTTCCGTTGCCGACCGGTGTCGTCGACCATGTCGAGCATTCTCCGGACGGTCGACACCTCGGTTTCACACTCGCCCGGCCCAACGCCCCGGCCGATGCCTTCTCGTGGGATATTGCCGAGAAAAAGTTGACGCAATGGACGTTCGGGGAAGTCGGCGGGCTTGATCCGCAGACCTTCATCACCTCGAAACTCATACGGTTTCCGTCTTTCGATCAGCGTTCGATTCCCGCCTTCTATTTTCTTCCCAGGACCGCCTCGCCGGACAAGAAAGCCCCCGTCATCATCCAGATTCATGGTGGACCCGAGAGCCAGTCCCGGCCGACGTTCTCCGGTCTCGAACAGTTCTATCTCAACGAATTGGGAATCGCGGTGCTGGTGCCCAACGCTCGTGGTTCCGCGGGTTATGGCAAAACCTACCTGACGTTGGATAACGGCTCGAAGCGCGAAGACAGCGTGAAGGACATTGGTGCGCTGCTCGACTGGATCGCCACGCAGCCGGAATTGGATGCATCCCGTGTCGCCGTCAGCGGTGGTTCGTACGGCGGCTTCATGGTGCTGTCATCGTTGACGCATTTCCCGGATCGACTGAAAGCCGGGATCGACAACGTCGGGATTGCGAACTTCATTACGTTTCTGGAAACTACCTCGGCCTACCGTCGCGATCTCCGCCGCGCGGAATATGGCGATGAACGCGATCCTGAAATGCGCAAGGTCTTTGAACGGATCAACCCGACCGCAAACGCGCACAAGATTCGCTCCGCATTGCTGGTCGCGCACGGCAAGAACGATCCGCGGGTGCCGTTCTCCGAAGCGGAATTGATCGCCCCGCTGGTTCGCAAGAACAACGCTCCGGTGTGGACCATTTACGCCGACAATGAGGGCCACGGTTTCCGCCGCCGCGAAAACCGCGATTACCTCACAGCCGCGACCGTGTTATTTTTGCAGCAGCACCTGGTGGGGAAATGAAGCTCCATGACATCGGATCGGCGGTTACGGCGGTTGCTTCGCTGTCTCGACGTATTACAGAGTGGCCGGGTCCTCAACTCGGCGGCGCTGGCGGCCGAGTGTCGGGTCAGTCGGCGGACGGTGTTTCGGGACCTGGCGGCATTGCAGGCCGCCGGGGTACCGGTCTCCTATGAGGACACTCGTCAGGGGTACTATCTGCCGCACCGGACGATGCTGATTCCGCAAGAATTGACCGTTGAGGAGGTCTTCTCGCTTCTGTTAGTCTGCCAGCAAATGGGTGACCCGGTTGAGGGTGTGCCTTTTCAATCTGCTGCGCGAAGCGCGGCCCAGAAAATCTTGCAGCAGTTGCCGAAGAAGCTGCGGGAGACCGCCGAGCAATCGGTCGATGAGTTTGTCATCCGGCTCGAACCGCATCATCCGCATGGTTTGTCCGAACCGATCTATCGGCAACTGCTCGAAGCGCTAATCGAGCGCCGGCATGTGCGAATTCAGTATGCGAGTTTTTTTGATGGGGGCGTCATTTCGACGTTGCTCAGTCCGTATCGTTTTGTTTACAGCCGACGGGCTTGGTATGTGATAGGACGATCCTCTTTGCATCGTTCGGTCCGCACGTTTCATCTCGGACGTGTGCAGGCACTGGAAAGACTGACGTCCATTTATGAGATACCCCCGCGATTTAGTTTGAAACGATATTTTGGTTTGGCATGGCATCTGATTCGGGAACCAAAAGACAAGCACGAGGTGGTCGTTCATTTTCGACCGCCGGTGGCTGGGAATGTCGCCGAAGTCCGCTGGCATACCACGCAGTCGGTGCGGTGGCTGGACGACAGCATCCTCGAATGGCGGGCCACCGTGGAAGGGATCAAAGAGATCGCCTGGTGGATTCTGGGATACGGCCGCCACGCCACGGTCATCGCCCCTGTCGCCCTGCGTGAAACCATTCGTCAACACGCTGTCGCCATGGCGGCTGAGTACAGCCCCATTCCCCCGTGAGAGCCCGGCGCTATAATTCCCCCTGTCAGACACATCATGAAGCGATGTGTCTTTCACCGTAGGATGGTCTTTCCAGGACTTCCTACATCGAGAGTCAGGGGCGCGAGTGTGCCGGAATTTCATGGGATGTCTGAAACATGTTCACGTTACGGCGGGCGGATGAGCGCGGAGAATTCGATCACGGCTGGTTGCAAACAGCGCATACGTTTTCTTTTGGCGATTACCATGATCCACGCTGGATGCAATTCCGCACCCTGCGGGTGATGAACGAAGATGTCGTTGCACCGGGGCAGGGCTTTGGCATGCACGGGCACCGCGACATGGAAATTATCACCGTGGTGCTTTCGGGAACCTTGTCCCATCGTGACAGCCTGGGGCATGAAGCCGCCTTGCAGCCGGGTGAAGTCCAGTACATGTCGGCGGGGACCGGCATCCGGCACAGCGAATTCAACCCGTCGAGTACCGAACCGGTGCATCTGTACCAGATTTGGCTGTTGCCTCGTCAATCCGGACTGCCGCCGCGGTATGAACAGCGGCCGTATCCCGTTGCCGATCGTCAAGGCCGGTGGCAAGCGGTCGCCTCGGGAGAGGGACGCGACGGAGCGATTCCGATTCAGCAGGATGCGGCGGTCCTGCTCGCAGATCTGTCTGCCGGGCAAAGCCTGACCTACGACCTTGCCGCGACGCGGCACGCCTGGTTGCAGGTGATGTCCGGCAACGTGACAGCATTGGGACAGGAGTTGTCCGCTGGTGATGGGCTCGCCGTCAGTGAACAAGAGGGGCTGACGCTCAGCGCCACGGCCCCGGCCGCGGTGTTGCTGTTCGATTTGGCGTAGCTTGCCTGTTCGGAATGACAGCGGGATTTCTGGCGGACGGGACTGGAATGCCGTCTTGGCATGGCAATTCCGGCAACGGCGCGGGTATATTTCGTGGGTCCGGCTGGGATTGGTGTGGGTCGCCGATGCCGCCGGAGGATGCCAAGGTGTCGCGATGGGGCGGGGATCGTCGACAAAGGATCGGAGTTCGTGCGCAGAGGACTGTCAATGCTCGCCCAGCCTGTTGAATCACCATGTCACCGTATTTGTTGGAAGCGATGGATCGGAACGGCCGCTTTCGTTGTCGCGGTCTGGCCCCTGGCGTTCGCTCACGGGGAAAACAAACCCGGTGAAAAGGACCTTGTTAAAGCGGAGGCTCATCTCTCTGTGGATCGTCTTCCCGCCGGAGACAAGTGCCAGATTCTCATCCGCCTGACTGTTCAGCCGGAGTGGCACATCCGCGCAAACACACCACAGAACAAAGAAGAAGAAAACAAGACCGAAATCGAGTTCAAAGGGAAGCTCGGCTCCAAGCTGATCGAAGTGAAGTATCCGACGGGCAAGAAGTTCACGCCGAAAGGGGAACCCACTCAGCTCGTGTATGACGGCAAGGTCGATATTCGCGGCACACTGGAGATTCCGGCCAATGCAGCAGGATCCAGTGAAGAAGTGGAAATTATCGTCCGCTACCAGGCCTGCAACGAGACGATCTGCCGGATTCCCACGACGGTGAAGCTTGCCGCCAAACTGCCGGTTGCGAAACAAGGCGAAGTGGTGAAGCAGATCAACGAAAAGCTGTTTGCCACGCCGCCAAAGTAACGATCACAAGCGCTGCTCCGTACTTCCCAATCATGAAGGATGGTCATGGATACGGCCGAACGGATGGGGCGGCGCTTCACTGAGGGAGCGCTGGTCAAGACGAAGATCATTGCAACGGTCGGCCCGGTGTCATCATCTCCCGAGAGGATCCGGGAATTGATGATCGCTGGCGTTGATATCTTTCGGCTGAACTTCGCACACGGCAAGTACGAATGGTACGAAACTCTTGTTTCCAACATTCGTGCCGCCGCCGCGGAACTCAACCGCACGGTGGGCCTGCTCGGTGATCTTTCCGGGCCGAAAATCCGGTTGGGCGAATTGCCCGAGGAAGGTCTGCGTTGTGCTGATGACGCTCAGGTGAAGTTCGTCAGGACTCCTCAGCCGGACCATCCCGAGCATCTCACGTGCACCTATGAGTCGCTCATTGATGATCTGCGTCCTGGCGATCGCGTGCTGCTTGCCGACGGTTCCGTCGCGCTGCGAGTCCTTTCCACGGACATCGCTGTGGGGGAAGCCGTCTGCGTTGTGGAACAACCCGGGCTGATCCGCAGCAAGCAGGGTGTGAATCTCCCCGGCGTGGCACTCAGCACTCCGGCAATCACAAAAAAAGATGAGGCGGACCTGCGCTGGGCACTCGATCATCAGATTGACTTCATCGGTCTGAGTTTTGTCCGCAGCGCCGCCGATATCCGCCACTTACATCAATTGATTGCCGCTCACGGCACGAAAACCCGGCCATGGGTCGTCGCCAAAATTGAAAAGACAGAGGCCATCGCCGATCTGGAAAACATCCTCGACGAGACTGATGCCGTGATGGTAGCGCGTGGCGACCTGGGTGTTGAAGCCGACATCGCACGTGTCCCGACGATGCAGAAGCGAATCATCCGTCTGTGCAATGAGCGTCGTCTGCCAGTCATCACGGCGACGCAAATGCTGGACAGCATGCAGAAGAATGAGTTGCCGACGCGGGCCGAAGTTAGCGATGTGGCGAACGCGATTCTGGATGGGACCGATGCCGTGATGCTTTCGGGCGAAACCGCCATCGGCGATCACCCGGTGGCAACGGTCTCGATGATGAGCCGGATCGCGCAGGATGCCGAGCAACTGCTTGTCCCGCGTCATGGTCCTGATATGCATTCGGTCCCGCGGAGTCGGGCTTCCGCAATCACCGAAGCGATCACCGTCGGAGCGGGAACCGCAGCGGCAAAGCTGGGGGCCGATCTCATCGCAGTGGCGACGTTTGGCGGTAAAACGGCGATGTCGCTGTCCCGTCAGCGGCTGGGCGTCCCCATTCTTGCGTTGACGGATCGCCCGGAGATTGCCCGTCGATTAACACTCTGCTGGGGCGTCCTGCCGGAAGAAACCAACGCTGTGGCACTTCCGCCGAGCGAATTGCTGGCTTATGTGGAACGGCGCGGCAAAGAATTGAACCTGCTGGAAAGCGGGAGCAAGCTTGTTCTCGTCGGCAGCAGCAACTGGGCTCTCCCCTGGCACGATATGCTGTTAGCGCATGTCGTTTCGTAGTGCGCTGTCATACGCAAGAATTCTGAGGGCACACGGAAATCAAGCCGTGGCGCCATGCATCCGCAGGTGATTCGTCGTCACGAGACCACGGAAATGTTACGCCAGGCGTCTTGTTGAAAGAATGCCCTCCACGCGGGCTTGCCGCTGGGAACTGCGACTGGGACCATGAATCGCAGCGCACGGCCGACTGTCCGGTGGATGTGCCAGGTTCGTCCGCGGCAGGTGATTTTCACGAGATGTTCGCGCGGCAGAAACGCTGCACCGGGGGTGTCCAGAAAGCTTTGCCCCAGCGGTTCCCCCGCAGTCGGCAGCATGGCGAATTCTTCGCGCGGCAATCGGTCGAGATGCGCGTCATCGCTCCGTCGCCACAGGGAAAGCAGCGACCACGAATTTGACCGGGACGAGATTTCCGGCGGGACGATGGACCCATTCGGTTGATGGGTCAACAGCGGCCAGTACAGCAACCCGGCGGTGGTTCCCCAGAATTCGCCGTGCGTGGGAAGTTTGGGCCGTTCCCAGATCACATCCCCCAGGCATTGTGTCGCCGTCCCGAGTCGTTGGCCCAGTTCCTCTGCAGAGGGATCAGGTTCATCCAGCGCGATGGCGCGTTTGCATTCCGGGCATTGCACTCCGCTCGGGAAGACCCAGGTCCAGCAGTGATGGCACAGAACGACGCGCATCGCAGGGGCAGTAGTCCGTGGTCAGGGGATGCAGAAATCGGCAGGCTGATTGTCGTGCAACGAGACGAAATCCGCTACTCTTCCGCACAAACAGAATCCCCTATCCCTAGTTCTGTACGATGAGCGAATTGTTCCTGCCCCCGCCGCCGACGGTCATCATCGTCCATCCCAAAGAGCGCCGGGTGAAGTGTACGGTCGCGTGGTTAAAGGGCGACCCGCGGTTTCAGTTTTTTCGGGGACCCCGGCGTCCGGAAGATCTTTCGGGCTACGTTCGCCTGGCGATGGAAGGTCCGGAATTGTCTGCGGCTGATGCCACTTCCGGGCTCCTGGTACTGGACGGGACATGGAAACTTGTCGATCGGCTGGCTCCGAAAGTCAACGAGGTCCCGACCCGCCGACTGCCGTTGATCCAGACGGCCTATCCCCGCACATCGAAAGTCAGCACTGACCCGGAGGGGGGCCTGGCAACCATCGAAGCCGTGTATGCCGCGCTGCGAATTCTGGGTCGTGATGTTACGGGTTTGCTCGATCGCTATCACTGGGCGGATGAGTTTCTGCAGTTGAACGAGGATTTGTGGACACGAATCGCTAGTGATTGAGATTTTCCGATCCTTCATGCCCGCCAATGTCGGAACGCAAGGGGCGAAGTTGCGAGCGGCGGGATCTGCCGGAAGGGGTGTCATTCGGGACGACGACGGGGGAATGACCTCATCGAACGGTCAGCTCATCTTGACGCAACGTCTGATGTGTGGAGAATACCCGCCGCCTTGAATCGGTTTCGATGTGTTCTGAACGGGTGGCGACCGCTGGGTTTCCGCTAACGACGAATCATCGATGATCGCGATATCGGCACCAAACAGGATGGAACCTGCCCGGGTCGATGAATCATGAACGCGAACATTTCCCTTCCCCTGCCTGTTCGGCCATGCAAAGGAGTGCCTCAGCCGTGAAGAAGAATTTGCTGTCGGCGTCGGTTGTCGCCGTGTTGTCGTGCGTGCTGTCGCTCTCCGGGAATGCCTGGGGACAAAGCCCGGCAAAGGATGGCGCTGCCCCGGCGGCGTCCACCGCGCCGCACAAGATCGCGCTTGTCGACATGGCCTACGTCTTCAAGAACTACAAGAAGTTTGAAGTTCTTCGCGAAGACCTGAAGGAAGAAATTCAGGCGAGCGAAGGCGAGGCCAAGGCTCGTGCCGAGGCGGTGCAGAATCTGCAGAAGAAAATGAAAGCCCTGAACGAAGGGAGCCCGGAATTCACGGCCGAAGAACAGAAGCTGGCCAAGGCGTCAGCGGAATTCGAAGCCTACCGCCGGGCAGCACAGCGTGATTTCTTGAAGAAGGAATCGCAGATTTATCATCAGGTCTACACGGAAGCTTCGGAAGCGGTTGCGAAGTATGCCACGTACTTCAAGTACACCCTCGTTCTGCGGTTCAACCGCGAAGAATTGGATACTGAAAACGCCCAGAAGCTGATCGAAGGCATGAATCGTCAAGTGGTCTTCCATCGCGAAGAAGACGATATCACCATGTCGGTGGTCGACTACCTCAACAAGATGTACGACAAGAAGGTGGGGGCCACCGGCGGTGCTGCTGCTCCGGCAACAGCAATCCGCCCGGCCAGTGCCACGGCTCCGCGGACCAAGTAGTTCGCGCCCGCCGTTCTGTTCTTGTCAGACAATGTCTGTCGCGGCATCGACCCCGGCCGCCACTCGGCCGGGGTCGTAACGCGTTTCTTCTCCCTGCGTGCTGCATTCTGGTGGCGGACGTTTCGGTATGACGCTTCGCAAGCAACAGACCATCGCTCGATCGGCCACCGTTGTCGGGATGGGTTTCCTCACCGGTGCCGACATCACGCTGCACTTTCATCCCGCCCCCGAAAATACGGGCGTGACCTTTCAACGCCTCGATCTCCCCGGCACGGAACCCATTCCTGCCACGCTCGATTTTGTCGTCCCCCGTCAACGCCGAACGGCGATTTCCCGCGGCGGTGCCACGGTGGAGATGACCGAGCATGTGATGGCGGCCCTCGCCGGGTTGCAGATCGACAACTGCCTCGTCCAACTCGACGGTCCTGAACCACCCGGCGGCGACGGCAGCAGTTTGCATTGCATCCAAGCCCTGCTTGATGCGGGTCTTGTCATTCAATCGGCCGATCGCCCATTGCTCGTTCTGGAACACGACTGCCGTGTGACTGGCGAGCGCGATCACAGTGTCATTTCCGCTGCACCAGTACCACGCCGAACGATGGTTATCACTTTTGAACTCGACTACGGCCCGCGATCACCAATCCGGCCGCAAATGCTCACTTTCGAGTTCTCACCCGAATTGTTCGTCACGAATTTTTCCTTCGCTCGAACCTTCATCCTCGAATCCGAAGCCGCAGCTCTGAAGGCGCAGGGATACGGTTCCCGCATAACTCCGCGCGATCTGTTGATCTTCGGAGCGAACGGCCCGATCGAAAATGAGCTGCGGGCGTGGGACGAATGTGTCCGACACAAAATATTGGACTGCGTTGGTGACTTCGCGCTGCTTGGTTGCGATCTGCACGGACACTTCCGCGCGTATCGTTCCGGACATGCGTTGAATCACGCCATCTGTCGCCAGGTGGCGGCTGCGCATCGCGCGATCGAAACGAACACCGACGAGGAGCGTCACGCGGCTTGAACGACTGGTGAACCATGCCAGCCACCGGAAGCGCCCTCCGGCGGAACCACCAGCCAGAAAAGTCAGGGACGACTGAGTATGACGAAACGGATTTCACCACTTTCCGACGTGCACCCGCAGGCACAACTCGACGATGACGTTGAGATCGGCCCGTTCTGTGTCATCGGCCCGCATGTGGCCCTTGGTGCGGGAAACAAGCTGCATAGCCACGTCACGATTGTCGGCCACACCACGGTTGGCCAACGCAATCAGTTTTGGCCCGGATGCGTGATTGGTGCGGAACCCCAAGACATCAGCTACTCCGGCGCGTCAACGGAAGTCACCATCGGCGACAACAACACCTTTCGAGAAGGAGTGACTGTCAATCGAGGGGCCGATAAAGAAGACGGCGTCACGCGGATCGGATCCAACAACTTTCTGATGGCCAACGCCCACGTTGCCCACAATTGCTGCGTGCAGAACAACGCCATCTTGTGCAATGGAGTGCTGCTCGGCGGCCATTCCCATGTGCAGGATTACGCGATCATTTCCGGCAATTCCGTGGTCCATCACTTCGCCACCGTTGGGACACTGGCGTTCGTCAGCGGTGGCTGCCGCGTTCCGCAGGATGTGCCGCCATTCATGCTGTCTGCGGGCAGCGACAATCCCGAAATCGTCACGGTCAATCTCATCGGTCTCCGCCGCCGCGGAATTCCGGAAACTACCATCCACGTCATCCGCCAAGCGTTTCGCATGCTGTATCGCGAACACCGGCGGTTGAGCGAAGTTCGTCAGGTCTTTGCCGATCACAACCCCGGTCCGTTGCCCCAGGAAGTCCACACGCTCCTGGATTTCGTGGACGCTTCCGGTCGCGGGAAAAACGGCCGTGCCCGCGAGATTATTCGCTCAGCACCGGCCACGGAAGATTCACAACGGAGAGCAGCATGAGTCGTGTTCGTATGGCTGTGATTGGCGTTGGAGCGCTCGGTCGCCACCACGCCCGTATTCTAAAATCGATGAAGCGCGTGGAGCTCGTGGCCGTCGTTGACAGCCATGAAGCCCGCGGTCGCGAAGCCGCGGAGAAACACGGCACGCAATGGGTCGCGGATTATCACGATCTGTTCGATCAAGTCGATGCCGTGTCGGTTGTGGTTCCGACAGTCGCCCACGGCGATGTCGCCGGTGATTTTCTGTCCCGGGGGATTCCGGTCTTTGTGGAAAAGCCACTCGCCGAAAGTTTCACCACGGCCCGACAATTGGTCGCACTTGCCGAACAACACCGTGTGACGTTGCAAGTCGGTCATGTGGAACGATTTAATCCTGCCTGGGAAGCCGCCCGGCCGTACTGTATCGCTCCCAAATACATTCGGGCGGAACGTTTCAGCCCCTTCACGTTCCGATCGACCGACATTGGTGTCGTCCTCGATATGATGGTGCACGATATCGACTTGATCTCGTCGCTCGTCCGTTGCCCCGTCCGAGATGTGCAGGCCTTCGGTGTCACGTTGATGGGACCGCACGAAGACACGGTGCAAGCTCGTCTGACTTTTGAGAATGGATGCATTGCCGATCTGTCTGCCAGCCGCGTGAATCCGGAAGTCCGCCGTACAATGCAGGTCTGGTCGCATCAAGGTTGTGTGACCATCGACATGCAACAACGAACGGTCAACCGGACGGCTCCGTCCGCAGCGCTCATCAGCGGCCCGTCACCGGTCGAACTGGCACGCCAACCCGGCGTTGACCTCGATTCCCTCAAGTCCCGTGTTTTCAGCGAATTCCTGACGACGGAATCCATCCCCGTCGCAGCCGGAGACGCCTTGACCGCGGAGTTGGCTTCGTTCGCCAATTGTGTTCGTACCAAGCTCCGACCGCATTGCGATGGCCAGCAGGCGCTGCAGGCCATGCAGATTGCGGATTGGATTCTCCGCCGTGTCGCCACGCACCAATGGGACGGGCATCCCCAGGGCAACATTGGTCCGGAACGCCGCCTGAGTCCGCTTCGGGTCGCTGCATAGGGAATGCGAATTCTCGACGGGTGACGCCAACTCCGTTCAGGTCACCCCGGAGAACGCACCCACGGTTGCAGACTCGGAATCCGCAGCGGTTCACGGCTGGCGAAGGGTTCGCCGAACTTGGCTCCAATCGACCATCCCCAGTACCGTGCGCGATCGTAGATGTCATCGAGTGCCGTGGGAAACTCCGGCGACTTGCCAATGAGGAGCTGGCTTTCGTAGCACCGGATGGCTTCCATTTTCCGGTCGATCATGGGGCTGATATCGATCACTCCGGCCGGCGCGGGGTGAATCCGTAAGTGGATGCTCCAGTAGTAAAAAATCTGCGGCGGGTGATACGGCTCACCCGGCATATCGGTCCGACTGAGTTTCGCCCAGAACCGCGCCGCATCGCACAAACTACTTGCGGCGACGTGGTCGGGGTGCGCGTCTTCCCAATACGGCGCGAAGATGATTTTGGGCCGAGTGAGTCGAAAGACGACGGCCAGTTCGCGTCGCGCATTGAGTGACGCCTCCAGGCAACGGTTTGGTAGACCGAGGTTGCCGCGCCAATGCACACCGAGAATCGCGGTTGCGGCGGCGGTTTCCCGCGCGCGAATTTCCGGCGATCCGTTTGGTGTCGGCTCACCGTTTGTGAGTTCGAGGATGCCGACGCGCAAGCCTTGCGCACGGCTTTGCAGGATCGTTCCTCCGAGGCTGATCTCGGCGTCATCGGGATGTGGGGCCACGACCAGCAAATCGAGCGGCAGTTCTGGCAGGTTCATGCAAAAACTCTCAGCAATTCAGATCATTGCAAGGGTAGACAACCCCGAGGTGCTCTCGCCATGTGGGCCACGCTTCCACGATACTCCGCGAGCGGCCAACAGCTCTGTTCCGGGCCGCTTGTGCTCTGTTCTGTCCTGGATCCGGAGACCTGTCCGTGCTCAACTTTGTATGCAGAATCGGCTGGTTGGGTTGCGTTGTGGCTTGTCTGGGATTCACCGGGTGCTCGATGCTCGGCGGAAAAGGAAGCCTGGCATCCGGTCAACATGAACCGAAAATCGAGGAAGAACCCGATCGCTGGGGCATGGTCGGCAAGGAAGGCCGCGGCAACCGCCCGCTGGAAGATGAACACGATCCGTTCAAGCCATTCCTGATGTCGAAGCAAGCCCGCGACATCGAGAACAGCCTGGGCTACAAAACGAACTGATCGGCAGTGACCACCAATCATGCCTTTTTGCGAGTCGCTTTCTTAGCCGGCTTCGTGTCCGGCGGGGTCAACGCCCGGTTGATGGATTCCAGCAGCATTTCCATCGGGAAGGGCTTGCGCAGATAGTCCACCACGCCGAGCATTTCTGCATAGGCTTTGTGGCGGCTGCCTTCGTTGGCGGTGATCATAATCACCTTCGGCGGATCGGTGAGTGTCTTCAGGAACTCCAGCACCGGAAAACCGCCCATCCGCGGCATCATCATGTCCGTGATGACCAGATCGGGTTTGAGCGATTCAATTTGCTTCTGACCCTCAACGCCGTTGATGGCGAGGAAGACCCGATAACCGGCGTGCGTGAGCACCGTTTGAATGGTGGACGCGATCTCGCGATCGTCGTCAATAATTAGAATCGTTTTCGCCGGTTCGTCCATGGAATTCCTCGCACCTCGGTCCGCACTGCATTCGCAACCATCGTAGGTGTGAAGCGCGGCTGAAACAAGGCGCGTGCTCCGGGTTCCCAGGGCCGTTCATTAGGCCCACTTGACGAGGTTGGTAGGATGGGGGTGAGTTTTCGATGGATCGAGTGTGTCGATTGAGAAGGAGCCTCCGGTATGATTTCCCCCGCGGGGGATTTGCGGCAGCACATGGCGCAAGTC
>JBGSUN010000095.1:0-33302 GCA_041753475.1 Planctomycetaceae bacterium | reverse complement strand
TTCGTCGAAACGCTGCTGACCACCATCGAAACCTGCCGCCAGCAACAACGCAACGTCTTCGAGTTCGTCACCCAATCCGTCCAGGCTCACTTCCACAATCAACCCACTCCCTCACTGCTCACCGACCCGTGAACGGTTACGCGGATGCAAGCGGCGGATTGCGTAAAGATTGTTACGCCGAAGCATATGAAGTATAGGACATCGCCAACATCAACACCTTTGACAACTGCGGCCTGGCTTGATCCTGCCATAAACTTCCTGCCGCGACGGATTGTCACGACTGAAGATGACTCGGCAGATGTGAGCCATATTCTATATCAGTATTATGACATAGAATACACAACGATTCGTGGCGAAGATGGTAAGGACTATTTCTTTCCAGCGAGCGGTCATTTTCGATCGAAGCTCAACAACGTCAAAATCGAATTGCTTCAGGCCACAATTAACGGAAGCGTGTCGTCGGCAGTGTTTAGACCGACTTTCCCTGAGCTGGCAGTAGTTAGGGAAGAAATCGCAAACCAGAGGCCGCGTGAATATATAATTGGCGACCCAAATAAGCGAGAAAAAGTAGTTCGTGAACTTCAAGAGAAGCAGAGTAAAGGGTTCGACAGCTCAGGCGAAGCAACGAAGCCCTCAGAACAAAAGATTCTTCCATCCGCTCGTCCCGCAGATACTCCGGGACCCGGAAAATCCGCGCCGTAATGACCGTTAAAGCGGCGGTTTGAGGCGGGGTGGCCCTGCTGGAGTCGTAACGGTGCATGTGCCACTGCTTCGTACTCGAAGCAGTGATTTTGGTCGGGTTGGAACATGCGCGAAAACACTGCTTCGAGTACGAAGCAGTGGCACGACGGCGACGACAGGATCGCAGTCACTCGGTCTGGGCGAATCCTGCCAACGGCCGCCAATCCACCATTCCCCGGCATCGAGAGATTGACGACGACACCGCACGGGCAATTTGTTGACAACTGATACCGATCGCAGGAATTGCCTGCGCGTGGGAGGGCGAAGCTCCTGTTGAGCCGCGAGCGCTTCCACACGCTGAGTCAATCAGCGGCTCAGCGGGAGCTTCGCCCTCCCAGAAGACGCTCCAGCCACGCAGTTGAATTCGGGGACTGGTATGAGTATTCCAGAGCCGTAGTACCCGCGAATTGTTTATCGAGACCCCATGAACACCGAACTCATCGTTGAAGCGGCTCATGCCACGCTGGCGGGAACGGCCCCGTTCCCGGAGATCGTCGCCAAACTCATCACGGCGGGTGTGGAGAATTATTACGTCGATTATGTCGGGATGCGGATGACGTTTTACGGACCGGGGGGCGATGTCGTCGTGACGCCGATCACCTTCGAGGGACTACCACCGGTTGCAGCGGAGTTTGATCTGGCCGGGTTGCGGGCCGCGATTGTGGACAGCCAGCGGCACGGGCAGAAGTTCCGCGATTTCACCCACCGGGCGATGGCTGCCGGCGTGCAGGGGTACTTTGCGTTTCTGCGCGGCACCCGTGTCACCTACTGGGGTCGGGGCGGCGATCAGCACACGGAATGGTTCCCCGGTACCGAACCGTCACAGCGCTAATCGGGAATCCACGGCAGGGAGATGGCGATGGCGGAACTCGCAGTTCATCAATCGGCGCTGCTGACCGACTTGGCGTTGTGTGTGAACCGGTACCGCCTGTTCTCGCCCGGATGGTATGTCTGCGTGATGACTCGCGTGCAACTGGCTCCGGACGTGTGGGAAGTGCCCGGCCTGGTGGCGATGCTGAATTATGGTCGGAAAAAGCAGTGCGAGGTGCGCGACGACGTCTTTCACGGGCCGCCGAATTTCATTCTCGATGTCTTCGATCTCGAAGACGATGCGGACTTCTTGCGCCGCCGCGAACGATTCTGCGAGTATGGCGTACAGGAATACGTGGTGGCGTTCAACGATGAACCGGTCAAGATCTTATGGCATCGTCTGGACGGGACGGAATATCGCCTCGTGGAACCCGATGCTGATGGTGTGATCCGTAGCCACGCACTGCCGAACTTCTGGGCGCCGTTGGCCGCGCTGCAAGATCGTGACTGGTGGACTGTGCTGGGCTGCATCGAACGCGGGGTGTCACGGCGGGCCGACTTCAGTTGATCCGGCAGGGCCGTGCCATGAAAGCCTTCCGCAAATTGTCTGGTCGCGAGAAACTGATCGAGTCACTGCGATGGTTTTGCGTCCTGCCCGCTGTCGCCGTCGCCTGGTATGTTGGTAATCGCGGGGGAGGCCTGCTGGCAAGATTCGCGATGACCATCGGCATCATTCCTGGCGATCAGTCGTTCGGCAGTACTTGTGCGCGATATCTGTTGTGGTTGTTGCCCGATGGAATGGCGTGCATCGTCGCCGGGGCGTGGACGGCGCCGCGCTGTCGTTTCGTCGTCGCCTGTCTGGTGGCGGTGGCTTGGGCTCTGCTGACCGACGTGATTCACCGCTGGACGGCCTGCACCATCATCCCCACCACCGTGGCGGCAATTTGCGGAGTGGCGTTCATCATTCATTCAGAAAAGCCACGAATCGTTGTTCCGGAAGTCTCCACCGATGAAAATCCTCCCGCTGTCTGAAATCAGCTCGGAACACGATCCGGACCCGGCGGAGCAACGTGTCCAACTGCTGAAATTGTTGACGGCGGGAGCGGAAATCAATGCCGCGGACAGGAACGGCGTAACCGCGCTGCATCATGCCGTGCGATTTCGCAGCCCAACCGCGGTGCAGACCCTGATCGAACGGGGGGCGAATGTGAATCAGCAATGCAAACGGTCCGGATCGACGCCGCTGCATCGCGCGGTCACAACGACGGGCGCTCCCGGAACCGCGGGGAAGCAAGCCGAAGCGATGGCGATCATTCGGCTGCTGCTGGCGGCGGGGGCCGATCCGACCCTCACGAATAAAGTCGGCCGGAAGCCTCTGGACTACACCAAGGACGAGACGATCAAAGCGCTACTCGAACCCCCACTGAAATCGTGACCAAACCGGCAGGAAAGAGAGACGAAGCCGAAGTCGTTTCGGAAAAACAGCTTCACGCCGAGCACGGTCTTGCGCATTTCGGACTTTGCAGCCTGTAGATTGATTGTGTGCCACGGCCGTGTCGGCCGTGCAAAGTGGAAAAACGCTCTGAAAAATCGCCCGGCTGACACGGCCGTGGCACGAAGAATCGAATCCTTCTACGGACAGTGACGCCCCGTTGCGGAACTTGCTCGCCGGTGTGGTGTTCAATCGGCGATGGTTGAACACGGACGGAGCCACTAACGGCTGGTCACCACACTCTCTTTGGTTTGCCCCCCCTGAATCGATTGACGCAAGAGGCTTAGCTGCATTGACTTGTGACTGACCAGTCAGTCATTATTCCAGAGTGGGCCGCTACTTCCCGAAAGGAATCGAGTGTCGTTCTCTGTCTTTTCCGGCTGGACGAAACGGAAGCTGGTCTTGGCGCTCGGCGTGCTGCTGCTGGCCTGTGTGATGATTGGGATCATCATTATTGATCCGGGTAACCGCCGCTGGGAGGCGGAATTATCGGTCCCCGGAGTCGATCGTCCGGCGGTGGTTCCCGCGGCAGAAGCCCGCTTGGCGGACGACGAACTCGTGATCGGCGTCTCCGTCGGCGACTTCCATCGCGCCTACCGCATGACCGCATTCTGGCCACCGAAGGACCTGAAGCTCAGCGGACCAGCCGATCCCGGTTTGCAGAATCTGCGCAGCCACGTCGTCAATGACCTCATCAATGGTACGCCAATTACCGTCGTTCATTGCGTCCGTACCCAGTGCACGCGGGTCTTGACCGACGCAACGCAGGAGTCGCCGCTGCCGGTGCAATTGGGAGGGTTTCGTGACCGCGAGATGCTGCTGCTGATCGATGAAGAACGGTTTGAGCAGTCATCCGTATCGCTCCCGTTCTCAGACCATTCATTCTCGCTGGTGGAATGGCGGCAATGGCGAAAATGGTTCCCGGACACCGATGTGTACGTCGGTCCGCCCTCCGCCGGATGAGACGGAGGCTCAGCGAGAATCGTTGGAGTCATCCGTGGCTGAGGCACCTGCGTCAGTCCGAGCAGAACGTCGTCCTCAATGCAGCATGCATTGCGCAGACATCCTGAAACCCCTCACCTGCGCGACCATCACGACCCGGATCATCCAAAACGATTCTCGTCAAGAAGTTGCATCCTGCAGACCGGTTTCCGCCGATAAATCTTCTACGCGGAGTCACTCCGCTGCTGACCGAATTCGCGCCGTAAGTCATTCTTATTCCGCGACTTGCAAACGATTTGCTAGCATTTCGGTAACGCTCGGTCTGGGATCACGACGTTCCCCCGGCGGCCGTCCTTGTCGACGGTCTGTCAGCTTCTGCAGTCAAGCAGGGGGAACGTACGATGGCTTCCGGATTTGAGACCCGATTGAATCGTTTGGCAGGCGTGGGTTACAATGTCTCCACAGGCGGAGTGCGGCCGGCGGGAACCCCTGCCCGGACGACGCTCGGCCCCGTCCAACAGGGGAGGGGGGACATGGACGTCCGCGGTATCGGTTCCGTTCCTGGCAACGTGCCCATTCGGCCGACCACCAATCCGCCGGTAACGCGCGATCCTGCGGTGGCCAAACCGCAATTCCCGCGCGACGAATTGCAGATCTCTTCGGCGGGGAAGATGTTGGAAAAGGCCAGCCAGAATCCTGATGTCCGGCAGGAGCGCCTCGCCCAAATCAAGGCCGCCATTGAAAATGGCACCTATGATACGGACGAGAAGCTGCAAGCCGCGCTGAATCGGATGTTCGATGCCATGGGCGTGGATTTCGACGACGCATAATGAAGCGTTGCAACAGGGCCGGAGGGGATCGTGAGTAGTCTCGCATCGATGGATGTCGCGGTCGCACCCGCCGACAAGTTTCGCGAGTTTCTGCTCACGAAGGGAATGCGGCTGACCCCGGAGCGGGAGGCCATCGTCGAGGCGGTCTACGCCACGCATGACCATTTCGATGCCGAGCAATGGGTGGGAGACTTTGCTCGGTCGAAAGGCCAGTCCTCATCCGCAAGTCGATCCACGATCTACCGGACACTGAAGCTGCTGGTGGAAGCCGGGCTGCTGCGCCGGGTCGCCCGGTCCAATGATCGGGAAGTTTACGAACACGATTATGGTTATCCGCAGCACGATCATCTGATCTGCAAGAAATGCGGCACGATGATCGAGTTCCTCAACACGGCGATCGCGGAAGTCCTCGAAAAAATCGCCGCCGACCACGGCTTCCGCATGTCCGGCCACCGGTTGGAAGTCGAAGGCGTCTGTGCCACCTGCAGCCGTCCGCCGCAACGGTCGCATCGCAAGCTGGATATGATTTGAAGCATGGACTACGAGGAGCCGCGATGTCACCGACAATGCACGATCTTGGGATCGACCACCTTTCGGTAGAGCAGCGTCTGCATCTCATAGGCGAAATCTGGGACAGTTTATCCGCGCGCGAGACCCCGATTCCGGAAAGTCACCGCGAAGAACTTGATCGTCGCCTCGCCGCCGCGGATGCCAATCCGGATGCGGGAACAACTTGGGAGGGTGTCCGCGAACGGTTGCGGAATCCGACATGACTTTTCGCCTCATCATCCGACCGGAGGCGGAAGCCGATTTGGCGGGGGCCCGTCATTGGTACGAACATCAATGTGAGGGCTTGGGACAGGAATTCTTCGATGCTGTCGATCGGACTCTTTGTGACATTCAGGCAATGCCACTGCTCTACGCCGCCGAGTAAAAATCTGTTCGGCGAGTCTGTTTGAAGCGGTTTCCTTATGTTGTCTATTACCGCGTTGTCGGTGAGGTCGTGGAAATCCTTGCGGTCCTGCACGGAAACCGAAGTCCGGCGGTCTGGAAGTCGCGAGCGAATTAAGAGACGGTAACACAACCACCGAAAAAGCCCGGCATTTCAGAAAATGCCGGGCTTTTGTTTTCGCCTCTAAACTTCCGCATGTCGGGCCACCGTTTGGCACCTGCGCCACCTGCAGCCGCCCGCCGCAACGGTCGCATCGCAAGTTGGATATGATCTGACGGCGCGTATGCACATTCTGTCGGGTGGGTTGCCACACACCGTCTCGCCCGTGCCGATGGTCGAGTGGTGCATCGAGCCGTATCTTACTGACTTGCAAGAAAACCAATCGGGTTTCATCTGGCTGCGCGTCCTATACTGAAGGACCTACTGGAGAAAATGAAGCGGTATTCTCTGGGACATATGACCTAGGCGATGAGGTTGCTCAAAGATGAGTAGCACGCGGCGGCAATTGCCAAGCAAGAGGTTCTCAGATGAAAAACAGCTCGCTGCCTAAACTTGTGCAGTCGCTCCCGGGCTATTCTCCGAAGATATTCGTCGCGGATTTGATTGCAGGACTGACAGTCGGGCTTGTCGCGCTACCGCTCGCGATGGCGTTTGCCATCTCTTCCGGCGTTCCGCCCCAGGCAGGCCTCTATTCCGCCGTTGTCGCCGGCTTCCTGATCTCAGCGTTTGGTGGTTCAAAAACGCAAATCGGCGGACCGACCGGTGCCTTCGTCGTGATCGTGTTCGGTATCGCCGCCAAACACGGTCTGAACGGGTTGTTCCTCTGCACGATCATGGCGGGCATCATTCTTGTCATTCTTGGTCTGACCGGCCTTGGAACAGCGGTGAAGTTCATTCCCCGTCCAGTGATCATCGGATTTACAAACGGTATTGCCGTCCTCATCGCCAGCACGCAGATTAAAGACTTCTTCGGCCTGAAAATAGAAAAAGTGCCGGGAGAATTTCTCGGTCGAATGGAAGCGTTGGCAGCGCATGCGGGAACCTTCTCGTTAGCATCAACTCTGCTCGCGGTCACCGCGCTCGCCGTCATTGTCCTCTGCTTGCGGTATCTGAAGCGCGTCCCAGGCTACATTGTCGCCCTGTTCTTCGGCACACTGGCCGTGGTGGTGTTTGATCTGCCCGTGCAAACGATCGGCTCACGGTTCGGAGGAATTCCCAGCGGTTTGCCCACGTTCGCCGCTCCACAGTTTCAATACGACATGATTCTTCCGTTGCTTTCCCCAGCCTTAACGGTGGCCCTTCTCGGGGCCATCGAGTCGTTGATGTCAGCCGTTGTTGCGGATCGGATGAGCGGCGATAAGCACAATCCGAACGTCGAGCTTGTCGCCCAGGGCGTCGCCAACATCGTCACACCGTTTTTCGGCGGACTTCCCGCAACGGGCGCAATCGCGCGCACAGCCACAAACATCAAGTCCGGTGCGAAGACGCCGGTCGCCGGCATCATCCATGCGCTGACGTTACTCGGCGTGCTGATGTTCGCCGCTTCGCTCGCCCAGTATATCCCGCTCGCAGTCCTGTCAGCGATTCTGTTCGTCGTCGCCTACAACATGGGTGAATGGGGCGAGATCCCCAAGCTCCTCAAAATGTCGTGGGCCACAATCGCCGTGTGGTCCGTCACGTTTGCGCTGACTGTGTTTGCTGACCTGACCATTGCGGTCGAATTTGGCATCGTGCTCGCAGCACTGATGTTTATCCGCAAGGTTTCTGACACAACGACCGTTTCACTCGTCACCCCCGAGTACATCGAGCAGGGACGCCCCCATGCGCTACAGGACAAAACCATCCCCGACTACGTCAGTATCTTTCGTGTCCACGGCCCGTTTCTGTTCGGAGCCACAGAAAAGCTCGACGAAGTTCTCGACCGCATCGACGTATTACCTCCGTTTGTGATCATCCGGCTCCGAAATATGACTGCAATCGATGCGACTGGACTTCTGTCGCTCGAAGACCTCGCCGAGCGACTCCATGCAACGGGGCGAACTATGATCCTATGCAGCGCGAGGACCCAACCCGCGCAGCTGATGCGACAGACGGAGTTCGAGAAGCTCGTCGGGCCAGATAATATATGCCCGCACGTCAAGGCGGCTTTGGAGAGGGCAGCGTTATTGCACAGAACGTCCCCAAAGTAGTCAGTAGGGTGGGCTGTGCCCACCAATGATCGCACGCAAAACAACCACACCCAGAGGCTTGGCCGCGATCGACAGATGGTGGGCGAAACCCACCCTACAAGAATAATGCCCCGTCGGAAATCGCGGGCTGCACGAGTTGGGGTAGTTGATTCAGCGACTGCTGCCAGCCCAGGTAGAAGGCTTCCGCGGCGGTGGGTGGCTGGGGTGAAGTCTTCGCCGCCCCGGAGACAATGTTCGCGTCTTTTTCAGGGTTGTCGAGGACTCCAACCCCGCCACACTGCCGCAAGTTCGGTATCATGGTACGCCATGAACGGTTGGCAGGTCCCAAGGGTAAGTCTGTCGAGAATCCGCATGCGAAGTTTCACCGTGACTTCAGTCTTGTTTTGTCTGCTGGTCGGTTCCATGGTCCATGCAGGGCAGGACATGGAACGGACTTTGGAACAAGATCGCGCGCTACTACAGGGGAAGTGGATGCTGCGCGGATCCGGACACGAATGGATCTTCAACTTGGATCCGAATGAGTCCGTGCAGATTGCAATCTCGTGGAAAGAACGCGGCGGAACATGGGCCGCCACGGGATGGAAGTGGGACGTGACGGAGGACGAACATGGCCGGTACATACAACTGGATGAACCCAGCGCCCGGGCCAGCGAATTACCGCGGCAACTGCCCTATCGCCTCCAGAACGATCAACTGATCCTTGACGTCAGAGAAGGCCCCTTGAAAGGCCAGCACGTCTTCTCACAATCCCCACCAACAACCCGAAGTGATGCCTTCTGGCTGGGACTCTCCATTTTAGTGCTTTTACTGCTGCTGACAGCAGTTCTGCTCTTCCGCTCCCGCCGCCCACCCCAAACCGAAGCCTGATTACAGGCATGGGTCGCTACGTCGACGGGTGGCTGGGGCGAAGTCTTCGCCGCCCTAGAAACAGCGCGGTAGGCTACTGGGTTGTCGAAGATTCCAACCCAGCCACCCGTCGCATCACGCCCCGTCGGGAATCTCCGGCTGTACGAGTTGGGCGAGTTGGTTCAGCGATTCCTGCCAGCCGAGGTGGCACGCTTCGGCGGGGATGGCGGCGGGTATGCCTTCCTGGATGATCTGAACGTCAGTGCCGACGGAGACTTTTGTCAGCGTCACGGTGACGGTCATTTCGCCCGGCAGGTTCGGATCGTCGAACGTGTCCACATACCGCAGCAGTTCGCCCGGCTTGAGTTCGAGATACTTCCCACCGAAGGAATGGGCATGCCCGGTGCCGAAGTTGCGGAAGGACATCTTGTAGGTCCCGCCGACTTTGGCGTCCATGTGATGAACCGTGCCCGTGAAGCCGTGGGGTGGCAGCCATTTGACCATCGCGTCCGGTTCCAGGAAGGCGCGGTAAACGCGTTCCGGCGGTGCGCTGAACACTCGATGCAGACGGACGGTACCAGTGGAAGCGGACATGGTGTGATTCTCCGTGAGGTTGTGCGGCATGCGTCGAGAGAGTCGTGACGCTTACCCCCCTAGTCGAACGAGAAGAACCGAATTCGACAAGCCGCCCGGGATTTCAGACACAGCAACTGAGGCCGGGTTTGCCGAGTCCCTGAGACGAACCCGGTCGCAACCACGCAAGGAGATGGAAGAGCGAAGCTCCCGCTGAGCCGCGAGCGTTTCACAGCGCCGGGACAATTCGCGGCTCAGCGGGAGCTTCGCCCTCCCGAACCGTGGTTCACCTCAAAGGCGTCGCAAACTCTGCCAAACGACTATTTTGAGGGGAGTTCGCCCACCGCCGCCTGGCAGGCCTCCGTGGCGGTGATGGCATCCAGGTAGGCTTGCTGGATTTGCGTTGGCGTTAAGCCGACGCAACCGGAACCGTCCCATTCAGTTCGTTCGACCGCAATCACGCAGCGGAGCACCTCGCCGATCGCCCCTTCGTAATTCAGAATCGCTTCCTTCACGTCGTCGGTTAGATTCAGCGCGTTCAGAATCTCGGGGAGCGGTCGACTGAGCAAGACATCGAGCAGAGAAAAGAGGCCGGCGAGGTAGAACGAACTGGCGTCTTCCCGTTTCAAAGCCTGACCGAGCAGTTCGCACATTTTGGCACGGACTAACGCCGTGGTCATCACCGACTGCGGCGTATCAGTGAAGCCATTCAGGCTGATGAGTGACACCAGCATCCGCAACCGATCGAGTCCGAGAAGCATAATCGCCTGTCGGATCGATTCGACTTTGCGTCGCAGTCCCATGGCCGACGAATTCACACACTGCAAGAGTTTGAAGCTGAGTGTGACATCGCGGCCGACGATGGCATCCAGTTGTTCCACGCGGACTTTGGGGTCCTGCAATTGTGAGAGCAACTGCAACGTCACCATGCGGTTGCTGGGAACGGTCTTCCCGCTGACAATCCGCGGCTTGGACAGAAAATATCCCTGGAACAGGTCGAAACCGAGTTGTTTGCAATACTCGAAGTCTTCCTGCGTTTCCACTTTTTCGGCCAGCAGTTCCTGTACGCCGCGATCTCGCAGCAACGTCACATGTTCTTTCAGTTGTTTTCGATCCAGTGCGCGGACATCCAGCTTGACGGTTTTGGCGACGCGGACCAAGTCTTCATATTTCTCGGAGTACGCAAAATCGTCGAGTGCGATCCGGTAACCCAGTTCAGCCGCCCGCTGCAAGGCCTGCACAAACTCGGCGTCCGGCTCGATGTCTTCGAGAACTTCGAGCACAATCCGCGCTTTATCTAGCGGCAACAGGCTTTCGTCCATCAGGAATTTGCGTGTGAAATTGATGAAGGCCAGCCGGCTGCCGACGAGGCTATCCAACCCAATCTCGACCAGGGCATTGAGGAGCAGTTGCCCGGTGGCGAGATCGCCATCGATGATGTTCGCACGGTTTTCCGCACTGTTGCGAAACAGCAGTTCGTAGGCCACGACGTCGAGCGTCTTGTTATAAATGGGCTGTCGGCCAACCAAAACTTCGTGCATGACGTGGCTCAAAGGAATTGCAGAATGCGTCAAGTAATCGCCTGACAGTCTATCGTGCTCACTGTAATAGTCGACAGAATGCCCGGCAGAGTGGTGGAAAATCTGGTGATCTTCATTTGCGGTGATTTTGGCGGCAAGAAACTTCGCGGGATTCGACAAAACGACCAGCGGAAAACGCATTGACAAGTTGACCGTGCTGTTTATCTTCGAAAGAGAGCGCCCCTCGTTTCAGCAACTGAAATTAAAGGGAAAACAATGCACCATTCCTGTATAGTATGGATCACCGGAACACTGGTATTACTTCCAATGTCCGCACAGGGAGACACCATCGATGGGGGTGTGATCCAAGTGCGACTACTGGGGGAAGACGCGACGCTGTTGTATGTCGAAGCCCGCGGGGGGTTCACGGTCAGGCTCCAGACAGACAATTCGTCCATCGAAGCTCGACGGATGTATCTCGGCGACGGGAAAGTGGCCGTCGAACTGGTTGCAGACGCTTTCAAAGGCCCGCTCTTTCAGGGTCTCGAACTTGATCAGGGCTACGTCTTCAAGAAAGACGCCACGGTCAAAGTCTTGCCCGGCTTCAAGAAAGCGGTCGATCTGAAGCCCGGTAGTGTGTATGTCGTTCTTCCCGGCGTGACGTTTGAAGTCCCGAAACCAAAGAGGGTCACCATCGAAGACCTCTTGCGGTAGTTCTGGATGAGATGATTGGCGCTGTTGCTCATCGGCGACCGGGGGCGCGCTCGATCGCGGCGAGTTCACCCGAATCGATCCAGACGAGGTGGCACGCCGCACAGGAATCGATCACTTGGCAACCGGGTCCGCCGTAGACGTGAGTTTCCATGTGTCCTTCACAACCGGGGCAATGGGCAGGTTGGTGGAGTTGTGTGCGGTCGACGAGTTGCGGCACTGACTCCGCACCGCGAAATCCGGAACGGCGCTGTTGCACCACCGCGCCAAAAACGTGGTTCGACAGCAAGACGCCATGACACTCTGCACACGCCGCAGCGGTATTCCCGTCGACAGCCACACGGATGAGTGCGCGCTCGCAACGAGGGCAGTCGGTTTCGACGGGTTCCTCACTCCAGACGAGTCGATCCAACCCGTTTTCGTGCCCCGTAAGCATCTCAACACCGCCGCAGTAGACACATTGGGCGCGATCGGCAAACGGCCGCAAAGTCAGCGGTGAAGCACACTTCGAGCAATTCACGCCACCATTCCCCCTGAAATTCCGCGGTGAATCCTACGGAAAGCTTAGCTCACCACCGTCGGTCAGGCTGTGCGTGGCGTCTTTTTCCGCCCACCGTGACGGGGAATCCACAGGAGAACCGTCGCTGACGCTTCCGGCTCGTGAACGAGTTATACCGATTGCAGGAAATGTCTGCGTGTGGGAGGGCGAAGCTCCTGCTGGGCCGCGAGCGCTTCCACACGCTGAGACAATCAGCGGCTCAGCGGGAGCTTCGCCCTCCCAGAAGACGCGCAGCTGAATTCTGGGACTGGTATTATCACGCCGAGCGCGTCGGGATCGCGCGGTACAGGCGGATTGCGCCCAGAAGGATCACCAGCGCCGCAAACGCACTGCCAAGAATGATGGCGATGGCCACGGGGTCACTGAAGAACAGTCGAGTTTCTTCCCAGATCCGTGACCAGCCAAACAAAACCAAGATCGCCGCAGCACTCAAACACGGACCATAGGGAAGATAGGTTTTCCCGAAGGCGACATAGCCCACGATCGCGATCAACACGCCGGTCAGGGGGGCCACGGCGAACGTCGCCAAGACAGCTTGCCAGCCGACGATGCTGCCGATCATGGCCATCAACATCACGTCGCCGAAGCCCATCGCTTCCTGACCAAGAATCCGGCTGCTGACGGTCCGAACGATGGCGGTGAACAGGCCGCCAGTGAGCAAACCCGCCACACTCCAAGCGAGGGCATGCCCCACACGGTATTGGTCGTACCACGAAGGAATGTAAGGCCCGGCGATTTGCGGGATCGCTTCCCGCCAATCGACCCACAAATGGGCGATCTGAGCATCCGCAATCCACGCGGCTCCGACCACACCCCAGATCATGCCGGGGACCGTGATTCGATCGGGTAACAGGTAGCAATCGAGATCGATCGCGGTACCGAGAACGAGAAACAGAATCAGGCCACAGTGAAAAATCACGCGTGCCAGGACGTGGGCGGCATCCGGTCGAACTTCGGGCGTTGCGAGACATTGCCCGGCGGTTTCGGCATAGGCTAAACCGAGCATCAGTCCGACCGCTGCGAGTGTCACCAGGGGCGGACGGTACCAACGGACCGATGACTCCGTGGGGGGCAAAGCCAAGGCAGCCCGTTCATGGTCAATCAGCCGTTCGAGCCACCATGCGGCCATTCCCGAGACGACCGTGGCCACCACACCGCCGATAATCCACTCCACGTTCATTTCCTGGCGGCGAGTCGGTGCGGTGCAAGTCACAAGTCAAACAGACGGCGAGTCCACGAGGTGCCCGTGGCACCGTGCGAAACATCTTACTGGGTCCGGGAAGTGGTCAACACCAAGGGCACCGTGCAAATCGAGCGAAATGAGCGACTAGGTTCCCGCGGGCCAAAAAACGTGACGCAAATTGAAGCACCCGGCGACGAATGACGCGAAATGCTACGGTACATCGCCCTGTGTGATGTCAAAAGCCGTGGTTTCGTGTTGTCTTTCGGCACTCAAGGAAAAGATTGGCGACGGCACAGCATTTCCTCTATGGTGAATCTGTCGGGTTCAGGCCGGGCCCGAAGTTGTCCCATGCGTGTTGAAGGGTCGTTGTCCTCATCCCCATTTATCCTCTCCCTGACGCATGGTGCCTTCCGGTCCCGCAGGTTCCCCCCTGCGGGATCTTCTTGTTGGCAGCCAGACCGGCCGGCAACCGGAAGTGATGTGCATGGAGCGACGAAGGATGAGGCCATCTAGTGCTTAGTCACCGCTAAAAATACGGGTTGAGGGAACAGTGAGTAGGGAATAGCGAATAGCCAGAAGTCGTGTGCTGCTTTCAACCTACTCACTATTCCCTACTCGCTATTCCCTCGACCGAGGACCCGAACATTGAGCGGTGACTAAGCACTAGTCTCACTCATCCGGCCGCGTTCATCACGCTGCTATGCGGATTTCGCACTGGGACGCGAATCCATCTCCGTCGCCCCGGGCCCCGCCAGCATCGGTTGATCCATCGACCCCATGTTTGGCTGGCACATCAGCGGTTGGAACGTGGCGTCCTCCACATCGCCCCGCATGTCACTGGGCCGGAAGAGTGCCAGTTGAATGACGGCGAGCAGACGCATCAACGTCGAGGCGGCGTAAACCCAGTGGTACGCCTCGGCGGTCACGGCGCCCCATTGCAGAATCACGGCTCCAATCGCGGAACCGAAGAGGATCGCAGCGGAATTGGCCAGATTGTACAGCGTCAGTACACTCGTCCGCTCGCGCTCCGGGATCGTCTCGAAGAACAGCAGGACCAGAGCGAGTTCATACGCTCCCCACGCCGCCCCGGCAAAGAGTTGCAGCACCAGCAGCCACACATAATTCGAGCTGACATTCCAACCGGCGGCCAGTGGAATCAATCCAATGGCCCCCGCCCATAGCAACCGCTGCGCACCGACTTTGTGCGCCAGTTTGCCCCACAACGGCAGCAGCAGGAACTTCGACACGAATGACGCACCGAGCAAGGTTGCATATTCTGCATACGTGAACTGCAACGTCTTCAGGATGTAGGGGTTGAAGAACGGCCCGGCGACATACACACCGGACTGCATCACCACCGCAAACAGCAGCAGCCGGCCGGTTGATCCACTGGATGCCCGCTGCCAGGTTTCCCCCCATGAGAGCCAGCGGAGTCCCGCAGGAATCGGTGTTGGTTCACTCTGAGCCGCCAGGCACGCCGTCGACAATCCACGACAAATCGCTGCCGTGGCGAACAAGCCGACAAAGATCAGTGCTTGCGTTCCACTGGAAGAACGGCGGCCGTACTCCAGCGCAAACCCGCCGATGAGAAACCCAACAAGCGTTGCAATCTGTTGCAGCCGCGCGCGGCGTGCGAAGAAGTGCGTCCGGATGGAGCGGGGGACCAGCGTCCCCTGCCATGTGTTCCATGCCGGACCCGTTGCCAGTCCTGATCCCCAATAGATCGTCGCCACGATCATGGCAATCCACGGGGCAATCGTTCCGAGCAACGCCGCGGCCAGCAGCGGCAGGAAACAGAGTCCCTGCATGCCAGCGCAGATCACCACCCAGCGGCGATGCGACCCCAGTGTCCGCACCGCCCACGGGGAAACCAGTTGCAGAATGCTGCCGACCAGCAACGGGATGGTGGTGATGAGTCCGGCGAAGACGTCTCCCATGCCGACGAACAGCATGAATGCCGGGACGTAGGTTTCGCCGATGCCGACCATCACACCGAACGCGGTGCCGTCACCGACGCTCATGGAAAGATCGCGCCGCAGGGGGGGCGAATCGGTTGCTTCCGGCGGCGCAACCAGGGGAGTCAACGGGACAACGGAACCCTGCCGTACCGGCCGTTTCCGGACACCAACCGCACTCATTACCAACGCCTATGAGACTCGGGGGCCACACGCATCCTGCTGACGGTTGCGAGCCCAACCGTAACCCCGCCGTCGCATGTTACCACAACCATCCCAGACGCCAATAGACGAACGCGGGTTCGCATCGAAAACGCAAGGTTTCCGCTCACTCCACGTCCTGTTTGCCCAAAACGGCTGGAAGCGTCGTCCCTTCAGCATAGAACTTCATCGAAATCGAGTTCACGCAATGGCGGGTGTTTTTCTCGGTCAATCGCTCACCCACGAAGACGTGACCCAGGTGTCCGCCGCAGTTTTTGCAGAGAATTTCGGTCCGCTCACCATCCAGATCGGTCTTTTTACGGACGGCGTTCGGCAGTTCGTCGTCAAAGCTCGGCCAGCCGCAATGGCTGTCAAACTTATCCGCGGAGCGATACAGCGGGGCATTGCACCGCCGGCAGACATAAGTCCCCGGGTCTTTCTTGTCCGTGTACTCGCCGACGAAGGGCCGCTCAGTTCCGGCGTGCAAAATGACCCGCTCTTCCGCCGGGGTTAACGGGTTGTACTTCACATCGCTCGTTCCGGCAGCTTGTGAATCAGCAGACATAAGTTCTTCCTCAACAGGAGACATTGACGCCGCCGTCGGCACCGGCACCGGCACCGGATCGGCAGCCGGTCGCGACACCGCCGCCCCATTCGCACCGCTGCAGCCAACGGAGGGAGCTGTCAAACATGCCGCTGTGAGGATGATCAACCAGCAGGCACGCAATCGAACGCGAAGCATAACAGGCTCCGAAAGGGGGCGGTGGATGGTCTATTCCATTCTACCCGCAGCAACAACTTTGATGCTCCTGTCCGCGCCGAGGTTTCACGATTTCCGACGGGATGCTGCACATGCCAGATCCATTCGACGGGCGCGGGGCTTGGATGCCACTCTGCTGGGAAGTCGCGCGCCCCGTTGTCGATGTGTGCTCATCAGCGGCTTCCGGGTCGTCCGGGTTGATCGAGAAACAACCGTTTATGCGAGCAGAAAGGGGACAAAATCAAGGGAGCCGCCACGGGGGTCTCAGTCCATTTGCAAAGTTGGAATGAATGGACTCGAATCGTCCCGAACTCTGTTATCGCCGACCGCGGCTGGCGCGGTAGCCGTATTCGGTGGCGAACCAGATGGCGTAGCGCTCACGAGCGTCGGAATTGGTGTTGCGCGTGTCGAGGACATGGCCGAGTTCGTGGATCAGGACGTTGTTGAGGTAGAAGTCCTTGATCGCGGCTTCGGTCCAGGTGAGTTGCCACCGGTTGCCGTGCTGGCTCCAAACTCCGCCGAACATTTTGGCTTCGACGAGTTGCTGTGGCTTCGGCGACCGTGTGTAAACTTCGATCAGCGAGTCTTCGATCGGATACAGATAAACATTCGGTCCCCATTGCATGCCGTAACAGGGGAACAACGTTCGCTTGCGCGTCATCGTCGAAAGCTGGACGACTTCCAACGGCGCGACGAGCGCGGAATCGAGATCGGCCAGACGGTCGGTAATCTCGGTCGGTGTGACCGGATGAATGAAGCCGGTCCCCGCCGGTTGAACGACGTACTTCGGCTCGGTCCTTCCAACGGGGGCATGCCACACTTCCGGAGCCGCGAAGTCGGTTGAACGCATCGACCCATCCCCGCGGCGACGATACGCCGCCGCAGGACGGAGACCGTGGCGGGCCCGTTGATGAACCGAGGCGGCCAGTTGCCGCGAATGGAATGCTTTGCGAGAAGGCATGATAGTGGGGGACGGCAAAGGCGGGCAGGTGCCGGCAGGGCGGTGTTTCGACCGAGGCGTCCGTGTTCCCGAGCCGCAGGCCGAAACCCACGACGAACAGCATCTGGCTGTCTGCATCCATCCTAAGCGCGGCCCCTCCCACCGAGCAACTGTACACCCTAAGTGATGGCTGGGGAAGAGGTTGCGAGCAAAGATTTTTTTAGCGACCCATCCGCTCTCGGAGCCGGGATGGTGAACGCTTGCCGACGCCGTTTCTTAACATGGCAGGCCTCATCAAGTTGCGTCTTGAGGAGGCGACGCGCCCGCGTAACAACCACTTTGAACTCGCCGTCGGGCTGTTCACTGATTTTCTTAAAACCATTCCACAATGTGAGTTACGACATGACTCCGGTGGGGTTGTAACGGTCACAGCGAGGTTGACGCCGCGCGGACCAAACTGGCAGGGCGACCGAATTACGGTGCCACAGCCCCGACGTACGGTTTTTCATCGGGCGTCTGATCGCCGACGTTCCGTTGAGGAGCGTTCTCTGCGGGGGCCAGGAACCGGCCCTGCTTGGGATCGGTCGAGGCAAACTTGAGCGCCGCGTTCCCCTGTTGACCACCGTCGCCGAAGATCGGGATCTCATTCTTGGGCATCTCTGGTTTCGCGCGGGTGGAGAAGTTCAGACGACTCAGCCCAATCATGTAGTTCAGGAACAACGGCTTGTCGTCGAAGCCCTTGTCCACGAACACTTCCGGCCCCGATTCTACAAACAGATTCCGGCGGAAGCTTAAACTCTTGGCGCTCGAATCCGGTTGCTCGGCGATGAGAATCGGATTGGGACACTTGTAGAAGGTGTTGTTCACGAATTGCCAATCACGCCAGATCGTTTTGTCGAGGAAGTGCACTCCCACCTTGGTTTCCACGAACAGTGACTCGCGAAATTCGAGGCTGGAACTTTCTTTCCCGGACAGTGCAATTCCCGCAGCCATCGGACCGAGAAACTTGAGCTTTTGTAGCAGGATGTTCTGCGAGAGGGCTCCCTCCGCGCCGTCGGCTGGTCGGATCTTGACGCCCGTCGCAGCAGAGCTGCCGGGTTCGAATTGTCCTTCTTCAATCTGACAGCGAGCATCGGAGAAACTGAGACCCGCTGCACCGCGGATGCGGATGCCGGCATCGCTGAATCCCTGCATCGTGAATTTCTGCAACCGCAAGCGGATCAGGCTGCCGCTGAGTTCCACCGCGATCGGCTTCCCCTGGGCCTTGAGGAGCACATTGGAAATCTGCACGCCTTCCACATCGGCCAGCTTGATGATGGGCTCGGCACCACGCGGTTCAAGGACAATCGGGCCACCGTCACCTGTGATGACAATGTTGTTTGGCCAGCTCTTGCCCTCGAGCACAATCCGCTCGGCATACGTCCCCGCGGCAACCTTGATGGTGAACGGCTGGCTGCGTGTGCCTGGTTTGAAATGGAGCTTGGCGGTTTGCAGCGCATCACCGATCGTTTTGAAGTCGCCGGTGACACCGACTGTTGCCAACCGTTTGCGGGCCCATTCCGAGGACGTTGATGGCTTGCCGCCGGTGGACACAACCGCTGTCGGACTCTCCGATGTCGTGGTCTTCTTGCCATCACCTTTCTTGGTGACCGCTTTCGCGCTCCCGCCGAAGAGGCCGAATCCGTAAGCGAGTCCGACCAACATTACGACGCCCACTCCACCGGCGATGCCGATCTGCACACGGCGATTTTGCAGCACTGGCGGCAAAGCGGTGGGTAGTTTGACTGCGGGAACTGCGAGCTTCGCTTTTTTCTTCGGCACCGGCGCTGGATCGTTCTCCGGCTCAACGGCATCCGGTTCAGACACTGTGTTCACGAACGGGATTCCGGGACCATCTGCGACGGGGCCTACCGACGGAGCACCGAAATCAAAGCCCGGAGCAACAGCCATAGGTTCCGCTGCATCAACCGGCGCTACGTCTGTCGGCGGCGATTCGAAACGGAACTCCGGCTCGGGGGCGACGACTTTCGCGGCGGACCTGGCCTTCGGCGGGGCGACGGACTTTTGCGGCGGGGGAGCCGGATCCGGAATCGCAACGGCGACGGCAACACCGGGCACAGACACTGCCGCCGGGGTCGACACGTCGCCGAACTGAAACAGCCCCTCATCGGCAACGGCCGGAGCAGGGGGCGAAACTGCAATCTCAATCATCGGCTCTGCCATCGGCGGCGCTGTCGCCGTGGCTTCTTTGATCACAGGCGCGTCGATCACCGGCGGGACTTCAGCAACGGCCGGCGCGGGGGCCGGCGGTGGTTCGGCGGCGGGGGGGGCCGCTCCCAGAAAATCAAAGAGTCCAGTACCACCGGTTCCCTCGGTCGGAGATGCTGCCGGTGTGGCGGCCGAGAGGAATGAAAAATCGGCATCAGCAACCGCAGGGGTCACCGCGGGGGTCGCTCCGGCAATCGAGGATGGTGCTGTCGGCTTCTTCACGACCGACGAGGGCCCCGCAGGCTTACCCGATGATTTGGCGTCGAGCACCGGTTTCACCGCGGCTGGAACCGGAGGCTTGGTCGGCGGTATCGCAGGAGGCTTGGCAGCGGGGGCTTTCGGTTTCGTGACGAGCTTCGGTGCCGACTTCGCCGGCGCGGCCGCTGGGGGTGCCGCCTCGCCTAAACCGGCGAAGAACGCGGCAAGATTCGGATCAGCGGCCGACGTGTTCGCTGACGGTGATTCCTCAGCCGGAGAGCCGACGGAAAAGATGTTCGATGACGCTGGTCCCTGGGTAGGTGCCGACGGCACGACTTTCCCTTTCTTCGATGATGGTGGCGCTATCGGTGCCGATGTCACTGGCGGAGACGGTGCGGGGGCGACCGGCGTTACCACCTGCGCCATCACAGGAGCCGGGCGTCCCGTCGCATCCCCGGCAAACAATTGCCGGTGGGCTTTCTTCCACTCCGCAGGGGCGGAACTGCTCAACCACTTTCGTAGCGCTTCCGAGGTGTCCTCCGCCGTGGCGTACCGGTCATCGGGCTTCTTCGCCATCATCTTCCGCACAATCGCGGTCAACGTCGGCGGGATTTCTGCGCGGTCCTTCTCCACCGGTGGCGGTTCTTTGGACTGATGGGCCATCAGCCGCTGCGTCAGCGTCCCCTCGGTGAAAGGCGGATGCCCGGTGAGCAGGAAGTAGAGCGTGCAACCCAAGCTGTAGATATCGGCCCGCGCATCGACCGTATGACTGTCGAGCGCCTGTTCCGGGGCGAGATAATCCGCGGTTCCGAGCACTTTTTCATCGTGCTGAATCGTCAGGGACTCTTCCTGACCCTGATTGTCAAAGAACCGCGCGAGCCCCAGGTCGAGAATCTTCACAACGCCGGTGTTGTCCCGCAGCAGATTGCCCGGCTTGATGTCGCGGTGCACCAGTCCGGCCTGGTGCGCATGGGCTAATCCCACCGCCGCCTGACGGACATAATCCACGCTGTCAACAAGCGAACACGGGCCGGTCTTGGCGATCACTTCCTGCAAGCTAAGACCTTCGACGTACTCCATGACCAGAAAGTGAATGATGGCATCACGGTCCGCCTGCTGATCGACATCATAAGCCCGCACGATGTTCGGATGATCGAGCGAAGCCACCGCCTGGGCTTCGCGATGAAACCGCGCCAGATACGACGAATCAGCAACCCGCTTGTGCGGCAACACCTTGATGGCACACCGCCGCTTCATCAACGTATGCTCAGCAAGGAAGACCGAGCTCATGCCCCCCTTGCCGAGCAGGGAAAGCAATTTGTACTTCCCGAGAAAATAGCCTTTGTGCTTTCCCTGCAGTAGCTTTTCCGACTGCCAGCGGGTGATGAGGGACTTGGCCACCAGATGTTCGGCGAGGAGGGTGGCATCGCTGGTATTTCCACTGGCGGTGCGGAAGTCATCGACCGCGCGCTTCAACCGCTCGGCATCGACGAGCGTGCTCTTCGCCACAACCGCGAGAAACGTTTCGCCGCTGAGAGGGCTGCTGGTTGGCATACATCATGAATTCAAGGTGGAAACGACCCCGCCACCACGGCACCAAGCGAATGCACTGGCGAATCCGTAGATTACCATGCGATGGAACGGCGGGGTAGTATTCACTCTTGAAGTCTTCTCGACATCGTGATCCTCGACATCGCGAAAAAACTTCGATGCCGATTTATCCGCCACTCGATCCGTTTCCGTATGCTCAAGACAAACATACTTGCCGTATCCATCATGGCCTGCCCGACGGACTTTACGTTTACGTTCAGGATTTGAACGGCGACATCTGGGTCGCGCCGGACGCGGCTCACCAGCATCCCAAAGTGCTGGGAGGAGCGCAGGCCGTGCTGTATGCCGGTGACTTGACGATCGAGCAGGGGCACATCGCGGATTTGACCAATCTTTCCGGCACATTTCAGTACGACTCCGAAACTGGACTGCTCGCCGTCTGGGCGATTTTGGTACAACAAGGATGGGAAATCGAGACGGGTGGCGTTCGCTTTTTCCCTGCGGATGGCGGACGCCCCCAGCGTTTGGTGTGAACTCGGTATGACAGTCCGATTTCGATTGCTGATTCTGGAAGACGACGCACGTCGGACCGCGGCCATGCGCGAGCGGTTGGAAGACCGGTTTTGTCAGTACGACACCATCATTCTTCCGGACGCACCGTCATGGATCGCCGCGTTTCTCGAAGCGCCTGAGCGTGTGTTGGCGATTTCGCTGGATCACGATCTGGAACCGGTTCACGGTTGGAATCAGGACCCGGGTACCGGTCGCGCCGTCGCCGATTTTCTGGCACAACTCCCGACTGACGGACCACGGCTTCCGATCCTGATCCATAGCACGAATCGGGTCGCCGTCGATGGCATGGAACGGGTGCTGACTGAAGCGGGCTACCCAGTCCACCGGGTGACGCCCTACGGCGATCTGGAATGGATCTCCGAAGTGTGGTTTCCGCGGTTTCGCAAGAACATTCTGGAGACGGTGGATGCGGCTTCCCTTGCCGTCGGCCCGAGTGGGACCGATTTCTCTTGAGCCTGTACCGGCGAGGACCCATTCATGCTTCGTGACGCCGAGGCTCACCGCCTCGTTTGCCCGCTGGATTGTCCGGATACCTGTTCCATGCTGGTCACGGTGAAGGACGGCCATGCGTCGCGGTTGCGGGGTGATCCAGCACATCCGTTTACGCAGGGGTTTCTGTGCCACAAGGTGTCGCACTATCTCGAACGGGTCTACAACCCGCAGCGCGTATTGCATCCACTGCGGCGGATTGGGCCGAAAGGGAGCGGGCAGTTTGAGCGGATCGACTGGGATACTGCGCTCGATCTCGTCGTCAAAAAGTTTCGTGAGGTGATAGCGTCGCCGGAGGGACCGCAGGCGATTCTGCCGTACAGTTACTGCGGCACGATGGGCCGGATTCAGAGCGAAAGCCTCGACCGGCGGTTCTTTCACCGCATCGGGGCGTCGATGTTGGATCGCACCATCTGCGCCACCGCCGGGGTGGCGGGGTACACCTACACCATCGGCGGCCGGATCGGGACCGATCCAGAAGCGATCGACGACAGCCGTTACATCATCAACTGGGGCTCGAACACGGCGGTCACGAATTCGCATCTTTGGGTGCGGATGGTCGCTGCCCGCAAGCGCGGCGCGAAAATCGTCACCATCGATCCGTACCGTTCGCGCACGGCGGAGCGGAGCGACTGGCATTTGATGCCACGGGTGGGAACCGATGCCGCGCTGGCGCTGGGCATCATGCACGTCCTGTTTCGCGATGGTCTCACGGATGACGATTATCTCACGCGGTACTGCCACGGCACCGACGCCTTGCGGGATCGCGTCATGACGCAGTATTCCGTCGCTGCCGTCGCGAAAATCACCGGTTTGGCCGCCGCGGACATCGAACGGTTGGCTCACGAATATGCCACGACGAAACCGGCGGTAATCCGTGTCAACTATGGCCTGCAACGCCACTACGGCGGCGGCATGGCGGTGCGGACGATTGCATGTCTGCCCGCCCTCATCGGTGCGTGGCGTGATGCATCCGGGGGAATTCTGCTCACCACCAGCGGGCTGTTTCCGATTAACACCGCGGGCCTGCAACGACCTTTGTTGAGTCCGCCGGGCACACGCACGATCAACATGAGCCGCCTCGCCGACGCTTTGTGTGCCACTGGCTCTGCCAGTGTCTTTCCGAACGAATCAATCGCTCACAATTCCGAAGAGAAGACACTGGCAGAGCCAGTGGCACACAGCCGAATGTCCGGTCCACCCGTGCGGTTGCTGTTCGTCTACAACAGCAACCCGGCGGCGATTGCTCCGGACACGGCCCGCGTGATGCACGGTCTGAAACGGGACGACCTCTTCACCGTGGTGCACGAACAGTTTCTGACCGACACCACGGACTATGCGGACATCGTCCTCCCCGCGACAACACAACTCGAACACACCGACCTGCACACGACCTACGGCCATCATTACGTGCAACTCAACGAACCGGCCATCGCCCCGCTCGGGGAAGCCCGCTGCAATACGGATGTCTTTCGACTGTTAGCGTCGCGCCTCGGGTTGGAACCGGAACTGTTCGCCGTCACCGATGAGCAACTCGCGAAGGAAGCGCTGTGGGAAACTGCGCCCGAACAACCCTCGGCCTTGCGTGGCATCACCGTTGATGTCCTGCGCAACGAAGGCCCGCAACGATTACGTTTGCCGCGGCCGTTCGTGCCCTTCGCCGAGGGGAACTTTCCGACGCCGACCGGAAAATGCGAGTTCTTCGCCACGAAACTGGCGGAGCAGGGGGAAGACCCGTTGCCGTGGTATGCGCCGCCTGCGGAGTCGGTCGATTCGCAACCGGAACTGGCGGCCCGCTTCCCGCTGCAACTGCTGTCACCGCCGTCGCCGCATTTTCTGAATTCGACGTTTGTCGAAACGGAGTCGCTGCGAAAATCAGCCGGAGAACCGACGCTGGAAATGCATCCCGATGACGCGGAAGAACGAGACATCATCGACGGTCAACGTGTGCGAATCTTCAACGACCGTGGCTCTTTCCAGGCAAAAGTGCTGGTCGGTGAAACCGTCCGCCCCGGCGTCGTCGTCGCCCCGGGCATCTGGTGGAGCAAACTGACCAACGGCGTCGGCAACGCCAATCTGACCACATCTTCGCGCACCACCGACTGGGGCGGCGGTGCCACGTTCTTCGATAACCTCGTCGAGGTCGAAGCCATCGGAGCGGAGGGTTTTCCATTGAGGGCACAGAACGACACAGAATGAAGAGAGGGAACCACGGAATACACGGAGGACACGGAAAGGGAAAGAGAAAAGACGACAGAAGCGGATGTGATCGCTCAATTCCGAATCGAACCATCACATTCTCTTCTCCCCTTCTTCTTCCGTGTCCTCCGTGTATTCCGTGGTTCCTCTCCGAATTTTTTCTGTGCTCTCTGTGGATCACATCCGCATCCGTAAACGCCAGGAACAGGGAAATGCAGTCCACAGATTTCGCAGATTGACGGAGATTTGAAGAGCAGGAAGACGGGCAAAGCCGCTGGAAACGGGCTCATAGCATTCCCTCTCTTCCTCTTTCCGAATCTGTGCTAATCTGCGAAATCTGTGGATCGCCTTCCTCTTCGCATTGAACTCGTTGAAACAGAGAAGGAACTCTCCGTGGCCCATTCGGTGGACGAGCAGCCCGGTTCGCGACTGGCGGGACTCGGTGTGCTCGCGATCATGCTGGGCGTCGTCTTGCTCGTGGCGTGCGGCATTGAAGCCAACACCGGCATTCGGGGTTTACCCCGGTTCTGGTATGCGAATCAACCGCTATGGCTCTTGATCGGGCTAACCGGCATCGGCGGCGGGGCGTGGCTGCTCATGCCGTTGTCATCGGTGACACACCGAACCAAATGGAGACCGTCCCGCACCGGGTTGCGTTTTCGCCAATTGACACTGTACACCCGCGAAGATTGCCCGTTGTGCGATGACGCGCTAACCCTCCTCACGGCGTATCAGCGTTGGCTGCCGCACATCACGCTCGTCAACATCGACACCGATCCGGGGCTGGTACAGCAGTACGGCACCACGATCCCCGTGGCAGCCTTCGATGGCAAAGTCCGTTTCCGCGGCCGCATCGCCCCGGAACTGCTGCAACGCCTCATCGAAGGCACGCCGCCGGTTTAACCCGAAGCCCAGGGAATGCCTTCCCTGGGATGCTCACGATCAAAACGGCCCGGTTTCGCCACCGCCAGACATGCGGTATACTTCCAGTACGACCAAGGAAGGGGCATGCGACACGTCCCGCGTGGTCGACTTTTGTTTCCAACCCATTCCCCTGCCGGGGCTGATTGCTATGTCCGCGCCAGTTTCCAAAATTTTGATCGCCGACGACAACGTCCAGAACTGCGAATTGCTCGAAGCGTATCTCTCGGAAAGCAGCGATCCGTACGAAATCATGATGGCGAGCGACGGAGCGTCGACTCTGGAGAAGGTGAAGGCATTTCAGCCAGACCTGATTCTGCTCGACATCATGATGCCCAAAATGAGCGGCTACGAAGTTTGCCAGCGCATCAAGCAGGACCCGACGTCTAAGACGATTCCCATTTTGATGGTCACCGCGCTGAATGAGATGGGCGACATCGAAAAAGCCGTGAAAGCCGGAGCCGATGATTTCCTCACGAAACCCGTTCACCGATTAGAACTGACGACGCGGGTGCGGTCGTTGCTGCGTGTCCGCCACCTGACCAACGAACGGGACCGGTTGCTGGCGTACCTCGAAGAAGTCGACGCCGCCGCCCGGCCCGTCACCCCATAACCGTTCATTCGCTTCACTCAACCTTCATCCCTCGCTTTGCGGTTTCGCGCCCCGCGCCGATCGCTTCGCCGTGCTTTCATTCTTCGAAACACCCCCCGCGCATGCCGTCCGCGACGTTAGTCCTCCCTGAAGTCCGCATCCACGCCCGTAAGGCGCTCCCGTTCTACAGCAAGCATCCGTGGGTTTATCATAGCGCGATCGTGTCGATGACAGACGACATCGCCCCCGGCAGCGAAGTTGTGCTCCGGACTCACGACGGCAAGTTCATCGCCCGCGGCCTCTACAACCCGAACAGCAACATCCGCGTTCGTTTGTACTGTTGGGACGAAAACCAGTCCCTCGATGACCATTTCTGGTCCCGCCGCTTGGACGACGCCATCGGTTTGCGCCGACGTCTGTTCGGTCACTTCACGCCCGAACTCGCGTGTCGCCTCGTTTATTCGGAAGCCGATCAATTCTCCGGACTGATCATCGACCGCTTCGGCGATTGGCTGACGGTGCAGTTCACTTCCCGTGCCTTGGCCGATCGCAAAGAACGGCTGCTCGATCTGCTGGAACAGAAACTCGCTCCGAAGGGGATCGTGCTGCGGTCGGACAAGGGGATTCGGGCCGCCGAGGGGTTGGAGATGACCGACGGTCTCGCCCGCGGCATCGAACCGCCGAATCCGTTGCTCATCCGTGAGAATGACATCATCTATTCCGTTGATCTCACGGCGGGGCAGAAGACCGGGTTCTTTCTCGATCAGCGTGAGAATCGTCGGCGGATTGCGTCGTTCGCTGCTAAGTCGCGCGTGCTCGATATGTTCTGTTACTCGGGCGGTTTCGGGTTGAATTGCCTCGTTCACGGACCCGCCAGTGAAGTTATCGCCGTCGATAGTTCCGCCGCGGCTCTCGAACTGACCTACGTCAACGCCGAGCGCAATGGTGTCGCCAGTCGGTTGCAGGTCATGCAGGAAGACGGTTTCAAAGCTCTCGAACAGATCGTCGCCGCCGGGGACAAATTCTCGACCATCATTCTCGACCCGCCGAAGCTCGCCAAACATCGCGACGGCATCGAAGCGGCCCTGCGGGGTTACTACAGTCTGAACCGTCTCGCCGTTGATGCCCTCGAGCCCGGCGGCTTCCTGATGACCTGCAGTTGCTCGGGGCATGTCACTCACGAAATGTTTACCGAAATGCTGTCCCGCGTGTCGCTACAATCGGGTCGTCACGTCCAGATTCTGGAAGCCCGCGGCCCCGGCCCGGATCACCCCGCGTCGGTCCACTGCCTCGAAACCGATTACCTGAAGTGTTATTTGTGCCGTGTGGTGTAGAAAATAAACTCGTTCCCATGCTCCGCGTGGGAACGCACGGTCGAGACGCTCCGCGTCGCCTTACAATTTGAAACAGATCATATCCCCGCGACGCAGAGCGTCGCCCAAAGACGTTCCCACGCAGAGCATGGGAACGAGGAATGCCATGCGCCGCCCGCGTGATGATGAAGACGATGACTTCGACATGCCCACCGCACTCCGTGTGCGGACGACGGAGCAACTCCGTATCGACTATGCCGCGGAGTTACCCTCCGGACGGATGCTCTGCAATACCGTCGGCCGGGGTCAGTTCCCGCGGGCCTACGTCGCGGCTCATCCTGAAGCCACCGCGGTCTGCTGGTTCCTCGATATCTATCAGCGCGACCAGACATCGTACAACGAACAGACCGAGCACGATGACCGCATCGAGTGGGTCTGCACGCCCGATCCGCCGGAAGATCCGTTCGACCTCGTCGTCTGGGGCTTCGGCACCCGTGGCGAAACGGAACTCGTCCGCGAGATGCTGCAACTCGGTTATCAACGCCTGAAAGACAACGGCCGTTTCGTCGCGGTCATCGACAACGCTGAAGACCAATGGCTGCACGCCGAGCTGAAAAAGCTCTTTCCGAAGGTGACCCGCAATCCCATCGACCGCGGCGTGATCTATCTCTGCACGAAGCCGGGCCCGCTCGCCAAGGTGAAGCGGTATCAGGCCGAGTTCGTTTTCCGCGACGGCGACAAACTGATCAAGGCGTACTCGCGGCCGGGTGTTTTCAGCCATCGCCACATTGATGTTGGTGCCCGCACGCTCATCAACTTCATGGAAGTGAAGCCCGGTCAGCACGTTCTCGATCTCGGCTGCGGTTCCGGCGCCGTCGCCATCGCCGCAGCCAGCCGGGCGGAGGACGTGCATGTCCTCGCCGTCGATTCCAATCCCCGCGCGCTGGAGTGTGTCCATCTCGGGGCGACGGAGAACGGTCTCAGCGACATCGAAACCGCCCTCGACGCCGGCGGCAACCTCATCCCCAAAGGCGAGTTCGATCTGGTCCTCGCGAACCCGCCGTACTTCTCGCACTACAAAATTGCTCTGCTCTTCCTGCAAATGTCCCACCGCGCCCTCAAGCACGGCGGCCTCGTCCACGTGGTGACCAAGACCCCCAACTGGTTCGCCGAAAAGATGCCGATGTACTTTCAGGAGGTCGGCGCCGAACAGGTGAAAGAGTATTGGGTGCTGACGGGAAGGAAATAACCGTTTAGCCGCGACACGAAGGGGAGCGCGGCGCAGAACGCACAGCGCGTGGAGCGTTCCCCTCCGCGGACTCCGGGTCGCGGCGAAACGTCCACCGGATTGGACGTCAGCTACGGCACATAGAGCCGGCCGGTACCGCGGTATTGCTCGATGTTGTACAAGTAGTCGAGCAACTTGATTCCCACTTGGGCGGTGTAGGCAGTGTTCAATCCGAGCGATTTCGCCTGCGACACCGTGATGACGGGCAGGCTGTCCGGTTGAAGCCGTGTGCGGATGGTCGCTTCCAATGAGGTCGGACCGTCATGGTTCCGGTTGCCCGTGATGAGAATCAAACCGCTGTCCTGACACGTCTGCCAAACCACATCGTCTGGCGAACGCGGATTCAAGCCCACATGTTCAAAGAACAGACAGCGAATTTGGAGAGCAGTCCAGTACTCGGCCCATTCTTCCGAGGCATAGAACGTTTCCATCAGGGTCCGAACTTGCCCGGCAATGTTAATGTCGGCAAGGAGCCCCTTCATGGGGCACTTCCATTCGGATTGGAACCATTGATCTCCGCCGCTTTTCGTTCGCGGGCTATCTGGAGGATCTCCGCCATTTTGGCCCGCACCCTGGGGAGGCTGGCTTCATAGATCGCCTGCACCTCCGGCGGATTGCCTTGTTCCGAACGGGCGACGATTTTGCGATATTCCTCGTCGACCTCGGCCCGGTGGGCTTCGATATAGTCGATCGCCACCTGGATGTCGTCCTCGCGCTGCGTCAGCCAGTTGGCAATCCGCCCGGCGGGCCAGCCGTCCAGGTAATAGTCCATCACGTCATAAACCGTGATCCGCGTCCCCTCAATCTCGGGTCCGCGGCCCCGGTCGTGAATTCTTGGCTGATGCATCTCAACGGTCCTCCCCAACCCCAGTCTATTTCCGCCGGACGCAGACGGAAAGTGCAGTTCCGGTTGTTGCCTGGGACCTTCAACCCGATAAGCCGATGTGCTTCCAACAAGTCGGCGCGGAACAGGTGAAAGAGTATTGGGTGTTGACGGGGCGGAGATAGCCAAATCGTTGCGGCTTCTGGGATGAAGAGTGCAATCCGCTTCACTTTTTCTTCAAGAAGTCCAGCAATACCATCACGCTCCCGCCTGCTAGCCCAATCGCGGTGGCGCTGCTGGTGATCAGAATCGCTTCCATCGGAGCGGCGTTTCCGCACATTTTGAGGCCGGTCACGAACCCGACCGCTCCGCCAACAAACGGACCCGTCCAACTGGAAAATGACCGTGGCTCTGTGCGGGTCTCAACGCTGGCGGAATCCGGAACCGCATCCGGCGCGAGAGGAATGATGGAGGCTTTCAACATCCAGCGATTGTGGGGACGTCCTGGATGCGGATCCGTGCGGGCCACCCCGCCTTGCGGCTTGTTGAAGTCAATCTTATTCCCGTCGCCGGTGTCTAATCCAATCCCAAGATAGTCATGGTTGCCGAACGCCAGCCCGGTCACTTCGCGGTCGAGATAGGTGAAACTTCCCGCCAAGCTGGCATGCCCCACGTGAAACGCCAGCACATCCCGATCGTCCAACGTGCAGGCGAGCAGGCCCCCCGTTTGCGAGACCGCTATCAATCCCGGTGACTTCTCAGCGCTGTCAAACAGCGATTTGCGAGACTCGCCGTGGGACGCGATCTGCCAAATCTTTTTTCCCGCTGATGCCAACCATGATCCGTCGGGATTCCAGACGATCGAACGGATGGGATCGCCAAGGGGGACATTCATCAGGGGTTCGAGAGGCCACTTTTCACGGTCATCGGTTCGTGCGTAGACACTCAGACGACCAGTGTCCTCTCCGCAGGCCAGCAGGCTGTGATCGGCTGACCATCCGACAGCAGTGATCGACGGCACCGCAAGAAATTGAATGATTTGCACACTGCGGATCAGCGAGATGCCCTCATCGGAGAAAACGGCGCAGTCTCCATTTTCAGCGACAGCCATTCCGAGAGTCGGTCCCGACAACCTCAATGTCTGGCGCGATTCTCCCGTCAATGCGTCCCAACAGTTCCACTCGCCATTTTGGTCCAAAGCGCAGACGTAGAGGGGGCAGGCACCCACGGACACAATGTCCGCATCGCATTCACACCGCCACAATGGAGACTCATCGACTCCGGAATAAACGAGGACTTCGCGCTGATGCCCAATGACGATGACTTGGCCATCCGAACCGTAAGCGAGAAGATTCCGCAAGATGTCCGTCATTTCATGATTCCAACTCGCGGGCAGCTCCGAGTTGCCTACCTCACGCTTTGCCGCAGGCGAGCATTTCGACGCCGAGGGTGGCCAGCAGGCGGTCGATTTCCGTGGTGTCGAGGGGGCTTTCGCCGTGCAGGAAGCGGGCGAGGCGTTGCACGTCGACATGGGCATCCGCGGCCAATAATGAGATCGGTTTCCCTGCATTCCGGATGCAACGGCGGACGAAACCGCTGAAAGACTCTTCAGCCGCCGCTGCCGCGGACTGAGCCAGCATTGCTTCGGTTTCTTTCTGATCAACCTCAGCAACCGACTGTTCCCACAAGGCCTGAATCTCCGGGGTGGCGTTTCGCAAGGTGGGTTTCATCATTCGTGCCCTTTCGTCGGTTCGTAGGCCGTCACCGGCAGCACGGTCACGGGATCGACCATGCGAAAAATGCAGCAATTTTGCAGAACGTTTTGCCACTTTGCACGGCCGACACGGCCGTGGCACATCATCAATCTACAGGCTGGCAGGCCGTGATCGAAGACACAGTTTCTCCGAAGACTCCGAAACAGTGGCACGGCACCGACTCTTCACCAGCGGGGCCTGGCTACTGCGCTGACACCAGCGTGACGTCGAAGATCAGGATGCTGTTCGCTGGAATGTTCGGCGATGATCCGGCCGCGCCGTAGCCGAGGACGGAGGGGATCAGGAGTTTGGCGACGGTGCCGACGGGGAGGAGGGCGAAGGCTTCGTCCCAGCCGGCGATCACGCGGCCTTGGCCGAGGGTGAAGCGGAACGGCGTCACATGGTTGAATTGCGGGTCGACGTTGGAATCGAACTTGGTGCCCTGCGTACCGTCGGCGTTCAGCAGGAAGCCGGTGTAGTTGACGGTGAGCGATTGCCCCACCGTTGGCACAGCGCCGGTTCCCTGCGTCTGGATCACGTAGTTCAACCCGGACGCGGTCTTCGTGGCGGTGAGTTGGTTCGCCGTCAGGAACTGCTGAATGGTGGCCTGCTCACCGGGCTCCGAGGTGAGCGTGAGGGTCCCTTTGCCTTCCGCGGAGTGGCCTTGACCGTTGGAATTGACGACCCTAACGGCGTTCTCACCGGCGGTCAGCGTGACCTCCGCCAGCTTCAACGACCACTTGCCGGTCGAGGGCGATGTCAGTGCAGCGTCGGTTCCCAGCGTGTAGGTTTTACCCCCGGCGGTGACCTTCAAGGTTTGCGCGTTGGCGGAATCCCACGTGCCGGTCAGGGCCTCGGGAGCAACGGCCGCGGTGGCCGAATCCACGGTCGGTGCGGTCGGCGCTTTGATGGTCTTCGATTCAGCGCGGATTAAAGTCGGCGGGATATCATTCACCGCGCCGTTCTCCGCCACGTTCAAGATCGTACCTTGATTGCGGCTGCCTTTGAGAACTTGCTGACCGTGGAACTTGTTCGCTCCGTTCGTGGAAGCGTTGACGTTGACCACGCCTTTCTCGCCTTGAACGATGCCGACGGTTTCGTTGTAGGTCGACGCCGTGGTGGTGAGCTTGCTGTCGCTGCTTCTCTGAAAGACGGACACGCGACCATCGAAGGTCGTCTGGTTGACCGTCATGGATTTGGCTTCGGCGCGTGTGGGGCCGTTGATCGTCATCTGATCGATGGTCAATGTGCTGCTCGGTTGCTCTCCGAGGAGCGCACGAAACGGGCCGTTGAACGTCGAGGACTGCGTCGTCAACGTGGTGTTGCTCCGGCGTCCCACGACGGTGACCGAATCGGTCACGACCTTATTCATCGTCAAGGAATTGTTGCCCGTGTCGTTACCGAACCGGACTTCGACCCACCCCAGTGCCGCGGTCCCGTCGCCGGTGATGGTGACAGTGTTTCCGGGCGCATTCAGGGCGATGAAGAGAGGTGTGGCCTTAGTTGTGTTGATGGTGTGTGTGGTTTTGGTGACGCCGCCGATCTGGAGTTCCGTGCCGGTCTTCGCGGTGACGGTGATCTGGGTCGCCGTGTAGGTGATGTCAAAAGCATCTCCGGCGGTGGCTTGCTGGGAGTCGACATCGATCAGCGACACCCCTTGGCTGGTGGCCTCGATGGTGACAACATTGGCCAGCATCCGCCGTGGTTCGAGACAGTCCATCCGCCCAATGATCGCCACGCTGGGAACAAACGGACGGCGTTGCGGCCGTGGCCGGGCAGGGGATTGTTGCCACGGAGCCAGAACACGCCAGAGCCAGTTGTGGGACGACATCAGGCGAAACTCGTTGCGGATTCAGGGAGTGGACTTAGAAACTGCTCGTTCCAAGTATGTCGCTCGATGGGGGAGCCCGGTAGAGCGGAATTCTTCCGACCGGCAGAATTGACCGCGGCGTGGTATCGGGCTGATCCGTTTATTACGGTTGGTAATCGTTGCAGGGCGGTTCAGTTCGTGAAGTAGCCGAGGATGGTGAAGAGGGGTTGGGGATTCCAGGCGAAATCTCGTCGGGCTTCGGCGAGATTGTGGGGGTTTTGCTGTCGACACAGCGTGATGGCGGCGTTCCGCGCGGCGG
>JBGSUN010000094.1:0-36925 GCA_041753475.1 Planctomycetaceae bacterium | reverse complement strand
TTCGTCGAAACGCTGCTGACCACCATCGAAACCTGCCGCCAGCAACAACGCAACGTCTTCGAGTTCGTCACCCAATCCGTCCAGGCTCACTTCCACAATCAACCCACTCCCTCACTGCTCACCGACCCGTGAACGGTTACGGGGGCGGGCGCTTTGAGCCGTATATCCCGGAAGCTGCGGCCGGGGAATATTCACTCGTCAACGGCAGCCTCGATCCCGTGTTCTTCACCGGGTTCAATGGAAACGTGATCATTGACATGGGCGACGGTGCAGAAACCCTGTCACTCGATCTCTTGCACTCCCGCAACGTGACCGTCAAGTTCGGGACTTGTCCGGACGGTGCCGTGACGACATTGAGCTCGAACAGCATGACGGTCTGTGGAAATTACCGCGTTGAGAAATGCGGCACGGGCAAGGTCTACACCACGATTGCCAGCTCGGAAATTCGCGGCAACCTGAGCATTGATGGTGGATCGCAGTACGATCCCGTCGGTGGTCCACTCAGCGGAGTGTATCTGTCGCAACTCGCGGTTCACGGAAACGTCAGAATCGATGGCGGCGGAGAAGACGTGCTGGTGGAGCTTTCGACCATTTGCGGCAACCTGCGGGCGGAAACGGGGAACTATTCCACATCGCTCCGTCTGGACCAGTTGACCGTCGATGGCAACGTCTCGGTCGACCTCGGTCCGTTGAATGACTTCTGCCAACTTTCTTCGCTGACGGTGGATGGTCATGTGTCCGCCGACCTCGGGTCAGGCGACGATACGCTGGAAGTCCTCAGTTCGGCGATCTGTGGATTTCTGCATCTCGACGGTGGATCGGGCTTCGATTCCTATGTCATCGATTCCACGACGTACCGCCGGTTGCATGCACGGAAGTTCGAAAGCACCACTCCGTAGTCCTGCCGATTCTTGCTGACGAAGTCGATGGCGATCCGTGCGCGGGTCGCCATCGGCATTTCAGTTCACCGTCCGTTGCCAGGTCCCCGGAACCACCAGCATGGTGAAGGTGCCGACGTCAAATCCCGGCGGGGGATTGGACAGATAGATGCCGCTGTAAGTGAGCGTGAGCGACGTCCCGGTGACGTTGATCTTGCTGTTCGCTACCACCACGCCGGTGATGTTGGGTGCGCCGCTGAAGTTCAGTTCATCCTGCGAGTAGACCAGCCCTGTGATTCGGGCGGGGTAGGCATCGGTGAGCGTCTCATTCGTGGTGCCACCGTCGTACGGATAGGGTGTGCCCGCCGGATTCATGTTAAAACCGAGGACCGATTCATTCGGCGCGGTACTCGTCACCGCCAGATTCACAACTCCCGCCGAGAGTACGGCCGGGTAGTTGGAGATCGCGGGTTCCCAGATCATCGAGCCCTGAATGTACGGCGACTTATTGTCCTTGATGTTGGTGAAGACCAGCGTTCCGACGATGCGGCAGTTCTGAACGATGACATCTTTGCTCCCGCAGTCGATGATGTAAATTCCGTTCGTGTTCGCCGCACCAAACGGGTTCACACTCGGACTCAACAGGACGCGGTCCATGTAGTACGTGTTGGCGGTATACCCGGTGTCGAGCAGGCTGGCGTCATCCATGTAGTAGTCGGCGGTAGTGGGTGTCACGAGTTTCACCGTGGCAACGGTGGCAGTTCCGCTGAAGCTGGGCGTGATGCTCGCCGTCAGAACGTTCCACTGGTTCAAACTGCCACTGGCCACAGTCGTTGTCGCAGTGGAATACGTCTGCGTCCCGCTGCCCGAACTGGTGATCGTCAGCGTGGCACTGTAGTTCCCGGTTGCAGTGGGAAGGAACGGAACCGTCAGGGTGTACGTCCGGCCGGAGATGATCCGTGATGTGTTGACCGGCGCGAGGTTCTGCGCCGCCACCGTGGTCGTGCTGGTGCGGTTGTTGACCTTGAGTGAGTACGTCCCCGTTTTCGCAAACGTGGTGCTGCGGGCAATCTGACAATTGCCCGAGGCATACCAGCCGTTCGTATTGGTCTCGAACCCCGGATTGTCGACAAAATTGAGCGTCGCCATGACAGGCAAGGCGGAGTAGGAAATCGTGGTGCCGTTGGCCAGGTAGTAATCGAGCACACTCAGCGGATCGGGAAGTGTCCGGGCCGTCTCGGTTACCGTGGTGGTTCCGGTATAAGTTGAACCGGTGATGGCGTTCTCGGCTTCCACATTCGGATTGACGATGGCCCCCTGCGTGGCAATGAAGTCGTGATTGGAACTGACCACCGCGGAGCTGTTGAGCGTCGCGCCGCTCACCGTCGTGTCATCGCCACTGGCCAGGGCGGCTTCCAGGCAGGAACCTTTCGGCGGTCCGACTTCCATCCGGACGGAGGTTTGAAACGTGGCCGCACCTTTGGTCCCAATCCCGGTCAGAATGATCGGGTGATTGTCTCCCGTGGTGACGTCGTTATCGATGGGATCGACCACGGAGAGCGTGAATTGACCATTCCCGATGGACTGGTTCGCCAGCCAGGTTCCATTCCCGAAGTGTGACCGCCAGGCGGGGTCCTGGCGAACTTTGAGCATGCCGATCTCCAGCGCGCCGCGTGCATAAATCCGCGCTTCGATGAAATCGGTGCTGTCCGATCCAATCCGGGCCTGGAGACGCATCAATTGCAGCGATGCCAGGCCGATCATCCCGACGATCAACGACGACAGCAGTACGACCACATAGATCGTACCGCGGCGGTATGAGCGGCGAAGGCGGGGACGATGCGTTTTCACGGTGACTGCAACTCTGACAAACGAATCAAGGTGTGATGACGGGGGCCAGCACCGACGTGGACACACCACCGTGGCCGTCATACACGGTCAACGTGCAGGTGTAATTTCCCGCGGTGCTGTAAACATGATTGACCGTATTCCCCGTGGCTTTGGCACCATCACCAAAGGCCCAGACATAGGACAGATAATCGCCGTCCTGGTCGCTGGATGTCGTGCCGCTGAAAGTCATGGTCTGGCCGACCTGCTTGTTCAAACCACCAGCGGACGTGACCAAGGCCACGGCAACCGGCGGATGATTTCCTGTGGCATCGGACGGAGACGGAATGGTGTCGACCCAGGCAATGCTGCGGTATCCGACGAGTGTGCCGAGCGTTTTGCCGCTCTTGCTGACCGTGACGGTGATCTTCTTCAGACCAGTATTGCTGGACGACGTCGTCTGCAGTGTGGTGGGATCGGCCCAGTTGACGGCGACAGTCTGTGTCCATCCCGTGAAGCCCGGAATGACCGTACCATTGCGGTCTGTGGGAGGTGTCTCCGTCCAGCCGAGGTAATCATCCACGTCATCGAACAAGGAGCGATTCCCCGTCGTATCACCCGGTTCCAGTCCAAACACCGCAGTCTGTGTCGTGTCGGGTTCCACGTAGGCTTGCAGCAGGATTTCATTCAACAGGGCTCCAGCGAGTTGTTGACCGAGCAGCCGCTCGGCCGTCGCCAACTCACGACGTTTCGAGGCCCCCAGCGAGCGCAGCGCCGCCACCATCAATAACCCGACAAGCAGTACGGAAATCGCGCATTCAATCAACGTGAACCCGGAGCGGTTCCTCATTGAAGTTCGGCGGCTCGAAGCGCGGCACTGCACGATCGTTATTCCAGAACCCGGATACGGACGTAGGAAAACTCAGCGTTGCTCCCCGTGGCACCGATCGTTGCCGCACGGCTGACATCGGTATAGACGAACGGGGCGAGCGTGAACGATCCTTCCGGAACATCATTTACACGCAGGCTGACAGACGAAGTCGCCGGATCAATCATCAGATGCAAGTCCACCGGCTGGTTGGGAAGACCGGGAACGCTGATGAGCGTCGTCTCAAGGAGCAGCAGATTGATTGTAGAGAGGGTTAACGTCTGGGTGCCGTCGGACTGAAGTTTGAGCTTGACCAGAACGGGAGCGCAGGACAATCCGCTGCGCAACGCATTCAGCGAGAACGTGGCCCCCTGTCCGCCGACGCTGGTATTTCGGAATCGCACGTCGGCTATGGTGACCTTGTCAAAGTCGTTGCCAGGACTCGTATTCAATTTCGTGCTGCTGGTTTGCCAGACACTGTTGCTGATGGTCGACATGTTGAAATTCCCGCCGCCATCGACACTCCAGTCACCGGCCCCATCGCCGTTGACGTCGGTCTGCGTCGGGTTTTGAGAGAACTTCAGCTCCCATTTTCCGGAGAGCAACTCCGGATGATTGAGTGCCGGCGTGGTGGTCCGCAGCGTAGGAGATGTGCTCGTCATCCGCAGGACAATGCCCACGGACGTTAAATAGTTGCTGTTCACAGTCTGCGTTCCGCCGGCACGGGTCAGCTTTCCGTACAACTGACTGACGAGGCATTTCCCGCCGTCGTTGGTCCATGTTGAACCACTGTTGGTCGTTTTCAACAGGCCAGGGTACGCGCTGGAACTCTGTACGGTCACCGATTTCAAACCCAATTGATGTTGCAACACCAGGCAGACAGCCCCACCGGGTCCGATCGGATCGAGATTGGAAAAAGTAAAGCTGCGCCAGCCATAGCTCGATGACAACCCTGTTTGAATCAGGGTCGACTCCTGAAGAATGGTACTTGTCGGCTGTGACAAGGCGGTCGCAGACCGGATCTGCACACGCGTCGTCGAGAGCAGTGACCCGCTCTTGCCCATGAACTGCACGCGCGTGGGACGCCATGCGGTGGCTCCCGCCGGCAGCGTCATCGTGAAATACTGCCCGAACCATGTGGACGATGTGACATCGTTATTGGCGGTCCCGGTCGTGCCGTGATAATCGATCAACAGCGATTCGTTCGCATCCTCGGTTCCCGATGAGCTGTAGGTTTCCCCGACGGTTTTGAACGTCGGTGTCAGGTTGAAAAGGTCGACACTCGCGGCCAGAGTCACCGGTGCGGCATCGTTGTACTTCCAGGTGAGCGGACCGCCAGCAGTCCCGGTCCACGCATAGCGGATTCGTTCATCGCGGCCATCCCCGTCACGGTCGGGAACGGTGAACCCGAGCACGGTGGAGGAACGTTCGGTGATATAGACCGCGGTTTCCAGTTCTGTCGCCAATCGATCGACGATCCGGTTCGCGCGGAGCAACGTCGAGGCGGGACTGTCGGACTTCGGCAATCCCTTCAATGAGATGACCATCGCGGCCTGCACACCCACGGCAATCAAGCCGGCGATCGCCACCGTGACCAGCAATTCCATCAGCAACGCACCGCGCGATGCAACTGCCGATCGAGCCGTGCCGAAGGATGTGCGCTGTCGCGACTTCATTGGATCACCGCCGTTCCGGTCGCGGCATCAACCACAACCGTTTTCTGAATTCCCGCAGCGGCGATCACAATGTTACCACCCTTGTCCGGCAGGCCGTATCCATTGAAGGTGATGGTTTGAGTTCCGGTTTGCCCCCAGACGGAGACCAGCGTGCAGCGGTAGGGGTCATCGGAGAGCACAACAATGTATGTCCCGGAAGCGCGATTCAACGGGGTCACACCGCTCACCAGATACTGGCTGGTGCTGACGGTGAACGTGACGGTTTTGGAAGCGCTCGACCCATAGGCCGCGGACTGTGCCCGTGTGAGATCAGCCACGACGCGGTTGGCCGCCTGGATGACGCGCTGCTTTTGCAGAGACGCGGCCCATCGCGGTAAGGCGATCGCCGACAAAATCGACATCATCAGCACGGTGATCAACACTTCGGGAAGTGTGAATCCCGCGCGGGTCTTGCTCGGTGGGACAGCGGAGATGCTCGTCATGACCGACTCGGCAGGCTTTCAGGAACAGGTTCCACACGCGACCACGGATTCTCCAACGACGGCACACGGGAATTCATGGCGGAGATGGCCAACAGGATGGCGTCCATCTCACAATCACCGGATGTGATCGAAACCCAGTCCGCCGGTTTCAACAAGGCATCGTGAAACTGACTCGCTTCCCTGAGGACCACCGAGATTTCTTCGTGGGCGCTGAGGAAGACGCGCACGATCTCCTCGTCCCATTGGGTGCCGGCCCCGTCGGCGAGGATGCCCAGTGCCTTTTTGATCTCCATACCGGCCCGATACGGCCGCGCACTGGTCATGGCATCGTAAGCATCGGCAATCGCCAAAATGCGGGCAAAGAGCGGGATCGCATTGCCACACAGCCCGTCGGGATAGCCGCTGCCGTTGACCGCTTCGTGATGATGCAGCACGCCGGGCAACACATGCTGTAATTGAGGAAGGTGTTTCAGGATTTCGTAGCCAATCCGCGGATGCTTGCGGATGATGGCAAATTCTTCTTCGGTCAGTTTCCCCGGCTTGTGCAAGACTTCATCGGGAACGCCGATCTTGCCGAGGTCATGCAACAGTCCGGAGAGGTACAACTGGTCGCACGGCTTCTGTCCGAGTTGCAGCCGTTCGCCGATGCAGCGGGCGATGATCGCCACGCGGTCGCTGTGACCACAGGTATATGGATCGCGTGCATCAAGCGTGCTGATGAGTGAGCGGACAATGCCAATCAGCAGTTGCTCCTTCTGCCGCATCTGTTCCACGGTATGACAATGAGCCGACAGCGTATTCGCGGCGACATTCATCAAGCCGGCTTCGCTGGTCCCGAAATCACTTTCACCCAACAACACGGGGATGGCATACGGGCCTGACGGAACCGCCGGTGGAATCCGGTTCAGTGCGACCAGCCAGCCGTAACAGTGTCCCTGATGGACCACCGGAACCTGAATGCACGATCGGATGGTTCCGAATTGCGCATGCCGTCCTTTGGTCTCGATGTGATTACAGACGACGGTTTCGCCAGCGGGAGAATCTCCCCGGAGGTTGTCGATCATGTCGGCAAGCTGCCGTGAATCCGCCACACAACGACCACTCCAGACGAGTGGTGCACCGATAGTGAGTTGAGCCGCCTCGTTCCCGCGCTTGGAAAGAACCGCGGGGACGAATCCCAGCCCTTCGGCTTTCACCAGGGGCATGAGTTCCAACGTGATGTATTGCGCCAGGGCCACAATCGGATTGGTCAATTCGTCCTGACAGACCACATGTTGATTCAATCGCCGCAGGTATGTCAGCTCTTCAAAGTCGGACGTGATCTGTTCGAGGTGGGGCATGACTCCTTCCCGGAGCTCTTCCACTTCGGTCTCAACCTGAACGGTCTCACGGGACAATTGCAGCAGTGTGGAGATCAACCTGGATGATGTGGTCTGCACGGTTCCCCAAGCCACCGTCCGGCAGCACCCGGCGGCGGTCGGCAGGCGGGGAAGCAGGACCGGAGTACCGATCAGAAAGATCGTGGGCGAGAGTTCCTGTACGACGGGATCGTGAATGGAGTCCGGAGCGCTGGGCAACGACTCGGGGCCGATCACGGCGACTTCGAGCAACGGCCCCAGTTGATCGCAACTGTCCACATCTACTGGATGGTGCCAAGCGTCATCAGCAAAGACCCACAGATCAATCGGTGCGCCAAAGAGTGCGACAAATTTGTCGAGTGTCTGCCGCACGCTGGCCTGCGTCGCCAAGTGATTGGGCGAACGAGAAGCGACAGTCGCATCCATCGGCGGAGAGAGCAAACCCAGCGACATGATTTCAACGCCCGTGAGGACTACCGGAGACAACTGTGGAACGCAAACGGAGCCAGAATGGTGACGAGCCAATCGTGAGAGGCGATGCCCCTTCTCGGTTTCAAGGCCTACATCAACCTTACTTCAGGATTTGGCCAGCGAAGAAAAAAAGCATCATGAGCCCCCGCCGCGGGACGGTCTTTGAGCTATGACCGCCGGTTCACTGGAGGTGCAGCCGGTGCTTTCCGAACAGACGGAACACAACACCGACAGCGGGTGGGCTGCTGTCGCTTCACCGTAAATCCCTATTGAGATTGGTGGTTATCCCTGGGCGTGACAGAAGAATCCTGCTGCCGACTCGTCAACGCTGGAGGCAATCGACTCACTGCTGCCGACTTCCAGGGTTCCCGCGATGTCCCGGCAGCGCATCCGGTTGCGCTCTGAGCGATCACGCGCGAACGGTCACGTGAAATCGTCGGATGCACAAAAAAACTGTGCGCGATGAGAAAAAGCAACCTATGTTTTCAGAGTCACCCGTGGACTTGTACGTCGCAAGACCCGCGAGGTTTACCCGTATCACGTCGTGCAGGAGAATCCAGTATGTACGCCTCGCGTGTCAGTCAGCCTTCATCTCGGTCCGGATTTACGTTGGTCGAATTGGTCGTGGTGGTCCTCATCATGGGGATCATCGCCTCGGTGGCGTTGCCGAAGATGGCCACCAGCACGAACACCGCCAAGACCAACTCCGCCAAGCAGTCACTCGCGGTGGTTCGTGATGCCATCGAACTCTACCGGGCGGACACGGGATCGTATCCGGCCGATGCGGCAACGTTGCCAACACTGCTCAAGCCGTATTTGAAGGGACCGTTCCCGGCTGCTCCGATGGGCACCAATGCCGGGAGCGCCGCCGTAGCGGTTGGAACCGATCCGGCTGCGGTTGTCACCGGTGGTGCCGGCTGGGCCTACACCGTTTCCACGGGCGACTTCTACTTCAACGACTCGTCGGGATTGACGTGGTAGTTGTGGAGGCGATGGCGGGTTTGAACGGAAGAATTCACTGCATCAGACGATCTCGACGTTCTCGGCCCCTCGGAGGCCGCAAAAACTTCCGAGGGGCTTTTCGAACCGGATTGGAGTTGTCTCATGAGCACGCCGTCAACGACATCAGCACCTTCGATCCTGGTCGCGGAAGACAATCGGGTCATGTCGGACGTGATGCGGTTCAACCTGCAGAACGCCGGGTATCAGGTCACAGTCGCGCGGAACGGCACGGAAGCCTGGGAACTGCTGCAATCCACAAAGTTCGATGTCCTGGTCACCGACTATCAGATGCCTGGCCTGACCGGGGAAGAAGTTTGTACCGCACTGCGAATCCATTATCCGGATTGGCACTTGCCGGTCATTTTTCTCTCGGCCCGCGGTCTCGAGTTGAATGTCGACCGCATGAAAAGCGAACTCGGAATTGAAACCCTGCTGCACAAGCCGTTCAGCCCGCGTGAACTGGTCGAAGCAGTGGCAAAGTGCCTCGAAAAATCGGCGCAGCTTGTTTGATGTCCCGCTTCCATCCTGAAGGTCTCCGAGGTTGGACATCGTACCGACGGCCAACCTGACCGACAGACGCCCCATCCCCAGGCGTGGAAACCATGCAACTTCGCTCGTCCCATCAACCGCTCTCGCGCCGCCTGCTCAGTCATTATCTGATGTTCGGGCTGGTGAGCATCATCACATTGTCTCTGGCCTGGTTTTGGCTGGGACACTCGGTGCTCGGCGGTCATCCCGAGCGCGCCCTCATTCACCGAATTCATGAAGTCCGTTCGCTGATCGTTGCCGACCTCGCAGACAATCGCGGTGTCGGCACTCAAGCGCTCGTTGGTCTCCTGGGTTCTGAAGTCTGGGTGGCTTATGCCGGCGTCATCGATACCGATGGCACCTATGTCGCCCACTCCAAACCCACCCGCGTCGGCAAAATCAGCGAAACGCGGTTCGATCTGGATGCGCAGCATACTGTGATCGAACGGCACGTGGTCTGGCAGGATGGTTCCAGCCGACGGGAATACTGGGTCCCGCTGGTTTCCGGAACCACGGCTCATGGCTGCCTGCAAGTCGGCGTCGTCGACGACCTTCACGCGACCCACTGGCATCGGATGGCCGACTGGCTTCCGTATGCCATTCTCGCTCCGATCCTGACGCTGGGGATCGGCGGCCTCGTGCTCCAAAGCACCGCGCGCACCAATGCTGCCATCGAAGGACAATTGTGTGCGGTGTCTGCCGGCGACTCTCCGAACGATTTCCAACTCCAGCCGTTGACCGAACCGAGCCCAGCCGCACAGGGTTGGAATCGACTTGTGGAACGAGCGCTGGGGCAGAAGTCCACATCCACGCTGGATGCCAAACTCAGCCAGTCGTTGGGGAGCCTCCTCGACAAACGGTTCGAGCGCATTCTCAGCAGCCTGCCCGATGGGGTGGCGATGACCGATAAAGAGGGGCACATCACCTACGCCAATCGCGCGCTGGGTGTGCTCCTGCAACAATCTCCCGATACATCCCACTTACGAGGCCGACCGATCCAGGAATTGTTTTCTCCCGGTGCCGACCTCCACCGGGGTGCAGGTCAGGAAACGCGTCCGATTGTGTTTGAAGTTCCGCTGGGAGCAACTTTGGCGGACGGTGTCTTGCGCGTCAGCCGGTCTCCGGTGATGGGCGATGAACATTCCTCGGCCATGCAGCATGTGTGGACCGTGCGGGACATCACGCAGCAAAAGCTCGCCGACGAGATGCGGACGCAGTTTGTCTATTCGGCGACGCACGAACTACGGACACCGCTGGCCAACATCAAGGCCTATGCCGAGACGCTGGCCGTCAATGAATTGACGGATCCCGAACAACAAAAGAGCTTCCTGAACACGATCTACGCCGAGGCCACCCGGCTGGCACGGTTCGTCGAGGAATTGCTCAACGTTAGCCAGATGGAAGCCGGTTCGCTGTCGCTTCACCGGACCGAAGTCGATCTCGAACGGCTGCTGACGGAGATCGGTGATAAAGTCCGTCCCCAAATGGTGCAGAAGCAGATCACCTTCGATGTGCTGCTGCCTCCCAAGTTGCCCAAGATCCAGGTGGACAAGGATAAATTCGTCGCGGCCCTGGTCAACCTGCTCGGCAACGCAGCGAAATACACGCCGGACAACGGCTGCGTGACTTTCAAAGTCACTCTCGCGGCTAAAGAACTTCAGATCAGTGTTGAGGACACCGGCATCGGCATCAGCAGTGATGAGGTCCCCAAGCTGTGCACGAAGTTCTTCCGCAGTGCTGATGATCGAGTGCGTGATCTGCCTGGCAGTGGCCTGGGCCTGGCGTTCACGCAGGAAGTCGCGCGGTTGCACGGCGGCAAACTGGCAGTCCACAGCGAGTTGAACAAAGGCTCGCAATTCACGATCACCATGCCGATTGCTTAAAAGGAACCCAATCATGTTCGAGCGCGCGCGAACGGGGGCCGTGAGCATTCTCCGAGGCCATGATCCGATCAACGTCCAGCAGGTCAAGCCGCTCACCGACTTGTTTGAGCAATGCCTCGTGGCGGGACAGCCGCTGGTGGTGTTTGATCTGGAAAAAGTGCCCCTCATTGACAGCGCCGGGCTGGAGTTGCTGCTCGATTACCAGGATCGCTGTCTGGCCCGCGGCGGCGTGATGAAACTGGCAGCCCCGTCCCCTCTCTGCCGCGACATCCTCACTGTCAGCGACGTGATCAGCCGGTTTGAAGTTCACCAGGACAGCCTGTCCGCCGTGGGGAGCTTCGCGCAATGACCACCGGCCTGTTGACGGAACCGCCCCTGCGCAACGCACTACCATCGCCGCTTCCCTCGCGCGACCGCAGCGGACGGAAGAGTGCGCCCCAGGGAACCGCCGCGCCGTTGGGCCAGCGGCTGCTTCAAGCCGAGCTCATCACCGCCGAAGAACTGGAAACCGCACTCAAGGAAAATACCAGCAAGAATAAACGCCTTGGTGAAGCCCTGGTGGAACTGGGCTTCATCAAAGAAACCGATCTCTTGCCGTTCCTGCAGCGGCAGCTTTCCGTGCCTGTCATTCAACTGCGCGACGGACTGATCGATCCCGTTGTCGTCCCGCTGTTGCCGAAAGCCAAAGCCGAGGCATTCGATGCGGTGGTGATGTTCAAGGTGCGCGATCATGTCATCGTGGCGATGGCGGAACCGCAAAACCTGCAGCGCATTGACGAGATCGAACGGATCACCGGGCTGAAGGTCCGGCCGGTTTTTGCGCTCCGTTCTGAAGTGCGGCGGATGATCACCCGCTGCTACCAGGCGGGATTCGAGGTCGATGTCGTTACGGCGGATCTCGAAGACGGCGCTGTTGAGTTCGACGCTGATGCCATCGAGATGAACCTCGCCGACGTCGAATCGCTCGCCGAAGGCAGTCCGATCATCAACCTCGTGAACTACATCATTGTTCACGCGGTGCGGCAGGGTGCCAGCGATATCCACATTGAACCCGGTCACAAACACACGTCGATCCGCTTCCGTGTGGATGGCCTGTTGCGGGAAGTGATTCGGCCGCGCAAAGATTTTCACTCGGCCATCATCTCGCGCATCAAACTGATGGCGAAAATGGATATTGCGGAACATCGGCAGCCGCAGGACGGGCGGATGCACGTGGTGGTGGAAGGTCGGGAAATCGATCTACGGGCCTCGACGCTGCCGACGGTGCTCGGCGAGAAGACCGTGCTGCGCATCCTCGACAAACAGAACGTGACGTTCAACTTCGACAAGCTGGGTGTTCCCGATCGGCAACTGGTGCAGATCAAGCAGATGCTGGCCAAACCGTACGGTTTGATGCTCGTCACCGGGCCGACCGGCAGCGGCAAGACCACCACGTTGTATTCGGCGCTGGAGCTGATCAAATCGGTCCACCGGAACATCATCACCGTGGAAGACCCGGTTGAGTATCAGCTCGAACTGATCAACCAGGTCCAGGCCGACAATGCGACGAACATGACCTTTGCCAGCGCGCTGCGTTCCATTCTGCGGCAAGACCCCGACGTCATCATGGTCGGTGAAATCCGTGATAAAGAAACCGCAGAAGTGGCGATTCAAGCGGCGTTAACGGGGCATCTGGTCCTCAGTACGCTGCATACCAACGACAGCGCGGCCGCCGTCACCCGGCTGCTGGATATGGGCGTCCTGGGTTACAAGATTGCCGCGGCGCTGGTCGGCGTGATTGCCCAACGGCTGGTCCGAAACATCTGCCCGCACTGCAAAGCTCCCTATTATCCCCCCACTGAAATTCTCGACATGATTCATTATCAGGGTGATCGACGTCGGCAATTCGCCCGTGGTGAAGGGTGCAATGAATGCCACGACACGGGCTTCCGTGGTCGAACGGGGATCTATGAAGTCTTGACCTGCACACCGGCCATGCGGGAACTGATTTCGAACGAAGCCAGCGTGGATACGGTCCGTGCCTGTCACCGTCAAGCCGGCGGCGAAACGCTGCTTCACGCCGGCATCCGCCTGGCGGAAACGGGACGCACCAGCCTCGATGAAATCATTGGCACCGCCTTCTTTGAATAACATCCCGAACCCCCATTTGAGCCTCAGTTAACGACGTTCGCAGACTCATCATGCAGATCAGCTACACGGCCAAAACGTTGCGAGGAGAGACATCAGCCGGAGTGCTTGATGCCGACACTCTTGCACTGGCCCGCCAGACACTGCGTGAACGCGGCCTGTTTCCACTGCAACTCGTTCCCGCCAGTGAAGCGCGCGCGCCAATCCAGGTGGCACGACAAAGTTTCTTCAAGCAGCGCGTGACCAAGCCCGAGTTGATGTTGCTGACATCGCAGTTGGTCATCATGTGCCGGGCCGGTGTCGACCTGCCCGAAGCCTTGCAGAACGTCTCGACGACGTGTCGCAACGCGACACTCAAACAAGCGTTGCAAGAGTTGTATCAGAACGTTGCCGCGGGGTTGTCGTTCTCTGCGGCCATGAAGAAGCAAGCGCACATTTTTGGTGAGGCCTATGTGGCCAGCATTGCCGCCGGAGAAGCCTCCGGGAAGGTTCCCGAAGTGCTCACGCGGATGGCTGACATGCTGAATAACGAAATCAAGTTGCAGACGACGGTTAAAGCGGCGATGACATACCCGCTGGTGCTGCTGGGCGTGTGCGTGATCGTGATCGCAGCGCTGTTGCTCTTCGTTCTGCCGAATTTCGAGCGCGTTTTTGAGGACATGGGCGTGAAGCCGCCGGCCAGCACGCAGATGTTGCTCAGTGTGTCGGGTCAGCTGCGGCGGAACATTGGCATGTGGATCGGCCTCAGCATCGCGGCGGGACTCCTGGGATATAAGCTCCTGTGGACCGAAACCGTCCGCCGGTCTTGTGACAATCTGGCATTGCGGGTGGCTGTGCTTGGGGAAGTCCTGCAGTCGCTGGTGGCCGGACGGCTCTTCATCATGCTCGGCACGATGCTGCAAAGTGGTGTTCCCTTGATCCAGTCGCTGCAATTGTGCCGCTCGGCCATTCGCAGTTTGAGTTACCGCAAACTGTTAGACGATATGCAGGAGGAAGTGCTGAATGGACGCGGAATCGGCCGGGTGTTGAACCGGGCGACGTTCGTGCCCGCCGGTGTAGCCCAGATGGTGGGGACGGCAGAGCAATCGGGAAAGCTGGGAGTGGTGATGCAGCTTGTCGGTGAATACTACGAATCTGAGGGGCAACGTCGGATTCAGGAACTGGCGAAACTGCTGGAGCCGCTCATCATCATCGTCATGGGAGTGGTAGTGGCGTTTGTGGTGGCCTCGATCATGTTGCCGATGCTAGACATCTCGACGATGGCAGGACAATGAACTACAAATCGGCCCGGTGAGTGTCCGCGATCCGATTGTGACTTTCGTGCCAGGAGTAACGATGATGACGGTAAACAGTTCCGCACGTTCGGTGGCCCGCTGGAAAATGTTGTGCCTGCTGCTGAGCGGCCTGGGTTTGGGTTATCTCGTCGGAATCGCCTCGGCGCCGACGGCCTCCGTTCGGGCTGAGGTGACCGAAGAGCCGCGCCGGGAAGCCTTCAAAGCCGGAGGCGTCCTGAACGAACCGGTGCTCCGTGAGATCGCGGCCACTTTGAAGCGGATTGAAACGCGCGTGGAGAAGATCGAGAAGAACACGTCTCCCGCACCGCTTCTCAAGAAATGAATCGGCCTGAACGGCGAGAACGTCCATCATGTCTGTCGCTCAACGATCGATGCTGTCCTTCCTCCGGTCCCGGACCGGATGGATTGGGATCGATATTGGCACGCACAGCCTTAAGCTCGCGCAAGTCGAGAGTGTGGGTGGACAAAAACAGATCGCCCACGCCCTGGTCATCCCTCTTCCGGCAGCCAGCCATTTGACGGCCGAGTCGGTTCGAACCGGCTGGCTGACACGCGCGCTCCGCACGGCACTTCCTTGCTTCCGCGGACGCACCGCCGCTTGCGGTGTCTCGATGAGTGTGACCGATTTCCGGTCGATGAACATTCCGCCGGGCTCCCGAAATGAACGGCGGGAAATGATTGCCCAGGAACTGATCGATGGAGGCATCGCCACCGCCGAGGCGATCGAGTTTGATTTCTGGGACGGAAATCCCAAAGAAGAGAACGCGGCCGTCAACGTGCTGGCCGTCTCGAAATCGTTTGTCACCCAGGTTGCTGAAGCCATCCAAGGTGCGGGACTGAATTGCCGCGCGCTGGATGGCAGCCCATTTACCCTGGCTCGGTCACTGGAGTTGATGAACCACGATTCGGTCGTCAGCACACCCCGGGCGGTGCTCGATTGGGGTCACCGTGTCGCTCATCTCGCCATTGTTGTCGATGGGCTGCCGGCCTTTTCACGCGTGCTGAAAGACTGCGAAGTGGGCCCGCTGGTGGAATCGATCGCGCAGGGGTTAGGTCTCTCGCTCGAAGACAGTTGCGAGCTCTTATCAACATATGGCGTTCCCGACCCGCAGGGGACTCATTCCGAATTCAGTGAAATTCAGGAGCTGGTGGTCGACATGGCCGCGGAGCTGTTCGACCAATTGACTGTCGAAGTGGATAAGACGCTGCAATACCTCGGCAGCCATCGTCCCGAACTCGCGCCCACGGAACTGGTCCTGCTCGGGGGTGGCGCTGCGATTCGCAATGCCGAAGCGAAACTCAGTCAGGAGTTCAACCTGCCCGTCATGCGCTGGCAACTACCGCTGCGGCGGATGGTGGGCATGACCGGAAGGCAACCCCCCGTGGAACTGTTCGCCAATGCCGCGGCGTTATCCGACCTGGGGTGCGAGCCATGAAGCCCCATCTGAATCTGCTTCCCTGGAAGCTCCGTTGTCAGATGCTGCTGCGTCAGCGGTTGTGGCAGTGGTGTGTCGGCTGGTCGGCACTCGCACTCGGATTTGCGGTTCTGCTCGGCTGGCGGTGGCACGGGCTGGTCCGGGCTCAGGAGCACTTGAGCGACTGGCAGCGCCGTGCTTCCACGGTGCAAGCCATTGACACGCGGAATGAATCACTGCGCCGACAGATTGCCACGCTGACGGCCCGCCTCGGCAGATACGGACATCTCGAAAGTGAGCAGATTGGTTTTCAATTACTGGCGACCATCAGTCAGAGTTCCACATTCTGTGCAGGGAATATCCAAGTCCAGAAGATGACGTTCAAACATGTCCAGGTCGCGGACACAACCGTGGCGAAAGACGCGGCCCCAAACGCAAAAGCACCGCCGATGCGCGATGTTCGCAAGCTCTTGCTGAATGGTGTCGCGAAGGACAATCTGGCCATCGCGCAGTTCGTCTCGTCCCTGCGAGATTCCGGTGTGTTTCAGTCTGTGGATCTGAAATCATCACTCGGCAATACCGTCGCCGATGTGGGTTCGCACACTTACCACGTGGAATGCACTTTCTGAACCCTCGATCGGCCCCATGAATGCGGGTCAATGGGAATCCTGTTCGATGCGTCAATTTCAAAATCTCGACCGCCTGCAGTCTTACGACCTCGGCCTGAATCTGGGGCTGCTGGCCGTGACGATGGTTGTGCTTTCGACCCTGTATGCTGTTGCCGTGCGGCCGATCGATCGACAACTGGCGGATGCCCGGCAGCAAACGTCCGCGCTGGAACAACTCATTCGGAAGACCTCGGAGATCGCTCTCAAACGCGAGACGTTGGAATCGGAGTTGAAACAGTCCGAGCAGGCGACCGAAGAGTTGTTGCAGCGGATTCCCACGGCACCGCGGGAATCCGATTTCCTGGCCCATGTCTGCCGTCTGGCCGACCGCACGGGAATGGCTGTGGCCCATTATCACCCCGGCGTCATCGAAGCTCGCGAGAATCATCATGAGATGGAAGTCAAACTCAGCACACGGGGCGAATATGCGTCGCTGTGCAAGTTTCTGGAGCAAGTCGATCATCTACCAAGGCTTTCGCGACTGACTCAACTCGAAGTGGCGACTCCAGCCAAGGGAGAAGAACTGACGGTCGATTTATCATTTCGACTGTACTTTGCCTCGCCGAATGAAACCGACACGGCGAAGAAAGGTTGATTCCGATGACGACCGCCGCGAACAAAACTTTTCTGGGAATGAACCGTCAACAGGGGGCCCTCATTGGCACCCTGAGCCTGGTTCTGGTCGGAGTGCTGTATTTCGGACAGGGAAGCAGCGAAACCGCTCAGGACGTCACCGCCGCCGATTCGGCGCGACCGGCGGCTCGTCGACGGGCGATGCCCACTCAGACTGCGACAGCCGTTACCAAGTGGCCCAGCGTTTCGTTGGAGCAAATGCTGCAAAACAACCCGTTTGCCGCCCGTAGGGAGCTTTCGGTCACGGCATCAAATGATGCCAATGCCGCTCCAAAAACGCCTGCTGAGTCCGTATCGGAAACATCCACCGCCTCCACAACCGAACCGGATTCCGCGTCGAATGAATTGCGTCAACGGGCCGAAGCGTTCCTTGATGAACTGAGAACCCAACGGGTGAAGATGATCCTTCGTTCGGGGGAAAACGTCTCTGCGATGATCGGCGAACGCCTGATCCGTGAAGGAGACGTGATTGACGGTGTCCGCATTGTCTCGATCCTTCCCAACGCTGTCCTGGCCGAGTTAACCCAAGCCGATTGAAGCGGGGATTCCGCCGCGCGAACACGAAGCGGTCCTGAAAGAATGGAGTCTCGGTGAGCCTTTCCGAAACCAGTGTGATCGTTGTCATCACGTTGTGGTTCGCCGCCGTGGGGGCCTGCTTCGGAAGTCTGTTGAACGTGCTGGTCTATCGGTTGCCCCGTGGCCTGTCGATCGTGCACCCGCCCTCATCCTGTCCGAAATGCGGGCAGAGAATCGCCTGGCACGATAATGTCCCGGTCGTCGGCTGGTTGTGGTTGCGCGGCCGCTGCCGGTCTTGCCGAGCGCCGATTTCGAGACGCTACCCATTCGTCGAAGCGCTGGTCACGCTGCAATGGACGGTGGTCTTTCTGATCCTGCTCTCGGCTCAGCAACACCAAACCGGTGCCGCAGGAATTGACGCCGTCCGCGCGGTCTATGAACTGCAATCGCCGGTGCTGCTGCATCAGGCGATTGGGCAACTGGCGCTGCTCTATTGGTTGACCGGTTCGGTGCTGATGCTTTGTGACCATCAACCGCTTCCCAGGAAATGGGTGGTCTCCGGCGTGGTCGCGTTGCTGGCCTGGCTCTTGATTGCCTGCTGGTTGTAATACCATCGCAGGAATTGCCTGCGTGTGGGAGGGCGAAGCTCCTGCTGAGCCGCGAGCGTTTCCACACGCTGAGACAATCCGCGGCTCAGCGGGAGCTTCGCCCTACCAGAAGACGGACCAACCGTGTTAGCCGCTTTTCGGGACTTTCATCATTCCCTCACAGGTTTCTCACATTGGCTCGATATGGTCCCTACCGTTCTTGTGCCGCTTTCCCGATACTGCCCATCCCTCCGATGCACGCCATTTCTGAGAAGCGCGGGTTGGCGACGCCCGTGATTCTGAAAGTCATGAGGGGTTTCACCACGTGAAGCGGTCGTGGCAGAATGGCGATCGTTCGACAGGGCTGGCGTTCGCAGTGCTGTGCAAACCCGGCACCCTGTCCCAGAGGACACTCCCGATGACCCGTCAATTCGTGTTCCATTTCGTTGTCGGCATCACGTTCGCGGTGATGGCCTCGAGGGGGCACACGGCGGATTGGCCGATGTGGCGGAACGATGCGGCGCGGAGTGCGGCTTCGGCGGAACAACTTCCCGATACGCTGCACCTTCTGTGGACACGACGATTCTCCCCACGGCAGCCCGCCTGGGATGATCCCCTCAATCGCGATTTGATGACCTATGACCGGGTGTTTGAACCCGTTGTCAAAGACGGACGCTTGTTCGTCGGCTTCAACGACCGTGACAAACTCGCCGCCTTCGACACCAAGACCGGTGCCGAGTTGTGGTCTTACTTCACTGAAGGTCCGGTGCGGCTGCCGGCAGTGGCGTGGAAGAACTCGGTCTTCTTCACCAGCGACGACGGTTACCTGTACCGCGTCAACGCCACGGACGGAACGCTGGAATGGAAGTTCCGCGGTGGTCCGAGCGGACGGATGGCGCTCGGCAATCGCCGACTGATCTCTGCGTGGCCGTCGCGCGGAGGCGTGGTGCTGCGCGATGACAAGGTCTATTTCGCCACGAGTATCTGGCCCTTCATGGGGGTGTTCATCTACGCGCTCGATGCCGAATCAGGGGATGTCGTCTGGGTCAATGACGAGACTGGTTCGCAGTACATGCGGCAACCCCACGGGGCTCCGTCGTTTGCGGGTGTCGCCCCGCAAGGGGCGCTGGTGGCAACCCAGGATGTCCTCATGGTCCCGGGCGGACGTTCTGTCCCGGCGGCGTTCGATCGTCACACCGGCAAGTTCCTCTACTTTGAGATCAACGCCGGCGGCAAAGGGACCGGTGGATCGTTTGTGGCCGCCAATGAAGAGTCGTTCTTCGTCCACACGCGGCTGAAGGGAACCCGTGAGTTTGCCCTGAAGACCGGGATCAAGACCGCCTTTCTTCCCAACGAACCGGTGCTGGCCGGCGCACGGATTTACTCCGCGGAAATGGCGAACGATCAACCTGTGGTGCGGGCTTACGACCGTGAGACCAAAGCCGTCGTGTGGGAAGTCCCTGCCGATGGCCGCGGCGACTTGATCCTCGCGGGGGACCAGTTGTACGCCGCCTCCGGGAGCGCGGAAGCCGAAGCGACCACAGTGACTGATGAGCGGCGCGAAAGTCACATCACGGTCATCCGTCTTCCCCAGGCCGACGAACTGCCGAAAGTTGAGCGCACACTCTCCACGACCGGTGACATTGAACGGTTGATCGCCGCCAACGGACAATTGTTCGCGGTGACAAGGGGCGGAACACTGCACACGTTTGGAGCACACGCCGCCGAGTCCCCAATGGAGATCACGGAAACCGTCGTCCCCCTGCCAACGGACGCGGCAAAGACATCCCTTATCGATGGATTGTTGGAGTCGGAAGCGGCCGAAGGGTACGCGCTCTGGCTGGGGGCTGCCGATCAGCCACTGGTGGAAGCGCTGGCCGCACGGTCGACCTTTGCCGAACTGCTGGTGGTCGATGAGGACAGCGCGCGTGTGAGCAACCTGCGTCGTCGGCTCGATGCCGCCGGGCGATACGGCAGGGTCACGGTGCGGCACGCCGGGTTTGCGGAATTCCAGCCGCCGCCGTATGTCGCCAACCAGGTGTTCGTCGGCCGCGAATGGACGGCTGCCATCATCGAAGGCGTGGGGCAACTCGCGCGGTTGTACGAAAGCGTGCGGCCCTATGGTGGTGTGATGCATCTGCTCGCTGAGGCGGATGAAATCCCGCGCTTGGTTCATCAAATCACGGACATGAAACTCGAACGGGCCGAGGTGACCGCCGGGCCGCACGGGGTCATCGTGCGCCGGGTCGGTGCCTTGCCTGGAGCAGGAACATGGACACACCAGCATGGAGATGTGGCCAACACCATCAAGTCGAATGATCAACGAGTCAAATTGCCGCTGGGAATCCTGTGGTACGGCGGCAACAGTCACGAAGACATTCTTCCCCGTCACGGCCACGGTCCGCCGGAGCAAGTGATGGGCGGCCGATTGTTTATCCAGGGCATGAACCTGCTAACGGCCCGCGATGTGTATACCGGACGGACTCTGTGGCAACGCGAATTCAAAGACCTCGGTACCTACGACGTCTACTTCGATGAGACGTATGCCGAAACCCCGCTCAACCCGGCCTACAATCAAGTGCACATTCCCGGTGCCAATGCCCGCGGGACGAACTACGTGGTGACACCGGACCGGGTCTACCTGTTGGAAGGGGCCGTGTGTCATGTCCTTGATGCCGCGACCGGGGCATCATTACCCGATATCGCGCTGCCTCAGGCGGATCCCAATCAACCCCATGAATGGGGCTTTCTCGGTGTGTACGACGACGTACTGCTCGGGGGCATGGGATTTGCCAAGTATCGCACTCGGCTCCAGCTCGAAGCGGAAGCCGATGCCGGACTCTCGCGCAATCGTGCTGGTTTCGGATCGAAAAGTCTCGATCGCGCGGCAAGTATGGCGCTCGTGGCCTTCGATCGGCACACCGGCGCGTTGTTGTGGAAGGTCGATGCCAAGCAGAGTTTCTGGCACAACGGCATCGTCGCCGGCAACGGGCTGGTCTATGCGCTCGACAAGAATCCCAAACCGGTCGAAGACTTTCTGAAACGCCGCGGGAAAGCCAATCCCGAAACCTATCGCATCGTGGCGCTGGATGTCCGCACTGGCAAACCGGCGTGGGAAATTTCGCAGGGCATCTTCGGAACCTGGCTGGGATACTCCCCCAAGCATGACATGTTGCTGCAAGCCGGGGCTGCGGGCAGTGATCGGTTGTCAGCGGAAGTCGGCCAAGGGATCGCCGTCTACCACGCCAAAGACGGTTCGCTGGCCTGGAAGAAGGACGACCTGAACTATGCCGGACCATGCGTGCTCCATAACGACTGGATCATCACCAACGCCAATTCCTACAGTGAATCGGCCGGAGCGTACGCCCTGCTCGATGGCACGCAGAAGATGGAAATCAACCCCCTCACCGGCAAGCCGCAGCCGTGGAGAATCGTGCGGTCCTACGGCTGCACAGGGATCCTTGCCAGTGAAAACATGCTGACCTTCCGCTCAGGGGCCGCAGGGTATTACGACTTGCTCACCGAGGGGGGGACGGGCAACTTCGGCGGCTTCCGCTCCGGATGTACTGCGAATCTCGTCGTCGCCGACGGAGTCCTGAACGCGCCGGACTACACCCGCACCTGCAGTTGTGCTTACCAGAATCAAACGTCGCTCGCACTGGTCCACATGCCCGATCTCGATGTCTGGACGGTGAGCAACGCCGCGGTGTTGGAACCCAGCAGCGGGCGCGTCAAACACCTTGGCGTGAATCTGGGCGCGCCGGGAGATCGCCGCGATCCCGAGGGACTGATGTGGCTCGAATACCCACCGCAAGCGGGCGATTCACCGAACCTGGGTCTCGAATTCTCAGGGAACGCTCAGTTCTATCAGGATCATCCCACAACGATGACCGGCACCTCGGCACCGTGGGTCATGGCGTCCGGTGTCCGCGGGTTGTCGGCGCTGCGGATGAGTTTGAAGGCCTTGCCCCGGCACACGCTCGCCACCGGTTTGCCGATTGAACATGCCGACGACGATGCCGAGGAAGCTCCCAGCGGCGCGGTCAGCCTCGACAGCAGCGCACTCGAACTGATTCAGAGCAGCGAGGATCAGGTGATCGGTCTCCGCTTCAACAATCTCCCGCTGGCGCGGAACGCGTCGGTGCGCTCGGCCGCGTTGCAGTTTGTCTGTCGTCTTGCCACGGATGTGCCGACCGAACTGTCGATCACCGCTGAGATGACGGGAAATGCCGCGCGATTTACGGACAAGTCGGGCGACATCACCAATCGCAAATTGACGACGGCCCGTGTGCGGTGGACTCCACCTGCATGGAGCAAAGACGGCGATGCGGGGGCTGCTCAACAGACCCCCGACCTCAGCCCGTTGATCCGTGAAGTGCTGGCCCACCCCGATTGGCAGCCGGGCAATGCCGTGGCCTTTGTCATCACCGGCACAGGCAAACGGGTTGCCGCCGCGTGTCGTGGCCGGGATAACAGCTTCGCCGCCAAGTTGAAGGTCGACGCCGATGAAGTCTCGTTGGCGGCGAATGAGTCCTTGTCGCCGCAACCGTATCGCCTGCGGTTGTACTTCGGAGCACCGCGCGAACTCAGCCGAACGAAGCGTGTCTTTGATGTCGCGGTGAATGGTCAAACGGTCGTGAAGGATGTCACGCTGGGCGGCGACGACCGCTCAGCACCTGCGGCAGAGATCCGCACCATCGAGCGCATCCTGCAGGGCGACCAGCTCGAGCTGCAATTCAAATCGCAACTCGGAGAACCACTCCTTTCCGGAGTGGAACTGCTGCGGCTTGAGAATTAAGAGACGGTAACACAACCGTCGGAAAAGCCCGGCATTTCAGAAAATGCCGGGCTTTTGTTTTTGTCTTTAAATCTGAAAACGTGTCTTCAAAAGGGAGGGCGAGGCTCCCGCCGAGCCGCGAACGCGTCACCACGCTGGGACAACCAGCGGCTCAGCGGGAGCTTCGCCCTCCCGAACAGCACCATCGAGATTTGAAAACACGCGGTGAGAAGCGTTCTGTGCCGGCGAGCGGGGCGGCCGACTTAACACACTTCCGCGCGGCCAGAAATGGGAAGTTTGCTGTGGCTGCGGTCGCCAGACCGCGGGGCCGATGTTTTGCGGGAATCGAGCTAACCCCCGCTCTCAGCTACGTTTTGTCTCTGACCGCGTCTGGTATAACGCACTTCCGCGCGGGGCAGCCAAACGGGGCTGGTAGTCCAGCCCCGTTGTGCGCGATGAACTTTGGGTACCTGCTCCTGCGAGTCTCACCCACTCCTGGTGACTATGGAGGAGTCGGGAGCCCGAGCTTCCGGTTGGGATCCCCCTTCTTTGTCTCGGCCGCGGCCTTCTTCGAGTACTCGCTGAAGGCTTTCTGATCCATCAAGGCGTCCATCGGCGGCGTGGGTGTTCCGCCGGGCGTCTTGTCATCCGTGTGACCGGCCCCACCGGAACCGCAACCGGCGCAGACCGCAACCACACTCAAAAGCCATCCTGCCACCATTTGCTGCTGACGTCCCATTGTTCGTCCCCTAAGATATCACGTGGTGAATCTGCCGATGCGGCACGGTCGACTTGAGTCCTGCGGAGTGTGCGGGACAGAACCTGTATTAAAGCAACCGGGAAAAGGCAGAGCCAGTGTCCGTTAACCAGAATTCGATGCCGGACAACCAGGCCGCCGATTCTCCCCCCCCCCGCCGGCGCCGGCTGGTTCTCGTTGCCGTCACCATCGGGATTGGAGCCCTCCTGGCCGGCCTGGTTTCCGTGCCGCTGTTGGAGCAGCAGCGTCTTCGGCTCAATGCAGAAGCCCTTGCCGCCTGTAAAGCCGCCACGACAGCGCAGGATTGGCCGCGGTTGCAGCAGTTGGCCGAGCAGTGGCTCCAGCGCTCCCCGGAGGAAGCCGATGCCTGGCTGATGTTGGGCGAAGCGCGATCACAGCAACGGGACCCCGTCGGGGCGGCGGAAGCGCTGTGCCGTGTCAAAGATAGCAATCGTAAGGTTTATAGTGCTTTGCTAATTGCCAGCGATCTCCAGTTTGGCGAGGGAAACCGCCCGCTGGACGGCGTCAGGACCGTGCAACGCTGGATCGGTCTCCGCCCGGATTCCATTACGGCTCGGCAACGGCTGTTGTATTACTACGCGGTCACCCATCAGCGCGAACTCTTGCTGAAGGGGATCCGGGAGGCGATTGCGCACCAGGCCGAGCCGCCCGATGTCTATATCTATCTGATGCTGGCGGACCATCTCGGCTTCTCGAATGGGCTGCCGAAACTCCAGAAATGGCTGCAGTCGGCTCCTGATGCGGAGGAATTACGGGTCGCGGTAATTCTCCAGCGGTCACAAATGGTGGAAGACTCGGCGAATCCCGAGCAGGAAGCGCCTGCCGAACGGGAGGCCCGTCTCAGGGAACTGGCCGAGTTGGCGGCCGCGTATCCCTCTAATCCGGCCCTCTTCCGCTACCAGTGCGAGCGCGCGATGAAGGACTTTGATTTCGCACAGCTCGGCAAGCTGCTGGAAGCCGCCCCGGCAACCGTGACGGACGACAGCCTGACATGGAGATACCGGGGCTGGCATGCCGCGCAAATCGGTCAGTTTGAAACCGCTGCCAGCCACTTACGTCGTTCGATCGAGTTATTCCCAATGGATTGGCATACCTGGCAGGAGCTGGCCAACGTGGAGCGCCGGCGGGGACAGCTGGACGAGGCTGAGAAGGCGGCCAAACTGGCATTGGAAGGGAAGGAACTGCGGAAAGTGGTGGTTCAGCTTCCCGACGTTCGCTCAGCGTCGACCGCCTTGTTGCAGCGGATTGGAAAATATGCGGAGGAAACCGGGGATCCGGCGGTCGCTGCCGAAATCCGGCTGCGCTTGCAGGAATGGCAGCAACGGCCGGGAATGGCCCGATGATTTCCACGAGCACCCACGAACTTCGCGTTGCTGCCGTTGGAAGATTCTGAACTTTGTGAAAAAAACCGGGCAAGATTTACTTGCGACAATCGCACAGCCGATTTACTCTGACAAGTGATCTCCTGCGCGTTTCTGCGCATTTTGCTTTCGATTCAATGACATTCTGTTCTGGTTTTCGTTGCTCATCCTCGTTTTAAGGAGCTGATTATGTATTGGCGTTTCCTCCGCAAACGCTTGGGGTTCACCTTGATTGAACTCCTGGTGGTGATTGCCATCATCGCCATTCTAATTGCATTGCTGTTGCCAGCCGTGCAACAAGCGCGTGAGGCCGCTCGCCGCACGCAGTGTCGTAACAACCTGAAACAACTCGGGTTAGCGATGCACAACTACCATGACAACCACAACCGGTTCCCGCACAGCCAGGCCCGGTACACCAACGGTCCGGCCAATGCCAACGAAGTCGGCGATTTCTCCTGGATCGCGTTTGCCCTGCCGTACCTCGATCAGGCACCGCTCTACAATCAGATTCAGTTTTCGCCGCCGGTGGGTGTCGTCTGGAACCAGAACAGCAACAACCAGGGCGCGAACGCGGCGGTCCGACGGACCGTGTTGAACGCATTGCTCTGTCCTTCGAACGACCATGACAAAGTGCGTGCCGGCCAAACTCACGGTGGCTATCGTTGGAGTGGGACTTCGGATGCGGCGGGGACCGATTACGTCGGCAGCCTCGGCCACATCTGGGGCGGCTGGAAGGACTGCGGCGCAGTGCCGGACTTTGCCAATAGCCCGCTGTTCGTCAAGGGATCGAATCCGGGAACGCCTTGGATCAATGGCGAACGTTCCAACGAATGGGGGAACTGCAACGGCGTGTTCATGTACGGTGGTTCGCGCCGGATTTCGGACATCGTCGACGGAACCTCGAATACGGTGGCCGTGTTTGAACAAATGCACTGGCAAGGCGGCAACGGTGCCACGTTCAACTTCAACTACAGTTCGTACGGTTCATGGATTTCGCCCCTCGGTGCCATGCACAACCTGCGGAACCCGATCAACAACCGTAACCCGGCGTGGCAGCAAGGGGCGAACGACCTCCGCTGCGAGCCGCCGAGCAGCCGCCACACTGGTGGCATCCACGTGCTGCTCTGCGACGGTGCGGTGCGGTTTGTGACGGAAAACATCGATCACCTCGTTCGTTACAACATCGCGGTTCGTAACGAAGGGGGCACGGTGGGCGACTTCTAACCCACCGCTCGGTTGATCGATCACGTGCTCAATCGGTGGCGTACGGGTTCCTGAAATCCGTACGCCCCGTTTGCTTTTCCCCCGGCGAGTTCTCTCCTTCCGCGCGGAGGCAACCCTTGCGACCGCACGGTGGTTTCGACGAGAAAGTCCACGCATGAGGCCTCTGCAACGGCACCGGCGTGAGCCCCTCCACCAGCACACGCTGTCGATCGTCGGCGTGGGACTGCTCCTGGCACTGGGTTGCAGCCCCAGTCCGGCCCCGAAGCCGACTGTCTTGGCTCCGTCTTCGACGAACACCGCTGGTCACCGCGCAGCAACGGCACCCGCTGACAGGACACGTCCCGCCACAACGGCCGCGTTGCCGCCGCCTCGTGTTGTTCAGTCCGCAGTTCGTTTTGCTCGCCGCGACGCCGACCTGGGGCTGGAGCACACCTATTTGAATGGGGCGCGTGGGCAGCTTTTGATGGTGGAGTCCATCGGCGGCGGGGCAGGTTGGCTGGATTATGACCGTGACGGAACGCTGGATGCGTATCTGACTCAAGGAGGGGACCCCGTGGTGGGGAATCGCCCCCACGATCGGCTGTTTCGACAACTTCCCGACGGCCGTTTCGAGCCGGTCGAGCCGCTTTCGGGCATCGATCGCGAGGATGGTTACGGCCAGGGCGTCGCGATTGGCGACTATGATGACGATGGCTTCCCGGACATTTACGTGACCAATTGCGGTCCCAACGCTTTCTTTCGCAACCTGGGGGACGGCACCTTTCTTGAAGTCGCCGGCAGCTTGAGCATCGATGATCGCCGCTGGAGTTCCAGCGCGGCCTGGGGCGATCTCGACCAGGATGGCGACCTCGATCTCTATGTCTGCAACTACCTGAAGTTCGATCCGGCGAATCCCCTGAAATGTGAAAAGGACGGGCTGCCCGCCCTGTGCCATCCGCGGCAAATTGATGCCTGGCCGGACGAATGCTTTGAGAATCTAGGGGATGGAACTTTTCGTCCCGTGTCGCGGGAATGGGGCTTGTATGGCGATCAGAACAAAGGCCTGGGAGTGGTGATTGCCGACCTGACCAATGATGGCCGTCCGGATGTTTTTGTGGCCAACGATACGACGCCCAACTTTTTGTTCGTGCAGCACGGCCCCGGTCAGTTTGTGGAATCGGCCATCCGTCTGGGAACCGGTCTCAGTGGTGATGGGGCCATGCAAGCCAACATGGGGATTGCCGTCGGTGATTATGATCGTAACGGCTGGCTCGATCTCTACATCACGCACTTTACCATTGAGGGGAATACGCTTTACCAGAATCTGGGCCAGTTCGGTTTCCACGATGTCACCGGCCGCACGGGGATTCTCAAGGCCACCAGTCCCAAGCTCGGTTTCGGGACGGTGATGGAAGATTTCGATCAGAACGGAACGCCGGAACTGATCGCCGCCAACGGCCACATCGACGAGCGCAACGCCGATGGCGAGGGGTATGAACAACGCCCGCAGTTGCTGTCGTATGTTCCCGAACGGTGGGAAGACATTTCCGCAGACTCGGGGGATTACTTTCACCACAAGTATGTCGGCAGGGCGATTGCCACCGGCGATTACGATCGCGACGGAGCACTCGATCTGCTCGTTGCGCATCAAAACTCTCCCACGGCCTTGTTGCACAATGAATCACAGCACGGACACTGGCTGCGGTTCGACTTCCGGGGTTGGCGATCGAACCGCTTCGGCATTGGTGCCCGGGTGGTCCTGAAACTGCCCGAGGGCGCGCTCATGAAGGAACTCGCCGGAGGCACCAGTTTCTGCGCGAGCCATGAACCGCAGGTGACGTTCGGCCTGGGACCATTCACGGGGCCTGTTGAAGCGGAAATTCGCTGGCCTTCAGGCGTCGTCCAAACCGTGTCCGTGGACCAAGTCGATCAACGCATCACCGTTGTCGAACCGCGCGAGTGACCAAGGGGAAACACAGCGTGGACGACAGTGCTGCGAATGTCGCGCGAGTGCTCCTCGGCTGCCGAGTGTTACTGATGTGTGCCGTGTCTCTAACGGGGTGCACGCGCACGCCGCCGCCCCCCAAGCCTGCCGCCACGAACCCAGCCGCAACAGTTCCATCAGTCACACCAGCGGCGTGGCCGAAAGATCAGCGCCGTTCCCACCAGTTCACTGGCAGCGAAAGTTGTCGCGAATGCCATCGTGCCATCAGCGAGCGCTACGACCGGCATCCCATGGCCCATTCCACTCGCCCGGTGAACGAAGTGACCAAAAACGTCGTGCCGGAAGCGATGTTTACGGCGGGGGCTTGGGGCTACGAGAGTGCCGTTCGAGAGGGGCGACTTCACCATCGTGAAGTGTGCCGCGCCGCGGACGGGACCACTCTGTACGATCAAAGCGTGGCGGTGGATTACGCCATTGGATCGGGACAGCGGGGGATCAGTTTTATCAGCGATCAGGGGGGGGCGATGTATCAATCGCCGCTGACCTGGTATGCCCACGGCGAGCGCTGGGACCTTTCGCCGGGCTATCATCCGGGTCAGCACCAGCGGTTTGAACGACGGATCGGGCAAGGCTGCTTGAACTGCCATGTTGGTCGGACCGAAACGAAATCGGGAGGCGGAGAACTCTTCGCCTCGCCCCCATTCGTGGAAACCGGACTGGGTTGCGAACGGTGTCATGGTCCTGGTGCCGAGCACATTGCCAAGCATCGTGAGCAACGTCCGACTCCCGAGACGATTGTCAATCCGCGTCGTTTGAGTCCGGCGGCGCGGGAGAGTGTCTGTTACCAGTGTCATCTCCACGGTCGCGAGCGGATCCTGCAACCGGGTCGTTGGGAGAACGATTTTCGACCGGGAGACCTCGTGTCCGACATCTGGCTGGTGCTCGTCGATGAAAGACCGCCCCGGCAGGGACCGGCGCGCGCCGTGAGTCAGTCGGAACAGATTGTCGCCAGTCGGTGTGCACAAGCCAGCCAGGGAGCGTTCGGCTGCATCAGTTGTCACGACCCGCACGGGATTCCCGCGCCGGAGGAACGTGTGGATTTCTACCGGCAGAAATGCCTTGATTGTCACAGCGAAGGAACAAAGGGCTGCGCGTTGCCGGATTCGGAGCGGCGGGCACAGAGTCCCCTCGATTCGTGTATCGACTGCCACATGCCACGGGGGTTGTCGGCCGATGTGCCGCATACCGCGCAGACCGACCATCGTCTGTTGCGGGATCCCTCACGAACCGCGGCCCAGATGCCCTCCCATGAGGGACGACGTCCGGTTCCGTTTCAGCCTGCGCAGTTCCCTGTCAGCCAAACGGAGATCGAACGGGGCTGGGGCTTAACGTTGCAACGCATGGCGGGTCAGCGCTGGCAACCAGCACTGGCACAAAACAGTTCCGGTATGTTAACGCCGTACTCCGGAAACGGTTCGACTGATCTCGCGACGTTGAATGCCCAATCACTGAATGCGCTGGTCATGGGGAACACGGAAGCGGCACGAGATTATGCCGAACGGGCGCGGCAACTCGACCCGCACTGCGAGCCCACGCTGGAAGTGTTGTCGATTATTGAAGAGCAATTAAAACACGATGATGCCGCATTGCAGCTGGCGGAGTCTTTCCTCGCTCTGAATCCGTGGAGTGCGACACAGCATCAGCGCCGCGCGCGGCTGCTGCAGCGGTTGGGGCGGCCGCGCGAAGCCTTGGCGGCGGCCGATGCCGCGCTCCGCATCAATCCGCAGTTGCTCGCTGTTCGGGACCAGCTCATCCGTTTGTTGTATGATCTAGGTGAAACGGAGCGGGCGGCGAAAGAAACGGCGCTGCGCGACCAGTTACGGATGATTACCGCGGAGCCACAACCAGCGCCATGAATGGAACGCAGCCAGCACCGGGTCTGATCGTGGCATGCAGCATGGCCATGCTGGCGGTTGCCACATCGCTGGCTGTTCTCCCGGCGGCGATGACCGAGAAGACCGCGCGCTATTCCGTCCGGATCGTCGATTCGCGCGGAACGTGGGTCAAAGGCAGCGGACCCACTCTGGTCGCCGACGGAAAGCACGATCTCACTGTGCGTTCCGGGACGACAATCGAATTCCATTTCGAAAGTGCGGACTACGTTTATATGTTGTCTCAAGCGGAACTCGGTCTGGATCTCGTGGTCATTCCGCAGCAGACGTGCACCGCCTCGGTGGTTGTGGAGACTCCCGGCCGGTACGACATTACGGCCCGCGGGTTTTGCGGCGATCTCTGGCAACACACGGATCCGCCGTTGCGGATTGTGTGCCATCCATGAATGGCCGTGTGATTCCGAGGCGGTTCCAACGAGGGTTGCATCTCGGGATCGCGGTGATGTTGCTCAGCGATGTCGTGGGTTGCCAGTCCCGCGCGCCGGGTCCCACTTCGCCGCCGGTCAAATCCCAATCGGTCCCCCTCATTCATCACGTCCATCCCGGTGAGGATCTGGCGGCAGCGCTGGCGGCGCTGGAACACCACAACGGTGAGCGCGAGTTAATTGTTCATGCGGGGACCTACGCGCCTCGACGGCCGGGGTTCGCGTTTCTGGTGATGACAGCCGCGCACGACGGCGTGCGCTTGCGGGCCGAAGGAGACGTCACACTCACGGCGGGAAAAATGACGGTTGCCGGCAGTGAGAAACCAGATGCGCTCGTTAGTCATGTTCTTTATTGCGGCGATGGAGTTGGTCCCGACACGCTCATCGAAGGTTTTCGCATCACGGGAGCGCGCGGCCGTGTGGAGACCAACGACTTTCCCACGGAGTGGCGTGCTGCACCGGCCGGCCCATTGCAGCGCGGCCTGTTCTACACGCGTGACGGCGGGGGCATGAAGATCTTCGGTGACTCGGCTCCCACGATTCGTCGGTGTCTGTTTATCGACAACGAAACCACATTGTGCGGTGGAGCCGTTTCCGTTGAGCAGCAGGGCTTTCGTGAGCGTGGACCGCGATTTGAAGATTGTCGCTTCGAAAACAACCGCTGCCCCGGCACCGGGTCGGCAGTGGATATTCTGTCCGGCAGCACGGCTGAAATCGTGAATTGCCTCTTCCTGAACAATGTTGCGAACTACGGCATGCAGGAGATCGAGCGCCGCTTCGGGCTGAGCTACAATCCCGAACACGGATGCGGGGCGCTCACCGTCTTTCCGGGTTCAAGCGCGGTGGTCCGGCGCTGTACTTTTACCGGCAATTGGAACGGCGTCGACGATCATGGCAAGGGAAGCATTTACGAAGAGTGTCTCTTCTGGATGAACGACCGGAGCGACGGTTCGCGTCCGGGACGTCCTTACGACATCGACGTGATCGATGCCGCCGGAGTTCAACAGTGTCGCATACCCGGAATGGACGGGGATCTGCGTGGCACGATCAACCGTTCCCAGAACGAATGGAGCACTGCTGATCCCGATTTCGATGCCGATTATCAACCGCAAAATGCGCTCGATGCCGACCGGGGATACCGCTTGCGCTCGCCCAACTCCGCAACTCAAAGTGAAAGACCGTCGTCATGACACTCTCCGTTCGCCTCATTCCGTCGGTGTTGGGACGCGGTATCGGATGGTCTTTCCTGCTGCTCGCCTTGGTCGGCTGCACTTCGAAGCCGCCGGCACCATCCACCAAAGGGGCAGCACCGCCCGCGCCAACGGCTGCCGACAAATCGACGACGACGCCTCTTGCCGCCTCGCTGGGATCACTTCCCAACTTCTCTTTCCTCGACCAGGACGGGCAATCGTTCGGCAAAGAGCAGACGGCAGGCAAGTTGGTCGTGCTCAACTTCATCTTCACACAATGCCAGGCCACGTGTCCGCAGCAATCACTCCGCCTGCGCGAGTTGCAGAAGCGGATTGAAACTCAGCCCCTGCGTGACGGCGTGCGCTTGCTCAGCATCTCGGTCGATCCAGAACATGATACCCCCGCAACCCTCAAGGAATACGCGGCCCACCATGGTGCCGTTACCGAACGCTGGAAGTTTCTTACCGGTCCGCAGGAAGCGATCTGGAAATTCAGCCGTGAGGGACTCAAGTTGCCCGTGAGTGCCGATCCCAAGAATTCTCTCATGCCCATTGCGCATGACGCCAAGTTTGTGTTGATCGATCGCCGTGGACAGATTCGTGGATACTTCGATGTTCTGGGCACAGACGGTCTCGAGCCGTTGTGGAAAGCCATCAGCCAGATTGTCGGAGAGTTCACTCCGCCGGAGGGAGCCCCCCTGGCCGCGGCGACGCATTTAGCACAGCCACCGGAGATCCTCGATCCAGAATGTCTGGAGCGCGTCCGCCTCGAAGAACAATCGGCGTTCGCGGACCAGGCTGTTCGGCGGGACTTTCGCTTCGAACCCGCCCTGGCCGCGTCCGGAATCACGTTTCAGCCGCAAATCGTTGACGATCAGCGCTGGCGACTGATCGTCAACCATTACGATCATGGCAACAGCGTGAGCGTTGCCGATGTCGATGGCGATGGAAAGCTGGATCTCTATTTCGTGGCGCAGGTGGGGCCGAACGAACTCTGGCGAAATCTCGGCAACGGCCAGTTTGAGAATCTCACCGAACAGTCGGGGACGGCGCTGGTCGATCGTGTCCGTGTAGCCGCGGCGTTTGCGGACATCGATAACGATGGCGACGCAGATTTGTTCGTGACGTCGATCCGCGGTGGAAACATCCTGCTCGTCAACGATGGGACCGGGCGGTTTACCGATCAGACGACGGCCGCGGGGTTGGAGTACATCGGTCATTCCTCCACCGGTGTCTTCTTCGATTACGACCGTGATGGCCGCCTGGACTTGTTCGTCAGCAATGTTGGCAAGTTCACCACCGAAGAACTGGCCGATGTCCGCATCGACGAGGCGCACCGGCATCCGGAAGTGGCGGCGAAATACTACGTCGGCCGTAAAGACGCCTTCGCCGGACACTTGCAGGATCAGTTCGAAGAACCCAGCCTGCTGTATCACAACATCGGCGACGGAAAGTTCGTGGAAGTCGGGAAGGAACTGGGCATTGCCGATCGTGGATGGAACGGCGATGCGTTGCCGCTCGATATTAACGCCGACGGCTGGCAGGATCTGTATGTCCTCAACATGCAGGGGCGCGATCGTCTCTACATCAACCGTGAAGGCCAACACTTCGATGACCAGACGGATGCCTACTTCCCGCAAACGCCGTGGGGCACGATGGGTGCCCAGCGTTTCGACTTCGATGGCGACGGACGTCTCGATCTGTTTCTCACCGACATGCATTCTGATATGAGCGAAGATGTGGGACCCGATCGTGAGAAACTCAAATCGCGCATGCAATGGCCGGAATCATTCCTGCACAGCAGCGGAAAAACGCTGTATGGCAACGCGTTTTTCCAGCAGTTGGAGCCGGGAAAGTTCACGGAAGTCTCGGATCGCATCAACGCCGAGAATTACTGGCCATGGGGACTCAGCGCCGGGGACCTCAACGCCGATGGCTGGCCGGATGCCCTGCTGACGTCCAGCATGTGCTTTCCCTATCGCTATGCCATGAACTCACTGTTGTTGAACAACGGGGGTCAGCGATTTTTGGACGCGCAGTTTGTGCTGGGGATCGAACCGCGTCCTGTGGGCGAACACATTGCGCCGTGGTTTGCCCTTGATGCGGATCACGGTGATCGTGCGCATCCGATGTGTGCCGGACGATCGGGACGCGTCATGGTCTGGTCCGCGCGCGGCTCACGATCGTCCGTGTTGTTTGATCTCGATGATGACGGCGACCTCGACATCGTCACCAACGAGTTCAACACTCCGCCGCAGGTGCTGCGTAGCACGTTGGCGGCGCAACAGAATGTGAACTGGCTGCGCATCAAGTTGGAAGGGGCAACTTCCAATCGCGATGGCTTGGGAGCCGTGGTGGTGCTCACTGTGGGCGAACGGATGCAGACGCAGGTGAATGACGGTAAGTCAGGTTATCTCGCCCAAAGCCGTGGCCCGCTCTATTTCGGCTTGGGAGCGGCCACGCAGGTCGATCGCATCGAGGTGCAATGGCCGTCGGGGAAGAAACAGACCATCGACGGCCCTCTCCCCGCGAATACCGAACGGTTGATCGTGGAACCCGCTTCCGCGGCGAGCAATTGAACCCGCAGCCTTGATGAACTTGGGTGTGGCCACCACTCCGCTCATCACGCGGTGCAATATCGCGCGCTGCGGGCTGACGAGCCAATGACTCATTCGGTCGGCAGCGGAATCGGCGTGTGGGAAAGCGTCCGGATTTCGGGGCTTCCTTCGACAATCACCACGACACGATCGGCCGCCAGATCGGTCCACACCTGTGTCTCACCGCTCGCCGGCCAATCAATCTGCAACTTGGCAATCCGCTCGTCGTGCTGCAGGCCGAAGGTCTGTTCGAGTGTATTTGCCCCGAAGCTGCTGCCGGTGGAAATGTGACGATGAATGGTTCGCGGCGGATCGCTCGCCACCGTCACAGTGAGACGCGCACCATGAGCCGTGCGATTTGATGCCCGACCGACAAGCCGCACCGCGAACCAGTGGTGATCCTGGCCGGGATTCTCGAAGAGCACGTTGTGATACTTGTCGCCGTTCGTGGCTCCGCCCATTTGTACGAAGAGATCGACGTTTCCGTTACGATCCCAATCGCCGCAGGCCACGGCGTGCCCTTTCTGTAAATGACCCGTGCCCGACGTTCCGGTGATTTCCGCGAAACGAGTTCCGTCCACATTTCTGAACATCCGGTTGGGAACCAAAGTGGCGAGATCGGGCTCACCCCTCGAGAGGTAGAAATCGAGCCACCCGTCGTTATCGAAGTCGGCGAAATTGCTTCCCATGGTCGCAAAGACCAGGTCCAGCCCGGCAGCCTTCGTTTCGTCGATAAAGCCCTGGCCGGCATTGTTGCGAAAGAGCTTGTTCGAGAACCGTTCGTGTGGTTGACCAATCAGTCCCTTCACCACATCGCCGAGTGTGAGATCATACGACGTGGCAAAGATGTCGAGCCAGCCGTCATTGTTGTAGTCCCAGGCCCAACACGAAAAGCCGCGCTGCGGGCCATCAATCCTCAGCTCATCCGTCACATCGACAAACTTGCCACCTTGATTGTGTAACAGCCGCCCTTCCCCCTTAAAGTAGTTCAGAAAGAGATCGGGAGCGCCATCGTTGTCGTAATCAAACCAGGTAGCCCCCTTGCAGTACGCCTTACCCGATCCAACGGCCCCGATTTCCGCGGCGACATTCTTGAACGTCCCGTTGCCTTCGTTGCGGAACAGCCGGTTCGGTTGCTGCTCGCAGCACACATACAGATCAAGATCGCCGTCGTTGTCGTAGTCGGCCCAGGAGGCGGAATTCGAGTTAACGGGATCGAGCAATCCCGCTGCAAGGGTGACATCGCGGAACGTGCCGTCCCCTTCGTTGTGCAGCAACGAGGGACGCATGGCTGTGAGCTGCCACGCGCCGCGCGGGATAAAAATGTCGAGGAAGCCATCGAGATCGTAGTCGGTCTGCATACAGTAGAGTCCACCGAGTTGATTGCCGACACCGGCCGCTTCGGTCACGTCGATGAACCGTCCCGTGCCGTTGTTCAACATCAACGTCATCTTCTGCGTGGGATCGATCGCGGTGAAGGCAATGTCCAGCAGACCATCGCGGTCGAAGTCGTCCATGATCGACCCGCCCGACTGGTTGAAGTGATTGACGCCCACCAGATGTCCTACATCGCGAAACCGACCGATGTCGAACTCCGATTGTGTGTACCGATCCATCGGCAGGCGATAGGCTTCCGGAACGGCATGCGGGTATTCCCCCAGCGTCATGTAAGCCACGTTGAGCAACCACTGCACTTCCAGATCGTCCGGGAAGCGCTGGAGATATTCTTCAAAGTGCGTGATCGCCTGCCGTGATCCCGCGGGGAACTGATGCACCGCGGCCTTGGATATCGGCAGGATGCAGGAGCTTTCTCCGCGACACATCACGCAATTGTCGTTCTCGCCCCGGCGGAGCGCGGTCACTCCCTGATAATACATCATCGAGTACAACGACGACTCCGCGAGTTCCGGGTCGTTTTCAACGAGCGTGCGCAATTCGGCGAGCGTTTCGCAGGCACGGTCGGCGTCCCCTTCGAAATTGAGGTACATCGATTTCACGAGCATGGGCCGCAACCGCTCGTTGAGCGGTAAATCGTCGCGTGCCAGAAAACTGTCGACCGAAGCGATGCCACGCCGTCCCGGATGCGTCCACGGTTCGGCAATCTCTTCGAGAGTCGCGTCCGGAGACCATTCCACCAGCGACGTTGTTACCAGCGAGAAGCCGCTGGTTTCCATCCGCACTCGCGGCTGATAATTCAGTTCCCGCGAGACTGCGGGGGGCTTCACAGCTTCGGCTTCAGGCAACGTGTTCTGCGCACGGGAACCGCATCCGAGCAGCAACAAACCCAAGATCGGTACAAACCCAAACCATTCGCCGCGGGAAGGAGAGTCGGAAAACATGCTTCTTCACTGAGTCACCTGGGAGAACACCAAAACTCAGGATAGCAGAATGCGCGTGCCGATCCACGGCATGCACCAAGATCTTCATGCCAGTCCCAGAATACAACTGTGCGGCTGGAGCGTCTTCTGGGAGGGCGAAGCTCC
>JBGSUN010000093.1:0-11654 GCA_041753475.1 Planctomycetaceae bacterium | reverse complement strand
GACGAAGAACCGGCGGCTAGCGCCTGGCCGCTCACGGATTTCTCTCGCGAATGCAAACCCTCACTAGTGTGTGATATGCTCCCATCGGACAAATTCTTCCCAAAATACCGCGAACACTGCCACCATGTCACAACGCTGGATTGCCGACCGGATGCACAAGATTGATGCGTCCGGCATTCGCAAGGTTTTCGATCTTGCGGCGACGATGAAAAGCCCGATCAACCTCAGCATCGGGCAGCCACACTTCGATACCCCCGCGGTCGTCAAGAAGGCGTTGACGGACGCAGTCGAAGGAGGCAAAAATGTCTACAGCCAGACCCAGGGCATCAAGCCGCTGCTGGAACTCGTGCAGCAATCGGTCACGAAAGAAACCGGCCACGCCGACCGGCAGGCGTTCATCACCAGCGGGACTTCCGGCGGGTTGATGCTGGCCCTGTCGACGCTGGTCAACCCCGGCGATGAAGTACTGTGCTTTGATCCGTGGTTCGTGATGTACAAGCATCTCACCACGATGTGCGGCGGTGTCACGGTTCTCATTGATACGTATCCCGATTTCAAAATCGATCTGAACAAAGTCCGCGATGCGATCACCCCGCGAACGAAAGTGCTGATCGTCAACAGCCCGTGCAATCCGTCGGGGTATGTCGCGACCGAAGAGGAACTGCGTGGGCTCGCGCTGCTGTGTAAAGAAAAGGACATCGCGCTCATCAGCGATGAAATCTACCGCGTCTTCTGTTACGACCAGCCGTTTGTCAGCCCGACGAAGTGGAACGACCAGACGATTGTCATCGATGGCTTCAGTAAGTCCCACTCGATGACCGGCCTGCGACTGGGCTGGGCACACGGACCGAAACATGTCATCGAGCAGATGATCAAGTTGCAGCAGTTCACGTTCGTGTGTGCCCCGCAGCCGGTGCAATGGGCGGGGATCGCCGCGTGGAATTGCGACATCAGCGACCGCGTCACCGAGTATCGCCGCAAGCGCGATCTCATTCGCAGTGAGCTGAAAGAGCACTACGAAATTCACGGTGCCAACGGTGCGTTTTACCTCTTCGTGAGAGCCCCGTGGGGAACGGGGACCGAGTTCGTCGCGGAAGCGATCAAGAACGAACTCCTCATCATTCCCGGCGGCGTCTTCAGCCAGCGCGACACCCACTTCCGCCTGTCCTTCGCTGCGGAAGATGATGTGCTGCTGCGCGGGGCGGCCGTGCTGCGGAAGATCGCGAAGCGGCCGTGAGGTCGAAGAAAATGGAGAATGAAGAATGAAGAATTCAAAATGCAGAATGAACCAAATCGTGTTCACCGATCTTTTCATTCTCAATTCTTCATTCTGAATTCTTCATTCTCCATTTCCGTCATCCAGACCAGCTCTACCCGATATGCCTCCTTCCACGTCGTCCCCTCGTCTTCGCGTGTTGTTCGTCATCGGTTCGATGCATGCCGGCGGGGCGGAACGGCAGGTTGTCGAAACCCTACGGCATCTGGATCGCGAACGGTTTGAACCGTTCCTGTACCTGGCGCATCGGGATGGCGTGCTGCTCGCCGATGTGCCGAGTGATGTCCCCATCGAAGCGTTTTGGGGCGGGACACGGCCGCATTCCTTCGGATTGAAAGTGCTGACGGTCTGTCGCGGTGGCATGTTCGCGCGGATGTGGCATCTGTCGCGGTTTTTAGAACGACTGCGGCCCGATGTGGTGTATGACCGCACGTATCTCTCCACGCTCGATACCGCCGGGGCGTGCTGGTGGCGCGGCATTCCGCGCGTGTCGGCGGCGGTGGCTGATCCGCGCGTGCAGTTCGAGATGTACGCCAAGCGGTTGAGATTCGCCCGTCGCAAATATGCCCACTGGGCGTATCACACGGCGGCGAAGGTGCTCGCCAACTCGGCCGGGCTGCGGCAGCAGATGATCGAGTATTGGCAGCTTCCCCCCGAGCAAGTCGTGATCCAGCCGAACGGCCTCGATTTCGACCGCATCGAACAGCGAATGCAGGAAGCACCCCGGCTGCTTCCGAGCAGCCGGGGTGCTGAGACGGCGGTCCGCATTCTCACTGTTGGCCGCATTGACGAAGACAAAGGCCACATCGATCTGCTGACCGCGCTGGAAGACCTCGTCCATCGCCGCGGCCATACCGGATTGCACTGGCAGATTCTCGGCGTAGGCCCCCGCATGGAAACGCTGCGGCAGGAGATCGCCGCGAAGAAACTGACCGAGCATGTCGAACTGATCGGCGCGGTGAGTAATCCCTTTCCGTACTACGCCGCCGCGGATCTCTTTTGTCTGCCTTCACGATCGGAAGGGCTGCCCAACGTGCTGCTGGAAGCGCTGGCATGCGGGCTACCGGTGATTTCCACCGACTGCCCGAGCGGCCCGCGCGAAATTCTCGACGGTGGCCGGTATGGTCGTCTTGTTCCCGTGCGTGATTCCACGGCGATCGCGAACGTCATCGAAGAATTTGGGTCACACCGTGATGAATGGCAGCAAACCGCGACCGCCGGGCAGGAGTCAGTGCGGGAACGGTTTGATATCCGACGGGTGGTGAAGCAACTGGAAGCCTTGTTTGTCGATGCTGCCAAGAGATAATCTCGTTCCCACGCAGAGCGTGGGAACGAGAAACTTCGTCGGCAAAGCGGCAAGCCCGCTTGTAGATGTGTAAGATAGAAGAATGCCAGGAAATTCATTCGGACAAGCGTTTCGGATCACCACCGCCGGGGAGAGCCACGGGCCAGGGAATGTCGTCATTATCGATGGCGTCCCACCGGGGTTGTCGCTTACCGTCGAGGATTTACTCGTCGATTTGAACCGCCGTCGGCCGGGGCAAAGCCATATCGTCACGCAGCGCGATGAAGCCGATCTGCCGGAGATTCTGTCCGGCGTGTTTGAGGGCCGCACGACTGGCACCAGTCTCGCGATTCTGATCCGCAACACCGACCAGCGGAGCAGGGATTACAGCGACATCGCGAAGCTGTACCGCCCCGGTCACGCCGATTACAGCTTCGATGCCAAGTACGGTTTCCGCGATTACCGCGGCGGCGGTCGCAGCAGTGCCCGCGAAACCACCGCGCGGGTGGCCGCCGGTGTCGTCGCGAAAAAAATCATTGCCGAAGCCTTCGGTGGGCAGGTGCTCGGATATGTCGTGCAGGTGGGCGACATCCGTGCGACCATCGCCGATCCCGCGGCAGTGACGATGGACCAAGTCGAAAAGCTGCCGGATGGTTCACCGAACATCGTGCGTTGTCCTGATCCCACAACCGCGGCGGCAATGGTGACTCTCATCGAAAACATCCGCAAAGAGGGCGATTCCATCGGCGGTGCGGCAGAGATCGTCGCGACCAACATTCCCGCGGGATTGGGTGAACCGGTCTTTGACAAGATCAAAGCCGACCTCGCCAAAGCGCTGTTCAGTCTGCCGGCAGTTCTCGGTGTCGAATACGGCATCGGCTTCGGCTGCGTCACCATGCGCGGCAGCGAGCACAACGACCGTTTCATTCCCGACCCCGCCCATCCGCAAGACGGTCACCCCGGCATCACCACCGCGACCAACCGCCACGGCGGCATGCTCGGCGGCATCACTACGGGCTTGCCAATCGTGCTGCGAGCCGCCGTCAAACCGACCAGCAGCCTCCCCATCGAACAACAAACCGTCACCCAGACCGGAGACCCCGCCACCATCCGCACCAAAGGCCGCCACGACCCATGCCTTCTCCCACGCTTCATCCCGATGGCCGAAGCGATGGTCGCGATCGTGATCGCGGATCATTGGCTGCGGGGATGTCAAGTGTCTAGAGCCAAGTGTCAAGTGCCGGACGAAAACTCCGGTGCGACCTTCATCTGAAGGAAACCTATCATTCTTGACCCCCTCCGGCACTTGACACTTGACCCTTAGCACTTGACCGCATTCCCTCAGCACTTGGCCCTCCCCATGTGGTTCCGTCATCACCTCACACTGCCGGCCTATCGCCGCGGGTTTCATATCATCACGCGGCATGTGGTTGCGGCGGTGCCGGAGTTGGCGCAGGTGAAGATCGGCTGGCTGCACGTGTTCATCCAGCACACGTCGGCGTCGCTGTCGATCAATGAGAACGCCGATCCCGATGTGCCGCGGGACTTGGAATCGTCGTTCAATGCGATTGCTCCGGAGGATTTCCCGTACGTCCACACCTGCGAAGGGCCGGACGACATGCCCGCGCATGTGAAGGCGTCGCTGCTGGGGAGTTCGCTGCAAATCCCCGTGGAAAACGGCCGTTTGCTGCTCGGCACCTGGCAGGGAATCTATCTGTGCGAACATCGCAACCACGGCGGGCAGCGGAAGCTGATCTTGACTTTGCAAGGGGACGCTGGCGACGAGTAACAACTTGCTCTCACCACCTGAATCGGAGAGGCCCATGTTCATCAGACTGCTGTGCTTCACGTTGCTGTGCAGCCCGTGCGTTGTCTCTCTGGCGTCGGACCCACGACATGAAATCTTCGTCGCCGGTCGGAGTAGCGACAATGTCGTACATATCGATTTGACCACCGGCAAGACCAGCGTGATCGCCACGTTGCCGAAGGGATCGCAACCGAGCTGGCTCGTGGAAAATGCTCAGGGGCGGCTCTTCGTCGGCCTGCGTGGCAAAGCGAAGAATATTGTCGAACTGGTGCCGAAAGCGGATCCGCAACCTGGTGAGGAATTCACCCCAACGGATGTCACGCCGCAGATCGGCAAGTACGGGCCGGGCATGCTGGCGTTTGATTCGCAGGGACGGCTGTATGTCGCCGGAGATAGCGAGCGCGTGGTGCATCGCTACGATGTGACGAAGCGAGCGTTGCTGGATTCGCTCGACACCACGCGCGGCGTCAACGTGGTCGGACTGGTGATTCAGGATGATGTCCTGTTTCTTGCCGAGTATTTTCAGAAGTCGATTCTGCGGATCAACCTCGTCGCCGACCCGCTCCTCTCCGAGCCGTTGGTGAGCCGCTCACCACAGTTAACACGACCCGTGGGCATGTCCCTCGGGCATAATCAGCAACTGTTGGTTTTGGACGTTGATCGTGATGCCGTGCAGGAATTCGACGCGGAAACCGGAGGGTTCATCGCCACCAGGTTCCACGCCAGCGACTTCGGGACCAAACATCTGCACGGCTTGATCTACTCGAAAGCCCTCGCGCGGTACTTCGTTGCCACTGATGACGTCGTGCTGGAACTGCAGATCGATGGCCGAATCGTGGCCCGTCACCAAAGCCCGGATCTCCGCGAACCGGCGGGGATGGTGATTCGCGCGCTCACGAAGGAATAATGTTTGCGATCATCTCGTTCCCATGCTCCGCGTGGGAACGCACGGCGGCGACGCTCTGCGTCGCGTCACAGTTCGGTTACCATGGCGAAGACGACGCGGAGCGTCGCGGCCCGGCATTCCCACGCAGAGCGTGGGAACGAGTAACATTCAACAGGATAGACCATGACCGCTGGACGTTTTCCGCTCACTTGGGATCTCGAATCACTCTTTCCCGCGCCGACGACCCCGGCGTTTCGCACGGCGCTGGATGGTTTCACGGCGAAGCTGAAAGCCCTGGCTGAGAACGCCGAAAAAATGCCGGCGTTTCAGGTGGCCCATATTCCAGCCTGGGAAACGTTTCTCAAGCAGTACGAAACCCTCGACGCCCAGTACACCGACTTTTCCGCGTTCATGGGCTGCCAGTCCGCAGGGGATGCCGAGAACAAACTGTATCAGCAGTTGGAAGCGGAATTGTCAGCGCTCAATCCGGACCGCGAACGGCTGGCAACGACCGTCGAGTTCGCGCTGAAGGATTTGTCGGATGCTGATTTTCAGCAGACAGTGAAGGCGTCGCCGTACTTCACGAAGATCGAATACTTCCTCCGATTAAAACGTCGGCAAGCCAAGTTCCGCTTGCCGCGTGACCAAGAACTTTTGGCGGCGGATTTGGCCGTGGATGGACTCCACGCGTGGGGCCGCATGTACGATCGGCTGTGCGGGGCGCTGCGGGTCACCATTGTCGAAAAGGGGAAGCCGGTCCAGAAATCGCCGGGGCAGGTGTTGTTCGATTCGCCGCAGCGGATAGTCCGTGAGAACAACTTCTTCGCCGTGGATACCGCATGGGCGACGATTGAAGATTCGTGTGCCGATGCAATCAACCACATCGCCGGGACGCGGCTCACCAATTATCGTCGGCTCGGCTTGAAGGACCATCTCGAAGCGCCGTTGATGTACAACCGGATGAGCCGGGCCACGCTCGATTCCATGTGGAACACGATCACCGCGTTCAAACCGGTGCTGAAAGAGTATCTCGACTGCAAAGCCCGCTGGCTGGGCCTCGAAAAACTCAACTGGTACGACCTCGCCGCACCGTTGCCCGCGATTCCGGGAACCGTCGTCGATGACGACATTTCCTACGATCAGGCGTGCGACTGGATCATCGAAGCCTTTCAGCAGTTCAGCCCGGAACTCGGCGATTTCGCGAAGATGTCGCTGACCGAAAAGTGGGTGGAAGCGGAGAACCGCAGCGGTAAACGGCAGGGGGGCTTCTGCACCAGTCTGCCATCGCCGAAGGTCTCGCGGATATTCATGACCTACACAAACTCCGCGGACAGCATGTCGACGCTGGCTCACGAACTCGGTCACGCGTACCACTCGTGGGTGTTGCGTGACGAGCCCGTGTTCCTCGCCGACTATCCGATGAACCTCGCGGAAACGGCGTCGACATTTGCCGAAGCCGTCCTCAATGAACAGCGCTTGCAGCGCGCGAAGACCGACTACGAAAAACTGTCGCTGCTGGAAGGCTTGCTCGGCGACGCGGTGGCCTTCCTGATGAACATCCACGCGCGATTCATTTTTGAGAACGCCTTTCATGTCGAACGGGCGAAAGAAGAACTCACGTCAAAACGGCTCAGCGAACTGATGGAAGCCGCACAGAAGGAAGCGTATGTCGGAGCGCTCGCCGACGGCGGTTGGAACCCGCGCTTCTGGGCGTCGAAACTGCACTTCTACATCACGGGACTGCCGTTCTACAATTTTCCGTACACCTTCGGGTACTTGCTGTCGCTCGGTGTGTATGCCGTGGGACGCGAGACTGGCCCGTCATTTCCGGAACAGTATCGCAAGTTGCTGATGGCGACCGGTTGCCAGGACGCCGAAGATGCCGTGCAATCGACACTCGGCTTCGATCTCCGCGGCCCGGAATTCTGGACGAAAAGCCTGGGCATCATCGCCAACCGCGTGCAGCAATTCCGCGAGCTGACGGACAACGTGCTGGGCAAAACGCGGACGCTGTAACATCATTTAGCCCCCGGTTGTCTTCAACCGGGGGCCAATTCGGTTCCCATTTAATTCGAACTTTGCCTCGCGGCGACCGGAGGGTTGACCTCGGTGGCCACACGGGGACGGAGCCCCTCGTCGATCATTTTGATGGCGGTATTGAGATAAGCCTCATTATCCGTCGGCTTGCCGAAGCGCTGGGCGAAGTGCTGGCGGTTATCGAGCCAGAAGAAAATGATGCCGAGGATCATCACGCTCAATTGCTGTGCATCCAGATCGTTCCGGATGAGGTTGCGGCGTTGGGCTACCTCAATCCGTTGCTGGATGAGGTTTAGCAGGTCCGGTTCTCCCGGCCAGACCTGATGGTCGCCGTCCACGCGCGTCCGGGCGCAGAGTTTGAGCGCCAGTTCATTCTCACCGACGTAAGTCATGATCCGCTTCATCTCCGCGCGGAGATTGATCGGGCGGTTCACGGCGCGGGCGGCCGCTGGAAAGCGTTGGGCGTAGCCTTCCACGACGCGGCGTTTCACGGCGGCGTAGAGAGCTTCTTTGCTCCCAAAGTGGTGCAGGATCAGAGGATGTGAGATGCCCGACAGCTTGGAAATCTCGCGCAGCGAACTGTTGGCGAACCCGTGCGTCGCAAATAGCTCTAATGCGGCATCAAGAATGAGTGAGCGGACGGCAACGGGATCGCGAACGCGCGGAACTTTGTCGGTCATGGCGGCGCTCCTTATCTGACCATACGGTCAGCAACCGTACGGGGGTTATGGGCGGATCGTCAAGTGAGGGAAATCACTCATCTCGCCTTCTCTTGGTATGTCTGCCCCGAGGAATGCCCGGAAAATGCCTGTCTCCGAACAACATTGCTGCCCGCTGCCGAATGGCAATCCCCGCTTGACGAGGCACAAGTCCCGGCTATGATATTGACCACACGGTCAATTGTATTGACCAGAAGGTCAACTTGCGAGAGAGCACGTTCATTATGAAATGGAACCTGGTTTCCGTCGTCCTGGCCCTCGCGGTGGCAGGCTGTGGCAAAGCCAACAGTTACGTCGAACCACCCCCGCCGGGTGTGACCGTCACCTTTCCCACACAGCGGAATGTCACGGAGTACCTCGAATTCAGCGGCATGACGCAGCCTGCGGAAACCGTCGAGATTCGCGCCCGGGTGAAAGGGTTCCTCAAGGAGCGTCATTTCACCGAAGGGGCCGAGGTCAAGAAGGGGCAGCTTCTGCTGGTGATCGATGAAGAACCATTCCAGATCCAGCGCGATGCCGCAAAAACCCGACTGCGCGAAGCCGAGGCGGCGTTGCAGCAGGCGATTGTGTCGAAGGCGCGAGAAGTGGCAGCGGCGCAAGTGAATGTCAGCCAAGCTCAGGTGCAACTGGCCCGTCAGGAAGAGCTCCGCATTCGTCAGCTGTACGACAAGAAAGTTTCGACGGCCGCCGACCTTGACCAGGCGTCTGCCACGCTGAAGGCCCGGGAAGCAGAACTCGAGTCGGCGAAGTCGAGTCATGACCAGGTCCTGGCGACTTACGAAACATCAGTGCTGTCGTTTCGCGCTCAGGCCGAAACGGCGCAGATCGCTGTGAAGAATGCGGAACTGGATCTGAGTTATTGCCGCATGACAGCGCCGATCGACGGGCGCATCAGCCGGATCAACGTTGATATCGGAAATCTGGTGGGCGACGGCCAGTCGACCGTTCTGGCGACGATTGTGAAGCTGGTCCCCATGTATGCCTATGCCACCATCAGCGAGTCCGACCTGTTGCGGACGCCGGCGTTGAAATCTGTCGGAACTTCAGCCGACGGCACGGTGGCCGAGCCGGTTCCGGTCGAACTGGGGCTGGCGAATCCGAATGGTTTTCCGACGGCGGGAGTCATCGATTATTCCGACCCCGGTTTGGATCCCGAGACGGGAACGCTGCGGATGCGCGGGGTCTTTACCAATCCAGACCGAGCGCTGCTCCCCGGCATGTTCGTCCGCATGCGCGTTCCGGTTGCGGAGCATTCCAAGGCGCTACTGGTTCCAGAGCGAGCCCTCGGTACTGACCAGTCTGGACAATATGTGCTTGTGGTGGACCAGGAAGACATGGTGCAGTACCGGTCCGTGCAGATCGGCGTGTCCGTCGGGGGGCTGCGTGTCGTTGATGGGCAACTTACCGTCAACGATCAGGTCATCACAGAAGGCTTGCTCCGCGCTCGCCCTGGGTCAAAGGTCGATCCCAAACTCGATCCGTCCTCGGCCACCGCCGCCGAGACAGCACACGTCTCGGGCCGCCGCTGAGTGATCGCGACAACCTGCGTTTCCGTCCTTGTTCTGCAAGCAGACACCCATGTTTTCGAAATTTTTTATTGAGCGTCCGGTTTTTGCCAACGTGATCGCGATCGTCACGATGCTGATTGGCGTGGTTGCCCTGCAGGCGTTGCCAATCGAACAGTACCCGGAAATCACGCCGCCGACGGTGCAAGTGGCGGCAGTCTATCCCGGTGCGAATGCCGAAGTGCTGTCGGATACGGTCGCCGGCCCCATCGAGCAGGAGATCAACGGCGTCGAAGATATGCTCTATATGTCGTCGACCTGTTCGAGCAACGGTTCGTACACGCTGACGGTTACCTTCGAGGTGGGCACGGACCTCGATGAAGCGCAGGTGCTGGTGCAGAATCGGGTCGCCGTGGCCATGCCCCGGTTACCGCAGGAGGTGCAACGGCAGGGCGTCACGACGAAGAAGCAATCGACGAACATCACGCTGGTGGCATCGCTAATTTCTCCGGATGGAACGTACGACGATCTCTATCTCAGCAACTTCGCCACGCTGCGGGTGAAGGATGCCCTGACCCGTGTTGAAGGTGTCGGTGACGTGCAGGTCATCGGCGGTGGCACGTACGGCATGCGGATCTGGGTCAACCCGGATTCCATGAAAGCCCGCAATCTGACGATGGAAGACGTCCTTGCGGCCATCCGTGAGCAGAACGTGCAGGTCGCCGCCGGACAAGTCGGCCAGGCTCCGACGCCGAAGGATCAGGGCTTTCAGTTCAACGTCTCGGTGCAAGGCCGTTTGAGCGATCCGCAGCAGTTCGGCGAGATCATTATCAAGACGAAAGATGATGACCGTTCGGGCATGCGCGTGACACGGGTGAAGGATGTGGCTCGGGTCGAACTCGGTGCGCAGACCTACGATCAATGGTGCGAGATCGGCGGCCAACCTGCGGCCAGTCTGCTGGTCTATCAATTGCCCGGCGCGAATGCCCTGCAAGTTGCGGAGAATGTGAAGCACGCGCTGCATGAACTCGAACAAAAGTTTCCAGCGGGCATCAAAGCGATCATTCCGTTTGACACAACGATCTTTGTGGAAGAGTCGATTCACGAAGTTTACAAGACGTTGCTCGAAGCCGGCGTGCTGGTGCTGATCGTGATTCTGGTCTTCCTGCAAGACTGGCGGGCCACGTTGATCCCGGCGACGACGGTCCCGGTGACCATCATCGGGGCCTTCGCGGCGATGGCGGCGTTGGGCTTCTCGATCAATATGCTCACGCTGTTCGGTCTGGTGCTGGCGATCGGCATCGTGGTCGATGACGCCATCGTGATTGTCGAGAACGCCGTGCATCACATCGATCACGGCAAGCTCGATCCCAAAAGTGCGACCATCAAAGCGATGGGGGAAGTGATTGGTCCCGTGATGGGAATCACGCTGGTTCTGATGGCGGTGTTCCTGCCGACCGCGTTTCTTGGCGGCATTACCGGGCAACTTTATCGACAGTTCGCGTTGACGATCGCCGCCACCGCGGTCATCAGCGCACTCAATGCGGTGACGCTCAAGCCAGCACAGTGTGCGATCTACCTGCGTCCGACCCCGGCGAAAAAGAACTTCTTCTACCGCGGCTTCAACCGGGTCTACGGCTGGTGTGAAAACATCTACACGGCGATCGTCCGGGTCGCGGTGCGGCAGACGTTCGTGGTGATGGCCTTGTTCCTGGTGCTGGTGGGAATTACCGGCTGGTGGTTCGTGAAATTGCCCACCGGCTTCGTGCCAACGGAAGACCAGGGGTATGCGATCGTCGCCATCCAATTGCCCGATGCGGCGGCTCAGGAACGGACGCGTGACGTCACGCGCCGGGTCAATGCAATCCTGAAAGAAACGCCTGGTGTCCGTTCGTGGTTCCTGCTCGGTGGCATGTCGCTGTTGGATTCCTCGGTGACCTCGAATGCCGCGACCATGTTTCTCACGTTCACGCCGTTCGATGAACGAGCGCGTGATCCTAGCAGCTTGTGGATTTAAGCCGTTTGGTATCGGCCGATCGAATTGCCCCAGCGGGCGAGTGTGAACGGGTTGAGGAATGTTTCCGGGGTGGTGCGGGGCCTGGGGTGCCATGTTGGAAGTCGGGACCAGGCTTTCAGGAG
>JBGSUN010000092.1:0-9953 GCA_041753475.1 Planctomycetaceae bacterium | reverse complement strand
CGTGCGCTGCACCACGCTGGCCCTCACCGCCATGCTGGAAGCCGCCGGGCGCCTGGTGTGGAGCACGCACCGGCCGGTGTTCCTCCGCGCGGAGTTGCCGTTCGCGCAGTATCGCCACCGGTTGCACCGGCATGGTGCGATGTTTCAGCGGATCGTTGCCGCCGGACGCGAAACCGGAACGTGAGTGTGCTACTGGCTTGGCCGATTGGTATCTACACAACAAGTTTAGATCACGAACTCTGGACTTTTTCTTGTTTAGCCCCGGCCTTCAGGCCGGGGTTTGGTGCCGAAATCGCTGATCGTTTCAGCCCCATTCATGGGGCTTTCTCGGCTCAAGCGACAGAAAGCCCCATGAATGGGGCTGGACTTGCAGACTGGGATTGATGCTCACCCCGGCCTGAAGGCCGGGGCTAAACAAGAATGATCCAAGCCAATGACTTGTGTAGGCAGAGCCAGTGGCACACGCAGAATCACACCACTCCGCACTCATCACTCCGCATTCCGCACTTCTTCCCTCACGTTCCCGCGGGCTTCATGTAGAAGATGAAGAACACGGCGGCGACGATCAGGCCGAAGCCGACCCAGTCGTTCCAGCGCAGGGGTTCGTGCAGCACGGTGTAGGAGAAGACGCCGAAGACGATGAGCGTGATCACCTCTTGCAGGATCTTCAGTTGCGGCGCGGTGAACTGCCCGTGGCCGTACCGGTTGGCGGGAACCTGGAAGCAGTACTCGAAGAACGCGATTCCCCAACTGACGAGAATCACGATCCACAACGGCTTGGACTTGTAATTGAGGTGCCCGTACCACGCGAACGTCATAAAGACGTTGGAAATCGTGAGCATGATGAGCGTGAACATCAGACAGGTTCCTGCGACCGATGTGAAGAAATCGCAGCAACCGTATGACAGGACGGGAGAACCGTCAATTGCGGTTCCAACAGGGATGATTCCGATCGGCCCGTGACGGTTTTCTGCCGAGCGTTCATTTGTCGCAACCAATTGTCATGTAACGCTTTGCATCCCACTCCGTTGTGGGCAACCCGTGCGGAAAGCCGGCCGGAAGAGCGGATCCTGGTCGCCGAGCCGGTCCGGTTCTTCAGATGTTAACAATTTCTCCAAAAATTCCCGAAGCGCTAACCCTCAATCCGACCGCAACTTGTGGGTATTGGAACCCGTCGCACCCCTACATCGGGTGTTTCGTCTGATTGACAATCTCGCCCGGTGGTTTATAGTGACGGACGTGTGAGTTTCACCAGTCGTTGAGGCAGCTCTTGAGGCAACTACCATAGGTAGTGTGTCCAATCTTCCGAGTCGCCTCCGTTTTGGGAGACTTTCCGTGACGAACCCGGTTCTCTTGCGTCGATAGGAACTGCCAGGCCCGGCAGTGTTCGGACGTATCTGTCCAACCCCAAGAATGGAGCGTGCATGATGCACCAGTCTAAAGGATTGTCTGCGCTGTCTTCTAACCCTCTGGCCGCAAACGGTCATACCAACGGCAATGGTCACACGACCCGTACTCTTCCCGAGCGACAGCCGATGCACATCGAGTTGACGTTCTGCCCGCCGGAAACCGATCCCTTCAACACCGTCGAGTGGGACTACCGGACCGCGCACATTAAGGACGAGAACGGCAAGGTTCTCTTCGAGCAGAACGACTGCGAGATTCCGAAGCCGTGGTCGGCTCTCGCCACCAACGTGGTCGTCAGCAAATACTTCTATGGCGAACCGAACACCGCCGAGCGCGAACACAGCGTCAAGCAGGTGATTCACCGCGTCGCCCGGACGATCGCCGACTGGGGCATCGCCGACGGGTACTTCGTCAGCAAGGAAGACGGCGAGAACTTCTACAAAGATCTCACGTGGCTCTGCCTGCATCAGCACGGCTCGTTCAACTCGCCAGTCTGGTTCAACGTCGGGCTGTTCCACCAGTACGGCGTCCGCGGCTGCCGTGGGAATTACTTCTGGAACAAGACGACCGAACAGATCGAACGGCCGGAGACGTCCTACGAATATCCGCAAGCCTCCGCCTGCTTCATTCAGGCAGTCGATGACAATATGGAAGACATCATGCGTCTCGCCACCAGCGAGGCCATGCTCTTCAAGTTCGGCTCGGGCACCGGGACCGATCTTTCCTCGATCCGCAGCGCGAAGGAAAAGCTCTCGGGTGGCGGCACGCCGTCGGGTCCGCTGTCGTTCATGCGGGTCTACGATCAGATCGCCGCGGTGGTGAAGTCCGGCGGGAAGACCCGTCGCGCTGCCAAGATGCAATCGCTCAAGGACTGGCATCCGGACATTCTCGACTTCATTCAGTGCAAGCTGAAGGAAGAGAAGAAAGCCCGCGTGCTGATCGATTCGGGCGAGTACGATTCGAACTTCAACGGCGAAGCGTACAGCTCGATCATGTTCCAGAATGCCAACCTGTCGGTCCGCCTCAGCGATGAGTTCATGCGGGCCGCCGAGACGGGGGCGAAGTGGAAGACCCGCTGGGTCACCGACAGCAACAAGCCCGGTCCGGAATACGACGCCAAGTATCTGATGCGGCAGATGTCGGAAGGGGCTTGGTTCTGCGGCGACCCCGGCGTGCAGTACGATTCGACCATTAACCGTTGGCACACCTGCCCGAACTCGGGACGGATCAACGCATCCAACCCGTGCTCCGAGTACATGTTCCTCGACGACACCGCCTGCAATCTGGCGAGCCTCAACCTCCGCAAGTTCCAACGGGCTGATGGGCAGTTCGACATCGAACGTTACCGCCGGGCCGTGTCGATCTTCTTCACGGCACAGGAAATCCTCGTCGATCACGCGGCTTACCCGACGCCGACGATCGCCAAGAACAGCCATCTGTATCGGCCGCTCGGATTGGGTTATGCCAACCTCGGCAGTCTGCTGATGTCGATGGGCATCCCTTACGACAGCGACGCCGGTCGCGGGATCTGCGGGGCGCTCACGGCGATCATGCACGGTCAGGCGAACCTCACCAGTGCCCGCATGGCGAGCTACATGGGGACGTTCGCCGGGTATGCGAACAACGCCGAGCCGATGCTCCGCGTGATGCGCATGCACCGTGATGCGGTCGACCGCATCGACAGCACCTGCCCCGATTACCTGCGGAATGCCGCCAGTCAGGTGTGGGAAGAATGCGTCGAAGCGGGCCGGGCTTACGGGTACCGCAACGCCCAGGCGACGGTGCTGGCTCCGACCGGAACGATTGCCTTCATGATGGATTGCGATACCACCGGGATCGAACCGGACATCGCCCTCGTGAAGTACAAGCAGCTTGCCGGTGGCGGGATGATGAAGATCGTCAACCGCACGGTGCCGCTGGCGCTGAAGTCGCTCGGTTACGATCAGGAACAGATCGATCGCATGGTTCAGCACATTGAATCGCGCGAAACGATCGAAGGGGCGGCCGATCTCAAGCCCGAGCATGTGGCGGTCTTCGACTGTGCCTTCAAGGCCCAGAACGGTACGCGGACGATTGCCTGGCCCGCGCACATCAAGATGATGGCGGCGGCTCAACCGTTCCTCTCGGGAGCGATCTCCAAGACGGTCAACATGCCTGCCGATTCGACCGTCGAAGACATCGAGAAAGCCTACACCGAAGGGTGGCGTCTGGGGCTGAAGGCGCTCGCGATTTATCGCGATGGTTCAAAGCAAAGCCAGCCGTTGTCGACGAAGAAGGAAGGGGACAAGCAAAAGGGTGGCCAAGCGGGGCAACCTCAACGCCGTCGCCTGCCCTCGACCCGGCATTCGCTCACTCACAAGTTCTCCGTCGGCGGTCACGAAGGGTACATCACGGTTGGCCTCTTTGAAGATGCCACGCCGGGCGAACTCTTCATCAGCATGGCGAAGGAAGGGAGCACCATCGGCGGGCTGATGGATGTCATCGGCACCGAAACGTCGATGTGCCTCCAGTACGGCGTCCCGCTGCAAGTCCTCGTCGACAAGTTCTCGCACTCGCGGTTTGAACCGTCGGGCTGGACCGGCAACCCGGACATTCCGAACGCCAAGAGTGTCGTCGATTACATCTTCCGCTGGATGGCGATCCAGTTCATCCCCGGCTTCCGTGAGATGAACACGCCGAACCGGACCGGTGAGGGAAAGGGAACCGCACTCGAAGGGGATGATCCGCCGGAAACGCATCGGACGGCCGAGGTCGCCGTGAAGGCAGAGCCCACGACCTCGGCCGGTGCCCCTGACAAGCTCCCGACGGCCATTGCCCACCGGATGAACGGCAGCCTGAAGTTGAACGGCATGCTGGAAGCCGCGGTCGCCCGTTCAGCGGCCCACGCAACCGAAGGTCCAATGATCCGCAGTCAGCAGTTCGCCAAGTTCCAGTCGGACGCCCCCAGTTGCGACAACTGCGGCGCCATCACGGTCCGCAACGGCAATTGTTATCTGTGCCATAACTGTGGGAACTCGTTGGGATGTAGTTGAAATAGGTTGAGAGTCGAGGGTCGAAGGTTGAGAGTCAGAAGGAATGTTCCTGGCTCTTGACTCTGGACTCTCCGCTCTCGACTCCCCGATCAGTCGGCGACGTTGGTGAAGGATTGCCGCGTTGTTGGCGTTTCACTTTTTATGGGCGACAAGAATTTATAAGGATTATCATAAGTTGTTAACGCGACCATCACTTTCGGAGTGAATGCCATGAGCGATCGCCGGTTTAGTTTGCCTCCCATGGTGGATGCATATCTTGCGACCTTAAACCGCTTGTATGACCAGACCGGCGATGTTTTGCTGCGAAAGGTTGTCGTAAATGGAGTTGTGTCCATCCATGAAGAATGGGACTACGACAACTGGGACGGCGGGACTTACGGTCACGCAGTTACACTTACGATTCCAGAAGACTTGTACTTGGAATTGTTTGATAAACGAGGCGAAGTCCAAGATCGTATTGCGGCAGACTTAAACAAGCTGGACAACTCGCGAAACGAGCACATTAGTGCTGTTTTCGTGGAGATGGAGCCCATTGAAGGTGACCGATGGCGCGAAGAATCAGGGATTCTCCGTCAGCGAATGATTCCGGCATCGATTCCTGCGCAAGCCCTGCACCGGATTTGGGGTACAGAGCACGTTCGAGTCTTTCTGAGCCATAAGTCATCTGTAAAGGAACAAACCTCAAGGCTCAAACAGTCATTCGCTCGCTGCGGAATTTCCGCGTTTGTTGCCCATAACGACATTGAACCGACGGAGGAGTGGCAACGAGAGATAGAGCGTGCTTTGTTCAGTATGGATGCGCTCGTTGCGCTACTCACAAAAGACTTCCATGACAGCGATTGGACAGATCAGGAAGTCGGAGTAGCAATCGGCCGAGGAGTCCCGCTTATCGCCGTCAAATTGGGTCGCGATCCCTATGGGCTGATGGGTAAAGGGCAGGCGATAAGCGGTTGCAGTTGGGAAGATACCGACGCAATCGCAGCTAAGATATTTCGAGTGCTTCACAAGCGATTGCCAGATAAGTCTCGACTCTTTGAATGCGCACTCTCCGCTTATGCGGCTTCAACAGGTTGGGGAGATTCAGTTTGGAAAATCAAGAACCTTTTATCGCCGTTCGAGAGTGTAACCGACGATCAAGCGTCTCTTGTGGTCAATGCCTACCAGACAAATCCCGAAAACAGGAACTCATTCGATGGAATGGACGCGTTGAAACCACTTTTAGAGAAGTGGACTAAAAGCAGTTGGGAGATTAAAGATGACGAACTCGTACGAGCGGGCTGGAACGTAAACTCAACAGAATCGGACGAGGTTCCGTTCTGACAACAGCTACTGCATGTCCGTGCGTTTCCTTACCCGAAATTATCCATCGCACCCCCTTCGAGGGCGGAGTAGTCTTCAAAGCGCATCGATTCTTTTCGCCAGCGCAGGGTGACGATCCCCGTCGGGCCGCTGCGGTGTTTGGCGACGATGATTTCCGCTTCACCGGGGCGGTCGGACGGATCGTAGGCATCCGGGCGATGCAGGAACATGACGATGTCCGCGTCCTGTTCGATGGCCCCGCTCTCGCGCAAATCGGCGCAAAAGCAATCATGTGACGCCGCTTATGGCAGCACTGACTCTCAGATGTTATCTGAACGCAAATTGCTTGCCAATTAACGTCTTGCGATCAGTCGGTGACGTTGGTGAGGGATTGCCGCGTTGTTGGCGTTTCACTTCTTGATCCGCATCGAAAGTCTGGCATGTTCCGATGAGGAGTGCGGTCAGGCCAGGATCTCACGAATCGGTTCGCCACCATGAGCGATGGGCATCGGTCGGCCGCTGCGGTCCGGAACCATCAGATGGGGATCGATGCCGAGTTGATGGTAGATCGTTGCGACAATATCTCCCGGCGAGACCGGATTGATGGTGGGGTAGGCCGCAATGGCATCCGTGGTCCCGTAAACGGCACCGCCGCGCACCCCGCCACCAGCCATCACACAAAAGGTGCATTGTGGCCAATGGTCGCGACCAGCCAGGGCATTGATCTTGGGACTGCGGCCCATTTCTCCCATGACAAAGATCAGTGTCGAGTCGAGCAGACCGCGGTTCTCTAAATCATTTACCAGCGCCGGCAGACACAAATCCAGGACCGGTAGATTATTCCCTTTCAGCATGCCGAAGTTGTTCTCATGCATGTCGTAAGTGAAGGAGCCATTCGGCAGGAAGTTTTCCGCGTGGACGCTGATAAAAGGCACGCCGCGCTCGACTAACCTCCGGGCGATCAGCATGCTCGAACCGAACAAGTTGCGACCGTACTGCTCCCGGAGTTCGTGGGGTTCCTGAGAAACATCGAAGGCGTCGCGAGTTTGACTGGAACAGAGCAATGAAAACGCGCGGTCCTGAAACTGATCGAGCCTGTCAATCGCTGTCGACGATGACACGCGGTTGAATTCCCGATCCAGTTGTTCCAACATCGTGCGCCGGCGGTCTAACCGCTGCACCGTCATTTCCGGCAGGCTGTCGCAACCGGGCATGGTCGGTTCCCCCAGCGGTCGGACGGTCCCGTAATACTTGCGGTCGACCTCTTTATCGAACGTTGGATTGCATAGCGCGAACAGCGGGTCGTACTGGCTGCCGAGGAACCCGCCGTACGGTCCAGGGCGACGGATGCCCGGATACATGCTGCTTTCGCCCCAGCCCGGGTAACACGGCAAGCAAACTGCCCCCGGAAGGTCTTTCGGCCCCAGTCCCAGATACTGACAAATGGCCCCGATATCTGGCGGGTCTGCTGGGTCAGGAACTAATGCTGCGGGGTTTCCCCCCGCCCAACCGGTCATGACCGGAAGAGGATTGTGCGAGTTGTAGTTGTGCGTCACTGTCCGGATGAGGGCCAGCTTATGCATGATCTGCGCGGTCTTCGGCAGGTGCTCGCAAATCTGCACGCCGGGCACTGAAGTGGAGATCGGCGCGAATTCACCCCGGATCTCTAACGGCGCATGCGGCTTCATATCGAACATGTCCAACTGACTGGGACCTCCCAGCAAGTTGAACAGAATCACGGACTTCGCCGGTCCCGTGGGACGCGCGCGTGTTTCATCCGTCGCTTGCAAGAAACGTGGGAGGGTCATTCCACCAAAGAGTGACAAACCCCCGACCTGCATGAGTTGCCGACGACTGATGCCGCCGTCCCATGGCTCTGCCTGCCCTATGATTCGCAGCATCAATGCGGTCTCGGAGGGTTTGAAGTCGCGGCCCCATTTCTATCCCATCAACGCTGCTTAATATACCGTTGGAGGGATGTTAAAGGAACGTGGATTAAGAGGCACCGTCGGCGACCCCGAAACTCATCGGCGGTGGAAACATGATTCTGAAGTGGAGCAAGCCGGGCAGAAAGCAGATGTTGCTAATGTTGGCTATTCCGGACCGGCGAAAAGTTTTGCATTTCAGCTCACGGCTCCGCGTTCAAATTCGTTCGTCTGTCGAGGTCGCTCTGACGGCCAACCGTTGACGAGGGTGCAGGCTTGCCCAATTGTCGGGAAGTGGCCCATTCTCGACCGGGTCTTGGGGAAGCCCCATGGCCGACCGCACTGCCGCGATTTTCCGTTGAATCCGCACGTGCCGTTCCCGCAGCGCGTCGGCGAGATCTCCCAGCATCTGGACCTTCACATCATCCGTCGCGACATCCACGCGAACTCCGCATTCGTCGATCGCGCTATCACACGTTCGTAACTGAGCGGCGAGACGATCAGCCTGGTAGTGTCTTGAATCCATGACAAACTCCTGAAGAATCGGCGGTTCGATCATCCCCATGAACGAGGCTTGCGCAGGACTTCCGAATATCGGCCGTCCATCACAATTCACAAAACTACGCCGTGAGGACCGTATCCACCAGTTCGCCAAAATAGGTGACGGTATGCGCCCCGTGTGTCTTGGCAAGCTCCGCGATCCGCTGGGCTTCCGGGCGATCGGTCACCCTGACGGCAAAGATTGCGCGGCCCTCGTTCAAGACAGCGACCCCTTGCTTGAGGAACTTCTCGGCCTGTTCGCCCCAAGTCGAGGCCCCCATCATTTCTTCCCAGGCGTGCTCGCCCTCGGTCCCGAAGAAAATCTCCACACGGGTATCGGGGACGCCGCTTTGTGACAGAGCCTCCTTCAGGCTTCCGGCGTTCACGACTGAGTCAAGGAACCCAATCGCTTTCCCGCGTGGGCCGGGCAGTTCGCCCTCTTCGTTCTGGAATACGGAATCACTCTGAAATACGGAGTCGGTCATCATGATCTCCTTTGCCGGGATGCCCGGCGAAAGTTAAAAGTGGTAATCCGGGTTCGTCCGGTCGAAGTCCGCGGACTGCGGTTGATAATGGAAGTCGATCTCGTCGAAGCGATACGATTCAATCAGCGTCGCTTCATCGAGGTCGTGTTCAGAACCTGGTGCTGCCGTTTTCGGCCACTCAAAGTGGTGTGTTTCTACGGGGAGATTCCATTCCTCATCAATGCGTGTGATCGACTTCCGGTAAATGGGTGAGGACTCCGGACCCTTGTAGCGTGTGGTGAATTCCAGACCGGGGCGCTCACCGGGCTGGTGATAGTGGCGGACTTCGCAAGCCGCAAAAGTTTGTTGATCCAGGTCTTGCTGGTGAGTCGTCAACATGATGTTCACAAGGCCCAGCAGTCCCGCTACGGTCACCGGATAGCGGGCGTCGTGCATGGCCAAGGGACCGTCGGGTTTCAGTGCCATCGTCGGCAGCCGTTTCTTCCAGCCGCCTTCGTGAGCCAGCAGCTTTCCATTGTTTTCACCGTCCACATACAGGACTTCCCGACCAACTTCGCCGCGTTCCCACAGCAGATAGACGCTGAACGGTTCGTGCCGGCACTTCAAGAACAGAGCCTGTTCGTCGCGCAGTTCCCCCTGCACGACTTCCTGTTTCTGGAACCGAGCGGTATATCCCGGCGTATGCAGTAAGAGATCTCGTCCCCGCTCCAGCAGTTGGACTTTCAAACGTAACGTTTGCTCTGCCGATAATTCTTCGTCCGAGATTTCCGCAGTCGTGTCAACAGGAGCGACGGCAGCATGCAACATCACGGGACGGATACCCCGGACCGAATCGTCATGTGGATTGGTGGCCAGCATCAATGCGCCACCGACTCCGGCAGCCAGGCAACCCAAGGTCCCTGCGATGGATAAAAAAGGTGCGGTCATGATGAACTCCCTGGTGGCGTCAAATAAACGTGTCGACGGCATCGCTTCAGATCAAGCTAACCCACGTTCGGAAGAGCACCCCGGCTGCCCAGAAGCAGCCGGGGTGCTGCAGGCGCGCGAACCCGATCTAGTACCGGTAATACACACCGCCGCTGGAGTATGGGTAGCTATATCCATATCCATAGCCATACGTTGGATAGCAGCTTGTGGATTTAAGCCGTTTGGTATCGGCCGATCGAATTGCCCCAGCGGGCGAGTGTGAACGGGTTGAGGAATGTTTCCGGGGTGGTGCGGGGCCTGGGGTGCCATGTTGGAAGTCGGGACCAGGCTTTCAGGAG
>JBGSUN010000091.1:0-36776 GCA_041753475.1 Planctomycetaceae bacterium | reverse complement strand
GCGACGCTGTGGAACCGGCTGAGCCTCGACATCAACCTGGCCGGAATGGCCGTCTCGTTCACCGTTTCTCAGATCCACGACATGGCGAACACGATCCGCACGCTTTTCCTCGGTTTCTACACCTAGAAACGGAAGAGCCGGCAAGTGCAAAGGGAGCACCTGCCCCATCACGATGGCAGCGGAGGCAGTGAGCATGCAGGATCGGCGCGACGTCTTTGTGAAAGGTCGGGGCCGGACCGGCAAACGTGGTAACCGGTGGGGTGATCAGACAACCGTCCACGGTTGTCTCAGCGAGTTCCACCGGACGGCCTTCCAGCACATCGGCCAGCGCTCTCGCCAAGTCATCACGCGTTGGTGCAGCGCGGTCACCACCGAGGCGCAGTTGGTCATCGACACGCCCACGGTAGACGATCCGTCGCTGGTCATCCAGAACGACCACGGTCGGTGTGCGGTCCACACCCAGGGCACGCACGCAGGAATGATCGGCATCCTTCACGAACGGAAAGACGGCATCCAACTCAATCGCCTGACCGGCCATATCCCGAATGGTCTCTTGCAGGCCGACATTAATGGCAACGAATTGCACACCGCGCGGAGTCCAATCCCGTTCCAGCGTGGATAGCTTGGGGATGGTTTTCCGCACCAATGGACATTGTGTTGTCGTGAAGACGAAGACGATTGCCCGGGGTTTGCCAAAATCGTCCAGCGAACGGACAACTCCCCGAATATCTTTGAATCGCAGCTCCGATACACGCGTGCCGAGCGCAACACGGACGGTTTCCACGGCACTGGCGGGAATGACACTCAGCGCGACGATGACGCTTAGCAGGCCAGTTCGCATCGACGGTCCCCTCGCAGCTCCTTCCGCTGAATTACTCCACAGACTGATTCTCGGTCCGGACATGAACTTGCAGCGCGCCCAGCGTTTGTGTGATTCGCGCTTCTTTTGCGGTGATGAATGGCACGTTGTCGAGCACAAAGGCTCGCGGGACGTTCGTCGGCTGAATCACCAGTCTCCCGCTGCCCAACAACATGTATTCGAACACGTCGTCCACTTCTTTGGTGATTCGCAGATTCTGTGCGGGGAACCGTTCAAGGCTGCTCAAAAAACCGTGATGGTGCAGCAGTTCGTTGGAGCGCAATTCCCAGTAATCGAAGCGGATCAGCACAAAGACGAAGACATAAATGATCCCGAAGATCCCTCCGAGCATGAAGTAGAACGTGGCGTTGGCATGCGGCTTGACCTGATTGATGATTGCAAAGACCGCTGGCATCAGCTCCGGATTGTACTTAGCCAGGAGCGTGACCCCTAGGCCGAACGCCATCAACAGAAAGAATAACGTCAGTGATGTCGTCCGTGGAAAGTCGAACGCCAGTACGACGATGTTGAGCGCAAAGATCCACATGAAGACCCAACTGACCATCGTGGCGATGTTGCTCTCTTCGCCGTTGAATTTGGTCAGAATCCCCGCCAGGATGGCCATGAAGAACGTCGGATAGAGCAGAATGATCTTGGGGTACGAGATGAGATAGATCGGCTTTTCTGCGCCGCCTGCTTTCTCAGACTTCTTCTCGGTCTTTGGGGTCGAAGGGGCATCCGCCACGGTGACTCTCCGTAATGTCGTACTGGGAAAGGGGAACGGCGCAGGATTCACGGCGCGACCGCGGGCGCACTGTAACCGCCGGACCCGTTTCTCGCCAGCGTACTGAGCCTCGGTCGCTTCACACGGAAAGAAGTGGAACGCAATGGGAGGCGGCGCGGATCAAACCTCACCCAATCGCCTGGCCGATCGGAGTAAGAATCACGATCACGATGCGGCGGCAAGCTGTGGGTCGGCCGGTTCGAGCGCTTCCAGCGCCGCCTTGCATCGCCGGGAAAGGGGAAAGTCGTTGTTGACCCCCATCCCCAGTTCGCCATGCTCGCGATCAACTTGCTCAACGATTTCGCACAACTGAAACGCCGGCCATTTCTGCTGCAGCAGCGCTAGCTGTTCGAGGCCGTTGTATTGCTGCCGAAGCTGGTCGGGCAGTAATCCGGACAAGGCAACCGCGGCGACCGCACTCCGTCCGAGCTGTTTGTCCGCCAGGATATGCAATCCCCGGTGGTGGAAGAGCAGGCAGCAGACGAGATCGTCCGGCAACTTCCAGCGATGGGCCAGCAACGCGGCCGCGGTCGCATGATCCCAGCCGAAGCGGGGCTGTTCGTAATCGCACAGCGAGTCCGGTTCATGGGCACGATTTTCAATGAACCCGGCGTACTGTTCATACAAATCGTTAGTGAGGACCGGCAACAGATAGTCCTGCAACATCGCACCAGCGAAGGCCACATCGGCGTCGGCCTTCAACATCTTGGCGACAATCCGGGCGAAGATCGCTTTCTGCAGACAGGCATTCCAGAAGCACGCCTGGTTAATCAGCTTCGACTTTCGCGACCGGACCGCAGCCTGGGTGCCGGTGGTAATCAGCAGCATCTTACTTTGACGGATGCCGAGCAATGACAACGCCTGCTGCACAGTGCGTGCTTTTTCGCGCAGACCGATAAACGACGAATTGACGTGCTTCAACAGCTCAATCGTCAATCCGGCGTCCGTTTCGACGATGGCCGCCAGTTGTTTCAGCGAGACCGACTCGTCTTTGGAACGCTCGATGAATTGCGTGACCGCATGGGGAAACGCCGGCAGCGCAATAGAAGGGGGAAGCGCCGCCAGTGTGAACTGGCACAACGATTCTTCCCGCAAGACGGACCAGTCGATATCGGGCATAGTCAAATGGAGGGGGCTGCGGTCGCCGTTCGTGCGACCTGGGCTTTTTCGAGTCGGCGAGCCAGCGAAAAGTGCTGCCCCGCTTGTGCGGACGTCGCTTCCAATTGAGTCTGGACTTTCCCGGCGAGTTCGGTCAGGTTGAACTGCGGCCAGAGTTGTTGCAGCTTCAACAACTCTGCCAGACCGTCCCCCGGTTGACGCAGCACATCGGGCATCAACCCGGCCACAGCCACGGCAGCCGCGGCCGAGCGGCCGATCTCGGGATCACTCAGAACGGCCAGGCCGCCATGATGCAGCAGCACCGCGCAGACAAGATCGTCCGGGAATCCCCAATCGATCATCACTTGTGCCGTTGCCAGCGCATGGTCCCACCCTTGGGCTTCCCGTTCATAATCCACGAGTGGACGCCGAACCGCCTCGGGTGTCTGGGCGAAGGCGAAATACCGATCGAACATTTCATTACATAGGAGCGGCAGCAAAAAGTCGTGCAGCATGCTGCCGGCATAGGCCAGCTCGACATTGGCACGCAGCAGTCGAGCAATCTCCCGCGAGAACAACGCCCGTTCGAGGTTTGTCGTCCAGAAAACCTGAATGTTGATCAGCCGAGATTTGCAGGCTTTCATCGCATGCTGAACCCCGGCGGACATCAGAAAGAGCTTGGCCGGTCGAATTCCGAGGAGTGAAATCGCCTGCGGTGCGGTCGCAATTTTCTGCCGCAATCCGAACTGCGATGAATTGACGTAGCGCAGCAGTTCGCAGGTCAGACCGCTGTCGGACTGAATGATTTTACCGAGATCATTCACACCGGCATTCGGGTCTTCCGCGCGGCGGTTAAACTCGATGAGTGCCTGCGGCAGGATCGGCAATTTGATCGACGGTGGAATGACACTCGCCGTCCGGTCGCCGATGAGGTCCTTCCGGAGTGTCGTCCAGTTGATGGTCATGGTTTCCAGATTCCAGCGGGGCGTGAACGGGGGCATTCACTCTTGGAATCTAGTTCACATCCGCTTAGGGGCAATCCGAATCATGAACGCGCGGTGAGCCGCCTCTCTGGCAAATGCTCAAGTGCCGGGTTATAGCGGCTGTAACTGGAAAGCCGACTGTGGGAGCGATACCCTGATGGTCGCAGTCGATTCAATTGGTCATACCGCTTCCGTCCCTTTGCAGAGAAGAGCTGTATCGATGTCTCGATTCTCGTCCGCTGGACTTGCCGTTCTGGTTGCATTGATGGCGGTGGGATGCGAAGCGCCTCCTGCCCCCAAGACGGGCACCAACGACGTCCCCAAAGCTCCCGCAATCGGTAACACCGGCGCCCAGCCCGGTCCGGTCGATCCCGATGCACCGGAAGAATTCACGACCACCGAGTCAGGATTGAAGTACCGCATTCGGCGGAAGTCCGAAGGCCGTAAACCCAAGGCATCCGATTCTGTCGTGGCCCATTACCGTGGCTGGCTGGATGATGGCACCGAGTTCGACAGCTCCTACAAGCGCAACGAGCCGACGCCGTTTCCCCTGAGCGGTGTCATTCCAGGCTGGACGGAAGGCCTGCAACTCATCGGCGAAGGGGGCATGATCGAGCTCGAAATCCCCTATGCACTCGGCTACGGCGAGCGCGGTCAACCCCCGGTGATTCCTCCCAGCGCGACGCTCCACTTCATTGTCGAATTGGTGAACGTCCAGTAACGACTTGCCGCCCCGGCTCCGTTCACTCCCCGTGGAAGCAGACTCATGCGCAGAACCCTTGGACTGGCCGCGTTGTGTCTCGGGCTGCTGACGGCAGCCTCTTTCTGGAATCATCCCATGTCCGCTTCTGCCCAAGCCCCTGTCGAACCCGGACCGGAAGACAAGGACGCCCCGAAAGAATTCACGATTGTGAAATCGGGATTGAAGTATCGCATTCTGCGAAAGTCCGAAGGGGTGAAAGCCACGGCCAAAGACACTGTCAAGGTGCACTACAAAGGCTGGCTGGATGACAAGAAAGAGTTCGACAGTTCCTACAAGCGCGGCGAACCCATCGAATTTCCGCTCAATGCCGTCATTCCGGGCTGGACGGAAGGGATGCAACTCATCGGCGAAGGGGGGATGATTGAACTGGAAATCCCCTATCAACTGGGTTACGGCGAACGCGGAAGCCCCCCGGTCATTCCCCCGAGGGCCACTCTGCACTTTCTGGTGGAACTGATTTCCGTCAAGTAGGCCGGACGGGCGATGCTTTGCGAACTGCCAAAAGGAAAAACTCCGGCTCACCCTTGCCAGACCTGTGTCCCGCGTGACAGGATGACGCTTTAACGACAGAGCACGTTGCTCGACTGGGGCCGGTCGAGTGATGATCCGCGGGGCAGGTTGTGGCTCGACCAAACCCGCAGGGCCGCTAGGACAGGTTGACCGAAGTTGTCGACGAGACGTCGGCCCTTCCTTCGCAAGTCATGACGACACCTTTTATTACCGATCAATCTGCGTTCGACGAACTGTGCGACCACATCGTGCAATCGGGTGCGGTCGCGTTCGATACCGAGTTCGTCTCGGAATTCACCTACCGCCCGGAACTCTGCCTCGTTCAACTCGCCACGCGCGACCGCTGTGTTGCCGTCGATCCCTACGAAGTGACCGACCTCTCCCGGTGGTGGGAGATCATGGCGGACGACAAAACGTCGATCATTGTTCACGGCGGGCGCGAAGAGGTGCGGTACTGTCTGGCGTTTGCCGACGCTCCCCCGGGCAAATTGTGGGACGTCCAGGTTGCAGAAGGCCTCCGTAGCCGCAGCTTTCCGCTAGGTTACGAAGCCTTGGTGAAACGGGTCCTGGGACGGACCGCACATGGTCGTGAGACGCGCACCGACTGGCGACGGCGACCGCTGACCGAACCGCAAATCGCGTATGCCCTCGATGACGTTCAACACGTTCTCGAGATCTGGGACAAACAAAAACGCTCGCTCCAATCGCAGAAGCGGCTCCATTGGGTGGAGGCCGAATTCCAGCGGATGATTGATGAAGTGACTGCCGAGCGCGGACCGAATGCCTGGCAACGGCTACCGGGACTACAACGGCTGTCGTCGAAGGAGCTCGCTGTCGTCAAAGCAATCTACGAATGGCGCGATGCCGAAGGGGCTGCCCGGAACCGCCCCGTCCGCAAAATTCTGCGCGATGACCTGGTGATTGAGTTGGCCCGCCGCCGGCCGACAACCGAAGCCGACTTGTTGGCCTGCCGCGATCTCAATCGCCCCGAATACAAAAAGGCCGCCCCGGCGATGTTGGCCGCAATCACCGGGGGCATGGCCACACCCGCTTCTGCCTGTCCGACGTTGCCAAAGTCGCTGGACGATGACAAATCACACGATGAGCAAGTCGTCGGACAACTCCTCGGGCTCGCACTGGCCAACCGCTGTGCCGAACTGAATGTCTCCATGGCCCTCGTGGGGAAAGTTGCCGACCTGCGGCACCTCGTCCGCTGGCATGTTTATGGCGAACAGGATGGCGAACCGCCCCGCCTCACCGATGGATGGCGGGCCGAAGTCTGCGGTGACTTGCTGACGGACGTTCTCGACGGTCGCATTGCCCTCCGTGTCGCCGATCCGCAATCCGATCACCCGCTGGTGTTTGAGCGGCGCTCGGAAGGGACTTCCTCGACCGAAACGGATTGACGTTGCCAGAAGCACTCGCGGTCACTCGGCGGCGGCTTCGAAGCAATAAACATGCTTCTGGCCACGCAACAGCAGTTGCCGGCCGACGATCGCGGGGGACGCATCAAAGGCATCGTCGAGCTTGTTGTTGGCGAGGACCTCCAGCGTTTTCCCATGCTTCATCACCAGCGTGCTGCCGTCGCGCCCGACGAAATAGACCCGGTCAGCCGCACCGACCGGCGAGGCGTAGATGTTACTGATGCCCGGCATCCGGACCGATTCCAGAAGCGGCTTCCCGGTCGGGGCGTCCAGAATCGTCAGGATGCCGTTGTTCAATTTGTTGAAATACAGCAGGTCGCCATACAGCAACGGCGATGGAACGTAGGGTGTATCGCGCCCATGCCGCCAGGCAATGCGATCCGTATCGGTGATGTCTCCCTGGGCTGTCAGCGGCAGTGACATCGCACTGCTGCCGCGATAGCCACTCATGCAGATGACATGGTCACCAAGCAGGACCGGTGACGGGGTCACGTTTCCCACCTGGCCACCGCATTCCCACAACACTTCGCCCGTCTTCAGATCGTAACTGCGCACCCGCTGGCTGGCGCTGGTGATGACTTGCGTACGCCCCTGATGTTCAACGATGAGCGGTGTTGCCCACGCGCTTTTTTCATCCCGCTTGGCTTCCCAGCGCAAATCGCCGGTGAGGGCATCCAGAACCAGAATCCGTGAGTCGCTGTCGTTGTCACGGTTCATCACGACGTAATCGCCGTGCACCACCGGCGAGCAGGCTTCGCCAAAACTCAGTCGCGTCTCGACATTGTTGAGCTTCCGCTTCCACTTCAGTTCGCCGTCGAGGTCATAACAATAAAGTCCGCGCGAACCAAAGGAAACATACACGAATCGGCCGTCGGTGGTTGGGGAGGCCGTAGCAAACGTGTTGTCACCGTGATGTCCTTCGTGAGGCAGTTCCTCGACAGCAGTCCGTTCCCACTTCACCTTCCCCGTGGCCCGATCGAGACACATCACCACGAAGCGGTAGCGCGTGTTGGGAAACTTGATGCCGAACGGCCGCTGCGGTTGCTCCTCCGGCTTGGCAACACCCTCGGCGACCATGCCGGTGTTGATCGCCGTGATGAGGAACACGCGGTCTTCCCAAACGATTGGCGTCGATTTGCCCGCTCCGGGAATCTCCGCTTTCCATTTCAAATTTCGTGTCTCATTCCATTCCACCGGCGGATTGCCATGCGGCGCCACACCGTTGGCAGCCGGTCCGCGCCACTGATGCCAGTTGTGTGACTGACGGACCGCCAATTCCTCAGCAGTGACCGGGGCAAAGCCCATCAACACGAGACTCAATACGACCCATCCACGAACCAGCGGCGAAGACATCGGCAGTCCCTTCGGAAGCATTGCCACACCATGATCTCTGATGAATTCATCGCGAAATGCCTGAGGATTGTCAATGTTCAGCCACTCGACGGCATCACAGCGGAATGCGCATGAACGACGCTGCCATCGAAAGCTTTCGCGACAATCACTTGCCGCGGAATCATTTGCTTCGTCATCGTCGACTTGGCCAGATTTCCTTCTCAACTGCGAAAACTCTCGTTCTCAACTGGGTTCGCAGACAGCACTTCGATGAGATACGATCTAGTGCTTCGCGTTCCCAGTCGTGAATCGACAGGTGCCTTTATGCCGCAGTTTCAGTTACATCGACCGTACACCCCCGCGGGAGATCAACCCAAGGCGATCGAATCGCTGGTGCGCGGTGTGCGGGAAGGAAAAGCGAATCAGGTGCTACTCGGCGTCACTGGCTCGGGCAAGACGTACACGATGGCGAACGTCATTGCCGAACTGCAGCGCCCGGCGCTGGTGCTGTCCCACAATAAAACGCTCGCCGCTCAGTTGTATGGTGAGTTCCGTGAGTTCTTCCCGAACAACGCGGTCAGCTACTTCGTCAGCTACTACGACTACTACCAGCCGGAAGCGTATATTCCGCAGCGGGATATCTACATCGAGAAAGATGCCTCGATCAACGAGGAAATCGACCGGCTGCGATTGGCGGCGACCAGTGCGCTGGTGAGTCGCCGCGATGTCGTCGTCGTCGCTTCGGTCAGTTGTATCTATGGCCTCGGATCACCGAAGGATTATCTCGAAGCGATGGTTCCGCTCCGGATTGGCGACAACCAGGACCGCGATGCCTTTCTGCGAAAGCTGTGCGACATTCAGTACAACCGGAATGATTATCAACCGGCGCGAGCGCACTTCCGTGTTCGGGGCGATGTGGTCGAAGTCTGGCCGGCGTACGAGGAATTTGCGTACCGCATCGAATTCTGGGGCGATGAAGTCGAGAAGCTGGCGATCATCAACCCGATCACTGGCGATGAGCTGAAGCGCGTCGATGAGATCTACGTCTATCCCGCTAAACATCACGTCCTGCCGGAGGACAAGGTCAACTCCGCGTGCCAGGAGATCGAGCGCGAACTGGTGTTGCAGCTCGAAAAGTTCCGCAAGGAAGGGAAGCTGATCGAAGCCCAGCGGCTCAACGCCCGCACCCGGCATGATCTCGAACTATTACGGGAAATCGGCTTCTGCCCCGGCATTGAAAACTACAGCCGCGCCCTGACCGGCCGCAAACCGGGCGAGCCGCCGTATACACTATTGGACTTCTTCCCTGAAGATGCCTTGATGTTCATTGATGAATCGCATGTGACGATCCCGCAGATTCGAGCGATGTATGCCGGCGACCATTCCCGCAAAACAACGTTGGTCGATCACGGCTTTCGGTTGCCGATGGCGCTCGATAACCGCCCGCTCAAGTTTGAAGAGTGGGACGCGCGCAGTCGGCAGGCGGTCTATGTCTCCGCAACGCCCGCCGATTGGGAGCTGGAACGTTCCGGCGGAGAAATCGTCGAGCAGGTGATCCGTCCGACCGGATTGATTGATCCCACCATTTCGATTCATCCTGCTCGGGGGCAGGTGCCGCACCTCATTGAGCAGATCCGCATCCGTGCGGCTCGCAACGAACGGGTCCTTGTCACCACCTTAACCAAGCGCCTGGCCGAAGATCTGACAGCGTACCTGCGGGAAGAAGCGGTTCGTTGCGCGTGGCTGCACTCGGAACTGGATGCCTTTGAGCGCGTCGAAATCCTGCGGGAATTGCGAGAAAACAAGTACGACGTTGTTGTGGGAGTGAACCTGCTGCGCGAAGGTCTCGACCTGCCGGAAGTCTCGCTGGTGGCGATTCTCGATGCTGACAAAGAAGGCTTTCTTCGCAGTGAAACGAGCTTGATTCAAACCATCGGTCGTTCAGCGCGGAACGTGAATGCGGAAGTTGTCCTGTATGCGGACACCGTCACCAACAGCATGCAGCGCGCGATTGATGAAACCGAACGCCGGCGCAAGTTGCAGGCCGCATACAACGAGAAGCATGGCATCACTCCGGAAACGATTGTGAAGGCCATTCGCCGCGGCATCGAGGAAGAAGTCGAAGCCCGCCGGATTGTCGAACAGGTGAGCGGGGCGAAGAGCGAGACACAATTCGTCAGCCAGGAATATCTTGCCGCCCTCGAACAGGAAATGCTCACGGCGGCGGAGTCACTGGAGTTCGAACGGGCCGCCCAACTCCGCGACCGCATCCTGCAACTCAAGAATCAGATCGGCAAGCTGGTCGCCGCGGAAAATGACGAAGCCGGCTTCGTCGACGGCCCGCCCGCCAAATCCAAGCGCCAACGCAAAAGTCGGCGGGACAGCGCCCGTGGAACGATGCCCAAGAAACGCAAACCGTGAACGACACCGCTAGCGCTTTGCCGGTGGCACCGTGTGCGATCGAATTCGTTGTGTGACGCAGAGCGACAAGTGAGATCATCCATGCTCCCCCTTCTCGATGAACAACGCTGGCAAACCGCCCTCGAACTCGCACAGGGATGGGTGTCGTCCGGCAAAGTCCCGGCGATCACCGTCATCACCGGGACCCGTGACCGGATTCATGGCCCCGTGTCATTCGGCAGTCTCACTGTGGGGGAATCCAATCCCTTACCGACACGACCGATTTATCTGGTTGCGTCCATCACCAAACCACTCGTCGCGCTGGGCGCGCTGCGACTGATCGAGCAAGGACGCTTGACGCTCAGCGATCGCGTCGCGGACTTTGTGCCTGCGTTCGGTCGTCACGGAAAGTTCGGTGTCGAAGTCCGTCATTTACTGACGCATTCTTCCGGCTTGCCAGACATGCTGCCGAATAATCGCGAACTGCGAGCCGCACATGCCCCGCTGTCCCGATTCGTGGAAGAGACGTGCCAGCAGCCACTCGCGTTTCCTCCCGGCCGGGGCGTGCAGTATCAGAGCAAAGGCTTCATGATGCTGGCGGCGATCATCGAGCAGATTGCTGGGCGTCCGTTGCCACAATTTCTGAACGAAGAACTGTTTCAGCCCACGGGGATGACCGACACCGTGCTCGGTGCTCCGGATGCGTGGTACGAACCCGGCGGCTTGATCGAGCGCGTGCCGGACATTCGTCTGCCGGCCGATCAAACGGGCACTGATTGGAATTGGAACAGCCGGTACTGGCGACAACTCGGCGCTCCCTGGGGCGGGTTGCTGACCACGGCGGAAGATTTGGCAGCGCTATCGCAAATGCTGCTGCGAGAAGGGCGATTGCCGAACGGTCGCAGCGTCCTGTCACCGCAGACCATCGCCGCTGCAACGCGCAATCAACTGGCCGAGATGCGGGAGATTCCGGAAGACGAACGCCGCTGCCGACCGTGGGGATTAGGCTGGCGACTTCATTGGCCGGCGCACAGCGCGAACTTCGGCGACCTGCTCGGACCGAAAACATACGGTCACTGGGGAGCCACCGGCACGGTGATGTGGCTTGACCCCTCAGCGGGGACCTTCTGCGTGATTCTCTCCACCGAACCGCAAGAACCCACAGGATTCTTTCTCTCACGACTGTCGAACGCCGTCGCTGCCGCATGGTGTTGATGCCAACTCTGTCGCGCGGCGACGCGAAATCTGCTGGCCTTCTGAGTTTTTACTTTGTACTGAATGCGAACCGGTGCTAATCTGCGCACTGCTGCCGCAGAGTCAATCATTTCCTTCCTCTTGGGATCGATTCGATTTGCGCGGTAGCCCACCCTCGTTGCATATCGATGGCTATTTTTTCATTCGACAGGGCCGAACCATGCACTCTCCCTCCGTAGCGCGACGCGCCTTTACTCTCATTGAATTACTGGTGGTGATTGCCATCATCGCCATTCTCATCGCGTTGTTGCTGCCTGCGGTGCAACAGGCCCGTGAAGCCGCTCGGCGGACACAGTGCCGCAACAATCTGAAGCAGTTCGGCCTGGCGATGCACAACTACGAGAATGCCTACAAGTGTTTTCAGCGGGCAAATTATTCGTCAGTGACAACCTCATCCACAGGTTGGCAAGGCTTTGCCGGGCATGTGATGTTGTTGCCGTATCTGGATCAGGCTCCGTTGTATAATCAAATCAATTTCACACAATCCTTCTGGGGAGGCTCCAATGCCACATTAAAAGCCACGAGGCTGGCGGCATTTCTCTGCCCTTCGGATTCTGGCTGGAGGTACGGGACTTATGGGAATGACCCGGGAAACACTAACGGTGGCGGAAACAACTACTGCGTGAGTGGTGGTCCATCATTACTGATGTTAGGGGCGACAGGTGGAACCGTGGGAGGAACACCGGGAACTCCCATTGCCTTCGTCGATCAGATCGGAGTGTGTAACCTGTTCCGCAATATCACGATCGCTGATATTCGCGATGGCACTTCCAATACGCTCGCCGCTTCCGAACTGCTGATCGGCGACGGCAACAGCACGAACTTCACGCTGGGAGACGTCATCCGCGGGGCCAACATCCCGGCTGGGTTTCCCAATACGTTCGCCAACCAGACGCAGCTCAATGCGTACCACACCATTTGTCAGGGAGCCGTCGCCACACACTATGGCATCACTGGCAAGAACTGGATCAACGGCATGCCAGGACAGACATTCTTCTGCACGTTGAACCCACCCAACAGCCCGAACTACGACTGCATGGAGTGTGCCGGGTGCTCCTGGTACGACGCCCGCAGTGTCATCACAGCGCGGAGTCATCACACGGGCGGTGTCCATTGCCTCCTGGCCGACGGAGCCGTTCGGTTCATCAGCAACAATCTCGATCTCATCACTTGGCAGCGATTGGGAGCGATCGCCGATGGCAACGCCGTAGGCGACTTCTAATTCTTCATGTTTACTCGAAGGATGACGACCACCATGCCGCAGCGCGGGCCAGCACGTTCGATGTTGCTTCTGATATGTGCCGCACTATTGTCACACTCTCTCGGTTGCGGTAGCGGCTCTTCGTCTCTGAACGAGCCGATGGGCTACAAATCTACGTCCGAATTGAAGGCTCGATTGCTGGAAGTTTCCCAATATGGAGACGGAGGCAGCAGTCTCGGTGGCATTTCCGAGAGCATCGAAGCCCTTATAGTCCACGATGCGGAAAAAGGGAAGAAGTTACTCGACGACTTTCAGCGACTGAACACCACGAACAGCAAGGACGAGCGCAAGAAAATCGCCAGAGCCATGGCGGATCTGTTGGAATAGTTCTGCACGGACGACGAGTTGGCTGAGACGATGTCCCGGCAGCAACCGCTCAACTGAACAGTGCGTTCAGCGCCAGGCTCATGCCGAAGTGAGCACCGATGAAGATCACGCCGATGAGAATCGATCGCTGGACATCAATACCGAACATCCAGGAGATCACCAACCCAATCAATCCCGCGGACAAGGCCAGACCGATAAACAAGCCGACCGGCCCCAGTGCGACGGCACAAAGAATGGCCAGCACCGCGGTCAGAATCGAAAACAGCAGAGACGTTAAACACGCCTTCAACAACCCCATTTCCTCATCGTTAAAACTCTTCAAGAGCGCGATGAGAACCACGGAATCGAGCAACAAAAGCAGCATGGAAAGCCCTGAATACACGACGACGCTGACATAACGTGACTCCGGGAATACTGTACGTGCCCTTCACCGCGGTTGCCAACCGGAAAGTCAGGCGACGGCAGTTGAATTCCGCCTGCGGCCCTCGGCATACGAGGGATATTCGCTCCGCCCGGTGACCGGTATGTTGGTCGTCAAGACATCAAAGTCCGTGAGTCCTGTTGCGGACGACGCCGTGAACCACATGCAAGAGTGAAACCATGAACTGGCAGGCGTGGGCGATCTCGTTGCTGATCGGTCTGCTTCCAGCGACGGTCACGGCGGAAACTTGGACTTCGCCGGACGGCCTGGTGACCGTGACGGCACCGGACGCGGCTCAATTCGTCACGATTCCCGAATTGCCGCCGGGGTTTGTCGCCCTATGGATTTCGCACGACGAATCGATGAAATTCGCGATCCTCAGAATCGAGGTTCCGCCCGACACGCCGCGGCTCATTCAAGCGTCGGTGGAAGAAGGCCTCGCCGAAGAAGCGGGCGGCAAAGTCGTCCGGTTGCCCACACGAACCGTGTCCGGGCACGAAGTGTGGAACATGAAAGCCGCGGGCCCGGCGGGCGAAATCACCCAGGCCTTTGCTCGGCACGGGGATGTGATTTACAAGCTGATGGCGGTCACACCATCGGGTGACGCAACTCCCACCGTCCAGCAATTCATGGACTCATTGGCCTTCACGCAACCGGATGTACCTGTGCCGAATCCGTCCCCGCGACAAGATCGTCAGCCAGACCCGGTGAATGATCTCTCCCGCAAGATCGGCGGCATGGGCGGAATGTTGGCGATCGCCCTGATCATCTACTTCGCGATGAAGGGCAAGAAGAAAGCGGAGTGAGCGCGGACACGCCTTCCAAACCACTCGTCGCCGACCCCGCTGAAAACCATCTCAGAAACCCCGCCCCGTGGTCTAAAGAACGGGGTCCACTTCAAGATGTCAAGCCACTGTTAGATCGGGCAACAGAGTTGGACCCTCAACTGCCGGCGATAACCGGCGTTCGCAAAGTCTGGATGGATTCACGCCCTCAACTAATCACCGGTGGCTAGCGTCTTTCCGTTCACGGAGAAGGCCGTAGTCCGAATGCAGAAGCCGGGCAACTCGGAAGATGCCCGGCTTTGCGTTATTCGAGACGATCCCCGATCTTTACCGCTCGACCGCGGAGAAACTCCACGGTCGGCATCGGTCGTTTCGCTTCGGGATGGACCCGATCAATCCGCAAGGCACCGTCGCCACATTGCACGGTGAAGGTGCTCGCATCTATGGCGATGACGGTTGCCGGGGCAGTTCTGTTGGCTGAATCAACGACCGTCCCCAACAGCACCTGCATGCGCAATGGTGGTTTACCATCGAGAATCAGCGTCGTGAACGGTCCTGGCCACGGCTGCATCCCACGGAGGTGGCGTTCGACCTGGATTGCGGGTTTGGTCCAGTCGATGCGGCCGTCAGCTTTCGTCAACTTGCCGACATGGGTTGCCGCCGTGTGATCCTGCTCGACGGGACGAGCCGTTCCCGCTGCCAGTTGTTCGATGACATCAAGCGTCAATGGAACCGCGAGCGCCGCCAGCCGGGCTTCGAGTTCGCCGGTCGTCTCCTGCGGGCCGACAGGGGTGCTGACCACGCCGAGCATCGGACCGGCGTCGAGTTGTGGGACCAGGCCGATGATGGTCACGCCCGCTTCCGTATCCCCGTTCAATACCGCGGCATGAATCGGCGTTGCTCCGCGATACTTCGGCAACAACGACGCATGGACGTTGATGGTCCCGAGCCGCGGCATGTCGAGGACTGCACGCGGCAGAATCTGTCCGTAGGCGGCGACGACAAACAGTTCCGGCTGCAGTGCCTGCAATTCCGCGATCGCGTCCGGCGTGCGAATCCGTTCCGGTTGCAGCACCGGCATGCCGCGGGCGATTGCGGCTTCCTTCAACGGATTGAGATGTTTCTTACTGCCCGGCCCCGTCCGATCCGGTTGCGTGACCAACCCGCATACCGTATGGTGCGACTGGCACAAGGCTTCGAACACAGGTTCCGCGAGTCGACCCGTGCCGAGGAAGACGATTCGCAATGACGTCATGAGCGAATCCCAAGGAGACCTGTGTCCGCGATCGAGGCAACGAGACTTGGTCTTCGTAAGAAAGTGTCCGTCGCTGACGCTTCCGGCTCGTAAAAAGACACTATCCCGCGGCCAACCGGGCCAGTTCCTGCTTCAGCACGTCATCGGACGGCAACTTTCCTTCGGCCTGTTTGCGCCGGTACTGCGTCTCGAAGTCTTCCAGCACCGGTTGACATTCACGCTTCAACGTCTCGGTGAGCCGGTCGATGAACAGAATCCCTTCGATGTGATCGTGTTCATGCTGCACAGCCCGCGCAGCGAGTTCGTCCAGTGAATACTCAAAACCGTTGCCGGAAAGATCGAACGCTTCGACGGTCACTTCGGCGGCCCGTTTCACATCTTTGTAGAGACCGGGAAAGCTCAGGCAGCCTTCTTCCCCCTCCGTGGTCCCTTTGCGTTTCAGAATTTCCGGATTGAGGAAGACGATTTCCTCGTCCTTCTCTGCTGGATCACCGGTGAGATTGAGGATAAACAACCGGTACGGCAGCGCTACCTGATTGGCCGCGAGCCCGATGCCTTTCGCGGCATACATCAGCTCGAACATCTCAGCGACGGTCTTCCGCAGCGCGGCGTCGATTTCGGTGATGGGCCGGGATTTCCAGCGCAATGCGGGATGCGGGTAGAGAACAATTTCCATCGCCGATGCGGAGCCTTTTCCTGCGGAAGAATCAATCCGCAGAGTATAGGCAACAAACGCTGTGCGGGGAATGCTCCGTACACCAGCCCGGTTCTGCTCACATCCAGAGTGATTATTCCCGCTTGCGATGGGCCAGGTCTGTTGGGAGATTGACGAAGGGTGTGGCGAGCATTCCGCCCACGGTTTGCCAACGCGGGCCGGAAATTTCGTCCAGTCCCAGTTCAATTGGTTCCGGCCCCGGTCGCATGCGGTAGGTTTGAAAGAGCCGGTCCCAACATGAAAGCACTGTCGAGTAATTCGAATCCGTTTCCGGCTGGTATCGGGAGTGATGCACCTGATGCATGCGCGGCGTGACCATCAGCCATCGCAACGGCGGATCGATACGACCGAGTGAGAGATTGGCGTGGTGAAACATCGTCACCGCCACGACCAAAATCTCAAAAGTCACAATCTCGAGGATGTTGACGCCCAAGAGTGGGATCAGCCCGAGTCGCAACGTTGCCGCTCCCAGATGCTCGCCGATGTGAAATCGTGTGGCTGTCGTCACATCCATCTCACCATCGGCATGGTGCATCCGGTGAAATCTCCATAGGAACGGGATCCGATGGTTCAGCCGGTGCCAGGTATAAAGCCAGGCATCGAGAAGCAAAACGGCGATGATCCACCGCCAGGGAGACGGCACTCGAAACCCATTGAGCAGTCCGATTTCTTGTGCAGAGGCCCAGGTGGCGATGGCGAGCGTTGCGGTGCCAAACACGACGGACAGCAGAATCGTGTTGAGCACGGCGATGATCAGATTCCGCCGGGCATGTCGCCATCGATGCGCACGGCCAACGATCAACGGACAGACCGTTTTCCATGTCCAGAATAAGGAGAGCAATCCAATCGTGAGTGCCGGCTTCAGTGCGGGTATCCAGGACGGAAGAGCGCTCGGCATCAGCACCTCAATCCTTGGCTTTGGGCAACCCGGCCGCGATGAGTTCCTTGTAGCCGGGCTTGATGGGGCGAACTGTGTAGCCCAACTTCTCGATTGTATTGCCGGCGGTGAGTGCCCGTTTGCCAATGACACAATGGACGTAGAGAATCTTGTCTTGGGGCAGCCGGGCGATCTCATCCTTCGAGAGGCCGTCTCGAATTGCACTGAGCGGCAGAAAGATCGCACCGTCAATATGTCCGGCGTCCCACTCTGACTTTTCACGGACGTCGACGAGCACCGCCTTATCTTTCTCGACGTTCTCTTTGACCGTCGTCAGCGAATCCGTGGTATGGTCCGCAGCCTGAGTCTGTAAAGCCAGCATCGCGACTGTGCCCACAGCGAAGAGAATTCGGCAGTTTTGAAGCATCGTGGTTGTTCCTCAGAGCCCACAGTCAATGACTTCACGCAGTTTACCGAACACAACGAATCGGTGAAACCCGTTGTCCGCGCGCGGCGTCGCTCTCGGTGATGGGCCGAGATTTCCAGCGCAATGCGGGGTGCGGGTCGAGAACAATTTCCATCGCCGCTGCGGAGCCTTTTTCTGCGGAGGAATGCCATTCCTCAGAGTCAATGCCGGGTTCGCAACCGCGGGAAATCACTAAGCGACGCGGTGGGAATGGTTCGGAAGAGAAACAAGATTGGCAATTAGAAATTAGGAAATGAGAATTGCGAATTGAGGAGATAGAAGTCGCCGCCACTCATTTTGCAATTTTCAATTTCTAATTTTCAATTGCCAATTCTTCCTGGTGAGATCACAACCGTGCCCTCCGCGCGCGGCGTCAGCCGGGTTCCCCGCAGAACCCGGCTGACTTTTTCTCGTTGCGACCGAGCCGACATCGGCCCGGTCCCGGGGCCCGTCTCGGACTGTGCAAGGGATGACGCTTTAGTACACCGGCACCGATTGAATCGGGAAGGACGCCGTCTGCGGATAGACCGCGCCGGGGATGATCGGCGATGCCGTCATCATGGTCGGATCACCACCAATCGAGGCACCCTGGTAGAACGATTGCCCGCCCGGAGCACAACCGCCCGGACCGCACGGCGACGTGGACGCCGGGGCATAGCCCGAGTATCCCGTCCCGCAGGGAGGGCAGCCGCCGCCACCGTAACCGCGGTAGCCACAACCGGTGAGACAGCAACCAACGCTGGACGACACCAGCGCCGCGCTGGCGATCAGCAACGCAAAACGCTTGACCATGAGACGTGTCCTTCGAGTCGAATGGAATCCGAGATGGGGGTAGAGGACGGGAGCCGCGACCGGAGGGAGAGGCCGGTCGATGTGCGACGTTGGATGTCCTGCGTGAAGCGGCGGTCTTTTAGCGAACGACTACCGACATCGCAAAGAGCAATTTCGGAAAAAACTGCCGTTGAGGCGGTTTTCTGACGATTTTTTCCCGATTCCAGGTCCGTTCTGGTGATTTGCTCTCAAGTTCAACGGAGAAGGTTCAGCGGCAGCACAGGCATCCCAGTCGCTACAGCTCGCCAAATCGTTAAAAACCTCAAGCAGCTCCAAAGTCCTCTCCGATAAGGAGGACGAGGTCCGAAGAGGCCGCGCTGCACAGAGAATCAGGAGCAGGCATGGACTCACCATCCTCGAAACGATCGACATCATCGTCGCGCTCCTCCACAAGAGGGGCTTTGATGCAGTCGTATCTTGCCCCGGCATGGGCGTGGTGCAGCGAGCATCGGTATGTCTCACTTGCCATCGCAACCGGTGTGGCGATGCTGGTGGTGCTTGGAAGCGGGAACTCGTTCAACACATCCACCGCAACCACCGCCAGCGATGACGACGAACTGGTCGCGCTGGATCAGTTCGACGATCTGGCCGATGAACCCGGTACGGAATCGCGACCTTCGGTTACCTCGGTTCGCACCACTCCTGCCGAGCACCATGCCCGCTTCGATGACTTGACACCGTTCTTTGGGAATGCCAATCCACCCGGAACAGGCATCGTGACGGCCACGTTTGAAGGGGCCTCGCGCCCGGTGGAGACCGGTCCGGTCTGGCTTGCGGGGACGATTGAAACCGATGATGTTCCCGCGCAAACCCCCTTCGACCCCGTCACACCGGCGTTCCTGCCGCAGGCCTCCGGGCCGCTCCTGACACCACAATAGAGCACCGCAGACATGTACGAAGACTATTGGCGGATGTCGCGACCAGCCTTTTGCGCGACGGAACCGGGAGAAGGATATTTCCCCGCACAAAGCCATCGCGCAGCACGATTGAAGCTGCGCTATCTTGTCGAGCAACGTCAATCTGCTGCGCTGCTCATCGGTGACGCAGGAGTTGGTAAGTCGTTTCTGCTGGATGCGTTTCTGAGTGAACTCCCGTTGCCGGCAGGTCCCGTCGTCACCGTTGTGGTGCCTCAGCTCGCTCCAGCGGAGTTAATTGGTTACCTCGCCCGGAAGCTCGGCGACGATCACGCTGATCGAGCACAGTCGTTTGATGAAGTGCTGAATCGCTGGGAGCAACAACTCATCATTTTGCAATCGGAAGGTCGCCATCCGGTCATCGTCATTGACGATGCTCAGACTATTGAAGATCGAAATGTGCTGCAAACGCTCCATTTGCTGTTGAACTACCGTCACGGCGATCGTTCAGCTTTCACGCTGATTCTCTGCGGCCAACCGGAACTCGTGGGGCAAATCTCCCGTTGTCCGGCGCTGCAGGATCGCCTCGCTTTCACCTGTGCGTTGCAGCCCTTCAGTTTTGAAGAAACCGCGGGGTACGTGCAACATCGTCTGCAACACGCCGGCGCTCAGACCCCGATTTTCGACGACAATGCCATCGAGCGCATTCATCACTGTACCGGCGGCCTTCCACGTCGAATCAATCGGCTCTGCGATTTCGCGCTGCTTGTCGGTTTCGCGGATCAGCTCGAACAGATTGCCGTCGAACAAGTGGATGCTGTCGCGGAAGAACTGCAACTCGCCGCTTGAACGTCTCTTTCTGAGCCGTGACCGTCAGAGAATAAGTTCTTCCCGGTTCCGGAACGCGCGCTCTCACGGTGACGGTTCGGATGCTTGTGTTCCGGACTGGTCGCTCCCCATTTCATCCGATTAGAATCGCTGTAGCGATCCCCACCGGAGAAATGACGATGAACGCGTTCTCGCAATTATCACGACGGCATGTATTGCGGGGACTCGGAGCCGCGATTTCGTTGCCCTTGCTCGATGCAATGCTGCCGCGCGGGTGGTCCGCACCATCGCAGTATCAGCCGCTGCCGTCGTCGCCCGGTGCGCATCCGCGACTGTTGTGTTGCTACATTCCGAACGGCGTGAACATTCTGGAATGGGTGCCGAAAGACAATGGGCCGGGCTACACATTGTCGCCAACGCTGAAAGTGTTGGAGTCGCATCGGAACGACTTCACCGTGCTGTCGGGGCTGGGACACCCGCATTCCCAAGGCGGACACAGCGGAGCGGATACGTGGCTCACCGGGGCCGACTTAAAAGCCGTGCCCGGTGCCGATTACACGAACACCGTTTCCGCGGATCAACTTGTCGCCGAGGTGCATGGCAAACAGACACGCTTTGCTTCGTTGCAACTCTCCGATCAATCTGGCACGGGGTCGGCTGGCCATAGTCACACCTTGTCCTTCGATGCCCGCGGCACACCGCTTCCGGCGGAGAACTCCCCGCGGCGGTTATTCGAACGGTTGTTCGTTCCGGAAAGTGCGTCCGATCGGCAAGCCACCCTGCGACGGTATGCCGAGCGGAAATCCATTCTCGACAGCGTCCGCGGGGAAGCCGATGCATTGCAGAAGCGGCTCGGCCAGAGTGACCGGAAGAAAGTCGACGAGTATCTCACCTCGGTGCGTGAGACCGAAAAACGAGTCGGTCGGATGGAAGCGTGGGTCGATATCCCCAAGCCGAAAGTGGACGACAAGCACCTGCAACTCAGCAGCCAGCCGGGCAACGCGCACGATCGTCCGATGTGGCTCGATGTGATGCTCGAAGTGTCCTACCTGGCGATGCTCACCGACACCACCCGTGTGATTGCGTTCGAATGGTCGCGCGAAGCGGGCGGCTACGGCGGCGGCGGCGAGAACCACCACGAACTCTCACACCACGGTGGCGATGAGGGGATGCTCAAGAAGCTTGCGCAGATCGATCGCTTCCACCTTGAACGCCTCGGCCGCTTGCTCACCTTCCTGAAGAACACCAAGGAAGGGGACGGGACGATGCTCGACCACACCGCGATTCTCTTCGGATCGGGGATGAACTCCGGGGCCGGCGGCGAACATTCCCCGAAGAATCTGCCGACGCTGGTCGCCGGTGGCGCGAAGCTCGGTTTAAAGCACGGGCAACATCTGGCATTCGATGCCAATCCACCACCGCTGGCGAATGTTCTCACGACGCTGGTCCGGGCCGTCGGTGTCCCCGCGGACAAATTCAGCGATGCCACCGGTTCCCTTCCCGGCTTGACATGATCCCTCATGGTTGCCGCTTCCCGGACTCCCGGTTCCCGCACTGGTATTTCGAAACGGCTCACGCCAAACTGCACGCCGCTGAAGAAGTTGATGTGTGTTATCGCGATGAGGGCGTTCTGTGACGATTACGGGAATTGATGTCTATCCGTTAACCGGGGCCACGGTCGACGGCGGATGGCCGCAGGGGCACGAACCGGCGGAAAATCTGCACACGCTGGTCGCGGTTCAAAACGGCGACGGGCTTGTCGGCTTCGGCAGTTGCTTCACCTCGGGCACGCTGGTCACCGGCGCGGTGCAATTGCTGTGGCCGCTGCTCAAGGGGGAATCATCGGTCGAGCCGGAGCGCGTCTCGGAAAAATTGCGGCAATCCTCGTTCTGGCAAGGCCGCGGCGGTGCGGTCGAACACGCCATTAGCGGCATCGACATCGCCCTGTGGGACTTGATGGGCCAGGCGTGCGGACAACCGGTGTCGCGACTGCTCGGCGGGAACTACCGCAGCACGATCAAGCCCTATGGTTCAATCCTGTTCGATGAGCCCGCGCCGCTGAAAGCCATGCTGGAAAGCGTCGTCGCGCGCGGCTTCAAAGCCATCAAAATGGGCTGGCGACCGTTCGGGCGAAAGAGCCGGAAGTTCGACGAACTGCTGGTGAAGACCGCGCGGGAAACCGTGGGTGATGATGTCGAATTGATGGTCGACGCCGGGGGCAGCGAACAGTTCTGGCCGCATGGGACCAACTGGGCCCGCAACACGGCGGAAATGCTCGCCGATTACAACATTGTGTGGTTCGAGGAACCGTTGCCGCCGGATGACATTGATGGCTATGCGGAACTGACGCGCGTCTCGCCGGTCCCCATCGCCGGGTGTGAAGTCCTCACGCGGCGACAAGCATTTCAACCGTGGATTGAACGCCGCGCTGTCGACATCCTCCAACCCGATTGCACCAAGAACGGCGGTCTGACCGAATCCCGCCGGATCGCATGGCTGGCGTACGATCACAACATTCAAGTCGTCCCGCATGGTTGGAATACCGCGATTGGTCTCGCCGCCGATTTGCAGTTTTCCGCGGCGATTCCCGTCGCGCGGTATGTGGAGTATCTCACGCCGTGTGCGTATGTGGATGGGTTGCTCACCGAACCGTTCGTGCTGGACAGTGCCGGGCATCTCACCATCCCCACCAAACCGGGGCTGGGCGTGACCGTCGATCCTGGCAAGTTGAAATCGTTCTGCAAAGAACCGATTCGCTTCACTCTGTAACCAACGCTGAAGCACCCCGGCTGCTCCGAAGCAGCCGGGGTGCTGGCCTACTTCGGAACGCTCTATGTCTCGACTCGTTGTCCAACCCCACAACCTCGACTTCGATTCCCCCGGCCGGCGCGATTACTGGGTCGCTCTCGAACACGACACGATGTGGGGGACGCAACTGATCCCCCTCACCGTGATGGTGGGACCGCAGGTGCAACCAGGCAAAGGGCTGGTGGCCATCGGTTCCACGCATGGGAATGAGTACGAAGGTCCGTCCGCAATCAAGCAGATTATGCACGAAGTCAAAACGGACGATGTGCTCGGCCGCTTGATCTTCATCCCCGTGTTGAACGTTCAGGCCTTTCGCACCGGCACGCGCGACAGTGTGGGTGCCGATGACGTGAATCTCAACCGGGCGTTCATCGACGGTGCCGGCACACGACCGGGACTGACGAGCATCACACACCGTCTGGCGGCATTTATCCGCGAATTCATCTGGCCGCAGGTGCATGTCGTCCTCGATCTGCACTCCGGTGGGAATCAGATCCGCTTCGACATCTGTTCGAGCTTCCATCCGATTGACGATCCCACACAAGCCGCGGCGATTGCCGAGACCGCCCGGTGGTTCGGTTGTCCGCTCATCATGATTTATCAGAACCGCACGCCGGGATTGCTCACCAGTGAAGCGGAACGACTCGGCAAAATCACCGTGGGGACGGAACTCGGTTGGGGTGAAGCGGTCCTCGAAGCCGGTGTCCGTTACGGGAAGCAAGGCGTGCTCGCCGCCGCGATTCGACATGAGCAACTTCGCGGCGAGATCAAACCGATCGGTCATCACGCCGATGGCACTCAGAAATGTGCGGCGATTGTCGATTTTGCCTGCTATGTCCCCGCCCCGTTTGATGGTCACTACGAAGAAGTCGTCCGCTGTGGAGCCCGCGTGAAAAAGGGGACCGTGGTGGGCCGGTTGCACGATTTCCAGCGGATCGATGATGCCGCATGGCCGGTGACCGCCCCGCATGACGGAATCCTTGTCGGTTCCGCGTGGGGAGCTCGTGTGAAGCAGGGGCAGTTCATCGCGTGTGTCGGAGAAGAACAACCGTGGCCGCTGCAGCAGAAATGAAAAATGGAGAATGCAGAATTCAGAATGGAGAGCGAATAATGAAGAATCGGATCATCCATTCTGCAGTCCTCATTCTCCATTCTTCAATTTCCATTTCCTGACACCGCGAAGACCACCTCACCTGGTCGATTGAATCATGGGTTGACTCCACGTGCACCGGGGTCCAATCGCAGATTCCGTGTTAATCCGGCGTTGGTTCAGCAAGCGGCGCGTTACCATAGCGTCTTGGACTGGTTTTTCCCCGCTGAAAAAGATGCGTCCCTATGCCATCGTCGCCTTTGCCCATGCTCGTGGTCACGCGCGACAACAGCGAGCGTGTCCAGCGGATTGTGGATGAACTGACGGAGCGCGGGTTGAACGAACCCATGCTTCAACTCGTGGCAGTGACTTCCACGGATGGCGTTGACCCTTCGTTACCATTCGAACTCGTGGTCGTCCTCGGGGGCGATGGCACAATATTGCGCACCTGCCGCCAGTTAGGATCACGGCAACGACCGATCCTCGGCGTGAATCTCGGACGCCTGGGATTTCTCGCGGAATTGTCGCCGCTGGAGTTCCAGCAGCAACTACCGCAGATTGCCCGGCGCGGCTACAAAGTGATCGATCACCTGATGTTCGAATGCCGGCTGTTGCGAGCCGACGGGACCTCAGAAGTGGACGTCGGGCTGAACGAAGCCGCCGTGCTGTCCGCGGGGTCGCTGCAACTGGTGCAGATCGATCTCGCCATCGACGGCGAACGGGTGGCGACCTACAGCGGTGACGGCTTGATTGTGAGCACGCCGATCGGTTCTACGGCCCACAATCTCGCGGCAGGAGGACCGATTCTGAAGCACGATTTACAGGCGTTTGTCATCACGCCGGTGTGTGCCCATACCCTGACCAATCGCCCGCTGGTGGACCGTGCGGATTGTGTCTACACGCTGAGTTTGCCTGAAGCGGCCGAGGGTGTGATGTTGGTGATCGACGGTCAGATTCGTCGGCCACTCCGGGCCGGAGATCGGATTGAAATCCGCCGGGCTCCCGTCTCTTTCCAGTTGGCACGGCTGCCGGAGTGCAGTTTTTACGGCACGCTGCATAACAAACTCGGCTGGGGTGGCCAGCCCCGCTACGGGAATTGAATCGTGATGCGGATTCTGTCGCTCTGATCCTGTGAGGTATCAGTGGCACACCAAAAGAGAAGCCCAGCCAAAGCGTTGGCTGGGCTTCTGTGAAATGCATCCGACTGGGCAACAACGATTAGAAATCGCCGATGGGGTTGCCGTCGTTCACGGTGCCGAGGTTGCGGTAGATCGTGGTATCGATGTTTTCACTGACGTACCGGACCGTGCCGTCACCAATCAGGAAATGGCATCCCCCGGTGTGCAAGCTGCCGAAACCGGTCGTTTGTCCACGGGAAACCGTCCCCGAATTGTTCCCGTTGATGCGGTAGCTGTTCAGAATCCCGGTTTGCTGGGTGGTGCCGCCGTACGGAACGGTGTTCGCCACGGCGGTATCGCCGAGGATGGCGGCCGCACCATCAATGGTGAGCGGGTTCGGGGATCCGATCCAGACGCCATGCCCGATCGGTTGCGGGCCGGGAGATTGTCCACCGGGGCCGGGCGTGTAACGTTCCCCGACCACGAGGGAGTTCGACGATCCGTCCGTCATGTCGCGGATGCCCATGCGGGAGTTGGCACCGAAGATCCCGCGGTAAGTCGCTGTGGACGGAGGATTATTGATGACCAGACCGGTCGCAACGCCGGCATTGTTCCACCATCCAACCACACCCAGGTAGGACGAGCGGCCGAATTGATTGAGTTGCGTCACTCCAGGCGCACCGATGGTCGGGGCCACATCCACATACGCCACAATGTTGGTACCGACGTCGGACGGACAGCGGAGCGCACCAAGTTGGGCTCCCGCCGTCAGAATCCCCGGCTGAGCGTTAATCGCGGTCTGCATCGAACTGGAAAACGGAATCAGGTTGTAGAGCGGTCCCTGATCCATGTAAGGCAGGATCATCGTATTCCAACCCCAGCCTTGATAGGGAGCACCAGCGGTGGTACTGCCCACGGCTCCGGGGGGGAAAACGAGGAAGGTGTCGTGGTAATTGTGCAGCGCGAGACCGAGCTGCTTGACGTTGTTCTTACACTGCGTCCGGCGGGCAGCTTCCCGTGCCTGTTGAACGGCTGGCAAGAGGAGGGCGATCAAGATGGCGATGATGGCAATCACCACCAGCAACTCGATCAACGTAAACCCTCGGCGACGAAGCGATGCAGATAACTTCACAGATGTTCCCTTCTATGGCGGGATCCTCCGCCCATGGACTCGGCCCGCACTGGCAAACATCTGCCAGCGTTTACATAGACTTAACCATCTCTTCACGAAACTTGTGCGACGGAATCAACAAAGAATGCGGATTTGTTTTCAAATTCATTGGATCAGGCCATCTTTTTTTCTGAACATACTGTCATGAAATGACTTAAGACGTGGATTTTGAACACGTGAGACAACAGGCAATCCGTCTTCAAAACCGATCCGATCTTGACCCAATTCGTCGAATCTGCGAGACCATCCGCTGAGGAAGACTGGGCTTGCAAGAGATGTGATCTTTTGTCACCTTTAGCACGCTTCTCTTACCGAGTGGAATTGGTATGCACGTCTTCTTCTCCGTCGGCGAACCCAGCGGCGATCAGCATGCGGCACTGCTGCTCGAAGAACTGCGACGCCGCCGTCCCGATGTGCGCGTCTCCGGATTCGGCGGCCCGCGCATGGAGCAGGCCGGCTGCCAGATTCTCTTCCCGCTGACCACGATGGCGGTGATGGGCATCATGGCCGTTGTTCCCAAAATCTGGGGGTTCTACAAACTCGTACTTAAAGCCCGGGCCTACTTCGCGTTGCATAAGCCCGATCTGGTCGTGTTGATCGATTTCCCGGGCTTCAACTGGTGGATTGCCCGCGCCGCAAAGAAGCACGGCATCCCGGTGATTTACTATCTGCCACCGCAATTGTGGGCCTGGGCTCCCTGGCGGATTCGCAAAGTCCGCAAGTACGTCGATCTGGTGCTCTCCGGTCTTCCGTTTGAAGCCGAGTGGTACGCGCTCAAAAAAGTGCCTGTATTGTATGTCGGTCACCCATTCTTTGATGAGGTCACGCAGCATCCGCTGGATGAAGCGTTCCTGCGGGAATGGCGTTCGGAACGCGGGCCGACGGTCGCACTCCTGCCGGGTTCGCGAGGACACGAAGTCACCGGTAATTGGCCGCTGATGCTGGAAGCCGCCCGACGATTGACCGAACGGCATCCGAATGTGCAATTCCTCGTCGCGAACTATAAAGAATCGCAGCGCCAGTTCTGTCAGGATGCCTACCGGAAGTCGGGACTGCGGTTACCGATTTCATTCTTCGTCGGGAAGACGCCCGAAATCATCCAGCTCGGGGATTGTGCCCTGATGGTATCCGGGTCGGTGAGCCTGGAAATGCTTGCACGGGGAACGCCTGCCACGGTGCTCTACCGCGCGGGTTGGCTCACGTATCTTGTTGGTAAAGCGCTGGTCACGATCAAGTATCTGTCGCTGCCGAACCTGATTGCCAACCGCCCGATTTTTCCCGAACATCTCTGCGTGGGGCGCGTTGAAAAGGCCATTGCCGGTGTGACGGCGGACCTCGACCGGTGGTTGTCGCACCCGGAAACACTGGCCGAAACGCGGCTGGAAATGGCGGCGGTTCGCCGACAAGTCGGGGCCGTGGGGGCCACCGGGCGTGCCGCGGAAGTGATTCTGTCACGGTTGACGGATACGGTCGCACACAGTCGCGCAGCGTAGGCCTCGGTGGACACGCAGTGGGATCTGGGCGGGGTGCGAAACCGCACAGCGGAGTTGAGCGACGATCCTGACTTTCGTCATTCCGCCATCAGGCACTGCGGGCGACGAGTGGTTCCGCGGATGCGGCGAGTTGTCCTTCCAGCGTTTCGATTTCGCGGCGGATGGCCACGAGTTCCGCTTCCTGATCGGCGAGCCGTTGCCGGAGTTTGATCAACCGTTTTTCCGGCGACCCTTGCAACAGCCGTGATACCGCTTCAATGAGCAACAAGGCGCGGTAGGTCTTCATCGCGACACCGCGAAAACGAAACACGCGCGAAGTCTTGGTGAGTTGCTGCAATCGGGCCAGGCGGCTGAGTCGCAAGGCTCGTAGAAAAGCGACCAGGGGCAACAGGATGATGACCAGGTCGAGCCAGTGTTCTTTGACGTACTTCAGTTTCTTATCGGTGATGGAGATCATCAGGATGAACTCGATGGTAAAGGCCCACCAGATGATCGCGGTGGCCACCACCGCGGCCTGCTGCATCGCCGGTTGCGTCTTCAGATAGTCGGCGGCGAGATACTCCACCGTGAGCAGCGGCAGCACGGCCAACGAAACCACCAGCATCGGCCCGCGAAGCCCTTTTTCAACTCGTTCGTAGAGCGATTGATCGACCGGTTGCCATCCCAATTGCGGCAACCACACATGAGTGGCCGTCTGCGAGTCACGCAAGCCCAGTCGCAGCGCAGGTAAGACAACACACAATGCCGTTGCCAGACGATTCTTCACGCCGGACGCGAATCGCTGCCCCACATCGACCAGGAAGACGATCCACAGCACTGCTGCGGTAATCGTGCATCCTCGGAAGAAAACGAGGTCGGCGTGACTGTCGAAGATCCCGCTGTTTTTCTCGATGATGTGCAAGGCTCCGCCGACGGCCAACAGCCAGGTGAGCGCGAGGTAAAACAAGGTTGCCGACCACTGCGGAGAAGGTCGTAAGGTTGACGACACCGCTGATTCATGAAGAGAGAAAACGGCCGGTGTTTCCGGTTCGGTGTTGGCAGCAGTTTCCATTTCTCGCCTCCTGCGCAGCAGTACTGAGCTGACTGCCGATCGAACCGCCATGAACCAAGACAGGGCTGCAATTTGAAAGCGTGGAGTCGGTCCACGCCGATGCATTTTCCTGAAAATGACGAGACACGGGAATGGCAGTTTTATTGAGCGCTGCTGCCGATGCAGTACAGCATTTTGTTGGACCGGAGCAGCCATTGTCCGTCATGGGCGGCAAGGGATGATCGAAACACTTCGTCGGCCGCGGGGCTGACTGTGTTGCGGCCTGCAATCCGTTCGGCAGCCGCGGGGCCAATCACAATCACTTCGCCGTCTTCCGAAACGAACAGGGCTTTCCCGTCAGCCACAACGGGCGACGCCGAGAAGTTGCTGCCGATTCGCTCTTCCCATTCTACTTTACCATCGGCGGTGTCGTAACTCGTGAGGATGCCCTTCATCGCCATGACGAGTAGATGTGAATCCACAACGGCGGGGGATGGGAGATCACGCCCGGACTTCCGCGGCGTATGCCACAATCGGTGCGATTGGCCAACGTTGCCGGAGCCCCCATTCCGAATGGCATAGATGTCGCCCGCCAGACCATTCACCACAAACAAATGCCCGGCAGCGTTGAGTGTAACTGTCGGTTCGCCGCGGCCATTGAAGCCCGGACAGAACCAAAGCTCTTTTCCGGTTTCGGTGTCGTAACACCGGGTGCCCGTGTGGCCGTTGAGGACTGCGAGCGATTTGCCCTCGTGCTGAATCGTCAACGGCGTGCTCCAACCGCGCTGGTTTTCACGCGGCGTGGACCAGACGATCTTTCCGGTCAATTTATCGACACCGATGAGTTTCGCTTCCCCTTCCGCATCACAGTTCTGAATGACGAGGTGGTCCGTCAAGACGGGGCATGCGGCGGTGCCCCACGGGCTGGGAAACTCGCCGAGCGGTAGGTCCCAGAGCTTTTCCCCATCGCGTGAGTAACAGAACAGCCCGCCGCCACGACCGAAAAAGGCATAAACCCGCTCACCGTCGGTGGCACAGGTGGCAGAAGCCCAGCCGTTCATTTGATGCGATGGTTCCGGAGTTCCCGTCCAGGCAGTTTGCTTCCAAAGGAGTTTGCCGGTGCCACGATCGAGCGCGAACACCAGCCGCTCGGCGCCCCGGTTTTCATAGCTGGTCAGAAAGATGCGGTCATCCCACACGACCGGTGACGATTGTCCGGTGCCGGGAAGCGCGACCTTCCAAGTCACATTCCTGGCAGTCCACGAGGTTGGCGGAACGATATCGGTCACACGGCCGTCACCATGCGGCCCCCGCCATTGCGGCCACGGTTCGGCGGCCGGAGTCGTCGTGACCGAGACGGCGAAGATCAGAGCAAGCAGCCCAGCGCGCACAGGCATGGTGAGGGACCTCGAAGATCACGGACATCGTTGCAACACGACGATAGCGTAATCCTCCCTCACCACAATCGGCAAGACGCCGCGAAGCCCAGGGAATGCCTTCCCTGGGCTCCTGGGCAACGAATCACGCGGCGGCGTAGTGCCGGGTGATTAAGTCGTTCTGCAACCACAGCAGTTTGTTGAAGGCCCGCAGCGTACGGACTTCCGTTTCACGGTCGAGATTGAAGCTGAGAATCGTGGCGACGAAAGCGTCGCTGACGAACCCCATCAGGGCGTTCATCTGCACCAGCGGGACATTCAGCGCTGCACTGCCGGCTTTCGGGGTGTGAATCTTCCCGACCATGTCGAGATACTCCACCATCTTGCCGTCATACGGTTTCGTCACCAGAGCGGCGAGGTATCGACCAAGATGCTGCTTGCGGAACTGAATCTGCTCGTGATCCATCCCCAACTGTTCCAGCGTTTGAGGCACCGCGCCCGCATACCCGAACTGTCGAGGCACGAAATGCCGCCATGTCGAATCGTAGGTGTGCAGCTTGTCGTACACGGCGTCGACCAGCGTCGGGACCAGCGGAGCCAGCAATCCGGCGGCACCGTGAATGGCTGCGATGTCATCGGCCGTAAAGCCCATGAATTCCGTCAAGTATCCAAAGCGGTAACCAAGATCGGTTTCGAGACGGGCTTCTTCGATGTGTTTCATGTGGAGCGCTTTCTATGAAACGAGCTGCAGACCTCCGAGACTCTCCCGGCAGGTCGGTGAAATTGACATACGCCGCAACGACAGTTCGATCGACCCAGGAGCGTCATCGAACTGTCATGGGGATAGTCTAGCTCGACAAAAAAGGATGTCAATATCCAATTTGTTTTGCTAGCCGGTCGCGAGGAGGGATTTCTGACAGCTTGGCACCTCCCCCCAGCCTGCGTTACCGTACTGGAAGGAACAGCCAGAAGGGCGACCGATGAGATCACGATCACCGAGGAACGCGCGCCGTTTGTGGCTCTGGATTGCCGACAGCATGGCGATCCTGCTGATTCTCATCACCTTGGCGCTCACCGCTGAGGGTCTGTGGTCCCAGCCGCAACCGCAAGCGCTGCACGAGCTCGCACCCGGAATCCAGTTGGAACGCCTGCAGCAATTGGGCGGGCTGCTCCATCGGGTGACGATCGATTTGCGGTCGCCGGCGGTGAACCTCGAACTGGCACCAGTAGTTGATTCCACAGCAGAGTTCCGCTTGTTTTGGTTGCCCACACTGCTGCAAAAATCAGACTGGACGGTCGCCGTGAGCGGCGGCAATTTCTCCACGATGTGGGGGCGGTACGCAGTAGCAGGCCAAGTCGGTCGCCCGGATCAAACCCTGATCTGCGATGGTCGCGCATCGCAACGTCGGAGCAATGGTGCTCTTTTGTGGTTCGATGAGCACCAGACCGGCCACCTCGAACCGGCATCGGAAACTTCTGCCGCCTGGACTGCTGCCCGCTGGGGATTGGGGGGCGACCATTTGTGTGTGGTGGATGGCCGCGCTGATTTGAAGCCTGCGTCCGAATCGGACCGCCGTGATCGCCGAACCGTCGTCGGCTTGGATCGTTCTGGATGCACGCTCACACTGGCGACGTTCGAGTCGGCAACAGAACAGGAAAGTGCGGAATGGCTGGCCGCGGCCGGAGTGTGGCGGGCGATGGAACTGGGCACCGCCGAAAACGCCGGGGTGGTGATCGGCGGGAATCAGGCGGGAAATCGTCACGCAGCCCACACCGGCCCGCAGCGGTTCATCACCCACGCCTTGGGAATTCGCTCGGCATCGGCGGCCCCCATTCCGGTGACACGGCAGCGATCTGCCGGGCGGTAACTATGTGGCTCGGCGACATCACGACATTGTCGCGGCCAGTTCCTCGACCGCGGGGGCATTCATTGCCGCCGGCAAGCCTGCAAACTCACGCAGACGGCGATCGACTTCCGCAGCAATCGCGCGAACGCGATCGCCCGCAATCCATGATGAGTACGAAGTGATCGACAAACGGCCATCGACGGTTGATGCCGATTGGGAAAACCCCGGCATTTGTGGCCCGCCGTTGCCGAACCAGCCACACTCCATGAGTCGTACCCCGGAGGGAGATTCCGGCATGTCAAATTGGCCAAGACTGTTGGCGGAGACACAAGCCTGGGTCCCCGCATGCGGCCTCACTTGCTTCGGAATGAACCGGTTCATGAGATGAAAGATCCGGAGCGGAATCTCTGTCTCCACGCATTCCCGTAGCGTTTTCGTGATCCGCCGCACCTGGTCCGTGAAATTGACCGGTTGACTGAAGTCGCAACCGAATCTGAGCGCGATAATCATCAGCCCCAAGGCGTCATTGGCGACTTTGGGGTCGAGATACCGCCGTATATTGACCGGAATCTCCACATCCACCGCCGGGACAGTGTTCTCGTAGTGCTGGTAAACCGCCAGAATTCCGGCGATTCCCAAGGCCGCCGTCACCGTGGTTTCCGATTTTCGGCAAGCGGCAACGAGTTGTTCCGTCTCGGCTTCCGTCCAGCGGTGAATCACGCCCGTACCGCTGACTTGGTGATCCCGTGGGAGGCCTTTGCTAGCACGCACCAGTCGGATGTTTTCGCCAAGAAAGCGCGCAAAACAAGAAAGGTGTCGAAGGTATGTCCGCCATTGACCTGAAGGAACCTTGGGCTCCGGCCAATTCCACGCAGGGATTGATGAGCTTCCCAAAACTTCGAGAAACCGTCGGACTAATATCGCCAAGGAGAAACCATCAAACAAAGCATGGTGCGCCAGGCACACAATCTGAAAGCTCTCGTCCGCATCGGACAGTAGCACAAACCATCGCAACGTCGGCTCGACTCCCGGCGGGAAGTTCTCGCTTCCCAACTCGGCAGCAACTTCGCAACCATGGTCCGCGTCGCGCACACGGATAAACTCGACCGGAGCAAATACTGGAGGGTCACTGATCTGAAGCTCGTAGTCTGCCGTTTCCGTTCGTGCCACCCGGACCGCGGCGCGCGGGCAGTGTTGCGTGACCGTCAGCAACGCCCGTTCGATGGCTGATTCCTCGCGCGGGCCAGTGAAGCGGGCGAGGAAAATCGCCCGACCGCACCCGGACTGATCGTGGAATGCGCAGAACAGGCGCTCAAAGCCCAAGGTGCGACGCCAAAGCCGCGATTTCCCGGTCGGTGTCAGCGCAACGGAACTGTCTGGTGCGGGCATCGTGGCCATGGAATCTTGTACGAATGGTTGGTTGAGCATCTCGCTGTAAAAGCACCGCATTCCGGGCCAGCTACCACGAAGTCATCAGATGTGGAAGCGATGATTTACCATGCACAGTTCTTACCGGCTCGGCAACGGCCGATTGTCAACTTGCACAAAGACCCTCTCGTCGCTGAGGTGTTCTGCATATTTTGAGGAACGGTTTGCCAACGAAAGTCCGACTATAAAGACGTCCGAATGGGTTGGTGGTCATCAAGGCAATATCGGACGAAGAGTTCTAACCGTTAGCATACGTAAAACTGCGCGTTGAAATCCGCCTAATGCCACCAGCCGTGAGTCTCAAATCGCGACAAAAACGAGTTCGACTCGGCCGATAATCCGCTCACAAGGTACGAATCCACATCAGGTTGAGTGCCGCTTGTCAAATTGCCGAGCCTCAGTGAACGAGATTTGATTTCACTTTGTTTCCGAGTCTAGAATCGTTTTCCGTCGAATACCAGCAGTAAAAACTCATTTCTGCGAAGATCATGACTTCTGTCCACGCGTGTCACGCTGGTTCCTCTCGGAGCAGTTGGCCGAAAGCCGTCGTGACGGGTGCGACGGGCGGCCTAGGGGCCACGTTTGCCCGTCAGTTGGCCGCCAAAGGTTACGACCTAATCTTGACCGATGTCAGTCAGGAGCGGCTGGATGCGCTCGCCACTCAACTTCGAGAGCAGTACCCGGTCGGAGTGGAATGCACTGCGGTGGATCTCTGTTCGGACGTTGATCTCAAGTCGCTGTGCGACCGTATCGAAAAGACGCAGAATCTCGAAGTGCTGGTGAATTGTGCGGGCTTCGGAGGCATGAACCGCTTCGCCACCAGCGATCGCAACCGGCATCTGGCGATGATGCAGGTCCACATCACTGCCAGCATCGGACTGACGCATGCGGCATTGGCGGGCATGATCGAGAGGGACTGCGGTTACATCATTAATGTGGCATCGATCATGGGGTATGTGCGCACGCAACCCATTGCTTATGGCGCATCGAAGCATTTTCTGATCGACTTTTCAGAACGCCTTCAATCCGAATTGGTGAAGACACAGATCCGGGTGCAGGCGCTCTGTCCCGGAGTAATGCGCACGCCATTCTTCGACGATCCGTATTTTAAGAAACTGGATTCTGCACAAACGATTCCCAAGTTTGCCTGGTTAGATGTGGACTACGTGGTCTCAACATCCCTGACAGCGCTGCGCGGTCGGCGCGTGGTCTGTATTCCAGGGCGGTTTTATCGCCGGATGTGCGCCTTCATGAGCAGTCCCATCACGCTCTGGATGGGAGGTTACGGTCGCCGACGGGGCCGTGTCGAGCAGCAACCAGCACCGTACGGACTCCTTGATCGCGACAATTCCCGAGAAGCGGCATCGGTTCCAATGGACCCTCAGACTATGAAACACGTTGTGGTGACGGGAGTCTCGACCGGAATCGGTCGCTGTGCGGCACAGCAGTTGGCACGTCATGGATTTCATGTGTTCGGCACGGTCCGCAAGCTCGACGACGCCCAACCATTACAAGACGAATTAGGGGAACTGTTCACACCGATCCTGTGCAACGTGTGTGACGAAGCTTCCGTCAAGGAAGCCGCCCGTCAGGTTGAAACGCATCTAGCCGGTAAACTGCTGTGGGGGCTGGTCAACAACGCGGGGATCGCTGTCGCCGGGCCGTTAATGCACCTACCGCTGGACCAGGTGCGCAACCAGATGGAGGTGAACATCACCGGCTTGATTGGAGTGACTCAGGCGTTTCTGCCGCTGCTGGGAGCGCGGCGTGATCTCCCCGCGGACCTGGAGCCGGGACGCATCGTGAATGTCAGTTCCATCGCCGGAATTCTTCCCCTGCCGATGTTTGGGGCCTATGCCGCGTCGAAGTTTGCCGTTGAAGCACTCTCCCGGTCTCTGCGGACGGAATTGGCCTGGTACAAGATTCCCGTGATTATCATCGAGCCCGGGCCAATCGAAAGCCCGATCTGGAGCAAGATGATCAATGTGGACTTGTATAAAGGGACCGACTACGAGGCCGTCAGCAAGGCCACGGAACATGAGCTTCACCGGACGAACGACTCCGGTGCGTTGCCCGTCGTCAAGGCCGGTAAGGCGATCGTCCAGGCACTGATGGACAAGCAACCGAAACAACGCTACGTCGTGAATCAGTACCCGCTGGGGCGGCAGCTAATCACGAAGTTGCTCCCGCAGTCCTGGCTTGACCGGATCCTCGTCCGGAGGTTTCTCAAAGATGATGCCAGCGTCCCACCGTCGAAATAGTTGTCGGGGGATGCTGCTCGTAGACGGTCATTTATTGCCGGTCGTATTCGCAACGGCTGACAGGAAATTGCTCAGCGTGTCCAAGTTCTTCGCAAATGTCGCGCTAGAAATGACCCGATCGGTCGAATTGTTCTTACCGTAATACTTCAACTGGCCCTTCTCGACCCAGGCTCCGCGCTGGTCCTGGGCGGCGATGATCTCGCGGACTGCGCGTTCCAGGCTGGCCGCTTTGGGGGGCTTTGACACCCGTTGGCGTATCGTTTCCAAGTCGCGACCCGAAGCGCCTTTCAACGTGTCGTACCGGCGCTGTAAACGATCCACATTGCTGGGCACCTGGAAGCCGTAGTGCGTGGGGAGATCGTTGTCCTCATACGTCAGCGCGTATTCGCGGGTCATGTACAGTGGCCGATTGGTTTTCAGTTCGTTGAACCGCGCGAGGCGGCCATCGGGCAGTTGCGAGCGTTGCAGATACGCCAGCGCGCGGGGGATGGGTTCGAGAAACTTCTTGTCGCCGGTGTCGACGTACAAATCCATCAGCGTGTCGATCAGATTCTGCGATTCGCCGCCGCTGATGGCCGGGGGTTCAAACTTGCGGGCCCAGACCGGTTCCATCTGGAAGTTGTACTGCTGTGCCCACGCGGGTTGCGGTTCGGGCAACTGGGCCAGCAGGATGAACTCGCCGGCTTTCAGCATGGCGGCGCGGTACCGTACATCGTGATAGATTTCTTCGGCCAGCCGCAGCGTATCGATGACATTGCTGATGTTGTTGTCGTTGAACGTGTAGTGATACCAATAGTCGCCGCCGGGGTATTTTCGCGGCCAGTCTTCCGGGTAGTGGGCCTTCAGGTTCGCGGGTTGCGATTTGTCCGCGGGGGCGTCCCACACCTGGGCCCACGCTCCATTGGGGAACTGTGCGGCCAGCAGGGAATCGAGGGCGAACGCAGTCGCCTCGTGAATTCGTGCATCCTCGAACTTCAGCGCCTGATCTAACAGCTTGTGGATTTAAGCCGTTTGGTATCGGCCGATCGAATTGCCCCAGCGGGCGAGTGTGAACGGGTTGAGGAATGTTTCCGGGGTGGTGCGGGGCCTGGGGTGCCATGTTGGAAGTCGGGACCAGGCTTTCAGGA
>JBGSUN010000090.1:0-24583 GCA_041753475.1 Planctomycetaceae bacterium | reverse complement strand
TTCGTCGAAACGCTGCTGACCACCATCGAAACCTGCCGCCAGCAACAACGCAACGTCTTCGAGTTCGTCACCCAATCCGTCCAGGCTCACTTCCACAATCAACCCACTCCCTCACTGCTCACCGACCCGTGAACGGTTACTGTCCGCTGCCCGACAATCTTTGGTGGGTACGATTCTACGGCGTCCCGAACGATGAGTCGCCCGACGCTACCGTACCCAAGGTTAGTGCCTCAGGTGAATGGTCCAGGCCGGTCGTTGATGAAGGCGGGTATGCGGTGCAGGGTCGGTTGATACTCTGCGAGAAATTGGTGAGCCAGGACCGGCGTGAGGTGGTGCTGTACGTTGAACTGCGTGACGCCACCTCCTCTGTCGGGCGCTCAATGCGTCTCTATTGCGATATGGGGAGAACCGATTTCCGGCCGGAGAACCGGAGTGGACTGCTATGTGAATTGAAAGACCGCAGCAATCGCGCCGTCGAATCAGCGGCCATTGCGTTTAGCGGCGCCGTGCCGTTGTCTCAATGGGTGACTCTCCCCAGCGATGCGACGATTCGACTGCGTGCGAGTCCTTTCGGCATCCACCGTTCCCAGGGCATGGCCGTTTCTCCCTATCTTGGGACGGTTTGGGTGATCGATGACGACGACTCGAATGAGTACTCCCTGTCCGGTACGTTTGCGATTATTCCACCGAAAAATAGTGTTTCGCCCAGCGACGACTATGTCTGGACAGGGACAATCGATTTGCCGCCCATCCGCATCGTGAACAGACACCGAGAAACTGACCGTCCCCAATCGGATGGCGGTGATTGACGCAACTCAAAACAAAATGCCGACGAACAAAGCCGTGAACCGGAGCGGCGAAGTCGAGCGGATTCGAAATGGACAATCTCGCGTCGCCGCCCGGTTACGGCAGACGTTCGGCGAAGGAGGGTCCCACGGGTGCCCGAAACGCCACCGGACCAGCTTTGCCCCCGGAACCGGCGACGGATTTCCGCCCGGAACGGGACTGCCACGGGCTGAGGGACCGACTGGCCCTTGACTTAGGGAGCGCGACGGACGGGACTGGCGGGGCTTGGCCTTGATGTACAGGTGACTGGGTATGGCGAAATGCAGGGTCCGTGTTACATGGGTCGGACACTCCACCGACCTACCCCCACCGCTTCGAAACCTGAACACAAGTCACCATGATTTGCCCTCTCCGTCCCCGCTCCCGTCCGCGTCCCTACTTCCGTCGCGGCGCCTCCCTACGGGCTGCCCTCCGCTCCTCATCCGGGCCGCTACCGGCTCTCTTCCGCACCATCACGCCAACTGCTCCACCACTTCACGGAGAAGTCCAACACGCAAGACTCGGATCCGGCTCGACAGTTTTGTAGGGTGGGCTGTGCCTAGCAGCGTTGGTGGGCACAGCCCACCCTACAAATCATTCAGGAACAATCCATGAAAGCGACGAGAACCGGCCGGAAGTTGACCGCAGCAGAGCACAGCGAACTCCTCGCCGTCTTACAGGAGCGGTTTGAGAACTACCCCCAGCGTCATCAAGGCCTCGTCTGGGCGAAAGTGGAAGCCAAACTGGAAGCCGCTCCTGAAAAGCTGTGGTCGCTGAACGAGATGGAGCGGACCGGCGGCGAACCCGATGTCGTGGGCTTTGATAAGAAGACGGGGGAATTCGTCTTCATGGATTGTTCCGCGGAAAGTCCTTCCGGACGCAGAAGTGTCTGCTTCGACCGGGAAGGGCTCGATTCCCGGAAAGAACACAAACCGGCGAACAACGCCATCGACATGGCTGTGGCGATGGGCGTGGAACTCTTAACGGAAGACCAGTATCGCGACCTGCAAAAACTGGGCGATTTCGACCAGAAGACATCCAGTTGGATCCAAACCCCGGAAGCCATTCGACAACTCGGCGGTGCCCTGTTTTGTGATCGCCGGTATGGCCAGGTGTTTGTGTATCACAACGGTGCCCAATCGTACTATGCCGTCCGCGGCTTCCGGGGTTCGCTGCGGGTGTGACTTCGGGGTGTCAGAAAAAGAGACCCGTGGCAGACGCGGTCGCCAGTTGCGAGAGGGGAGGGGGGATGATGTTAAACCGACACCACCAAATCTTAGCGGGGCTGTTGCTGGTGGCGTGGACCACGACCGCATCTGTGGCAGAGGACTTGAAGCCGGTGCCGCTGCAGTCGAAGTCGGTCCATGTTCAGCCGATGACGGGCATCGTCTTGTGGAACACGAACGCCGCCGTTCGGACGGCACCGATTCAGCTCGAATACGCTTACCTGCGTTACGATCAAGTCGTGCAGGAGAAAGGGCAGTACCGCTGGGAGACCGTTGAGAAAATGCTGGACGACGTCGCCGGACGCGGGCATCAAGCCATTTTGCGCTGGCACGATACCTACGTCGGCAAACCGACCGGCGTGCCGGCGTACATTAAAGCCCTGCCCGATTATCGGGAAACCACCGCGAACAGTGAAAAGAAACGGACCGGGTTTCCCGACTGGTCGCACGCCGAGTGGCAGGCGTTTGTGCTCGACTTTTTCACCGAGTTCGCCCGGAAATATGACCGCGACCCGCGGCTGGCGTTTGTGCAGGTGGGGTTCGGGCTCTGGTCGGAGTACCACATTTACGACGGACCGATGAAACTCGGCGGCACGTTTCCGTCGAAAGAGTATCAGGAAAAATTCGCCCGGCATCTGGCCACCCAGTTTCAACAGACGCCGTGGATGATTTCCGTCGATGCCGGGGGCGATCACACTCCGTTCTCTTCCGACAAACAGCTTCTTAAATTACCGTTCGGGCTGTTCGACGATTCCTTTAACCACGCGCTTCACCAGCAGGAGAATGAACCCAACTGGGAGATTCTGGGTCGCGACCGCTGGAAAATTGCTCCGGTGGGAGGTGAGTTCAGCTTCTTCGCCCCGGTTGACCAGAAGGCCGCCCTGGCACCGAAAGGACCGCACGGGCTCCCCTTTGAGGAGCAGGCGGCGAAGTTCCATGTGTCGTTCATCATTGGTGATGCCCAACCGCGCTTCCAGCCCGCCGAACGGATACAGGAAGCCAGCCGTGCCTGCGGCTACCGTTTTCAGGTGACGCGGTTCGTGGCCGCCGCCGACCGCAGTGAAGTGACGATCGAGAACCGGGGCATCGCACCGCTGTATCATGACGCTTTCCCGACGGTGAACGGCGTGCGATCGAAAACCTCGCTCAAAGCGTTGTTACCGGGCGAATCACGCTTGTTCGTCGTTTCCAGCGGCGGGACCGCTCCCCGGCTGACGATCGAAGCCGATCGGTTGGTTCCCGGCCAGCGCATCGAGTACGACGCCGATTTGCCGTAAGTTGTAGGGTGGGCTGTGCCCACCAACGTTGGTGGGCATAGCCCACCCTACAAAGCTGAACCGCTCTGAATCGACAGCGCCTCGCGCTTGCAGTCGCGCGGTGTGTCAGGGTAACCTGCCAAACGACAGTTCTCAGCCGCCGCGCTCTGGTTGAGACCTCGCCACTGTTTCTGCTGGGACATCCTCGGCGGAATTGGGTGACGGAGTTGCGCGGCATGGCGTCTGAGGCGGTTTCGACCGGCGACCCGATTGATATGGGGACGTCGGCGTTGCCGGGCCGGAATGTGCTCGACATCGCCGTGGTGCGGTCGCTGAGTCACCGTTCCGATCTGCGGGGCATTCTGCGGTTCGGCACCCATCTGCTGGTGATGGCCGCGACTGGGTTTCTGATCTGGCTTGCCCAGCCGCACTGGTACCTGATGATCCCGGCGATGGTGCTGTACGGATTCACCATCGTCACGATGTTCGCGCCGATGCACGAATGCGTCCATCGCACGGCCTTCGACACGCGGATCCTCAACGAAATCTGCGGGTGGATCGCGGGACTGCTCAGCTTCTACAACTTCACGTATTACCGGCATTACCACACCTGGCATCATCGGTTTACTCAAGACCCGCAGCGTGATCCGGAGTTGATGTCGCCGAAGCCGCGGTCGATGTGGGAGTATGTCCTCGAAATCAGCGGCGTCACATTCTGGTTCCCGCGGTTCATTCTGTTCCCCAAGATGGCGCTCGGCATCACGAAGCAGTGGCCATTCGTCCCTGCCAACGCCCGTGGAAAGATCGCTCTGTCGGCGTCAATCCAGACGACGATTTACATCGCAGGAATCGTGTCGATCCTGATGGGTTACACGTTCGTTTTGTACTACTGGTTCCTGCCGGCGATTCTTGCTCAGCCGTTGTTACGGGCCATTCTGATCGCCGAGCACACGGGCTGCACGACAGATGAAAACGGTTTGACCAACACCCGGACGACGCTGACAAAGTTCCCCATTCGCTTGCTGATGTGGAACATGCCGTATCACACGGAACACCATCTGTATCCTTCGATTCCGTTCTACCTGTTGCCGGACGCCCATCAGAAATTGCGGGAACGTCTCGCGCACATCGCGCCGAGTTATGTGGCAGCGAACCGGCTCATCATCCGCTCCCTCTCCGTCGTCCCGCAGCAGGAGCCGAAGTGAGCGCCCCCCACCCGTTCGCTAACTCACCCACGGTTGCTGAGTTCGTCCTGCCGAATTTCCGGTTGCAGTGCGATCTCGTGCTGCCGGAAGCGAAGCTGGTGTATCAGACTTACGGAACGCTCAACGCGGCGAAGTCGAATGTGGTTCTCTATCCCACGTCGTATGCCGCACACCACTCAGATATCGACTGGCTGATCGGTCCGGATAAGATCCTCGATCCCACGCGATACTTCATCATCGTGCCGAACATGTTCGGCAACGGATTGTCATCGTCGCCGAGCAACTTGCCCGAACCGTACGGCGGCGGGCGTTATCCCGTCTTTACGCACATCGATAATGTGACGGCTCAGCGCCGACTGTTGCAGGACGTCTTCGGTATCGAACGGATCGCGCTGGTGTATGGCTGGTCGATGGGCGGCCAGCAGGCACTCCATTGGGGAGCCCTCTTTCCCGAAAATGTCGAACGAATCGCGGCCCTGTGTACGGCGGCGAAAACGTCACCGCACAACATCGTTTTCCTGGAAGGACTCCGCAGCGCGTTGACGGCCGACCCGGCGTGGGTTGGCGATCGGTTCACCGCGCGGCCGGAACGCGGACTGCGGGCCTTTGCCCGGGTCTACGCCGGTTGGGCGTTGTCGCAGGCGTTCTATCGAGAGGAAAAATATCTGGAAGTCGGCTATGCCTCGCTGGAAGACTTCCTGATTCGCGATTGGGAAGCCAGCTTTCTGCGCCGGGATGCGTCCAACCTGCTGTCGATGATTGAGACGTGGAAACGGTCTGATATCAGTGCGAACGAAGCATTTCACGGTGATTTGAACGCCGCGCTGGGAAGCATCCGCGCGAAGACGCTCATCATGCCCGGCAGTCACGATCTGTATTTCACTCCGGAAGACAGCCGGGGCGATGCCGAACGGATACCGCATGCCACATTCCGTCCGATTTCATCACTGTGGGGGCATCGCGCGGGGAATCCCGCGAAGTCACCGCAGGACCAAATGTTCCTCAAGACCGCCATCGCCGAACTGCTGAGCGATTAGCAGCCCGCTTGTCGATTTCCTTCCTGTGTGCCACGGCCGTGTCGGCCGTGCGATTTTGGGGAACGTATTGCCACTTTGCACGGCTCACAGAGCCGTGGCACACAAACGTCAACAAGCGACCAATAATCCGAGAGGCCGTATCCATGACGCTGCAGCAGCGCGCCGAAGAACTGGGCATTCGTTACTTCCTCATTTCGTATTCGGACCTGCTCGGGACCTCGCGGGCCAAGCTGATTCCCGCCGCGGCGATCAATGCCCTGGCGGAAACCGGGGCGGCGTTCGCCGGGTTTGCGACATGGCTCGACATGACGCCCGCCGATCCGGATGTCTTTGCGATTCCCGATCCCAACAGCCTGATCCAATTGCCGTGGAAACCGGAGGTCGGTTGGCTTGCCGCAGACTTGCACATGAACGGCAAGCCTGTGGCGCAATCCCCGCGGCAGGTGCTGAAAACGTCCCTCGCCAAGGCGGCAGAGCGCGGTTACGAACTCCGAACCGGCGTCGAATGCGAGTTCTTCCTGCTGACGAAAGACGGCCAGGCCGTCGGCGATGATCGGGACGGACAACGGAAGCCGTGTTACGACCAGCAGGCGTTGGTCCGGCAGTTCGATCTGATCTCTGAAATCTGCGACGGGTTACTGAAGCTCGGTTGGGAGCCGTATCAGAACGATCACGAAGACGCCAACGGTCAGTTTGAGATCAACTGGAAATACGCCGATGCGCTGACCACCGCAGACCGGCACACGTTCTTCAAGTACATGGTGAAATCCCTCGCCGAGAAACACGGTCTGCGGGCGACGTTCATGCCCAAGCCGTTCTCGCGACTGACCGGGAACGGTTGCCATGTCCATGTGTCGCTGTGGAATCGCGAGAAGAACACCAATGTGTTTGATGATGCGGACGACGAAGCCGGCTTGTCGCCGTTGGCGTATCATTTTTTAGGTGGCGTGCTGCACTCGGCGGAAGGTCTCTGCGCGATCGTCAACCCGACGGTGAATTCGTACCGCCGGATTCATGCCCCGGTGACTACCTCTGGTGCGACATGGTCACCGAATACGATCAGCTTCACCGGCAACAACCGGACCCACATGATCCGCATCCCGGAAGCCGGCCGCTTTGAATTGCGGTTGTCCGATGGTGCCGCGAATCCGTACCTGATGCCCGCCGCGATTCTCGAAGCCGGCCTCAATGGCATCGACAATCGCCGTGAGCCCGGTGTGCGGCGCGACAACAACGCCTATATCGACCGGCAGGGAATGGAAGGCCTCCGAGAGTTGCCCGACAATCTGCTGGACTCGCTGCGGGCGCTGCAAAACGATGCCGCATTGACCGCTGGACTAGGCCCCGAGTTCACGCGGTCCTACTTGAAACTGAAACATGCCGAGTGGCGACACTACTGCAGCGCCGTATCGGCGTGGGAAGTGGAACACACGCTGGATTGTTGACGGGGCTCCACTTCGCGGCACACCGATCGGAAGTGTGATGGGAAACGTTGTCCGTATCCAGAACATCGAATGCCGTGCGGTGCGACAGTTGCGTTCTCGGCGCGGGGGTGGTAGACCATCGGGGCGTGACCGGTGTGCGCTGCTGTGTGTCACATGCACGAAACTTGATCTTTGATCCCTTGGGCGGTTTGGCCGCCTCGAATTCCCAGGAAGATGTTGAATGCCGATTGCGACCCCTAAGCAATATGCCGCGATGCTCGATGCCGCCCAGGCCGGGGATTACGCGTTCCCCGCCGTGAACTGCACGTCGATCAGTTCCATCAACGCCGCACTGAAGGCCTACAGCGATCAGAAGTCCGACGGCATCATTCAGTTCTCGACCGGGGCCGGGGATTTCGCCGCCGGGTTGAACGTCAAGGACCGGGTCCTCGGGACAGTGGTTCTCGCGGAAGCCACGCATCGGCTGGCCGCGAAGCACAACGTGCTGGTCGCGCTGCATACCGACCATTGCCCGCCGAAGAACGTGGACGATTTCCTCAAGCCGCTGATTCAAGAAACGGCGAAGCGTCGCGCCGCAGGACTTGGCAACCTGTTCCAGTCGCACATGCTCGATGCGTCCAACCTGCCGCTTGCCGAAAACATGGCGTTGTCGCTCGAAGTGCTGAAACTGTGTGCGCCGAACGAAATCATTCTCGAAGTGGAAGCCGGCGTCGTCGGCGGGGAAGAAGACGGGGCCGCCGGTTCGGAACACGAACACGTTCCCGATGACAAGCTCTACACGACGCCGGAAGACATGCTCGCCGTATATGAAGCGTTGAAGGGGCAGGGCCGGTACATGTTCGCCGCGACGTTCGGCAACGTGCACGGTCACTACAAGCCGGGTGCAGTGCGATTGCGGCCGGACATTCTCAAGAGTGGCCAGGACGCCGTGGTCTCCAAGTACGGCAAGAAGTCCGAATTCGATCTCGTCTTCCACGGCGGTTCGGGCACGCCAACGGAACAGATTCGCGAAACGCTGGCCTACGGCGTGATCAAGATGAACATCGACACCGATACGCAGTACGCCTTCACGCGGCCGATCGTCGAGCACATGTTCAAGAACTACAGCGGCGTGCTGATGGTCGACGGCGAGATCGGCGACAAGAAGGCCTACGATCCGCGGAGCTACCTCAAGAAAGCCGAAGAAGGCATGGCCAAGCGGATGGCAAAAGCCTGTGACGATCTGCTCAGCAGCGGCAAAACGCTGTTCGGGCAAGTCTAACGAACGATTGCCTGTGCTGCGTCGTCCCCAGCGCCGGCGATGATTGAACGCAAGAAGCCCGGCATCTTCGCCGAGATCCCCCAAGCTGCCGCAACTGCTGGTCTTATCGGCAGTTGCGGCAGTGTGTTTTCCCTGTGGCCATCAACCGCACCCCTCAACGGGTCCGCCGTGTGACCCAGCCAAGCTCCCCGTGCCGCTGCAAGATGCCGGAATTGATCGCATAGGTCTCGAAGAAACGTCGAAGACTTATGCAACGTCATGCCCCCGGTCTTCCGTCCTGCCTCCATTCCGAGTTGACCGGATAACGCTTTCAATCGGAACGATATACTTGACAAACCCAGTCGGTTCCCGTAAAATCGGTTCATCACCAACGGGAACCGATCATGCCACGCAAGAATCCTCCGACTGGAACTGACGCCGATCTTAACCTCGGGACGCTGCTTCCTCTATTCATGGATGAAGACAAAGCCCGCGAGTTCGTTGAAGCGAAGCGCTGGTCGGATGGTCGCAAGTGCCCGCACTGCGATTGCGGCGAAACCTACGCACTCACTGCGAAGCCTGAATCGAAGTCACCCGTCCGCAAGGGTGTCTACAAGTGTAAAGAGTGCCGGAAGCAGTTTACGGTTCGCGTGGGCTCGATTTTTGAAGACAGCAAACTTCCGATTCGTGTGTGGTTACAAGCCATTCACCTGATGTGCGCTGCGAAGAACGGCATCAGCAGCCACGAACTCGCGCGTCAGCTTGGAATCACGCAAAAAAGTGCGTGGTTCGTCGAACATCGCGTTCGCGAAGCGATGAAGATCGAACCAATGGCGGGCATGCTGGGAAAGTCCGGTGGGATCGTCGAAGTCGATGAGACTTTCGTCGGTCCCCGCAAACCGCGGTACAAGACAAACAAGCGCGGCCCGACCCACACTAAAGCCCCAGTGCTGGCACTCGTGGAGCGCGGTGGCAATGTGGTCGCCTTCCCGATCCCGTCGCTGACGTCACCAAACCTCAAGGGTGCCGTGCGAGAACTGGTCGATAAGACCGCCTGCATTATGACCGATGAACTTCGCGCGTATCGCGGTCTCCGCGACGATTTTGAAGGCGGGCACTTCGCGGTCAGCCACAGCCACGGAGAATATGTCCGCCGTCAAAAGTGCGGTGATGTGTTCATTTCAGTGACGACCAACACCGTCGAGGGATTCTTCTCACGAATCAAACGGTCGCACATGGGCGTGCATCACTCGATGAGCAAGAAGCATCTTCACCGGTTCGTGACCGAAGCCGCGTTCAAGCACAACACCCGTAAGCTGGCCGACGGCGCACGGATGGTGGTAGCGATCAAGGGTGCGGAAGGGAAGCGGCTGACTTACAGATAGATAGTCGACGGTCAGGCGGCCAACGACGCCAGTTTGCTGACTGCGTCTGACTGATCGGCCACGTTGATAACCACCCCAAACGACGCCATCAGTTTATACGCTTGATAGACTGCATCTTCTCGCAGGTCTTCATCGGACGCATACACGATAGCGCCGCAACGGTCCTTCTTGACGTATTTGGCCTGCATTGCTTGGAACATGAATGCAGCGTCGTTAACCGTCACTTGACGGTGCAAATTCACCTTCTGCAACACCGCTTCCGGCGATGTTCGATGGATTGCGAAATGGAAGTGGAAGTGCTGCATCGTGTCACCTACGGGACACAGCCAGTCATAGCTTCTACGGAATCCGTCCACGCTCGCTACTCCAGACACATCCAGAGCGCGATTGGTTTCCTTGCGAAGAACCTCCGAGGTGTCCGTCGTCTGTTCGCGAACCGGCTCGGCAGAGGCAACAACAGCGTCGAACAGCGACACTGCCACACCGTGCGTCTTTGATGGTGCAACGGTTTCTGACAATCGTCCCGCCGGTGCGAGCACGAAGTTGTCGAGTGACGAGTCACAAAGAGCGCTCAGGAAATTAGGGCTGTCTCGAAGCACCGTTTCGCCGGCTTTGTCGCGCAGGACATCCTTGGTCATCTGCAATCGCCAGTATTCCACCCACTGCCGATAGGTGTCACGCACAACGGGTGCGATGCTCGCCATTACACGCGAATCCCGAACGTCATCGCCAAGAAATCGGGATGCGCAGACTCCACGATTCCACACAACGACACCGCAGTTGCGCGGCTCCATGCGAGTCAAGTCCGGGATGTATTTGGCGATGGCAAACAGTGCTGGGCTCATGATTCATTTCTCCACGAAAAGCGATCTCTGGACTTCGCGTGGCGTTGCTGTAATTCCGCAGTGCTCACATAACTTGCGGAACACCAGTTCGTGAATGATTTTGCGGCGATAGAGCAGGAAATCGATAGCAGCATCGACTTCCTGCTTCGTCAGCGCGACTCGCATCATCGCGCGACATGCCTCAACAATGATCCACTCTGGAATAGATTGTACGCGGTCAACCCACGTCTCAAAATACAGATCAGATTGAAAAAACGGCGCGAGGCAGTGAGGGTTTCCACCCGTCACGTTCGATCCGGTAATCCCAAGTCGGTCCCTGAGTTTAACTAATCGCGGAATGCCGATCTCGTTGCATCCACCAAACAAGGCTTGGTCGTGGTCGAATACCCTCATGGACTTCGGGTTTCCCAGCTTGTCGACAGCTAGGTTTTCGTCGTGCCGGTCTTCGTTGGCAATCCAGATGTCGAAGACCACCACCCCCACACATAAGGAGTGTAGTTTCTCGACGCAGGTTTGCGGATCAACTGGCGGAAGCCGAACGGCCCCAGGGTTGAAGTCCAGCGAGGTGAACATCACTTTGACATTGGAGTCGGCTGCGGTGGTGATAGCGAATGGTGGGATTGGCAGTCCGAGTGCGGAGCCAATCTTCGCGCAGATGTATTCATTTGGAACGCAGTACGGCGTATGCTTAACCTTCCACCGATGGCGAGCCATGACGAAACCGGTTGCCTGCCCCCACTCTTCATTCGCATCTTTGTAACCCATTGCCGTCTTGTCGATGCGGAAAACCGCTCGATAGAATGGGGCGATGGGCTTCGGTGGTTGTTTCGCGGCCATGTGACGCCTATCCTTATCGCCCCATTCGGGCGTTCGGGCGTCGTTTGTGAGGTATTGGTTGTGTCAGAAAAGAAATCGCCACAAAAAGCGTCACCAAACGGCGTTCGTCCGAATCTATCGGGTTTGCCGTTTGAGCAGGTCGTCGAAGCTCTTGTGAAGACTCCGGCTAAGCTGCTTCGGAAGGCTTCTGAAAAGCCGGTCAAGAAGGCCGCGAAGAAGAAGACCGGGAAGTAGTGCTGCCATGATGCACTACATCGACGAGATGGAGAAGTTCGTGGTTGCCGAGCCGGACGGAACCATGCATGTCGTCTGGCATTACCTGCACCGATACGGGAGATTCATCGAACCCGACGTACCGATATTCGACAGGGAACGCCACGAATACCGGTATTACCTCGGGTTTCCTTGCGAGCAAATCATCTACATCCGCCCAATGAGCGACGGTCGGTATGAAACTCGGCCCGGCAAGGATTACATGATCCTATCGAGGACCGACGATAGCCCGGACGACATTGAACCGCCGGGCTGACCGTGGGTTTGCGAAGTATATCGTTCCGCTTTCAATTGCTGATTCCGTTCGCCGGTATGGAGGGCTGTCACATGAACGGATTTCGGAATGCGATCAGTTGGTGCAATAACGAGAGCGGGAACGACTTGGTCTCTGCGTGCCGTTGTGCGATGAGACTTAGGAGATGGTCGAGTTGATACACGGCCAGGAGCTTCCGAGTTTCTTCTAGAGACGCAGGGCAATGTAAAGAGGCTTCCGCGGTGGCATGATATCCGCGCAAGACCCACTCGATGCCGTGTTGGCCCCATTGTTGAAAGCAGTTCTGCAACGCCGCTTGCTCCAAAGAAAGGCGAGAAGAACTTGCGGCTGGCAATCCCAATGACTCGCAGACGTGATTCGCCACATCTGCAATGGACGTGGCCAGCGATGCCACATCGCGCATGCCGCAGCGTCGAATTCGGCGTTCCGTAAGCGGTTTGCGTGCGTTTCCTTCCAGCCCGACGAACGCGAGATGATCGCCATTGAGCAGGATACTTTGGAGTCGCATGTCGCCGTGACAGCGAATTCGGTGGGCGTCGATCGATCGTCCCAAGAGCGATTCGAAGCAGTCCAGAAACTCTTCACGGCGAGCCAGGACGCTGTTGACCGCTTCGCTGATTTCCCGCGTTGTCAGCGAGGAAGACGACTCCAGTAACTCAAAGACTCCCAATAGCTGGATCCGCATGCTTTGGTAGATGCTTCGCTGGTAGTGCGGAGTGAATGGTTCGGGAGTGAACGACGGTCCCAAGTCGCGGCGGCAGAAAGTCGAGTGCAATTCAGCGACACGCCTACCGATCTGTTCCAACAGATTCAAGGAACGAGCGGCGATGACTTCGATGCGAGCGGAAGTTTCTTGCGAAGAGACGTTTTCGTTGTCCGCTCTTTCCGCAGGGCCACACGACCAGACTTCGCCGATTCGCCGTAAATCGTCGAAAAACCAGTCCCAGGCAGTTAACTCATGCGGAACATATCGGCTGAGTGCGGCAAGCACGCGTGCGGGTTGACGCATTCGACGGTATTCCAGCCAACCCATCAGCCGGGGAACGATGGCATGATCGTCACCGAGTTGTGACAGTGTATCGCCCAATTCGATTTCTGGATGAATGCCCGGCTCGATGCGGCGATAAAGCTTCAGATGATACGCTGCCCGCCAATTCGCACTTTCGTGATGGTCGGCTTCCGGTTTCCTTTCGAGCGTCACGTCGTGGACCACGATGGGGGTCGCCGCCAGCCGGGTGCCGGAACCCGCCGGAAAAATTTCACCGACCGCCGAGCGAATGGCCACCCCCGTACGGAATCTTTCAAACAAACTCGCCCAAGTCGCTTCATCGGCACCGACATCAGTGAGGGTGCGTATCTTGCCATCGGGCCACAAGACTTCGGTCACGACTGCCGACGAGCGGTCGCGGGCCTCGGTAGCCGTTGACTCCTCGGACCATTGCAGCAACAGCACATACTCCTGCGATTCTCCTTCCAGGAAATCGACCTGACACAAGAGCAACCACGGATGCTTTACGCCTGCCCGATCAGTCAGTGGGAGGACATCACGCCATTCAACATGACGAATGGGGCGTGATCGATCTTGAAACCAGGGCTGCTGAGCCAGGAAAGCCGGTATGGCCTCGCGCACATCGTCCCAGACGGCATTGCCGAGTCCGACTGGCCACGGTTCCTTCGTCCGAATCCGCGTCACCCACGGCTCACTCGAAGTGTGGGCGATGACTTCCAACGATTTGAGGCGGAGCCAGTAGAACGATTGCGGGCCGAGACTTAGAAAGTAACGACTCTCTGAAATCACCGGAAATCGACTCATTCCGAAGAGTTCTTCGGGTTGGTGTCCGACCCACGGAGACAGATCAAGATCGACACCCTGAGCGTATCGTGAGAAATTCGCGACAACCAGAATCGATTCTGATTCGTGTTCGCGAACGAATCCCACGACATGGGGGTTGTTACCGCGAATCAGCCGCAACGTGCCCCGACCAAAGGCGGGATGGCGGTTGCGGATTTGAATGACGCGCCGCATCCACCATAGAAATGAACTCGGACTCGCGAGATCGTTTTCTACATTGCGCGTGGTGTAATGAAATGCCGGATCGACGATCACGGGAAGGAACAGACGTTGCGGGTTTGCCGACGAAAAGCCGGCATTCCGATCCGCAGACCACTGCATCGGTGTCCGCACAGCATCACGGTCCCGGAGATAGATGTTGTCTCCCATCCGCAACTCATCGCCGTAGTAGACAATCGGTGTGCCGGGGAGGGAGAACAGCAGGCCGTAGAGTAACTCCAGCTTTCGGCGGCTGTTTCTCACCAGCGGGGCCAGCCTGCGGCGAATTCCCCAATGAACCCGTGCCTGGGGATCATCAGCAAATTGGCGGAACATGTAATCGCGTTCTTCTTCGCTGACCATCTCCAGCGTCAGTTCATCATGGCTGCGGAGGAAAATGGCCCACTGACACCCGCTGGGAATGGTGGGAGTCTGGTCCAGAATATCAGCCACGGGAAACCGGGATTCCTGCTGAACCGCCATAAACAGGCGGGGCATCAACGGAAAGTGGAAACTCATGTGACACTCGTCACCGTCTCCGAAATACGCCGCCGCATCTTCGGTCCACTGATTGGCTTCTGCGAGCAACATGCGACCTGGGAAAGATTGATCCACGTGCCGCCGCAGTTTTTTCAGGAACGCATGCGTTTCCGGCAGGCTTTCGCAGGTCGTTCCCTCGCGCTCATACAAGTAGGGGATGGCATCGAGGCGCATTCCGTCGACACCGCGGCGCATCCAGAAATCGACGACTTCGAGAACCGCGTTGTGTACGGGTTCATAATCAAAGTTCAAGTCGGGTTGATGGGAATAAAACCGGTGCCAAAAATAAGATTGTGCCACCGGATCGAAACTCCAGTTCGATGGTTCGATCTCATGAAAGATAATGCGAGTGTTGGCGTACTGCTTGGGATTATCACTCCAGACATAGAAGTTGCGATCGGGATCACCGGGTGCTGCGCGGCGTGCGCGTTGAAACCAGGGATGTTGGTCGGACGTGTGATTGATCACCAGTTCGGTAATCACCCGCAGGCCGCGCGCGTGGGCTTCGTCCAGAAAATGTTGAAAGTCGTCGAGTGTGCCATAATTGGGATGGATCGACAAAAAGTCAGCAATGTCATAGCCATCGTCCTTCAGCGGCGACGGGTAGAACGGTTGCAGCCAGATGGCTGTCACGCCGAGGGATTCGATGTAATCCAGCTTCCGCGTCAATCCGACAAAGTCGCCAATCCCATCACCATCGCTATCGCAGAATGAGCGAACATGAACCTGATAGATGACGGCGTCGCGATACCAGTCTGTGATGGTGTCTGTCGTCGTTCCTGTCGCATGAACCGGCTCTTGCACCGTCGAAGTCATCCTGACATCCTTCAAATCGGCCGGTCTTCATCGACCCCGGTCGTCACAACCTCACCGCGACACTGAGTTCCTCTGTGCAACCAGAAGTTCAGCCCTTCGATCACACCGTCAGCAAAAGAAGCCTCAGATTGATAGACATCGGGTCGGCACAGCCTTGCCAACTCTGGTTGCGCGTTGCCGACCACGATCCCGCGAAAACCCTTGAGAAAGAGAGAGCGGTCGTTCCCGGAATCGCCGGCAACGAAGACACTGGAACGTGGAACGCGCCAACGGGTCGCAAGGTAGGCTGCCGCCGCTCCTTTATTGGCGCCAAAGGGAATGACATCGAGATCACGATTAGAACTGTAAAGAATTTCTGCTGAAATACCATGCAGCACAAGCCGTCGACGGACTTGCTCCAACAGTTTGCCTGTTGCCTGGTATGCGAAGTAGCTCTTTTTGTATGGGGATTGGCATTCAGGGGGCTGGAGTTCCAGTCCCGACAACGCGTCCAGCGCGTGATGAATGCTGTCTGTACTCCAGTTGCCCCACCAGTTCTCCGCCCATTCCGCGATCGGTTCGGCAAACGGTGCCAAGCGAATCTCAGTACCGACGTCAGAGACGATGGCGTCGGGGGCTGGAAGATCGGCATCACGAATCGACGCGGCTGCGGAGGTGTAATGCCTTCCTGTGGCGTAGACCAGGCGGCAACTCACGCCGTGCAAACGCCACCATTGTCGGAACCGATCTGTCGCGAATTGGTCACCCAGCAATGTTCCATCGAGATCGCTGACAACCATGGCTGGCCGCTGCGCGGATGCCGAGCGACCTGCCATTAGTTACTCTCCAGAGCGTTTTCGATTTGCAGGGAATCGGTCACCTGCAGAAGAGATTCAGACCGGCAGCGGCGAAGGAGTTGCAGCGCCACTTGTTCCCAAGTGTAGCGTTCGCGAACGGTGGTGGCTCCCTGCCGGGAAAGCTGATGCCGAATGCGGTGATGTTGCAGCGGGGAGCAGACGGCATTCGCCAGGGCCTCCACGTCATACGGATCGCAGTAAATGCACTCGTGGCCCCAATTCAGTTCTTCCCAGAGGCCGCCGTGAGTCGTGATGACGGTCGGTGTTCCGCAGGCCATGGCTTCGATCGCGGTCATACCGAACGGTTCGTGGCGGCTGCACAGGACAAACACATCCGCTGCGCGATAACAATCGGCCAGCCGTGACTGCGACACGCAAGTCGTAATCTGCACGCGGCTGCCGACGCCCAATTCGCCGGCCAACAGCTTCAATTCGGTTTGCAGCCTGCGTTCCTCGGCAGAGGGGCGGTCGCTTCCCACCATCAGCACTAACTGAGCGTCCGGAATCCGACGCAGAACGGCAGGGAACGCGCGAATGAGAAGATCGTATCCTTTGTTGAGTGCGAGGCGTCCCGCAGCCAATACTGTTGGGGCCGACCACCCCATCATTTCCTTGATGACGGTCCGCTGACCGTCCAAGAGACGGTAAAACACCGAGTCGTCGAATCCGGGCGGGATCTGGGCGATCTTCTCCAATGGGACGTTGTATTCATCACTTTCGTTGAGGCAGTCTGTCTGCTCGGCACCGGTGGGAACGAGCAGCTCGGCCTGATGATAGATCATTCGCTCACGTCGAATCCGCTCTTCAAAATTGTACGCAGACAGGTCTTCGTCAGCGACGTCGCCAAGATGCTTCCGTTTGAGAACACCCATCGAGTGTGGAGTGTGAACGTGGGGTACATCCCAAGCGCGCGCCAACCCCGCACCGACAACTCCTGCATCCCAATAGTGGCTGTTAATCAAGCTATATTCGAACTGCGCGAGCTGGGGATCATCTAACACACGCCGAATCAGTTCCGGCACGTGTTGGACCAGAATCTCTTTGGGAATGAAGTCATCGCCGCCACAAGGAACACGAACGATCTGCACATTCTCTTCGACGACCTCCAGACTCGGCCGTCCTTCGAATTGCCGCGTCAGGATATCCACGGCGAAGCCTTGACGAGCCAACGCCTTAGACAACTCCAGAACGTAGACGACTTGTCCGCCGGTGTCAGGACGCCCCAACTCGGGCACAGACGCCACATAGCCATGCGTGGAGATCATCAGGATTCGTTGCGTTGCCATAAATGACTCCATTACTCGGTGGACACGTTCTCAGTTCGACAGGACTGTGGCAGAAACACGATGGGCTGATTCGACTGAGGTGCTCACTTTCCCGTATCCACCGGAATGAGCCCGCCGAAAGCCAGCCGCACAACGCGCGAAACCAATCGTTCGGCAGGGCACGGCTGGATCGCAAAATCGCCGATTCGGTACCGCGCGATCTTGTAGGTCGACGACCAATTCAGATCGGGAATGACCACCAGGACGGGAATATCGCAGAGTGATGGCGACGCAGCGATTACTTCAAGAACGGCTTCTCCGCCGCCCGACGGCAGATCGGACTCCAGGACGACGACATCGGCCCGGCAGGCCTGCAACAATTCGATACAGGCCACACTCGTCCCGGCCGTAACAACTTCAAAGCCCTGGCGGCTCAGCTCGAGTTCGTACTCGGAACGCCGCAAGGAGGGGCGAATCGCCATGATGACTCGGATGCTGTTCATTTCCCGAAGCCTTTAACCTGCGATGCACAGGACCGAGCCGCAAACGCTGCGTAGGAATGCATTCGATCTCAAGAAGACCCTGAGCCCACGAATCGCAGGGAGTCTCCAGAGTGCAGACACCAACGCAATCAGCATGCCAAGGCGACTGGCAATCACCGGTGTCAATCGCAAACATTTTGCTATGTATGCACTTGCAAGAATTGAATCCCGTGCTCCGCACCGTGAAATACATCATCCAACAGGAAACCTTTTTTTCGCTGACAGAAAGAAGTTTCCAACCCTGATTCGGAGCAGTGGCTAAACTGTGGGCTGTTCGGACGGGCATTCTCAAGTCGGGCTCTTACGCTGGATTGGCATCGGTATTGCATGTCTCCGAAAACACGCTCCCACGCTAACCTCTTGAGCAGACTTCCATGAAACTACGACCGTGGGTCGAGTTGTTGTTGCCGACATTGTTTGTCGGCCTGGGATGGCTCGTGGTCAGCGGTGCCACGACGGCGTTCATCATCTGGCTCGACAGCGAACATGAGCAGGTGATGGCCGAGAATGTCACATCGATCCGCGCCGCTGCAGAGATGCAATACGCCCTCTGGCAAATGCAATTTCCCACACGGTTATCAACGGGAGCCGGCGGTGTCCGAAGCCCGGTGGCCAACACAGTCCCCGATGAGTTCCTCGCTGCACTGGACCGTGCCCAAGCTTCGTGGAGCACTGAGAGCGAACGAGCCGCCATCGACACTTTACGTGAGCGATTTCGCGACTACGCCGCTCTGTGGACTCAGGCTCGCAGTGGTGAATTTCCCATTCCCGACCAGACTCGGCTGGAGGCGATGGCAACAGAAATCGCCGCCCGATGCAAAGATCTGCGTCTCTTCAATCAGGATCTCATTCAACAGCGGCAACTCAGTTATCGCAACTGGACGCGCCGCATCTTATGGACACGCCTGCTGATTGTCTTGATCGGTCCACCGCTTGGAGTCTGGATCGGCTTCCGGATGGCGACGCGGATCGGACGTCGAATCGCCAACATTCAAGTTTCCCTGGCAGGGGTTTCGAACGAACTAGGAACCGTACAAGTCTCAACAACGCATGACAACAGCCATTTCGTCGCGATTGAAGATCAAGTGCGCGAGGTCACGGATCGGATTCACGAAGTGGTAAGAAAGCTGCACGACGCTCAACGTGAGGCGCGTCAGAACGAGCGCCTGGCAGCGATCGGCCAACTCGCTGCGGGCGTCGCGCATGGGCTACGCAATCCGCTGACTGCGGTCAAACTTCTCGTGCAAACGGTTCTCGCCAAAGCGGATTCACAGAGTTTGCCGGCAGAGCAACTCACTGTAGTTCAAGATGAAATTCTTCGCATGGAACAGACGATTCAAAGTCTGCTGAACTTTGCCAAGCCGCCAGCACTCCACTACTCAAAGGTCAACATCGGCGATTCGATCCAGCGTGCTGTCAACCTCGTTCAAGGACGTGCGGCACAGGACGGAATTGCCATAGAGTACCATCCCCCAGAGCGAGGCCTGACTGTAGATGGCGACGCGGAACAGATCCACCAGGTGTTCGTCAATCTGCTCCTCAATGGTATGGATTCCGTTCAATCCGGAGGAATCATGCAAATCGAAACCCAAATTGAAAGCGATGCGGGTGAAGCCAGCGGTTCCAGCGTCAGGTTCTGCGAAGTGCGGTTCAGTGACAATGGACCAGGCATTCCGCCGGAGTTGATCGATCGCATTTTCGATCCGTTTGTGACCACGAAAGAGCAAGGGACGGGCTTGGGGTTAGCCATCAGTCGACGGTACATCGAAGAGCATGGGGGACGACTCACCGCGGGAAACCGCCCCGAAGGGGGAGCGATGTTCATTCTGCGATTGCCTCGACTGGAAACCACGGACACCTCTGAATCCAATCCGATCCCGGCGAATCATCCCCGGCAAGCGGCGATTGTCTAGAAAGCCTTGAGCATGCACACACTTCTCGTGGTCGACGACGAACCCTCCATCCGCTACAGCCTTCAACAGGTGTTCGCCGGCAGTGACATCGAAGTCATTGAAGCCGAATGCGCCGCGCATGCGTTTCAACAATTTCAAGATCATGCCCCGGATGTTGTGCTGCTCGACATTTGCCTGGGGAAAGACGATGGCCTGATCGTCTTCGAAAAATTGCGTGAAATCGATCCGAAATGTCTTGTCGTGTTTATTACAGGGCACGGCACGTCCGAAACGGCCATTAAGGCAATCAAACAGGGGGCCTACGACTATCTCGTTAAACCGCTGGACCGCGATCAAGTGATTGACGTCGTATCGCAGGCGATCCGCATCAGGCGACTGATGCGCACGCCGGCCATCGTCGAAGAACCCGAACACGACGTTGATAACCCCGATATGATTATCGGCGGCAGCCCGATCATGCGCACGATCTTCAAGCAGATTGGGCGTGTTGCGGCACAGAACATCAACGTGCTGATCCTTGGGGAAAGTGGTACCGGCAAAGAACTGGTGGCCCGAGCGATCTATCATCACAGTGCCCGCCAAGCGGCACCGTTTCTGGCCATCAATTGTGCGGCGCTGACGGAAACGCTTCTTGAAAGTGAATTGTTTGGCCACGAGAAAGGAGCATTTACAGGGGCGGACCGGCAACGCGTCGGTAAGTTCGAGCAGACGAATCAGGGGACGATGTTTCTCGACGAAGTGGGCGATATGTCGTTGAGCACCCAGTCGAAAATGCTACGTCTGCTGCAAGACGGTTCGTTTGAACGAGTCGGCGGCAGCGAAGTCTTGAAGGTGGATGTGCGGGTGATTGCCGCGACGAACAAGAACTTGGAAGCGATGGTTCAGGACGGCAGCTTTCGCTTGGATCTATTCTATCGCCTGCGCGGAGTTGCCATTGAACTGCCGCCACTCCGCCACCGGCAAGCCGACCTTCCCGAACTGGCTCACTACTTCTTGTACCGCTTCAATCGCGACTTGGGCACAAGTGTCACAACAATTGCCGAAGAGACTCTTGAGCAGTTGCAGCAGTACAGTTGGCCGGGAAACATTCGTGAACTCCAAAGCGTCATCCGGGAAGCGCTGCTCGGTTCTGCCGGACCAACGCTGCTCCCCGAGTTTCTCCCCGAGCACATCGCGCGCGTTTCAACGAGTGTGGCCATGCCGCCCGGAAACGGTACTTCCGACGTCACCTGGGACTCGCTGGCCCGCGACGTGCAATCAGCGATCGAGCAAAGCGAGAACGGCATCTATCGACTCGCGCTGGAGAAATTCGATCGTCTACTGGTGACTGCGGTCATGAACAAAACGAAAGGCAATCAAGCCGCGGCGGCGGAGATTCTGGGGCTGAGCCGCCCGACGCTGCGCTCCAAGCTCCGCGCGATGACCAGTGACAGTCCGGCGGCGGACGAGTGAAACCACATGCGGACATACAACAGCAATATCGATCGTCCAACGTGCCAGAAGCCTGCGGCCAAGTTCCTCCCGAGTTGCCTTCCACTGGCCCTCCAATCGCAAGTGAAGATCTTCGCCCAACCGTGCGGCGGGGTAACGCCGTGGCACCGGCCCATCCGTTAAAAATCATTGCGGCACGAAATCATCACGCAACGACTCGGACTGATCCTCACGCTTCTGACCAGAACCACCTGCGCTGCCGAGTGTGGTCATCATTTTCGCGGATCATCTGGGATACGGCGGTCTCGGCTGTTACGGTTCGCCGACGATTCGCACACCGAATCTGGATCGGATGGCGGCAGAAGGGTTACGGTTCGTGAACAGTGCCGTCCGCGAAGCGTCAATCACCGATTTGCAGCGGAATCATTCGACGTTGCCAAACCCGCATCTGCCACACGGACCACGAGCAATCGTTGTTGTTCCCCGGCCTTCTCCGTCTGCCGGCGGAAGAATCGGCTACCAGGGAGATCAGCGTTCTTGCCATCACAGCCGATGACGACAAATTCGCCGGTACTTAGCGTCACGCTGAATTTAAGGGCATGGCGAACGTCGATCTTCTGACCGCCCCGGAGTGCCCAACCTTCATCGTTCGGCGTGGGACGCATTCGAGAATCGCCGTGGTGAACCTCCGGCGTGAACTCCAATTTGACCCAACCGTCCTGCTGACGGACAGGTTTCAGCCGCAGTATGCAACGAGCCTGGGCATAGTCGAGGGTTTCCTCACCGAATGTCATCTGACATTCGGTGACGGTATCACTCGTCAGTAGTTCCGTTTCCTGACCACTGCGAAGACCCATCCGGCGACCACGCATGAGACGATCATCGCTGGCTTCGGCATCGGTGACTTCTTCCGTTAATCCCAGCAATGTCTGCATCGCCGGGGGCGGACTGGCACCAGTCTGGCCCACACGGAATCCATGATCGAGAAGCAACGTCCGTGTCGCCGGGGGGAGCGCCCCGATCTGGTCGAGTTCCTGCCAGACCAGTTGAGACGCCAACGCGTCGTCGGCTGGACGCTCAATGAACACGATTTGCAATTGAATGGCGTCGGTCGCTGGTCGCAGCGCCGGTAAGCCGCCGCGGGGACTGGCGCTGTTCAATGCCTCCTCGGAAGGTCCGAACAAGGCGCACCCCCCGAGGGCCGCCGCCGTGATCATCACGACCGCAGTCCAGTGCGCACCACGAAAGCGGTCCAGGACCGGCACCAGACAGACTTCCTACGAAATGAGCGGGAGAGGGGAGCGCGGAAGATAGGACAGAACTGCGGTTTTGGTCAATGCGAACCTTGACCGTGCCGCATCCCGGGACGCAATGGTGCGGCCAAGTGCACTCACATGGGATTTGAACCAAGCGATGGTGGGAATGACTTTGATCCCGAAGGGATCGCAGACGGTAGCCGGTGGTCGCAGCGGAGCGGAGACCACCGGATGGATGGCAATCCTGCAACGCATCCCGGCGGGATGCCAGCGGTTTTCCGGACTTTCTGGCACCCCGCCGGGGTGCATTTTCCCGAGACCATTGACCGGTGGTCTTCGCTGCGCTACGACCACCGGCTACCGTCTGTGACCCCTGACGGGGTCGAAGATGCAAGATTCACCGACTGTTCACCACCCATCTCCGGATGTCCCCGGCTTTGTTGGCGGTTTGCAAGCGGGGGTGACACGTCGATACAGTGGGGGCTTCCACGGGGTCACCACAGCGACGGGACATCATGCACATTCGGGACGGAATTCTGGGGCCGGAAGTCTGTGCGATCGGCGGCGTGCTGGCGGTCGCGGCCGTCGGTTACAGCCTGCGACGTTTGCGGACCGAACTCGCCGATCGGGCGATTCCGCTCACTGGGATGCTGGCCGCGGTGATCTTCGCCGGACAGATGGTCAATTTCCCGTTGTTCGGACTGCCGGTGTCGGGGCATCTGCTGGGGGGCGTCCTCGCCGCGGTGGTGCTGGGACCGTGGGCCGGGTGCATTGCGTTGTCGCTGGTGCTGGTCGTGCAAGCGGTTCTGTTTGCGGACGGCGGTCTGCTCAGCCTCGGCGTGAACATAGTCAATATGGCGGTCGTCGGAGCCTGGGGCGGCGGGGCGGCGTATCATTTTCTGCGACGATTGTTCGGCACCGGTCGCCAAGGGACGTTGTTTGCGGCGATCATCGCGGCCTATCTGTCGGTCCTCGCCGCGGCGGCGTTGTTCTGCCTCGAATTTGCCCTGACCCGATCGAATGCGGCGTTTGATCTGCGGCAGATTTCCGTCTGGATGCTGCTTTATCACGCCTTGATCGCGGTGGGAGAAGCGGGCATCACCGGAGCCGTGGTGGCGTTTCTGCTGGCCCGGCGACCGGAACTGATCCTCCGCGAAGCGACACCAGTCGAACCGTCCCGGATGCGGACAGCGGCGTGGGGGTTGGGTTTGACCGCCGCACTGGTCGCCGTGTTTGCATCACCGTGGGCATCGGAATGGAGCGATGGCTTGGAAGCGGTGGCCGAACGGACCGGGTTCGATTCGCTCGGAACCGATCGAGTGCTGCTCCTTTCCGATTACGCGCTGCCGTTGCCGGGCGCGTGGGATGCGGTCTCGGTGTCACTGGCCGGGTTGCTGGGGACCGTAGTCGTATTGTGTCTGGGGTGGGGATTGAGCCGGTGGTTGCAGCGGGCCACACCGTCACCGATTGATCAATGAAAACACGCGGTGGTCTCAGCGCGGGGCGCGAAACCGCAAGCGGGGCAGGGCCGTCAACAATCACTCCTGTCGAACCGACAACAAACTCTGAATCAACCCTAATGACTAACAACGAATGACCAATGACTCTTCCGAACTGAAACTCGGCTTCGTCCTCGCGCTGCTGGTGACCGCAGGATTGCTACCGGCGGAGCAATGGCCGGCGATTGCGTTGCTGGCGGTGATCGCATTCGTGGCCCATGCGATGGTGGAAACTCCTACCACCGTGTTATGGCGGCGGGGGCGACAATTCGCCGTGGTGGCGTTGCTGATGGGGTCCGCCGGGTTGGTCTCGCGCGGGGATGCAGTCGCGGCGATGGCGGTGGTCGCGCTGGTGCTGCGGATGCTGGTGGCGTTCCTTGCCGGGCTGTGGTTGATGCAGGTGATGACCGCGGGTGAATTGATCCAACTGTTACGCCGATGGCATTGCCCGGCCGCGCTGGTGGCGATTCTGAGTTCGCTGCTGCGGTATGTCGTGGTGTTGTGGGATGAACATGAACGACTCATCCGCGCGCAACAAGCGCGGGCCGGGGGCACGCCGCCGGGGTGGGCGTCGTGGCTGGCCGCGG
>JBGSUN010000089.1:0-4246 GCA_041753475.1 Planctomycetaceae bacterium | reverse complement strand
TCCTGAAAGCCTGGTCCCGACTTCCAACATGGCACCCCAGGCCCCGCACCACCCCGGAAACATTCCTCAACCCGTTCACACTCGCCCGCTGGGGCAATTCGATCGGCCGATACCAAACGGCTTAAATCCACAAGCTGTTAGTGCTGTTCTTCTACCCCAAAGACGGCACGCCGATTTGCACACAGGAAGTCTGTGCGTTTCGCGATTCGTATGAGCAATTTATCGACGCAGGGGCGGACGTCATCGGCGTCAGCAGCGACACCGAGGAACGTCACCACGCTTTCGCGCGACAGCACAAACTGTCGTTCCCCTTGATCAGCGACGTGGACGGCTCGCTGCGCAAGGCATTTGCGGTTCCGAAGACGCTGGGGATTTTTCCAGGGCGGGTCACTTTCGTCATCGATCAAGCAGGAATCATCCGTCAGATCTTCGCGGCACAATTCGCCTCAAACGAACATGTCCGACAGGCTTTGATCGCCGTGGGCGCGGCAAGCAGATCTTCTCAGTGATGTGACTCGTCCGGCACAACCACGATGCGGAGATTGTGGGTCACGAGATCAGCGATGTGCCCCAGTTGTTGGGAAATCCGCGAACCTTGCGTTAGCATCCCTTTTGTGATCATCGGTGCGCCGACGCTACCATCCCCGAGCGATTTATGACTGAGACCATGCAGTGCCTGGAGATCTGGGGAGGCAATCAGGGTGTGGAAGAATACTTTCACCGGCCCGGTCTGAATGTTTGGGTTTACTCTTGTCCTCATGAGAATGCGGCCAGCGGCGGCGACGTCTACTATCTTTCGTCCTGCGCTTCCGGTCGCATTTCCCGGATGCTTCTGGCCGATGTCAGCGGACATGGACCTCGGGTTTCAGGATTGGCTCGGCGATTGCGGGATCTGATGCGGCGACACGTCAATAGCATTAGCCAAACTCAGTTTGTCGAGGGGATGAACCGAGAGACCGAGAGTTCGTGGAACTCAACCAGGAGGGTCGCTTTGCCACGGCCATCGTGGGTACCTTCTTTGCCAGCACGCAGTCCTTTCAGTTGAGCGTTGCCGGACACCCACGCCCACTGCTCTACCGCCGGAAGACTGGACGGTGGGAACTCTTCGAGATCGACCGCGATGTCGCCGTTTCGAAGGGTCTGCTCAACACCCCTCTGGGCATCTCGGAAAGCGTGGCGTACGGTCAGACCCGTCTGAATCTCAACAAGGGTGACATGATCCTGGCTTACACGGATGGGCTCACGGAGACGCGGGTAACCGATGGAAAGCTCCTGGAAACCCAAGGCCTGCTGAATCTGGTTCAGACGCTCGACGCCACGCGACCCGACCAATTGCTGCCAAGTTTGCTCGCAGTGCTGCGTGACCAAGCAACTGAGCCGATTGGCGACGACCTAAGCTTATTGCTGGCTTGCGCTGACGGGAGTCGGGCCTCGTGGTGGGATACGCTTCTGGCGCCGTTTCGACTATTGAAACAGGCAACCGACCGAACTCGGTTGCGCTGACACCAATGCAGCACCTGTTACCCTGAGCGGACACTGGGTGTTTGTCGGAAAAAACGTTCGGATCCCGCGAGACTTCGCACGATGGTCGTTTCACAGACGTACCACACTTAGACTATCCCAACTCGACGATCCGCAGGGCAAGCGCCGCATCGAACTGCACGGTGAACTTTGTGTCGTTGTCCCGCATCACGTGCTTCGGGGCCAGGGAACGAGCCCCTTCACCGTCCACACCGAAGGACTTGGGCTCCGTCACGGCACGATTGTATCCAAAATCCATTCGGGCTATTCTGAAGTATCTTTCGAGCTCCTTGACAGGAACAACGATGGCCACGGTGATCACCTCGATAAAACCGATTGCCGAGCAGGTGCTGGACCGTCTGCGACGGGAACTGCTGGGGGGAGAACATCCGCCGGGGGCACCGTTGCGCGAAGATGAACTTGCCGAGCGATTTGGTGTCAGTCGGCATCCGATTCGCAAAGTTCTGCAGCAGCTGACTCTGGAAGGGCTGCTGGTGGCCAAGCCGAACTGTGGAGTCTCGGTCGCGCCGGAGCAGTCGCGGTATGTCGATGACTTGTTGACGCCGATGCGGGTTCAGTTGGAATTGTACGCTTTACGAGCCGCAACACCGGAACGACTGAGCGAACAGCGAACGGCTTGGGAACGATTGATTGTCCAGATGTCTCGTGCGGCCGAAGATCGGGACGAGCAGGCCGTCCTCAGCCTGGACGCCGAATTCCATCAATTGCTGTTGAAAGCTGCCGATATGGAGAGCTTTCTGCCGTTGTGGCTGGCAATTTTCGGACGCATGCGCGGGCATCATCGGTTAAGCAATCGGCAGCTTGAAGATCTTGGCTTCGTCGCCTTCGTCCATCAGCGACTCCTGGAGAGTTTGATGGCTGGGGATCTTGAGCAGACTGCGACCGATTGGCAATCCCATCTGGAGAATGGTGATTTTAACCACCGGGTCAAGTTAGCGTGGCAACGGCGAAAGCGTCGGGAGGGGAAGCGATGAGACACGGGAGAGTATCCATCGAGATGCTTCTGGCCACCCTGATGGTGACCGGCCTGCATCCTGCTGACATCGCTCGAGCCGATCAGCAGCAGTTTGAGACCGAGGTCCGCCCCCTGCTGATCGACCACTGCCTGAAGTGCCATGGCCCCGACAAACAGGAGGGCGGGCTGCGACTGGATTCCGCGGACGGGCTCAACCGAGGCGGCGATTCTGGTGCGGTGGTCACTCCCGACCGGCCGACCGAAAGCCTGCTGTGGCAACGAGTCGCTGCAGGAGAGATGCCTCCGGCGACCGAGCCGCGTCTGACGGCTCGCGAACAGCAAAGCTTGCGCAAGTGGATTGAGTCGGGTGCCGAAATGCCCGCTCGCGCGCTTGATCTCGCTGAAGCGAAGGACTGGCGACGCCTCTGGTCATTCCACTCCTTCAAACAGAATTCCAGCCTGACCCCAACATCAGCGAATGTGACTCCGAAAGAGGCTCAGCAAATCGGGACAGGCTGGAATCCTGTTCTCCGGAATCTGAAGGCGTGGTATCGGGCGAGTGATTTGAAGCTCAGTGAATGGGGCGAGGTGAATCGCTGGCCGGATCGCTCGGGCCACGGCCGGGATCTGTTGGCGACACGCGGGGCTCATCTCAACGGCCTCGGCGGCCCCGCCTACTACATGCCCGCCAGCAGTATTGTCCGCAGACCCGCCGTGCGATTTGTAGAGTCGAGCGGATTCGGTTCTCCCGGAGACAACCCGGTTGAGATTCAGGGGAACGCCGGGTTCTCGTTGGTCATGGTTTGTCGTCTGCAACCGCGTACGGGAAGCTATCCCCACGACTTGCTGTTGAGCGTGGGTGAGTTCAGTTTCCCGGACAATCCCGGTCGTCCACTCGCAGCCGCCTTGGGAATCCAGCGGGCTCCCGGTGCGGATCATCGACTTGCTTTCGTGGGCGGCTGGGGACATGACGGCCACCTGGCTCCCGGATCCTTCGCCCGACTCTATTTTCAGACTTGCGTAATCACCCTCGTGAAGACGCCCGGCGCTGTGGCTCAAACGACAAACTTGTTCATTAATGGTGTTCCGTCGTCTGCTGTGCCCGCATTGGGAAAGATCACCGGCAGCGAGGAGATCCCTGACTATCAACCGAGGCAGTCGCGCGACTTCAGTGTGATGCTCGGAAACGCGGTTGGTGGAGCGGGCGGATTTGCCGGTGATGTCGCGGAGGTCCTGGTGTACTCGGCCCCGCTCACTGACGAAGAGCACATGCAGACAGAAACCGGGTTGATGCAAGAATATGTCGAATTCCTGTCCGGCTCATCCCCACAGACAACGAACGAACCCCATGGTTCAAATCGTCTCACACCGGATCCTGGCAGTCTGCAAGCCGACCTGCGAATTTCGGAACTGGCATCACTGCGCTGGTCCGACGTCGACATGGACAAGGGGTTGATCACACTGACTGACGAAACGAAGAAGCGATTCCGGCAGGGCAAGGAAAAACGGACAACAAAATCGGGACGCGACCGCACATTTCCCATCCATGAGATGTTGCGGGAGGTGCTGGCGAACATGCCACATCATGCCGATGGGAAGGTCTTCCACGGGCCTCTCGACGGAAAAATCAAAGCCGACACCGTCCGTCAAATTTTGATCAAGGCCGTCCTGACGCCGCTTTCGGCACAGTTCCCATCCAAGACTGACGAACCGGGCTTCATCGACGGTCGCCTGCACAGCTTTCGCCAC
>JBGSUN010000088.1:0-23181 GCA_041753475.1 Planctomycetaceae bacterium | reverse complement strand
TTCGTCGAAACGCTGCTGACCACCATCGAAACCTGCCGCCAGCAACAACGCAACGTCTTCGAGTTCGTCACCCAATCCGTCCAGGCTCACTTCCACAATCAACCCACTCCCTCACTGCTCACCGACCCGTGAACGGTTACTTGCGTCCTATGGATTCGCTCCCTACGAATGTCGCTGCCGAAGATTGACCCCGGCCTCCGCGATTTCAATACTGTCCGTACCTGTTCTTACCTTTCCAGTCCAGTCGCTCGGAGCCGTTCCATGCCCATCGTGCACCGCGCTATTGCCAGTGACCGCGGCGGATTGCCTCGTCGTTTATTACACAGAATTGCGACACGCATTCTTCTCGCGTCGGTAGTGACGTTGTCATTTCCGGCGATAAAACACGCAGAATCCGCTGAAACAGGGCGTGTACCCAATGTCGTACTCATCCTTGCGGATGATCTGGGGTACTCCGATGTCGGCTGCTACGGCGGGGAGATTGAGACCCCGAATCTGGATGCGTTGGCTCGGAATGGCGTACGGTTCACGCAGTTCTACAATACAGCGCGCTGTTGGCCGTCACGGGCTGCACTGCTCTCTGGGTATTATGCCCAGCAGATTCATCGTGACACCCTGCCGGGACTCGGAGGGGGGAGTCAGGGTCTGCGGCAGCCGTGGGCGCAGCTCTTGCCCGCAATGTTGAAGCCGGCTGGCTATCGCAGCTATCACAGCGGCAAGTGGCACATCGACGGCCCAGTCTTGCAGAGCGGATTCATTCGCTCTCTCGACATGCGGAACCAGGGAAACTTCTTCACCGCCGCCGGGAACTCTGTCGACGATGTACCCGTGAAGGTGCCTCCGGATGAGAACGGCTACTACGCCACCATCGCCACCGTCGATCATGCCGTTGCATGTTTGAAAGACCATGCAGCCCATCACGCCAACCAACCGTTTCTCCAATATTTGGCGTTCATCGCCCCTCACTTTCCACTGCACGCGCTGCCGGAAGACATCGTCAAGTATCGGGACAAGTATCTTGCCGGCTGGGATGCGATCCGTACGGCGCGCTTTGCCCGGCAGCAATCGATGGGCTTGGTCAGTACCGCACTCTCTCCACTGGAGCGTGATGTTGGCCCGCCGTATGCCTTTCCCGATGCCATCGAGAAACTGGGCCCCGGCGAAATCAATCGCCCGCTTCCCTGGAGCGAATTAACCGACGAACAACGTCGCTTTCAGGCAACCAAGATGGCAATCCATGCCGCCATGGTGGACCGCATGGACCAGGAAATCGGCCGGTTCCTCAAACAGCTCAAAGCGATGGGCGCTTACGAGAACACGCTGATCATGTTCGCCTCCGATAACGGAGCCAGTGCCGAGATCATGGTGCGTCACGGCGGACATGACCCGACGGCATCGCCCGGCAGTGCGGCGACCTATTTGTGCCTGGGACCCGGTTTCTCCAGCGCGGCGAACACCCCGCATCGTCGTCACAAGACGTGGGTTCACGAAGGGGGCATCAGCACTCCGCTGATCGTCCATTGGCCCCAGGGGATTGCGACCCGGAACGAACTGCGTCACACACCCGCCCATGTGATTGACATCGTCCCCACCGTGTTAGAACTGGCAGGGATCGAGAGGCCTAAGTCATTCAACGGCGAAGCAGCCCCCCCTGCGCCCGGCCGAAGCCTCGTCCCGGCGTTTGCCAGCGATGCGATGATTCCGCGCGAGAGCCTGTGGTGGCTGCACGAAGGGAACCGTGCGATCCGTGTGGGTGACTGGAAACTCGTCGCCGCCAAAGGTGATCCGTGGGAACTGTATGACTTGAAGACGGACCGTGCCGAGCAGCGTAATCTCGCGGCAGAGAAGCCCGACAAGGTCCGCGAACTGGAGCAGGCCTGGCAGCGTCAGACCGACAGTTTCACGGAACTTGCCAGACAAACCGCATCAACCCAACCGCGGAGTGGTGCCAAGGCGAAGGCCAATTCGAAAAAGGGACAATGATCCCCGGCTGAATGTCGTCTGCTGGTCTCACTTCCGTCGCGTGTATTCAATCGTGAAGGCGAGTTGATCCTCTCCGCCCGGCTGGACCATATACATCTTGAAAGTGAAATGGTCTTTGTCCTTGGTGTCGGTGGTGTTCTTGAATTTCTGCAATTTGCCATCGGGACCTAACGATTCCCCGGTCATCACCAGGTGTTTGCTCTTGGGATCGATGTCGCCTTCAAAGTGCAGCGGGGCGCTCTCGAACGAATCGACCCACACACCCACGTACTTTTTCCGTTTCAGGTCGTACCCATCAAGGCCGTGACCGTGAAACGGGAGGTCGCCAAGCATGCCGTGAAAATCGCTTTCAACCCACATTCCCCCGCAGATCGACTTGTAGGTCACCGTCGCCTTGGACTTCTGATCGCCCATAATCATGACGGCATCCCAATCGCCCACCAGTTCGCGCAACTTCTCGTGTTCGGGACCTGGCTTCGGGAACTCTTGACCCAAGGAAAGACCGGCCAATGACAGGTGCAGGATAATTCCGAGGACTGTCGCGCGGCGCATGATGAATCTCTGTTTAAAGGTGATGGACTCGCTAATGACATCAGGAAACCGCTCCGTGTCGAGGTTGTCAATACCCCACATGAGACGCCGGCTTCCACACGGTCTGCGTCATTCAAGCGCACTGTGCGGGGACGGTTGGTCTTCGATTGGCGATTACGTTATGGTGACTGAACTCTTTTCCTTCTTCATCTGATTCTTCGATTCCGCAGGAGCCCCGGAGCGTGAATGGAACGTCATGGGTAGTTCAACGCGCGGCGTGTCTCTTGTGCCTCCTGGGGTTACCCTTCTCGACCGGCTTTGGTCAAGAACCAGCCGCCCACTTTCGCAGTAAAGTACGGCTGGGCCCACGAGAAGGGGTGGGGCTGTATCGCTATTACCCGGGGCACTGGAACACGATTCAGGTCCGTTTGACCAATTCCCTGGATCGTGATGTCGTCCTCCGGTCTTCTGCCTATGTGGGTGACGATGCGTCTCTGCAGTCGGGACGTTCTCAATGGTTCCCGGCGCAGTCGGCGATGGAAACGTCCTATCCCTTGTGGATCCCGCTGCCGCCGCAAGCCCGCCCCGATTCTTGTCAGCTCCAGACGCAAATCTTCGAGTTCGACGGACAGTCTGAACAACTGGTGCGCGATTCGACGGGCAAGTTCACGACAACCGATCTGGTTCCGCTTTGCAGTCTGACGGCGGCCGCCGGTTTTATCGGGCCAGCGTTTGATGCTGCGAACAAATTCGAAGAGGACGCGTTGCGGCAGTTCGTGACGGCGATTCGCAAGCAGAATCAGTTGCCAACAACGATTCATGAAATTCCGGACCGCATCCTCCCGGCATTGCCCGAGGCCTATTCTCCGCTGGAGTCCCTGATCGTTGCTGATGACCGCGTGTGTGATGACGAGGCAGCGTTATCGGCGATTCGTGAGTGGGTGACAGCCGGGGGCTGGATGTGGATCATGATGGATCGCGTCGAGGCAACAACCGTTGAGCGGCTGCTGGGAGATCGTTGTGATATCACCGAGATCGACCGTGTGGAGTTGAACTCGTTCAGGCTGACACACCGGGTCCGCGATGACGACGTTCACTTTGCGAGTGAAGAACACGAACAGCCGATCCCGTTTGTCCGAGTGTCCTCCGCGAGCGCGAAAGTGGAATTCCAGATCGATAACTGGCCGGCCGCGTTTTGGCTGGACTACGGCGCGGGGCGTGTGTTGGTCACGACTTTAGGTGCACGGGGTTGGATGTCACCGCCAAGGGGTAACGATCCCCCCCTGATTGCCCCTGCCGTCGACATGACGGTGAAGTTCTTTGCCCCCAAGTCTCGTGCCGATCACCTGCCAGATGAGTTGCAGAGTGTCGTGGAAGGATACATCGGGTATTCCATTCCGGAACGGCGGTGGATCGTCAGTCTGCTGGGAGGCTTTGCCGCAGTGTTGTTCTTCTCGGTAGCCGCCTTGTGGTATGCCCGACGGTTGGAATGGATGGCCATTGTGACACCGGGGCTTGGTTTGGCGTTTGGTGCCTTGCTGATCTTGACCGGTTTTCGAAATCAACATGCGGTTGGCGCAACGATTGGCCAGTTGCAAGTTGCTGAACCGGTTCCCGGAGGGGATGTCCTGCGTGTGCGGGGGATTTCCGGACTTTATTTCCCCGACAGTCAGATGGTTCCCATCGCCGGTCAACAGGGGGGACGCCTGATCCCCGACATGACCGGGCTCGCGGGTATGAATCGGCGGCTGGTCTGGACCGATTACAATCGCTGGCAATGGGAAAACCTGCAGCAACCGGGCGGATTGAGGCTCGCCGAATTCACAACCTCGGCACGGATGGCAGCCCCGGTGCACGTCGATGCAACGCTCGGCCCTGACGGCGTTCATGGCTTCTTGAAGCAGAAGCTGACCACCACGCCGGAAGATGCCATTTTGCTTACATCCAGCGGCCGCGTCGGGGTCAAACTGGATGCGACTGGCAAATTCGCCGCCGGGCCGGATGATGTTCTCGGTGCCGGCCAGTATCTGGCCGCCGATGTCCTTTCTGATGCTCAGCGACGACGGTCGAAAGTGTTGGAAACGTTGCTGGGCGGAACCACACGCGGACAATTCCCACGGCAACCCTCCATCGCTTATTGGACCGCACCGATCGACGGGGGATTGCGGTTCGGCGAAGGATTGCAGGAACTCGGCGAAGCTTTGGTCTTGGTGCCCATCGAATTTCACAGACCGGAACCGGGGGTTGAAATCGTCATCCCTGCGCCATTGGTTCAGATTCGGGAAGGATACGGTCCGGATGGAACGGTTCAACGAGGTTTGATCGAATCCCGTTCCGGGGAGTGGCAAGAACGCTCCGGACCAACAACCGCCTGGCTGCGGCTGCAACTTCCGCCGGCCTTGGTCCCGCTGGAGCTCCAATCACTGAATGTGGTGGTCCGCGTTACCGGGAAATTGGGACGCCTGCAACTCGGAGATTGGAAAGACGGGGGCTTGCACACACTGCACTCGTGGGAAGCACCAGTCGGGACGCTCAAAACAGATCTGACGGACATGTCTTCGCTCTCGGTGGCCAATGATGGAACCGTTCATTTATTTGTCAGTGGCGGAGAAGCCGATCGGCCGGAAGCGGCGTCATCGGTGACCGATCGCAAAGACTACTGGCGGATTGAGTCGATGGAAATCAGCGTTCGCGGCCGCATCGCCGCTGTCGAAGACACACGCTAATTTCTGGCTCGCCGACCGGACCTGATATGTCATTTTCGTGCCGCGTGATCGTCGTCGGTACTGGATCACACGGGAATCAATTCCACAGACCCAACTCAGGAAGTCACTGCGTTTGCTGGGAATGGACTCAACAAATCGAGCGTTTCACAGACGCGAATCTTTCCTGACCTCCGCATCAGAAAGTCGGTGTTATGACGATGACCGAGGCCGCTGCACCTCCGGAGACCTCCGGCGAAACCGTGATCGAGATCCAGGGACTCTCCAAACGGTATGGAACGTTTACGGCACTCGATGATCTGACGCTGCGTGTCGATGCCGGGCAGATTCTCGGTTTGATCGGTCCCAACGGGGCGGGCAAGACGACGGCGATTAAAATTCTCGTGGGATTGGTCCGACCATCCGCCGGTTCCGCGCGGATCGCCGGAGTGGATTGCGTCACCGATAACCGGAAGGTCAAACACCTGGTGGGCTACATGCCCGACAAGTTCGGTTCCTACGACAATATGCGGGTTCGTGAATACCTGGACTTCTTCGGCGCTGCGTTTGGCATTCCCCGCCGGCGGCGAATCGCCCGCATTGAAGAGGTGCTGGAAACCACGGGCACGGCCTACATGCGTGACAAATTCGTCGAAAGCCTCAGCCATGGGATGCAACAGCGTGTCGGGATTGCCCGCACACTGCTGCACGATCCCCGCGTGCTGATCCTTGACGAACCCGCCAATGGATTGGATCCGCAAGCGCGTGTCGAAATGCGGGACTTGCTGATCCGTCTCGCAGCATCCGGTAAGACATTGCTGGTGACCAGTCATATTCTTACGGAGCTCTCTCGCATCTGTCACCGCATGGCGATTCTCACGCATGGAAAGTTGCGTGCCTTCGGGACGGTCGAGGAAATCGGTCGGCAAGTGAGCCAGCAGCGGACCATCGAACTACAACTGGTCGGATCAGACCAAGTCACTGCCGCAGCGCAAGTGGTGCGCGAGGAGATTGAAGCTGGCGCGGAAGTCACCGAAGCCGCCGCCGAAGGGGCCGTCCGGTTCCGCACCACCATGCGGGAAGCTGACCTCAGCCGCTTGCTCTCCAAGCTGGTGACCGGGGGGATCCGCGTGGCGCAGTATCGCGAATTGCAGACCGATCTGGAAGAAGCTTTCATGTCGTTCGCGCGACCCGATTCCACTGCTGCAACAGGAGGCCGTTGAAATGCTGGCCAATCCTGTTGTCTGGCGTGAGCTCGTGGTGATATTGAGACGGAAGCGGTTCGCGCTTCTTCAATGTGCCATTGCCGCCGGGTTTGCCCTGTTGGTGGTGCTGCGCTGGCCGACCGATGCGCGCGTGGCCCTCTCCGGCAGTCGGTCGCTCGATGTCTTCCGCACGTTTTCGTTCGGTCTACTGTCGGCGTTGCTCTTGATGCTACCGGCGATTCCAGCCACCAGCATTGTGCGCGAAACCCGGTCCGGAACGTTGGCATTGTTATTGAACACACTGCTGGGGCCCTGGCGCATCTACTTCGGAAAGCTGATCGCGGTGCTGGGCCTCTTGAGCCTGTTGCTGGTCGTCAGTCTGCCGGCGGCGGCAGCTTGCTACGCGCTGGGGGGAGTGTCACTTACGCGGGGATTGTTTGCCGTCTATCTGCTCTTGACACTGACTGCGTTGCAGTTTTCCGCAACCAGCCTGCTTGTCAGCGTGCTGTCGACATCCACCGACGCTGCCGTGCGGACAGCCTACGGCGTGGTCTTTGCGCTGAGTATTGTCGTGCTGCTGCCCTATCCGTTGTTTGCCGGGACCGGAGGACCACTGGCGACAGTGGCTGACTGGGCGCGGTGTACTTCTCCGTATGCCGCACTCTCGTCGCTGCTCGGTGTGGGAGATGTGGGCAGCCGGGGTATTCTGTCGACGACCGATGTTGTGGGACGCTTCGTGCTGCTTTCTCTGGCGATCACGATCGTCTGCTCATTGTTGACCATTTCGCGGCTCAATTACTCCGTGTTTGATCGTTCGCGTGCTGCCGGCACCATCAGCAACGAACAGGGTTTCGCGGTGCAGCTATTTCGACGTCTGGTCTTCATCGTCGATCCGCAACGGCGATCCGGTTCGATTGGTCGCTTCACCAATCCGGTGATGGTCAAGGAATTCCGCTGCCGGAAGTTCGGCCGCTTGCATTGGCTGCTGCGTCTGGTGGCGATCTGCGCCGTGCTCTCGCTCGGCATCTCGATTCTCACGGTGACCCGCACGGTCGATCTGGATGTTGCGACGGTTGGTGCCGTCATGGTCGTGCTACAGATTGCGCTGTTGATCCTGATTACCCCGAGCCTCGCCGCCGGTTTGCTGGCGACCGAGATCGAGTCAGGCGGGTGGGTTCTGCTGCAACTGACGCCCCTGTCGGTGACACGCATCGTCTGGGGAAAGCTGCTCAGCGTGATCCTCACGTTGATGCTAGTCCTTTGCGCCACACTGCCGGGTTATATCGTGATGGTTTACATCGAACCGGGCCAGCGTGATCAGATTCAGCGCGTGGTACTCAGTCTGGCGATCACCGCCGTGTTCGTGTTGATGACCAGTGCTGCCGTGGGGAGTCTCTTCCGACGCACCATGACCGCGACTGCTGCTGCGTATGCTTTTCAACTGCTGATTTGCGGTGGCCCGATCTTGATCTGGCTGGGGCGCGACGCCCCGTTCGGCCATGACATTGTCGAAGCGGCACTCACACTCAATCCGATCGCTGCCGGGCTGTCGATCATCCGGTTCCAGGGATTTCGCGAGTACGACTTGCTCCCGGCCAATTGGTGGTTCCTCGGAATGGCCTCCGCAATCGGGTTCATCACCTTGTTCTGGCGAACTTGGCAAATCTCTCGTCCTCAATAGTGGCTGTGATTTTCCGATCACGGGCAACTGTTTTCACTGGGTCGTTGACCATGCGTATGACTCCGCTGTTTTTGATCGGCTGGTTGCTGGTCCCCGTCGTGGGACCGGCGGCGGACACGTTCCCGCTGGATTTCATTTCGCTATCCGATCCGGTCATTCCCGAGATTCCCGCCGTCGTTCTTTTCGATGAGCGCTGCCTTCCTCTGTGGAAGCAGGCACTCAACCGACCGGAAGTGGACATGCAGCGGTTGGCCGCGGCAACGACAGCGCAAGCCTTTCAGGAAGGCATGCCGGACGTCAACACCCTGATCCCCGACCTCCGCAAGCGGCTGACTGAAGACGGAACAGCACCGGCAGCCCGTTTTGCGATGGCACGAGCCCTCATTGCCTTGAACGATCGTGATTCCGCACCGGCGCTCTGGCAGCAGTCGCAACAAGGCCATCAGCCCTTGCGGCAATTGATCGAGCCGGTGCTCGCCGAATGGAACTACGAACCCGCTCGCGCCGTCTGGATGCAGCGGATCAACGATCCGGAGGTGCGACGACAAGACTTGATTCTGGCGATTCGTTGCCTGGGACATGTTGCCGAAAGTCAAGCGGCCCCCCGTTTGCGGGAACTCGTTCTGTCCGTGAAACAACCGTTCGATGTTCGGCTGGCCGCCGCGGAAGCCGCGGGGCTGATTGTGCCAGCGGGCCTGGAGAGCGACGCGCGTCAATTGCTGGAGCGTCCTGAAACACTGCGCCGGTTGTGCGCGCTTGCGCTGATGTCGCGCCATGACTCCGCGGCGACTGTTGAGCTGCTGGTCGGCTTGGCCAAAGAACCCGAACCCACGGTCGCTTCCAAGGCGCTGGCTCGGCTGCGCGCGATCGCTCCCGAACAAGCATTGACCTTGGCCGAAGCGGCGATGCGCCACGCGGATGCGAACGTCCGTCGTGAAGGCATCGAGCTGTATCTCGGCTGGCCGACGCCGGACCGGATCGACTTCGTCGGCCGTTTGCTGAACGATCTTCATCCGGGACTGCGTGGCCGCATTCGTGATGCTTTCGTGACCTTGGCAAAACAACCTGAACTGGAAGCGGCCATCCTCAAAGTCAGTCGCGTGGTCCTGGCCGATTCCCAGTGGCGTGGTCAGGAGCAGGCAACGATTGTCCTGGCATTATTGAACGACAAGCCTTCAGCCGACCGGTTTGTCGAACTGCTGCAATCTCCGCGCGACGAAGTGCTCATCACTGCGGCATGGGGACTGCGGAAACTGGCGGTACCGGAAACGGCCGCCGCCATCACCGCTCAGATTCGCGCACAAACCGACCGCCGCAAGACGGGCTGGACGCTGAGCTTGGATGCACAGGTTGCGCATCTCTGTGAAGCGGTCGGCGTGTTGAAATACAAGCCGGCAGATGACCTCCTGCAGGAATACCTGCCGCTCAATCTGGGGATGGGATTACTGTCACGTCCCTCGGCCATCTGGGCGTTGGGCAAGATTCACGAGAACCAACCAAACGATGCCCTGGCCGAGAAGCTCATCGCACGGGTCATTGATCCTGCCACGATGCCCCCCGAAACAACGGAGGTGCGGCAAATGGCGGCCATCTCTCTGGCACGCATCCAGGCGAAATCCACAGTCGATCGCCTCAAGGGCTGGCTGGGTCCGACACCCGGTCCGCACCGCGAAGCCCTCACCCTCCGTTGGGCCTTGATGCAACTGACAAACGAAACCATCCCGCTCCCCGACGCCCCTCGTGTCTATAAAAGCGGATGGTTTCTCGAACCCGTACCAGCCCGATCTGCAAATTGACCGACGAGTTAACATGTCCGCAATCATCACCAGTGCGGCTCTGAGTCATTGCGGCTGATGGCCGTGTGCGAATTGTCAGCACAGGCCTTGGCATTCGTAGCAGCCGCAAAGTCATGAGCAAGTCCTAACCAACGCGGCCTTCATTCAGCGAGACGCGCTCTGCGGAGCGACAACACGTGAACTCATACCAGTCCCAGAATTCAACTGCGCGGCGGGAGCGTCTTCCGGGATGGCGAAGCTCCCGCTGAGCCGCTGATTGTCACAGCGTGTAGAAGCGCTCGCGGCTCAGCAGGAGCTTCGCCCTCCCACGCGCAGACAATTCCTGCGATCTGTATCATTCATTGGTGAGCAAACGCGGCGTCAGGATGGCCCGGACGACTTCCGTATCGGCGGTTTGTTGCGGCTCGACGAGTTCTAGAAGCTGGTTGTTTAACTTGGGTGACCACGCGGGCCAGTTACCGGACAGAACGATATTCCGAATGCGAGCCGTGGTGCCTGCGCGGTCGTGATAGAATCCGAACCGCGTTCCCCAGGATGGTTCGACTGGCCGCAGATACACCAGCGTGTCATTGAGGGCGACGAGGACGGTCTGGTTCAGGATTTCCAGCGTCGCCGTATTCCACGCACCGGGTTTCAGTGGCAACTTCGGCGGACCACGGCGATGTGCGGGTTCTTCCACGCGGTTGTCGGTGGCTATCCACGGTGTGGCGTCGGCTTGGGACGTGTTCGTTGTGAGCCAGTGCAGTTTCACTCCGTCTGGATCGAGCAGGAACACGAGCCGATCCAGTGTGGGATGGGCCTCAATGGCGTCGTTTCCCGGCTGGTAGAAGAACTCGTATCGAATGCGCTCTCCATCCCGCAAGGGACGATGGAAATAAGCCCAGCTTTCACCGTGCTGGTAACCGGATTGGCGAGCCGCCTGCTGCTGTTCCGAAAGCCGACGGCCGTGCAGCACATCGTCTTTCACGGCCCAATCAAAATCGGCAGGCTGAATTTCCGGCGTTTTGTTAGTGCGCGCGGTCAACGTGGAGGGTTGGGATTCGTTGTAAAAGGATGTCACCCATCCTTCCATCCGGTCGTGGTCCAATAGCCGTACTTCGCGTGGAATCACGGGATTGCCGACGATGCGCAGGTTCCGAAACGCGGACAGCCAGGTCGTTCGCAGCATCAAGAATGGGCTGTTCCCAGAAGGCTGGTCATCCTCGAAGAGGACTTCGTTGTTCCCAGACATCTGGAGACGTTGCGGCGTAACGCGAACCGTGGTCGCATTGAAACGATCTCGGAATTCTCGACCTTTCGGGCCGGTTTGGACATCGTGCTGATTGATGGGGTAGACCTGGTTCTTATTGCTGCCTTGATTCCAGGCTTCAAACACCAGACCTCCGAATCCCAGGTTGGCTTCAGACCACAGGCCATTGAAAGATTCGCCGTGAATCTCGAATGTGCCTGTCAGCGGATAAGCGAACACCAGCGTGTCGATCCACGGAGAAGACACGTGGCCAATGCGATCGTCCGCAGCAATCCACCACGATGTTGAAACGAAGGTATTGACGTTGGCGGCCGATGCTACATCAACAGGAACCCAATGCTTGAATCCGGGATTCGGTGCGGGTTTGAGCACCGTCTCTTCGACTCCGGCGATGGCGGCGAGCCCCCCAGTGCGATTGAGCCAGCAAATCATTCCGAAGTTGGCCGATTGCTTGGCATTTTTCAGCAACGCCGTATGCAGAAGATTTCCCGCTCCGCGAGTCAGGGGATGGCGGAGGGCGGCTTTCACCAGCAGCCCATCCATCAAGTTTTGGGCCACACGCCGGTTGCCAAAGGCGGTTGGCTGAACCTGGCCACGCTGCACCGCCAGGTTTGTCATTCGCTGAGACGCGGAATGAAATTGTCCTTGTTCCAGTTCCACGAGGAGTTGAAGGGACTCGGCTCCAGCAACACGTCTACTCACCAGAGGCTTGAGGGCCTGTGAAAGTTCTTCCAGCTTCTGCGTTCTGCGGGCCGCTTCCACCAATAATGTCGCTGTGGCCATCAGCGGGTCATCCATTCGGGGCAGGGGTTCACTAAGAAACGCATCCGGTGGTGGTGCATCGGGCAGGAACCCGATGAACTGACGGAGCTCCGATCGTCCCTCACCGGGAAGCGTCCATTTCGACAGTAATGCATAGACCTCCGCCGCTGGCTGCGATTGAAGACGGTACAGCCAGACGGCCGCGATTCCCGCCAAGGGGTTTCCTGCCCGCTCGGCTTCGGGCAGCGCCATCACTCGGTCAAGCGAGTCCAGCGTGCGCTGGCGGAGCGTGGCTGCCGCTTCGCTTTTCGCAGCGTTCCCACTCTCAACGGACTGTCCCGATGGTTTCGGATCGGCAGCTTCAACGGGCTGCGGCCCCGTCAAAAGCACGGTCACTCCCAGGGTGAGACTAACCCAAGAACGGAAGTTGCTCACAGCAGTTCTCCGCATGGCTCGATAACAAGACTGCTGGTGCTGTCCCGAGCCCGTCACGTGGATCGGCTACACCGGCGAATCACGAACTTCGAATCGAAACAACGAGAAATGCCCCTCGGCACATCAGGACTGGCGACTAACACCAATATGAGGGGAAACGGTGCTGGCCTGAGGGAGACATGCCGTCTGGATACAGTCTGTCCAGATGAGAGACGGAATGCAATTCCTTCGACGTCATCGCGCGCGAACAACGACGAGACACAGTGAGTGGTCCACTTCACGCGGCGTCGGCTTCGTCTGCCCCTTCACTCACTGCGGATTCCCGTTTGCGGCGGAGTTGGCCTGCATCAGGAAGGTCGTCGAGACTGCGGAGACCGTAGGTTTCGAGGAACTTCCGTGTCGTCTCATACAGGAAGGGACGACCGAGGGTGTTGTCTTCGCCGGCGATGCGGACCAGGCCGCGGTCCATCAGCATCTTGAGAATCTCGGTGCATTGCACTCCACGCAGCGATTCAAGGTCGGCCCGCGTCATCGGTTGACGATAGGCGAGAATCGTGAGCGTTTCGAGTGCTGGCGGCGATAGCTTCAAAGCCGCCTGACGTTGGTGAAGCTTGCCCAACCAGTAGGCATACTCGGGCCGTGTGAGGAGTTGGTAACCGGTCGCGACGCGCTCCACCCGGAAGGGGCTGCCGCTCCGGTCGTAAGCCACGTTGAGTTGATCGATGAGTTTTCTGGCCTCAGCGGTATCAGCGAGAGTACCGAACTGCACGAGCTTGCGCAGTGACAACGGCCCGCCGGCAACCAGGAGCACGCCTTCCAGCCGGGCCATCTTCGGCGTGCGGATGCAGGCAGTATCGACGCCATCGAAGCTCAACACCCACGGAGTTTCCTCCCGACCGGCGAAGAACAGCCAGTGCTGCCCGGATACCGATGCCGAGGCACGGTGCGTCCAACCGGAAGAAGAGCAGGAATTCAGCGTGCGGCCAGCCACGTGTCGATCTGCTCCAGAACGCGTTCCACAGCACGGAGCGGTTCGTCGGCTTCGTTCTCGAAGCGGTACGAGACGCTCGGGTTATCACGCGGAGTGTAAGAACAACTGAAGAGGAACTGCGACGGTTGATGCCCCGGCTCTAACCGGAAGTTGCGGATCCCCAATGCATTCAACTTCTGGACGGCGTCGCGCCAGGTCAGTTGTGGATCCAACATCGCCGGAGTGGCCTCGGCGGTCGGTCGGTTGGGCCGGGTGTCCACGACCGCAGTGTTGCGTTGTCGGCGATACGAGCCGGGCATGGAGTCCGAGATTGTTGGAGCGGGGTTCCCTTGGGGAATACTCGCAAATGGACTGGGTTCCGTAGGTTCCGAAGATGCGGTCTTGCGAGTCGGGCGATGTGGGACGGGAGTCACACTGCGACGATCAGCGAGTGCCCGAGCCGCGCGGTCGGAGGATTCGTCACCCCATTCCGGAACGTCCGATGAAAGGTTCGATGACGCACGCTCAAACGGGTCGCCTTCACTCCCTGTCGGTGAGAATGGCGGGGCTTCTGACTCATCTTGACGACGACTTGCTGCGGCGTCTTCGAACGGCGAGGCAACGACCGGCGTGAATTGGGGAACGCCGAAGATGGCCAGCATCGGCACGGCCAGAATCGGAATCAACAACAACACGGTCGCCAATGAACCTTGCGCACTCGTCCGCATGAACGCCCAACCTTCCTTGTGCGGGCCCCTTCACTCCTGCACCGGCGACTCCTTCGCCTTCCGCAAGAGCGGGCGGAGTCTAGAAACAACCGTCAATCGTGGCAATTGGACTTTGTAGAAAATATCGCGGATGAACAACCCCCAGCGGATTTCATCCTTGCGGCACAAGAAATGTGGGATGTGGAAACAAAAGAAGCCCAGGGAATGCGTTCCCTGGGCCGTTCTTTTGATCAGTTCAATCACTTCTTCTTGAGCGTCTGCACAAACTCAATGACGTCGATCAACTCTTCCGCGGTCATCGTCTTTTGCAAATCGGCGGGCATCAGGGAGATCGATTGCTTTTTCAGCTCTTCGATCTCCTTTCTCTTGATCGTCCGCGTGATGGCATCGGCACCGCGAAGAACGACCATATCGGGGGTTTCGGAGACTTTGATGCCACTGATCGTGTTGCCCGCGTCGGTGAGGGCCGTCCACGTTTCGTAGTTGTGGCTGATCCCCGCGGACGGGTAGAGGATCGATTCGAACATCGCTTCCCGACTCAGTTTGGAGCCGATTTCTGTGAGGTTCGGGCCGACTTCTTTGCCTTCCATGTTGACCACATGGCAGGTGTTGCACTTGCCGATGGTGTTGAAAACGACTTTGCCCTTGCTGATGTCGCCCTTCGCTTTCAACATTTGCGACAGCGGCGGCAACGGTTGGTCGTTACGGGATGGCGCGGGGGGGAAGATCGATGCGATCTCGGCTTTGAAGTCCTCGAAGGGTTGGACCTGCAACGAGAACGCCGCAGCTTGGGAGAGATCGTCGCCGATCTTTTTCGACTTCACCTGATCGAGCAGTTGCCGCACGCCTTGCTTGGATTTCCCGAGCGATTTGGTGGCTTCCTGCCGGACTCCCAAAGCGAGCTTGTCGTCCTGCAACGCCGCCAGCAGGAACGGTGTGGTGCGGTTGTCGGTCGCATTGCCGAGGGCGCGGGCCACATTGGCGGCTTTCAGCGGGTCTTCGTGTTTCAGCGCCGCGGTGATCAATGTCTTGTGCTCCTTGCCGACGAGCATCTTCACCGCATCGACGGCCACGCTAGTGTCCGGTTGCGTCGTGAGAATCTCCACGATTTCCGGATATCGCGGCTGCAGGTTGAAACGGTCGACCAGTGTGAGGAACTGCACCGTTCCCTTACTGCCGTCGAGAACCTTGTTGAGCATCGCCAATTTCGCGGGTTCTTTGTTGACGTCAAAGCCCGGCAGACGGTTCAGGGCTTCGGTGACGATGAGCGCTTGCCGATTCGCGTCATCGGATTTGACATTGAATGCCAACGTCTGAATTGCCGCATCCTTCTCCGCACCGGTGAGGAAATCGAACGCCCGGAAATACCGAGGCAATTCTTCCGACGGGACGCTCGCATCGCTGATGATCTTCACCAGCAGTTCCGGCGTTTGCGTGGCCCGCGACCGCCAGATGATGTCGCGCCCGGCTTTGGTCGAGATCGCATCGGGAACGATCTTGAAATACGCGGCCAGTCGAGCATCCCAGGCATTGGTCGCGCCGATGCCGAGCGCTTCCAGTTCCCAGCGGTCGCCTTCGTATTGCTCTGCGAGACGGCCCCAGATGCCATCGGCACCGGCACTCGTCTTGCCATACAACTGCACCGCAGTTTCGCGGCGCAGTTGCGGTTCGTCTTTCATCACCGTGGGAAGAATTGCACTCGTCCCCCAGCGATTCATCGCCCGCAGCGCGAGCACGCGGAAGTCCTGCGGGGTCCCCAGATTCGGTTTGAGCGTCCCCATGACCAGGAGCTGCGCCGTTTGCGTCGGCAGCTTGCTCAACAACCAGAATGCCCGCGCCCGGACACGCGGATTGGCATCGGACTTGAATAACTGCGTGAGCGCCACTTCGGCTTTGTCACCCATGGCCAGCAACGCCGTGTAGGCCAGATAACGTGTCGCATGGTTCGGGCTCTTCAGCGCGGCGATCGCTCCTTCAACCGTGCTGAAGTCCGTCTTCGGCACGGTGTACTTCACATCGGACGGGGCGACACGGAACAACCGGCCCTTGTCGACATCCCCCTGCCGATGACCGCCGACGCCGGGGTCGTACCAATCCGCGATGATCAGCGAACCGTCCGGCGCGACGCACACATCACTCGGACGGAACCATTTGTCCCGCGCCCCTTCCAACACGTTGATCATCTCGGCACTGTAACCCGCTCCGGCCGCACGCACTGGATAGCACCGCACCACGTTCGGTCCAGCATCGCAGTGAATGATCTGATTCCGGAACTCTTCCGGCAGCAGGTCGCCTTCGTAGACGCAAATCCCCGTCGGTGAGCCCGCGCCGGTCTGCAACAGGTTCGGCACCACGCCGGGGTCGTTGAGATGCCAGTGCCGCAGCGGAATCTCGGTTTCGATGTTCGTCCGCGGCGACTGCCACCCCGCGCCGGTGATTTCGTCCTTATAACCGTAGTTGCCGAACTCCATGACGAAGTTGATCCGCACGCCGCGGTTGCCGTCGTCGTCATTGTCCGACTGCCACATCGTGCCGAAGCTGTCGACACAGACTTCCCAGTTGTTGCGGAAGTTCCAGCCAAGCGTTTCAACTTCGCTGCCGTCGAGATTGCAGCGGAAGACCATCCCTTCCTGATACGGCTGGCGGCTGTCGTTGATGTAGTTCCCGGCCTTGTCCCGGATGGCGTTGCCGTTCTTGTCTTTGAGCTGTTTGCCCGAGTTGCCGAAGTTGAAATAGAGCTTGCCATCCGGTCCAAAGACGAACGCATGAATGCCGTGATCGTGCTGCGTCCCGGCGATTCCGGTGAAGAGGAGTTCCTTCGATCCCGCATCGGCTTTCAGGTCACCGTCGCGATCATACAGCGAGAACACGCTGTCGCCGCAGGAGATGATGACACGGTCGCCGAGGACACAGATGCCGTGAGCGGAATCGACATCGCGGCCTTGATAGAACACCGTCGTCTTATCCGCGGTGCCATCGCCGTTGGTGTCTTCGAGAACAAGAATGCGGTCGCCCTCTTCCCGATCTTTCCGTTCCTTATTGGCGAACCGGCGGTAGTTGACGACTTCGCAAACCCACACGCGGCCGAGGTGATCGATATCGATGTTTGACGGGCTGAGCAATGTTGGCTCGCCAGCGAAGAGTTTCGCTTCGAGACCGGGCGCGACTTCCAATTGGGAGACCGCGTCATCGAGCTCTCGGCTGCCGCCTCCGGCGGGAACGGACGCCACGGCGATGTTCGCCGGGGGCTTTTCACCGAAGACGAGGAACTGCACGGTGCAGCCGCAGCCCTGGTTGGTGCCGCCACTATCGAGCCCGGCTTTCGCCACGAACTTCGTGTAGCCTGCGGGTAGATCATACGCAATCACCGAGTTGGCGTGCGTGCCGAGACCATAAGCGACGTCTTTGCCACCGATCTTCAATTCCCCGCCGTTGACGTTCTTGTTCACGCCAACGGTGCCGAAGTCCGCGGACGCCGACTTCCACTTCAACTCGGTGAGTTTCTTTTCTCCCTGCGGACCAACCAGCCGCGGCTCGGCCCAATCGGCCCAGTCGCACCCGAAACCATCGCCGCCATCGCGAACGATGAGATACAACTGCTTCGCCCCGGTGATGTCGGCTTCGACATTCACCCCATGTCCCGGCGTGTCGCGCGAGACGATTTTGCTGTCGAACAAGGGCTTGGCATCAGCGGCAAAACCGGATGCCGCACTACAGACCATCAGCGAGAAGAACCACGAGCGCATGAAACCGCACTCCACATCGAAAGGGGTAGATCAACCAAAGTGAGTGCGTGGAATGATAATCCGTCAACCGGGACACCGCGACCCAACGCGGGTTCGTGCGCCCCGCCGACTCCGATCCGCGGCTTTAAGGTTCACGCGAACCTCGAACCGCGAATTCGATGGATTGCCCATCGGCAGCCGCCTCGGTCATGTGGATGGTGTACGTTTCCTGTTGATCGACGTCGATCGTCTGGTCACGGGCTTCGCCGTTGGTCGTCCAGCGGTGCGTGATGCGCCACGGTGATGGCGGCGTGGGTTCAACACGAATGCAGTGCGCAGTCAGTCGCAGTTGGTTCAGTGCCGGGCGGGCATCGATGCGGAAGAATGCCGCCGGGACAGGATCGCCTGGCTCATAAATCGTATCGATCTCCGCGGAGAGTCGCCCGAGATCGAGCGGTTGGAATGCCTGCGGGCTGCCGAGGGCAACTCCCCATGTGACAGACTCCGGTTGCAACAGATCTGGCTTCGTGGCGATGCGTCCGCCGAGTTGGAACCAGGCGATCTTCGTGCCTGCCAGCGCTCCGACACGGATTGTGAACGGGCCGATGACCCGCTGATTTGCATCACCGGGGCGGTATTCTTTCGGTGGACGAATCACCGGTCGCAGAAAGCCATTTTCATCGGCGGTCGAGGCGTCGATCACCATCGCTTCCGTGGGTAATCCGCGTTCATCCCCGGTGCGGATCCGAAATGTGTTGTCACCTGGTTTGAGCCCGGGGAATGACAACGGTGAGCATTGCACCCACGTGGTCATCTTCAGGCTACGAACGATCGCCTCGCCGGGTTTTCCTTTGAGTTCGATCCGCAGTTGATAGCCGTAACTTCCGGCAACCTGCTGCGTGAGATCCACCTTCGCCGGCCAGGTTTTGGTCTCGATGCTGATCCATGTCGCGCCAAAATCGTGCGAGTACGACAATGTCGCCCCGGTAGCATCGATCTCTACCACCGAGGCGTCTTTGTCATCTTTGCCGTCTTCGATCTTGCCGACGTCGCCCACAATCGGGAACGGCGATGCAACGCGGAAGATCGCTGCCCCTTCGCCCGCTTTGGTGAGCGTCAATCCTTCCGCGGTCACGGTCACATTCCTGAGCAGATCGGCTCCGTCGCGGATGTCATCGTCATCTCCTTTGAGGGACGGTTCGTAGTCATACCGACCGTGTGCATACCCAGCCGGTCCACCGGTGCGCGATTTCGGTCCGCGCGGGGCTTCATTCCAGAATGCCGCGAGTTTTTTGTCTTTCAACTCGGCGTCGGTCAGTTGCCAGCGTTCTCCTTGCGGTGTGGCAAAGCGTGTGAACTTCTCGCCCCGTCGCAGGACGAAACTCGCCGTGTGTGCCGACGGGGCCCGATGCACTCGCCGCGTCACCTTCGATTTCGCCCAAGCCGCGCGCGTGGTGGCGATGTCCTGATGCGGGAACGGCAGTAACTCGTCGAGCTGGTCCCACAGCGATGGTGTGGCTTGCAGTTCGTCCCAAGTGGCGAGAGCACCATCGGCCTGGACAAAGGCCGCACGGCTCGCGGGGTCGATCACCACCCAACGGCCCGCGGTTTCCATCTCAACCAGGACCGACGTGCTTTCGGACAATTCCAGGATCCGCACCGCCCCGCGACCGGACGCTTGCCACAACGCGGCGAACGCATCGGCGATGGCGGCCCGATCGGCGAGACCATACCCGTGCCAGAGCTTGAGGGGATCATTCACCACCGCCCACGCGGGGAGTTTCTCGGTCCCTTCCCGCGGTGAAAATGGCGTCACGGCGACATGCGCAGCGAGCGCATCGACCAGCACTCGCGCGAAGGCCGCGTCGTTGAGTTCGCGCCACGCCGGATGATTCACGAGCGTGCGGACACTCCACGCATCGGGTTCGCCGTCACGCTGCACGCGTGGTGAAAACACGCCCGCGGCAACCGGCAACGCCATTCCCATCACACAACAACCCACGAACAGCATTCGATACATTAAGGTGTCTCGTCGAGGGGCAAGGTAGCGCTGGCATCTCTGTGGCGGAATCGGCATCATACCGGACACATTCTTCTTTCCCACAGCGGAGACGCATCATGGCGGTTTGGACGCGGCGCGATTTTCTCACCACGGCAGCAGGCTCAGTGGCCATGATCGGTGCTTCGGGGCTGTGGCCAACCACCGTCACGGCTCAGGAGAAGAAAGGGGGCAACATCCGCTTCGGCCTGGTCACCTACCAATGGGGCAAAGACTGGGACCTGCCGACGCTGATCGCGAACCTCGTCAAAACCAAGGTGATGGGTGTCGAACTCCGCACTACGCACAAACACGGCGTCGAACCGACGTTGAGTGACGCCGAGCGCAGCGACGTCCGCAAGCGATTTGTTGACAGCGGTGTCACCTGCCTGGGTATTGGTAGCGATGAACGTTTTGACAATCCCGACCTCGCCGTGGTGAAGAAGGCGATCGAAGCCACCAAAGCATTCGTCCAATTGAGCCACGACATCGGCGGCAGTGGTGTGAAGGTGAAGCCCGACCGTTTCTGGCAGGACGTCCCGCACGAGAAGACCATCACGCAGATTGGCAAGGCACTGAACGAACTCGGAGAATATGCGGAAGGCTTCGGCCAGCAGATTCGGCTCGAAGTCCACGGGCAATGTCAGGAACTGCCAACCATCAAGGCGATTATGGATGTCGCCGACAATCCGAACGTCGCCGTCTGTTGGAACTCGAACCCGAAGGATCTGGAAGGGGCAGGTCTCGAAGCGAACTTCGCGATGGTTAACAAACGGTTTGGAGCAACAGCGCACGTCCATGTGCTGGACATGAAGGATTACCCCTTCGCCAAGCTGTTCGATCTCTACGTCGCGATGGACTACGAAGGCTGGTGGCTCCTCGAAGAAGGCAAAGTCCCCGCCGACCCGGTCGCCGCTCTGGCCGAACAAAAGACGCTGTTCGACAAGATGCTCGCGGAAAGCCGAGCCCGCGTGGGGTGAGCTCGACGTTCAACGTTCATGAGGTTCGAGATCACCGCCGCACATGGACCCACCACAGGACCGGACCGATCGGCATGGAGTTGATCGAGGTCAAGCGGCCCGTGGTGTCATCAATCCGATTGACGGCGAGTTGGCCGGAAGATTCCCCGGCGGCGATGAGCAATCGACCATCGGGCGTGATGTCAAAGGAGCGCGGCGTCTTCTCCGTTGGCTCGGCGGCGACGAGGCGGGTGGGAGCACCGGCTTCGTCGAGCTGCACCACGGCAAGACTGTCGTGGCCGCGGTTCGAGACGTAAACGAACCGGCCGTTCGGGTGGACTTTGATCTCGGCGGTGGCGTTGGTCCCGGTGAAATCCTGGGGGAGTGTCGAAACCGTGGCACCCGGCTCAAGAGCGCCATCCCGACCAAGGTGGTAGGCCGTCACGCTGCTCTCCTGCTCGTTGTCGATGTAGACGATCGGCAGCTTCGGATGCCAGGCGAGATGTCGCGGACCGGTGTTCGTGGGCCGCTGCAATTTCGGTTGGGCGTGTGGAGTGAGGCGCCCCGTCTCCGCATTCCACGTGAACTGAAAGATCACGTTCGGACCAGTGTGAGGGACATGGGCAAACTGTTGTGAAGGGTCGAGACCGATCGCATGGGCCTTTTCCACCGTGGGAATTTCCTGCAGCGCTTGCTCGCTCAGAGAACCGTCCGCAGCGATACGATGCACACTGACTTTCGCGGCGACGTAATACGCCGTGAGGAGATATTTGCCGGTGTGGTCGATGGAAAGCTGTGCCGGGTCTGCACCGGCTTCGACAACATTGACTGGTGTGAGTGCTCCCGTTTTCGAGTGGATTCGATAGCTCGCCAGTTGCCCGGTGGACCGCATCGCGGCAAAGAGGGTCTTCCCATCCGAGGAAGTGGCCAACGCACTCGGTTCTCCCGGTGTGGGATGTGCACTCAACCTCGTGATGGCACCGGTCTCTTGATCGAGTCTCAAGACGACGAGGGATTGCTCTTTCGCTGCAGAGCAATACACGAACGCCGTGCCCGGCTCGGCGGCATCGGCGGGGCGAACACCCATCAAACCAAGCCAAGCCGAGAAGATGCAGAGGCCGGTTCGGATCAGACGCATGCCACAAGACTCCTGACGGTGAAACTTCGATCGCGGTGAGATGACGCCGGAGACACCGCCAGAGTTTGATTGGGGCGGATGACAACGAACGTAACAACCTCATCATGCCGTGGCGAGGAGCCCAGCCGGTTTGCCGGCAGGTGAACGAGCGTGGCGGTGTGCACTCCCTTCAATCGTTACAAACCGACGTTTCTTTAGTGCAATTTCCGTGAACGTATATTGTGTACGGTCAGTCAGGCGGTTAGCGTGGATTTCGGTCATGAAGAGCGAGAATGATGGAATTTCCATCACATTTTCTCGTGGCAAGTGACACTCCGACGATGATGAGACCCCTGCGAGAATCGATGAAAGGGCCTTTTGTGTTGCGAAATCCTGCCTGTTACCGTTTCGCTGCGTTGCTAGCGCTGGGCCTCGTCTGCGTCGGATCCCGCGTGGCGATGGCACAGCAAGCCCCAGTGGTGGCGTCCCAGCCCGACCAACCGGTTCCCGCCGAAGCCCGTTCCACATCCGCTGTGGCCAGTGACGCCGTCTACCTCGGTGCGCTCCCCTTACAAGCCGGGAGCGACGCCGCGCGCGTGGTGATTCCGACCGACAATTCCGGAATCATCGAACGGACACCTCCGGCGAAGGTGTTCGCTCAGGCCCCGCCACTGGGAACGTCGTTCGAGGGGATTCCGGATACGGGGTTCAGCCCGGCCAATCCCAACATCGCCGTCGGACCGAACAAGATTGTGCAGACGGTAAGCGGAGCGCTGCGCGTCACCGATCGTCTGGGCTTTGCCGCTGAGGCGACCATTCCACTTAACTTCCTGCTGGGCGTTCCCGCTGGATCAACGGGTTTGTTCGCACCGGTGTGCGTCTTTGACCACTTTGCGAATCGATTTGTTGTGATGTGCAGCGCTCGCAATGCGGCAGGCACCGATGGCTGGTATGTCCTCGCGGTTTCGAAGTCCCCGATCCCGTTGGCCGACCCGGCGGCCTGGACGGTGTATTTCATCAGAAACGACATCACCCTCCCCAATACTGACACGGCCACCTGGGGCGACTATGCGAAGCTTGGCTTTGACAACGCCAATTTCTAGGCTCTTCCGTTTCTAGGTGTAGAAACCGAGGAAAAGCGTGCGGATCGTGTTCGCCATGTCGTGGATCTGAGAAACGGTGAACGAGACGGCCATTCCGGCCAGGTTGATGTCGAGGCTCAGCCGGTTCCACAGCGTCGCGGCGGATTTCACGCCGTAACACCGCTTCGTGATCACCCGGGCCTTGTTGTTGAGGCCCT
>JBGSUN010000087.1:0-8483 GCA_041753475.1 Planctomycetaceae bacterium | reverse complement strand
CGCTCCTGAAAGCCTGGTCCCGACTTCCAACATGGCACCCCAGGCCCCGCACCACCCCGGAAACATTCCTCAACCCGTTCACACTCGCCCGCTGGGGCAATTCGATCGGCCGATACCAAACGGCTTAAATCCACAAGCTGTTACGCTCAGTTTTTGGATATGGTTGGACGATGATGCCTTGATCTTCCCACACATCGAATTGGAGGTACTCTTCAGAATCGGTGTCCGTCACCCAACAGCGTACCGGCTTGCCTTCCCGATAGACCCTTAATAGCTCTTCCGGAGCACCAACTCGCTCGAGTGCAGGAAGACGTTTGGCAGCGTCTTGCCGCGCTGCTTCTGTGCTAAACTCGTGACGTGGAAATGCTACTGTAACTCGACTCAGCACTTCATCAATGGGCAACGGCGAGTCCCCATCCAATGGGGAAAGCGTGTAGCTATAGTAAATTGGCATGTACGTGGTACTTTCTGTTCAACTCAAATGATGTCGCACCAGCGCTTCCATCCGCGCCAGCACATCGTCCACCGAAACCGATGACGAGTCGATAATCACCGCATCGTCCGCGGGACGCAGCGGGGCACACGCGCGCTGTTCATCCCGCGCATCACGCTCGGTTTGATCGGCGAGAATGTCTTCCAGAGAGCAATCCTGTCCCTGGGCGATCAGTTCGGCAACCCGGCGCTCCGCCCGGATTTCTGGAGTTGCGGTGAGGAAGAATTTACATTCGGCATCGGGGAAGACAATCGTTCCCTGATCGCGGCCTTCGGTGACGAGATTCACGTTCTCGCCGGCGCGGCGTTGCAGATCGACGAGATGCTGCCGGACTCGCTGATTCGATGCGACGCGCGAGGCGGCCTCGGTCACCACAGTGGTGCGGATGGCGTCGCTGACATCGCGGCCATCGAGCCACAGGCGGTTGTCGCGGAACGTCATCGACAGCGTTGGCGGAACTGCGGCTACAGCCTCAATGTCCGCGATGGAGACACCCCGTTCGAGACACACCAGCGCTACGGCCCGGTACATCGCGCCGGTATTGAGAAACTCGAAGCCGAGCCGTTCGGCCAGCAGCCGGGCGACGGTGCTTTTTCCAGTTCCCGCGGGGCCGTCGATGGTCACGATCATTGTCGGGGTTGTCCCAATTCACTGCTGTCAAAACAACCCAGGGAAGGCATTCCCTGGGCGTCTCACGGGGCGAAACGAAGTTCGATTTCGGCGACTTCGTAGGCGGCCATGTCAATCATCACGGCGTCGCCTTCAATCGGCAACTCGCGGAGGGTGTTCCCGAGAAAATCGCGTTTACGGGACCGGACCGGCTGACGGAAGCAGCGCAGCTTGACGGGGCGCGGCCGTCCTTCCGTTTCGATCAACCGCACGGCAAATCCCGGCTCGGCGATGGGCGTGGCGGACGCGGAATCGTCCGCACCGTCGATCCACGGGATGCAGTCGGACAATTGCTCCAACTGCACATTCCGCGCATCGAGATGGAACAACCACCCGGACGTTCCCGAGCGCGGCGGTCCGGCAGCGGGAACCATCAGCGGCGGAATGACGGCATCACGCGCGGCTTCCAGTGGGTACGGTTGATCGATGGCAATCGTGAATTTGAACTGGCGTTGAGTCTCCCCAGCGACGACAAGCAGCGTGTCGACCATCCGCGCGCCGGTCTTGCGATGGAACGGCAACCCGTGGGTGACGATGGTCGTTCGTTCGGTTTCCGACGCGATCTCGATGTATTCCGTACTTTCGAAGCGTTCGTTGCCGAAGCCGTATGCCCCGTCGAGCAGACACCGGGTGATCGCCGCGGTGGCGTCATCCCAGGCGAAGCGCGAGCAGAAATAGTTGTTCCACGGATCGCCATCGGGAAGCTTCACGTCGGTGAGTTCGATCTCGATTTCGATGACCGGTTTCGAGCGGATTAACCGCACCGTCTGCCGGTACCCTGCCATCTTGGAGTTGTCTTTTTGATCGATGATCTCGCCCCACGATTCAATTTCTGCGTACGGGCCGGAGACCGGGCGGATCTCGTGACCGAGGCAGCGCGTCTCGGCGTACTGGCTTTTGATTGGCCCGCCCTCGTCGTCGCTGCGGGGGATCGTCCGTTCGCGTGGGAAGCGAAACGAGACCAGTTGGCTGAAGCGGTTTTCGCGCTTGTGGGGATGACGGACCTGCGTGATGCCGCCGGTGTCTTCGTTAAGCGTGACTTCAAAGCGTTCGTTCCGGATGACCCACGGTTCGGTAGCCGCTGGTTTGCGCGGGGCTTCCTTCTTCGGTTCCGGTGAGGGGGGCGATTGCTGCGGAATCCACGCGAAACCACAACCGGGGATGTCAATCGTCACAACATGCCGGTTCGCGCCGGTGGTGTCGAAGTCGACGGCTTTGATTGGCCCCGTAATCGGCGGCGGTGAGATCAGGTCCGGCAACGACAGCAGACAGCGACGGTCAAACGCCAGCGGGTTGATCACGAGGTAACCCGGCTGTGCTCCGTTCTTCGGGGCGATGAGTTCCGCCAGTTTGAGGACGCTGTCCGATTGGAATTCGTGCAGTTTCGTTTCGGCATCGGTCACCGCGGCGTCGGTTTCCCGATCCGGCCCGGCCGCTTCGATGGTGGTCTCCACGGACTGCGCGATATCCGACGTCAATGGACGGCCCAGCAGTGCGGCGGCCACGGTGCGGCACCAGTCCGCCGCATCAAACCGATGCCGACGCAACGTGTGTCCGGCATAACGGCTCAGTGGATCAGCTTCCCGACGGGCGACGTGCTGAATCAGAAACGGAGTGAAGTATTCCTTGCTTTCATACGCCGACAACCGACCCGGCGAACCCGTCACCTCGAAGAACTGTGACAGCGTGACGAACTTCCCGAGCACCGGGGCATACTTCTGCATATTGCGGAGATCGTGATACCACGGCGCGGTGACTTCCGGCCAACGGGCCAGTGCTAATCCGGCGACGTGGTCGTTGTCCATCGATTCCGCCAAGCGGACGGGGAACCGCAGATACGTTGCTGAGGCATCCGCGGCCAAGGGGATGCGGCTCCAGGCGTCGATGATCGAGCCATCGGGGCTTTGCCACCGGAGTCGCGACGATTCCTGATCGGGATAGATGCCGTCATCCAACACGACATGCAACGCCCCGCGGTAACCACTGTGTGACAGGATCGCCGGCATCGCAGGGAAAAGTCCGAAGCGGCGACGGCCCCACACCGCCGGGCGTTGACCGCTCAGTTTCAGGAACTGTTCACTGCCCCGATGGAGCGAATGGAGCAACGACGCCATGGGCAACACAGGATTCGCGAGTTCCCGGTCTTCGCCACCGACGAGACACAACCGCCCGGCAGCAACGGCAGCATGCAGCGCGGGGGAGAGTTCCGGCGTCTTCTCACACGCCGATGCAAGGTCCGCCCCCGTGACCAGCAGGTTGAACGGGGCGCAGTCGGCGATCATGTCAATGAATTTCTGATCGAGCATCTCCGGCAGCACGAGGCACAAGTCGATGAGATAGCTTTCGACCGGGTAGAAGCGTTCGCGGGCTTCCTGCAGGACTTCAAACGCAGATTTGAGGTGCGTCGTTGCGGTTTCGCGATCACCGGCCATCACCGCGCGGGCGGCTCCCACCGTCCGGTTCTGCATGCGGATTTCGTCGATGCTGCTGAAGTTCCGCATGTGGCGGGTCAGCAATTCGATCATCAACCAGCAGGTACCAAGGGCGTAGAAATCGGCGATGAGATCGGCATCCAGTTCCGCCGGTGGTAACGATTGAAGTGCCGCCGCCGCCCAATCCTCACGGCTGGAAAGATCCTGTACCACAACGGTTTCCACCGCGCGGGCACGGTCGGGCCAATCATGCGGCAGCCAGCCATTTGCGGCCTCGGGAACGAGATAGAGTTGCTCCGGCTGCGGTTCCGGCGGATCGTCAGCCCGATGCCAACGCGGTAATTGCCCGGTCGCGGCAATCAACTGCGGATGCCAGGCGACCGCCATCGCATTCAGCAGCCCGGTTGCCGCGGCGTCTCCCTGTTCGCTGGGAAAATCTTCCAGACTGTGACAGGGGATGAGGACGACAACGTCACGAAAGGTCATCGAGAAATCCCTCGTCGGTGCTAACGATCATGCCTGCTACGGCTGTGGCAGGCGGGTTGGTGAAGACTCTGAAGGCGGCTGCCGATTTTGTGGGAACTTCCCTCATATCGGATACGTCAAAAACTTTGTGAAAGCGATCGAGTGCGGTAACGCGGAACAAACGAACACATTTGCGCCGTTTTTCCGGGTTCCCGGATGTTTCAGTGTGATCGCCCGGAACGAGCCGCACAAGTCGTCACGGTGAAGGGAGTTTAATTGTCGCAACTTGCTTTTCTGCTTGACGTTCGCGGAAACAAAAGTGTAGGGTGAGAGAGACTTTGACGACTGCCGTCCGGTTTGCCGCGCTCGCTGGTAATCCCGGATGGTTGCAGCACATCGACGACTGAATCTGAATCGTACCATCGACCGACCAACAGACGACGAAATCGAACTCGGAGCCACTGAGGCGTTCTACACAGTCATTTTTCGGACTGGTTGCTCGAATTTCGTAGTGCATCGAGTGGGACTCGCAAGTTCGCTAACAGGCAAGAGGCAACCGAATGGCGGAAAACCAAGCGGTCTGGGGCATTGAAATCGGTCAGGCGGGCCTGAAGGCAATCCGGCTCCGGTATGCGGAGTCTGCCAATCAGGTTCTTGCCGTCGCCTTCGATTACGTTCCGCATCCCAAGCTGCTCAGCCAGCCCGATGCGGTACCGGACGAACTGATTCGTCAGGCGCTCGATACGTTCCTGTCACGGAACAAGCTCGAAAATGACCTGGTGGCGATCAGCCTGCCAGGGCAAACCGCGCTCGCGAAGTTCATCCAGTTGCCGCCGGTCGAAGAGAGCCGCGTGGCGGAAATCATCAAGTACGAAGCCAAGCAGCAGATCCCGTTCGCGCTCGAAGACGTGATCTGGGACTATCAACCGCTCGGCGGTGGCGCCGCGGAAAGCGGCTTCCTGCTTGATGCCGAAGTCGGCCTGTTCGCTATGAAGAAAGAACAGGTGCATCACCATCTGAAGCCGTTCCTCGATCGCAAGATTGAAGTCGAGCTGGTTCAAATCGCCCCGCTGGGAACGTTTAATTTCCTCTGCTACGACCGCTTCGGCATCCGCAAGAATGCCCCGCGACCGGACATCGACGACTACACCGTGGTCCTCGACATGGGGGCCGACAATACTACATTGCTGGTCACCAACGGGAAGAAAATCTGGATCCGCAACGTCCCCATCGGCGGCAACCACTTCACTCGCGCCCTGACCAAGGAAATGAAGCTCACCTTCGCCAAAGCCGAGCACCTGAAGTGCAACGCGACGAAATCTCCCGATCCGCGGGCTGTCTTCCAGGCCTTGCGGCCGGTGTTCAACGATTACGTCGCCGAAATTCAGCGGTCGATCGGCTTCTTTGCGAACGTCAACCGGAATGCGAAGATCGGTCGGCTGGTGGGGGTGGGCAACGGTTTCAAGCTCGCCGGGTTACAGAAGTTCCTGCAGCAGAATCTGCAATACGAAGTCGACCGCATCGACCATTTCCAGGGAGCTGTGGGCGATCAAGTGTTGACTGCGCCCCTCTTCCAGGACAATTTGCTGACCTTCGTGGTGCCCTACGGACTGGCCTTGCAGGGGCTGGGGCTGACCGACATTCACACGACGTTGTTGCCGCGTGAGATTGCCTTTGCCCGCAAGATTCGCCGCAAGAAACCGTGGGTGGCGGCGACGGCGGCTTCGCTGCTGATCGGTATGGCAGCGTCCACGGCCGGCTACGGAAACGTCTGGCACTCAGTCAGCGAAAACCGCTTCGGTGAAGCCGAGAAAAAAGCGAAGGATCTTGAGTCGCAGGTCGGTTCTCTGAAAGGGAAGTACGACGGCGAAGTCAGCCGCAATGCGTCCGCCAAAGCCGCCGGGGACAAGCTCGTGGCCACGCTTCCAACACGCGAATTGTGGCTGGAAGTTTACAAAGCCATCGACGAATGCCTGCCGCGAGATATTGGCACGCAACTCGATGAATCCGAGATCATGAAGATGCATCGGATTTCCCTGGAAGGGGTCACGTGCAAGAAGTACGACGACCTTTCCACCTGGTATGCTGGCCTGAATCCGGATCGCAAGACTTACATGCGTAAGGATGATGCCGAAACCGGTCCCAGTGGTGTCGGTTACATCTTCACGTTGATGGGGCATCATTACCACAACGATCCTGCGGACCCTGTCAACGGCTGGGGACATAACTACGTCAACGCCACGTTGCTGGAGAACCTGAAAAAAGATCAGGTGGACGTGCGCGATTCCTTAAACGGGACGCCGATCGGCAAGGTGGATGTCCGCCGGTTGGGGATCACACACGGAATTCCGGTTTCATCGCCGGCGACCAAGGAAATTCAGTTCTATCCCCATGGCCGACCGGGATCAAAGCGGAGCGTCGCCGGTGGCTTTGGCACCCCATTTGGTGCTGGCGGACTGGCCGATGGCTATACCCCCCCGGGGGCTGGTTTGACGCCGGGTGCCGGGACACGGGGAGCATTTCCCGGTTCTCAGCCGTCGCCGTCGTTGCTCCTGGACGACGACCGAACGGGGTCGAAGCCGATTTCCATCAAGCTGACACAATTCGTCATCGAATTTGCGTGGAAGCCGACGCCAGTTGCACAACGGGCGTCCCTGACTCCGCCGGAAGGAGCCGCTCCAACTGACCCGAGTGCACCGCCGGCGGCCGAACAGCCACCAGCCAATTCCGCGACACCCTGACCGGGTCGTGTGTATCGCAACCACAGACTGTGATTGTTGACTTACCGTACATCGATCCAATTTGACTTTGCTCCCTGTCCAATCGGGTGAACTCATGGAACAGCTCAAAGAAGTCCTCAAATACAAATTCTGGATTCTGCTGGGCGTCGGCGTCATCATGACCTTCACCGGTTGGTGGATGGCCACCGGCGCGCTCGCCGCCACCATCAAGACACGCAAAGAAGTCCTCAGCAAAGTCGAAGGGAGCATTCCTTCGTCGCCGAGTACCATTCCCAATGATCGCTGGTCGGCGGAACTGTCGAAGATCAACGACCAACAACAGGCCTTGGCCACCGCCGCCGCCAAGGAATTGTGGGAGCGGCAAAAGGCCCGGATGTTCTGGCCGCCGACGGTGGATGTCTTCGCCAAGGACATTCCGATCCGCGGCGAGTTTCCCACGACTGCGCGCGAGTTGTACCGCACAAATTATCCCCTCGATGCCGAACGTGTCTGGAAGGTTATCCGTCCGGTCAACAAGTTTGATGGATCGGGAATCGTCGAATTTCCCGGGGCCAAATTTCCGATGCGTCGCTGGGGTGAACTGGCCCCCACTTCGGCGGAAATGTGGGATGCGCAGGAAGACCTGTGGCTGCTGGAGCCGCTACTGGAATCAATTCGCGACCTGAACGGCGACGAAACGGCGACCCGTCTTGATGCCGCGGTGTATGTCATCGATCGCTTGGAACTGGTGGGAGGGATGCGCGGTCAGCCGATCAATGCTCCCACGGGTGGTCAAGAGGGGATGGATGGATTTATGGGTGACGCCGGTGCCATGTCGGGTGCCATGACCCGTTCTCCGATGGGTGACAGTGGCGGGACGATGGGCGGGGGTAGTTTGCTGGGGGCCAAGTTCGCCCAGGTCGCAGCCGACTTCAACTACAAGGAAGAATTCGGGGACGGTGGGTCGCCCCCTTGGCAAGCCAGTACCGGCGGTTTTGCCGGTGGTGGCGGGAATATGGGCATGATGATGGGAGCTGGCGGCGGATTTTCCGAAGAGGATGGCGGAGGCGGTGGTGCTCCGGCGGAATCGAGCTATCGCCGGTATGTCGATGATGACCCCGCTCTGCCTTACAAGACCCGCGGGTTCTATCTGTCCGTGATTATGGATCATCGCCGTGTGCCAGAACTCATCGCCGCACTCACGGCAAACGGAAAGTCGGATTGGCCAGTGGAAGTCGTGCGCGTGCAAGTCGCACGACTCAACTCCGACGACAGTGAAGGGCCCGTTCAAGGGGGAATGACAGGCAACATGGGTCTGGCCGGGGGAGCGCCAATGCCGGGCGGATTCACGGAACCGTCTGAAGGGCCGTCTTTCACCGATTTTGGAGGAGCGTCGGCTGGTGGGATTGGCGGGGAAGGGGCCGCCGCGGGCTTCAAGTCAGAATTGGTGAATCCGAATGCGGATGACGAATCCGGGATCCCGATGCCTAACACCAACGCCCTTGCCTTCCAGAACGTGCTCCGCGATCCGTATGTTGCCAAAGTCGCCCTGTGCGGGCTGATCTACCTCTACAACCCGGTGGTCGTCGAGGCGGCCCCCGCGGCGGAAACACCGGCCACGACGGAACCGACCGATCCGGCATCAATGCCGACCGAAGCCACGACAACCGAGCCGATGCCTGCGGAGGGAGCCGACCCCGCCGC
>JBGSUN010000086.1:0-16221 GCA_041753475.1 Planctomycetaceae bacterium | reverse complement strand
GATCCGCGGCTTCCGCATCGAACTCGGCGAAATCGAAGCGGTTCTCGCCAAGCATCCCGCATTGCGACAGGCCGCGGTGATTGCCCGCCAGCGCGACGATGGGCAACCACAATTGCTGGCGTATGTTGTTCCGCAAGACGCAAACACCACCCCCACCGTCGACGAACTCCGGCAGCATCTGCAAGGCTCGCTGCCGGACTACATGCTGCCGGCGCATTTCGTCACACTCGAACAACTCCCCCTCACCACCAACGGCAAGCTCGATGCCAGAGCCCTCCCCGACCCGGCCCACAATCGCACCGCCCTCGCCGGGGATTTCGTGGCCCCCCGTAATGAGATCGAAACCACCCTCGCCACCATCTGGCAGGATCTCCTCCATCTCGAACACGTCGGCGTCAACGACAATTTCTTCGCCCTCGGCGGCGATTCGATTCTGAGTATTCAGGTCGTCTCCCGCATTCGCGCTGCGGGGTACGACTGCACGCCGGTCGAACTGTTCCAGCATCAGACGGTGGCCCAGCTCGCGACCGTGGTGCGCCCAGCAGTGGCGTCCCTCGCCGAGCAAGGCCCCGTCATCGGCCCGTTACCGTTGGCGCCGATTCAGCACTGGTTCCTTGATCCGCAGCCCACTGCGCCGCAGCACTTCAATCAGTCGCTGCTGTTTGAGGTCCAGGGAGCGATCGATGTCGCGGCACTGGAAACAGCACTCGCGGCGATTGTCGCGCAGCACGATGCACTGCGGCTCATCGTTACGCAGCACGAGGGCGTGTGGTCGCAACAGTTGGGACCAGTCACACAGACATCGGCGTTGTCAGTCTGCGATCTCACCACCACACCGGTGGCCGAACAGGTTGCGCAGCTCGAAGAAGAGTGCGCAGCGACACAGGCGAGTCTCGATCTCGCATCTGGCTTTTTGTTTCGCGCCGTGTACTTCCAGATGGGTGCAGACCGACCGGGTCGGCTGCTGCTCGTGATCCATCACTTTGCGGTCGACGGTGTCAGTTGGCGGATTCTGCTCGAAGATCTTTCGGTCGCTTATCAACAGGCACTGCGGGGCCAGAACGTTGCGCTCCCGGCAAAGACTGCCTCTGTGCGACAATGGGACACAAATCTCGCAGCCTTCGCGACAACACCGACCGTGTTGGATCAAGTCGATTACTGGCGGACCCTGCAAGCGAACGCCTTTCAGGCACAGTTCCCATTAGCGCATCCCGAAGGCGTCAACCGCATTGATCAGGTGCGACAGGCCGTGCGGATGCTGGATGCGGCGCAGACCGAGGCGCTATTGCGGGATGTGCCGTCGGTCTATCACACACAGATCAACGATGTGCTGCTCGCCGCACTGGCCGACGCGTATCAGGCATGGAGCGGTCGCGAACGGTTGCTTGTCGATCTTGAAGGCCACGGACGCGAGGATCTGTTTCCCGGGATTGATGTGTCCCGCACCGTCGGTTGGTTCACCAGTCTCTATCCCGTACTGCTGGAGACGTCCGCAAACGACGATCCCGGCACCCGCTTGAAGACCGTCAAGGAACAACTGCGAAACGTCCCCCTGAAGGGATTGAGCTACGGACTGCTGCGTTATCTCGGCCCTGACGACATCCGCGCCGAACTCGCCGCTGGACCGCAGGCGAATGTCTCCTTTAACTATCTCGGTCAGGTCGATCGCGGCATGAGCGATCCCACTGGACTCTTGCGCGGTGCGGCGGAATCACGCGGCCACGAACGCGATCCTTCAGCGAGCCGCACGCATGCCATCGATATCACCGCACGGATCAGCGCGGGACGCTTGCGGATGATCGTGCATTATGGCGAAGCCCTCAGCGATGCCGATGAGATCGACCGTTTCGCCGATGCGTATCTCACAGCCTTAGTCCGACTGATCGACCATTGCCGCGAACCCGGAGCCGGGGGGTATACGACCTCCGACTTCCCGCTTGCTGAGATTCCACAGCCAGCGTTGGATGCGCTCGCCGCGCGGTTGGGACCGTTGGAAGATCTCTATCCGCTGACGTCCACGCAGGAGGGCTTGGCGTTCCTCACGCGGCTGGCTCCCGAAGCCGGGGCGTATGTCATCCAACAGTTCGGTCTGCTCGAAGGTCCGCTGGATGTGTCCGCGCTCCGGACGGCATTGGAGCAAGTCGCGCAACGACACACATTGTTGCGGACCTCGTTCCATTGGGATGGGCTGCCGCGACCACTGCAGGCCGTGCAGGCGCGGGTCCACATGCCGCTCGTCGTGGAAGACTGGAGCCACGAATCGGAAGCGTCGCAGCAATCACGTTGGGAGCAACTGCTGGCCGAAGACCAGCGGCAAGGATTCGAGTTGAGTCAGTCGCCGCTCGCACGCTTCATGGTCTTTGCCTTGGGACAACAGCGATTCCGTTTCCTCTGGAGCCATCATCACATTCTGCTGGACGGCTGGAGCCTGCCGATCTTGCTGAAGGAAGTCTTCACCTTTTACGAAATGGTCCAGCGTGGAATCGCAATCGATCTGCCGCAGCCACGCCCCTTCCGTGACTACGTTGATTGGTTGAAGCACCAGAATCCCGTCGATGCTGAGGCGTACTGGCAGAGGCGGCTCGGGTCGATTCTGGAACCGAACCGTTTAGGGATCGACAATGGCAGTCGCACGACGGATTCCGAATTCGCCGAGCGAATGCTCACGATTTCGGCAGCGCGGACCGAACAACTCGAAGCCTTTGCCCGCGAACGACAGGTAACGTTTAACACGTTGATACAAGCGGCGTGGGCAATTCTGCTGAGTCGCTACAGCGGGAGGAGCGAGGTTGTTTTCGGCGAGACCGTTTCGGGCCGCACAGCGCCGTTGTCGGGAATCGACCGGATGGTTGGCCCGTTCATCAATACGCTGCCGGTTCGTGTCGACTTGCCAAACGATGTCACGCTGACGGACTGGTTACAGAGTCTGCAACGCCAGGCGGGAGAGCAGCGACAGTTCGAACATAGTCCGCTCGTCGAGGTGCAGCGGGCCAGCGGAGTCGCACCGGGAACGCCGCTCTTCGAATATCTCTACGTCTTTGAAAACTTCCCGATGGACCGCAATGTGGCTGCGGCTGGGCAGATGACGATCCAGTTGCGCGAGCTCGATGTCGCGGAACATACGAGCTATCCGCTGACATGCGTGGTGATGCCCAAGGGTGAGCTGCGCGTGCGGCTGGTGTATGCGACCAGTCGCTTTGCGAGCGCCACGATTGATCAGCTTCTGGGTCACATGGAGCGCTTGCTCGAGGCTTTCACGGAGAACCCACGACGCCGGTTGAGCGAGATTTCGCTGCTGTCCGAAGCAGAACGCCGGCGGTTTCTCGTCGAGTGGAACCGTAGCGGCCCCGCGTTTCCGACTGAAAAGTGTCTGCACACGTGGTTTGAAGAACAGGTGCAGCAAACACCGAGCAATACGGCGGTGGTCTCTGCTGGCCAATCGCTCAATTACGCGGAACTCAATGGGCGGGCGAATCAGCTGGCGCGGGAATTGTTGGCGCGCGGAGTCGAACCGGGAACGCTGGTGGGACTCTGCGTCCACCGTTCTCCGGCCATGGTGATCGGCATGCTGGGCATTCTTAAAGCAGGATGCGCCTATGTGCCGCTTGATCCGGAGTATCCCGCTGAACGACTCGCGGGAATGCTTGCCGATGCCGACTTACAGTGGATCGTCACCACTAGCGATCTGACCGCGCTGCTACCGCCCGAAACGGCACAGGTTTGCATTGATGAATCCGCGTCCACCGTCAGCGGCCGCGACGCCGACAACTTGCCGTGTGTGGTGTCTCCCGAAAATCGCCTGTATGCGATCTTCACCTCGGGGTCGACGGGGCGTCCCAAACTGGCTGCCGTCAAGCACGCGGGCTTTGTGAATCTGCTGTCCTGGTTCTGTCGAGATTTTGGTTATGGCCCGGCCGAACGCACATTGGTGGTGACGTCGTTCAGCTTCGATCTGACACAGAAGAACTTTTTTGCTCCGCTGGTGACGGGCGGGCAACTGCACTTGCTGCCGGTCGGGCCGTTTGATCCCGCATCGATTACGGCCTTGATCGCGCGGCAGCAGATCACGCGACTCAACACCACGCCCAGTGGCATGTATCCGCTGGTGGAAGCCGTGCCCGACCACGCGGCGCGGCTGGCATCGCTGCGGTACGTGTTCCTCGGGGGCGAACCGATTGTCGTCCGTCGGCTAGCCGGTTGGCTGCAATCGCCCCTGTCCCAGGCGGAACTGGTCAACACATATGGTCCCACCGAATGCACGGATATCTGCTGCGGATACACGCTGCTGAAAGACGCTGTAGCGGCGCATGGTGACAAGCCCTTCCCCATCGGTCCGTCAATTCCCGGAGCGGAGATTTACGTCCTCGATCCACAAATGCAGTTGTTGCCCTTTGGCGCGTTGGGGGAATTGTATGTAGGCGGCGTCGGTGTGGGGGATGGTTATCTCAACGACTGCGGTTTAACAGCGGCCCGCTTTGTCTGCCATCCGTTCTCCTCTGAACCGGGAAGTCGGTTGTATCGCACGGGCGATCAGGTGCGGTGGCTGTCGGAAGGGACGCTCGAATTCCTGGGCCGCATCGATCAGCAGGTCAAGATCCGCGGATTCCGCATTGAACTGGGGGAAATTGAGAGCGTGCTCGGACGTCATCCCAGCGTGCGCGAAGCGGCTGTCATCGATCGCGCCGATGCGAGCGGACAAAAGCGGCTAGTGGCGTATGTGGTCGCGCGCGAAGAACACACCAGCCCCAGCATTGATGCGTTGCGCAGCCATCTGCAAACGCGACTGCCCGACTACATGGTCCCTTCAGCATTCCTGATCTTGAACGCCTTACCGCTGACGCCCAACGGCAAGCTCAATCGCAAAGCGCTGCCGGAACCGGAATTATCGCGACAAGGGATGACCGCCGAGTTTGTCGCCCCGCGCAATGCAATCGAGGAAACTCTCGCTGGCATCTGGCAGGAATTGCTCGGTGTTGACCGCGTCGGTGTGCATGACAACTTCTTCGTCCTCGGCGGGCATTCGCTGCTCGTGACACAAGTCATTTCGCGCGTCCGTGAGAAACTGGCGGTCGATCTCCCGCTGCGGGAACTGTTCGACAAACCGACGATCGCCACGATGGCGCTATTGATTGAACAGGAGCAACTGAAGGGACTCACGCGCAGTCTGCCGCCGATCATTCGGGCCGATCGCGCGGGGTTGTTGCCGCTTTCGTTTGCGCAGGAGCGGTTGTGGTTCCTCGATCAACTCGTTCCCGACAATCCGTTTTACAACATCCCGCGCGTGGTCCGGTTACGCGGGGCACTCAACTTCGATGCGTTGCAACAAACGCTCGACGAAATCATTCGCCGGCACGAGCCATTGCGGACGACGATTGCCACCGAAGCGGGCCGCGGCGTGCAGTGCATCTGGCCCGCGTCATCATTGTCGATCCCCTTGGTTGATCTCACTGATTGGGAACCGACCGAACGGGAAACCGAAGCGCGGAGGCTTGTACGTCATGAGGCACAGCAGCCTTTCAATCTCGCGCAAGGGCCGCTGGTCCGCGCGCTGGTGATCCGCCTCGCGCCGGACGACCATGTCGTCTTCTGGCTGATGCATCACATCGTCTCCGACGGTTGGTCGATGGGCGTGCTGAATGGCGAAGTCGCGGCGCTGTACGGCGCGTTTGCGGCCGGGAAACCGTCGCCGCTGCCGGAACTGCCGATTCAGTATGCCGACTTTGCCCTGTGGCAACGGAGTTGGCTCGACGGGCCGGTGTTGGACGAACAGGTCGAATACTGGCGGAAGCAACTCGCCGACTTGCCACCGCTCGCGCTGCCGACCGATCGACCGCGGCCGGCGCTTCAGACGTATCGCGGGAACAGTGTTTCGCTGCCGTTGTCGGCGGAACTGCGTGACGGTTTGAACGCGTTGAGTCGTCGTGAAGGTGTGACGCTGTTCATGACGATGCTCGGGCTCTTCAAGGTGCTGTTGTCGCGCTACAGCGGGCAACAGGACATCGTCGTCAGTTCGCCGATTGCCGGGCGCACGCATCGCGATCTCGAAGGCCTCATCGGCTTCTTCGTCAACAGCCTCGTCCTGCGAACCGATCTCAGTGGCAGCCCGACAGTCAGTGAGCTGCTGGGGCGGTTGCGAGAAACGTGTCTCGGGGCGTACGCCCATCAGGATCTGCCCTACGAAAAGTTAGTCTTTGAACTGCAGCCGCAGCGTGACCTGAGCCGGGAGCCGTTGACGCAGGTGGCATTCGTGTTGCAGAACGCCCCGAAGGCAAACGTGCCGTTGTCGAAGGAACTCACGTTGTCGCTGGTGGATATGGCCAGCGACACGACGCGTATCGATCTGGAAGTCCACGTCTGGGAGCACGGCGACGCCTTCGAACTCCACATCGAATACAGCGCGGACATTTTCGATCACAGCACGATCGAGCGGATGGCCGGGCACTATCAGCGCCTGCTGGAAGCCGCGGTGCGGAATCCGGAAGCACTAATCACGCGGCTGGAGATGCTTGACGATGACGAACAGCGACGGCTGCTCACCGAATGGAATCCGTCACTCCCCGCTACGCCGCAATGCGCCGGCGTGCAGGAGTTATTTGAGCAGCAGGCCGAACGCACGCCGACCAACACGGCCGTGCAGTTCGGCAAACAGCGTGTGACGTATGCCGAGTTGAACGCCCGCGCGAATCAACTCGCACGGTATCTACGTGAACTCGAAGTCCACCCGGAAACGCTCGTGGCCATCAGCGTCGATCGTGGCCCGGCAATGATTGTCGGACTGCTCGGCATCCTGAAGGCGGGAGGCGCTTCGGTCCCGATCGATCCCGATCTGCCGCTCGATCGCCGTCAGTTCATGCTGCAGGACAGCCGCGCGGCGGTGTTGATCACGCAGAAATCGCTGTTGAAGCAGATCCCGTGCTTCAACGGCGAGATTGTCCTCATTGATGACCATGCTGCGACCATCGAGCAGTACAGCCCGACGAGCCTTCCCGTGGTGAATCATCCGCGGCATCCGGCGTATGTCATCTACACCTCGGGTTCGACCGGCACACCCAAGGGAGTGGTCGTCGATCACGATGCGATCACGCGGCATGTCACCGCAACCGTGTGCGAGTATGGTCTCTCACCGAAGGATCGTGTGCTGCAGTTCGCGGCGACCAGTTTCGATCAATCGATGGAACAGATTCTGCCCACACTTGCCGCGGGGGCGACGGTCTTCGTACGTGGGTCCGAGGTCTGGTCCGGCGATCAACTCTGGCGGACCGTGCAGGACGAAGCACTGACGATCATCGATATCCCGTCGGCCTACTTTCATCAGACGTTGGACGCGCTCACCGCTTTCCGCAATCACGCCTCATGGCCGTTGCGGCTGGTGATCGTCGGCGGCGATGTCATTCCGATCGAAGCCGTACGGCTCTGGCAACAGTCGGGTGTGTCGAACGCCCGCGTACTCAATGCTTATGGTCCCACCGAAGCGACCATCACGGCGACTCTGTATGACATTCCGCTGCTCGCCGACGATCACACATTGTCGACGATCCCCATCGGCCGTCCGGTGGCCAACACGCGAGTCTATGTGCTCGATCCGGAGATGCAACCGCAACCGTTGGGAGCCGCCGGGGAACTCTATCTCGGCGGCGCGACGCTGGCCCGCGGTTACCTGCATCGGCCCGCGCTCACCGCCGAGCGGTTCGTGCCGAATCCGTTTGGGGACGGTTCCGGCGAACGGCTCTACCGCACGGGCGACCTCGTCCGCTGGCTCACGGACGGCCAACTGGAATTCCTCGGCCGCGTCGATCAGCAGGTCAAGATCCGCGGCTTCCGGATTGAACTCGGCGAAATCGAAACGGCCCTCACTCAGCATTCCGCCGTGCGTGAAGCCGTCGTCTTTGCGCGGGAAGATCAACCCGGACAAAAGCGCCTTGTGGCCTACGTTGTTCCGCAGAGCGACGCGACTGAACAGCTCGATCAGACTGACGAAGCCACCGACCAGATCGACAGTTGGCAGTCGCTCTACGATGAGATGTATGCGGGAACGACCGCGGACGACCTGACGTTCAACACCGTCGGTTGGGAAAGCAGCTACACGGGCGAACCGATTCCCGCCGCGGAAATGCAGGTCTTCCGTGACAGCCGCGTGGAACAGATTCTGTCGTTGAAGCCGCAGCGCGTACTTGAAATCGGCTGCGGCACCGGCTTGCTGTTGCTCAAGATCGCGCCCCATTGCGAGGCGTGCTACGGAACCGACTTCTCGCAACCGGTGCTGGATTCTCTCGCTGCCGCCGTGAAGCGCCAGCAACTGACGAACGTGACGCTGCTGCAGCGGTATGCCGATGATTTTGATGGACTCGACCCGCATTCGTTCGATGTCGTGGTGCTCAACTCGGTGATCCAGTACTTCCCGAGCGTGGAGTATCTCATTGACGTGCTGCGCGGGGCGATGCGGCTGTTGCGACCGGGCGGTGCAATTTTCATCGGCGACGTGCGCAATCTGCAGTTGTGGGAAGCGTTTCATGCTGACGTCCGGCAGACGCATGCCCGCACGGCTCTGTCGACGGTCGAACTGCAACAGATGATCCGTGCGCGGCTCGCGCAGGAGAAAGAACTCCTCGTCGATCCCGCGTTCTTCCACGCCTTCGTCGCGCAGTCCGCAAACGGCGGCGCAGTGGAGATCAGCCTCGAACGGGGAGCCGGTCACAACGAACTGAACCAGTTCCGTTATGACGTACTGCTGCACGTCGATGCGGCGAACGGTCCTCATCGTGACATCGTTTGGAACGACTGGCAGGCCGCACCCTTCACACTCGAATCGCTCACACAACAACTGCACGAAGAACAGCCGGATGTGCGCGGATATCGCAGCGTTTCGAATGCGCGTGTGATCCGCGCCGTGAAGGTCGTGGAAGCGCTTTCCGCGGAAGACGTTCCTGGTACGGTCGGTGAGTTACGGAGTTATGTGGCAGCGCATACGCCCGAAACAATTGACCCAGAAGACCTGTGGTTACTCGCGAAATCGTGTGGTTATCGTGCTCATATCACGTGGTCTTGCCTGCAACCGGGGACGATGGACATCGTCCTGCAAAAGAATGGTGTCAATTCTCCCGTGGCGTTTTCTCTTCCCGCGGGTATCAGCACCCGACCACTGATAAGCTATGCGAACCAACCCTTGCGCGGTCTGTTGAGCAGCGAGTTGATGGGTGTGTTGCGGTCTTATCTACACGAACGCTTGCCGTCGTACATGGTTCCGTCGGCTTTCGTCTTCCTCGACGAACTGCCACTCACCGCGAACGGCAAGATTGATCGTCGTGCATTACCGGCCCCGAGTGTTGACCGCCCGGAACTCTCGGATTTCGTCGCGCCGCGCAATGAGACCGAGAATATTCTGGCGGAGATCTGGGCGGAGATCATCGGCCTGGACCGTGTCGGAGTGAACGACAACTTCTTTGAACTCGGCGGTGATTCGATCCTCAGCATTCAGGTCGTGTCGCGCATCCGGGCGCGTGGTTTGAATTGCACGCCGCTGCAGATGTTCCAGAATCAGACCATCGACGAACTGGCCCGCGTCCTCGTGCAGTCCACGGGTTTTGTTGCGGTACAGGGTTCGGTCACCGGACCGGTGCGACTGTCGCCGATTCAGCAGTGGTTCCTTGAGTCCGAGCCGCTGGCACCGCACCATTTCAACCAATCGTTTCTATTCGAGGTACATGGCTGGCTCGATCCCGTCGCCCTCGAAGCCTGCCTACAGACGCTGGTCGCGCATCACGATGCTCTGCGGTTGACGGTTGCACGCTCCGGCGAAACGTGGACGCAGTTCAGTGAACCGGTCAACTCGCAGTCGTGCCTCTCAATGATTGATCTTCGCGACGTATCCGATGAGGACTTGTCCGAGGTGATCGAACAGCGGTGTGCCGCGATTCAGGCCAGCCTCAAACTGACGGCAGGCGTGCTGTTGCATGGGGCGTATTTCGATCTGGGCAAACAGCGTTCGGGACGGTTGCTGCTTGTGGTCCATCACTTCGCGGTGGACGGCGTCAGTTGGCGGATTCTGCTTGAAGATCTCTATGCGCTCTATCGTCAACGAACGGGGGGCAAACCGTTCGCCCTCCCGCCAAAGACGACGTCGTTCCAGGAATGGATGAACCGGCTCGCCGATTCGGCTCACATCGAGGTATTGGCCGCAGAAGCTCCGTACTGGTTGCGACAGCACGAAGCCGCGGCGAGTGCGGTTTTCCCGGTCGATCATCCGCGCGGGGCGAACACCGTCGCCAGTGCGAAACGGGTCACGCAGCAACTGGACGAAGCCACCACGCAAGCGCTTCTGCGGGAAGTCCCCGCGGTCTATCATACGCAGATCAATGACGTGCTGCTGGCGGCCCTCGTGGATGCCCATCACACTTGGACGGGACACGACCGGTTGTTGCTCGATCTGGAAGGCCACGGCCGCGAAGAGCTGTTCGCGGACGTCGACCTTTCGCGGACCGTCGGCTGGTTTACCAGTCTGTTCCCGGTGTTGCTGCAATCATTGCCGCAACCCGATGCGGGGGCGCTGTTGAAGTCAGTGAAGGAACAACTGCGAGCGCTGTCGAATCAGGGAATCGGCTACGGCGTGCTGCGGTATCTCGGAACCGGCGACGTCAGCGAAACACTTCGGCAAGCCACAGCGCCGCAAATTGTCTTTAATTACCTCGGCCAGATTGATCGGGGCCTGGTCGAACAGACCGACCTCTTCAGCACCGCGCGCGAATCGCGCGGGCCGGAGCGTCCCCTCAATGCGGCCCGTCCGTACCTGGTGGAAGTCTCCGCGTTCATCGCCGGGGGGCGATTGCAGCTCGCGTGGGAATACAGCGCGAACGTCCACGATCGAGTCACGATCGAACGACTGGCCGAAGCGTATGTCGCGTCGTTGCAGCGGATTATCGAGCACTGCCTGCAGCCGGGGACGGGGGGTTACACGCCATCGGACTTCCCACTGGCGAAGATCGATCAACCGCGGCTCGATGCGCTCGCCGCGCGTGTGGGACGGATCGAAGATCTCTATCCGCTCACGCCGACGCAGGAAGGACTGATGTTCCACACACTGATGGAACCCGACTCCGGCGTCTACGTGTTGCAACAGCACGGGCTGCTTGAAGGGGAACTCGATTCGTCCGCGATGGCACTCGCCTGGCGGCTGGTGATGGAACGCCACGATCTCCTGCGGACGTCGTTCGAAACCGAAGGCCTCGAACGCCCGTTGCAGGTCGTGCATCCCTCGGCACCGCTTCCACTCATCGAGCACGACTGGAGCGATCTGTCGGTTACGGAACAACAAGCCCGCTGGACGACACTCCTCGCGGAAGATCGCAACCGCAACTTCGATCTGAGTCGGCCGCCACTGATGCGGTTGATTGTCATTCGATTGGGTGCGAACGCGTTTCGGTTCATCTGGAGCCAACACCATTTGCTCTCCGATGGCTGGAGCCAGCCGAAACTCTTGCAGGAAGTGTTTCTGTTTTACGAATCCGCACGACAGGGACGAACGCTGATCCTGCCGAAGCCGCGTCCCTTCCGCGACTATGTCGCCCTGCTGGAACAACAAGACCAGCGCGAAGCAGCCAAGGCCTGGCAAACACTAATGGACGGGTTCGCTGAACCGGTGCGGATTGGCATTGATCGAGGGCCATCGGCCGCGGTTCCCGACATTCACTTCGAAATGGGCGGCCTCTCCGTCGAGGACACTTTACGCGCGGAGGTCTATGCCCGTGAACATCAGGTGACGCTCAACACCTTGGTGCAAGCCGCATTTGCGCTGGTCCTGGCACGCTACAGCGACCGCGACGACGTGGTGTTCGGTGAGACGGTCTCCGGTCGATCCGCCGATCTCAGCGGTGTCGAAACGCTGATTGGTCCGACGATCAGTACGTTACCGGTTCGAGTGAAGTTCGCGTCGGCCACCCCGGTGAAGGCCTGGATCAAAGACTTGCAGCGGCAATCGGCCGAGCTGCATCAGTACGAAGCGTATCCCCTCGTGCAGATTCAAGGCTTCAGCCAGGTGCCGGTGGGGACGCCGCTGTTCGAGTATCTCTATATCTTCCAGAACCAGCCGCCGACCGACTTCGCCGCCGCCACGAGTGGGCTGAGCGTGAAAGTCCGCGAGATGGGAGTCGAGGAGGTCAACAGCTATCCGCTGACGTTCGTCGCCGTCCGTCGCGATCGCCTGGGCTTCCGCTTCAGTTATGACCGCCACCGATTTGCCGCGGGTGACATTCGGCAGTTGCTCACGCATCTGGCTGAAGCCATCCGCGCGATCATCGCCGATCCACTCCAGAGCGTTGACCGTCTCGACATTCTCTCCGCTGTCGATGTGGAAGCGCTGACGGCGGGTTTCAACTCCACCGTTGCAGAGTATCCGCGTGAGACGTGCATCCACACGCTGTTTGAAGAACAGGCGGCGCGCACGCCGGACAACGTCGCCGTGCTTTTTGAACAAGAACGACTCAACTACGGCGAGTTGAACATCCGTGCGAATCGATGGGCGCACGAATTGCGCCGTCGGGGCATCGGCGCGGAATCACTTGTGGCGATCTGCTGCGAGCGTTCACCAGAAATGGTCGTCGCGTTGCTGGCCACGCTGAAAGCCGGTGCCGCGTATTTGCCGCTCGATCCGGATTATCCCCTCGATCGATTGGCGTCGATGCTCGACGACAGCCACGCCGAGCTTCTGCTGGTCAGTCCGGCGCAACGGTCACGATTCCCTGATTACCGTGGAATGGTTATCAGCCTCGATGTCGATCCCGCCACCTTTATCAATTCGAGTCCGCAGAATCGGCTGGCAGATATCACATCGTCGACACCGGCTTATGTGATCTACACATCCGGTTCCACGGGGCAACCGAAAGGAGTTGTTGTCGAACATCGGTCCGTCGTCAATCATCTGACCTGGATGCAGCATCACTGCCCGCTCACGGCAAGCGATCGCATCCTGCAACGGACGGCCTTCAGTTTCGACGCCGCCGTATGGGAGTTCTATCTGCCGCTGTGTATTGGCTCGGCGGTGGTCCTCGCGCCCGGTTCCTCAGCGGAACAACTCGACCGCATGGCGGAACTGCTCGATCAGTACGAGATCACCGTCTTCCATGGCGTTCCCACGTTGCTGCGGGCCCTCGTCGAGAACCGCACGCTGCTCGAAGCCCGCACGTTGCGGCACATCTTCAGCGGGGGCGAACCGTTGACGGCGGATCTCGTCGAACGGATGACCGCAGCCGGGTTGAAGGTCCACAATGTCTACGGTCCGACCGAAACGACAATGAACGCGACTGCGGCCATAGACATCGATGCGGCGACACTGCCGATCACCATCGGTCCGCCGATTTCCAACACACAGGCGTATGTCCTCGATGCGCACCTGCGCGTCTCGCCCATGGGTGTCCCTGGTGAACTCTATCTTGCCGGGGACGGACTGGCACGGGGTTACTTGCGCAAGCCGGAACTGACCGCCGAGCGCTTTGTGCCGAACCCGTTTGGCCAGGACGGCGCGCGGATGTATCGCACGGGGGATCAGGCACGCTGGTTGTCGAACGGCGAACTCGAATGCCTCGGCCGCATCGATCATCAGGTGAAGGTCCGTGGTTACCGGATTGAGCTGGGTGAAATCGAAGCGGTGCTGAGTGAAGCACCGAACGTCCAGGCGGCCGCGGTTGTCGCCCGCAGCGATTCCAGCGGTCAGAAGCGATTGGTGGCGTACATCGTCGGCCAGCCGAATGTCACCGCATCCACAACGGACGGCCTCCGTCAGTTCGTCGCGGAACGACTTCCCGAATACATGGTGCCGTCTGCGTTCATCTCCTTGGATGCCCTGCCGTTGTCGCCTAACGGGAAAGTGAACCGCCGCGCGTTGCCGCAGGATAACGGGGGCGTCGTCTCGACCGGCGTGTATGAAGCCCCGCGGACGCCGCTGGAGGAAGCACTCACGAAGATTTTCGCCGAAGTGCTACATCAGGATCGTGTGAGCATCGCGGACAACTTCTTTCATCTTGGCGGTCATTCGTTGTTGGCAATGATGGTCACCGCCAAGATTCACCAGCAACTCGGCAGGAAGGTTGGCGTGAAAGCGCTGTTCCAGCACGGCAGCGTGAAGGAACTGGCTGCGGCGCTGGATGGAAAATCAAGACCTGGCGTCGAGTTGCCGCTCGTCCTGTTGCAAGCCGGGGGCGACCGAACGCCTTTGTTCCTCATTCATCCGCCCGGCGGCTCGGTCGGTTCGTACCTGCATCTCGCGCGCGGCTTTGCGACGGAACGTTCGATCTACGGTTTGCAGGCACCCGGACTCGAGGGGGAAGCAGAGCCGCTGACCACCGTCGAAGCGATGGCGGAGTGTTACGTGAACGCCATCCGCAAGGTGCAGCCGCACGGTCCGTATTGCGTCGCCGGTTGGTCGGCCGGCGGGTTCATTGCGAAGGAAATGGCCCAGCGTTGGCAGGCCGAAGGGGAACCGATCGGGCTGCTGGCGATGTTGGATGCCCCCGCGCGGCCGTTGGGCACTGGTCTGCACGAAGCGTTCTGGGAACAGGCCCCGCTTTTGTTCGCGAATCTCGCCCGCGATCTGCTCGAAAGCCTGGGTGTTCCGCTGCTGATTCCCGTGGAAGAACTGGCACAACACGCGCCGACGGAGCAGGTCGAACGGATTCTCTCCGTCTACGGCAACATGGGGATTCCGTTGCCCGAGGAACTGGTGCAGCATGCCCGACGGTTGCCGTTGATGCTGAAGATCACGCTCGAAGCCGGCCGCAATTATCAGCCGCGGTTTTACCATGGCAGCGTCACGCTCTTCAGTGCTGCCGATCGCGGGGCGACCGAAGCCGATAACGATTTGTTGAAGGATTGGAAGCAAGCCGCCGCCGCGGTCGAGTTCATCCCCGTCGTTGGTAGTCATCACTCAATGGTGCTCGATCCCGATCACGCCCGACGACTGGCAGAACAGATGCAACAATGCCTGCGACGCGTCGAACGGATCTCGCCTGGAATTGCTGTGGAGTCCGACAACGCATGACGTTCCCGAAGCGCAACTACATTGGACTCGCATGCACGTTTCACGATCCCGCAATTGCGATCGTGAATTCGCAGGGAACCGTCGTGTTCGCGGAAGCCGCCGAGCGGTATCTGCAGGACAAGCGGGCGATCAACTGCCCGCCCGATCATCCCATCCGCATTGCCTCGCTGGTTCATGAGTATGTCGAGCGCGACGCCGAGATCATGCTGGCCAAAAGCTGGAGCTTTCCGTTCGCCCGGTACTACCGCAAGCATTCGCGGCGACTCGGCTGGCTGCAATGGATTCGCGATGTCTTCCGCATGGACGCACCAAGGGAACCACGACCGCTCGATTTTTCTCGGGCGGTGTGTGAAGCGATGGTGCAGAGTCTCAACCACGCGGGATGGAACCTGCGCTATCAGTTGGTAACCAGTCATGCTTACGGTGCACCCCGCATTGCGAATGGCAAACCTTCGGCAGCCGAACGGGCGACAATTCTCAGCGGCTTTGGCCCGGTCCGCGAAACCGCCTTCGATCATCACTGGACGCACGCCGCCGCCTCGGCCTTCTCCAGCGGCATGCACGACGCCACCGTCGCCGTGATCGATGGCTGGGGTGAAGGGGGGGCGACGGCATTCTTCCGTTATCAGTTGGGACGACTGCACGAACTCCCGAAGACCCGCACCCCCGGTTCCAATCTCGGCTTCTTTTATGAGATGGTCTGTTACATGTGCGGTTTCGATCCGCTCAAAGGAGAAGAATGGAAAGTGATGGGCCTTGCAGCCTATGGCAAGCGAGATGAAACGATGTACCAGTTCTATCGCACACTGCTGGAAATCGATGGCCTGCACGTCCGCCGCAAACCCGGACGTGGTCCGTGGCGTCCCGAGTTTCTCGAACTGGTCAAGCGCGTGGATCGTGCCGATGTCGCCCACACCGCGCAGATCGTGTTCGAGGAATGGGTCTGCGAACTGCTGACGAACCTGCACCGCGCCGCTCCGAACGACCGCCTCATTCTCAGCGGCGGTTGCGGTCTCAACTCATCCTGCAACGGCAAGATTCTGGAGAAGACGCCGTTTATTGCTCCTCAGGAAGTTAAAGCCGCTTGTCGGAGTCGGAAGGGGAGCTTGGTTTTGCGGATGTAGCCGGCGACACGGGTCGGGTGGTGGTGTTTGTTTCGGAGGGCGGTCGCGGTGGCCAGTTCGAGTTCGGCGAGG
>JBGSUN010000085.1:0-25392 GCA_041753475.1 Planctomycetaceae bacterium | reverse complement strand
GGACTTGCGCCATGTGCTGCCGCAAATCCCCCGCGGGGGAAATCATACCGGAGGCTCCTTCTCAATCGACACACTCGATCCATCGAAAACTCACCCCCATCCTACCAACCTCGTCAAGTGGGCCTAATGAACGGCCCTGGGCACACGTTGATTTCGAGCGCATTTCCACGGAACCGATTGTAGTATGTAGGGTTTGATCTGGTTGCGATCATTCCTCTTCTGAGATCGGATGCTGCGTTGTCCGCGCGGGTGATCCGATGAACCGTGGTACTCGAACTCCATGTCCGAATCCGCTCGCGAATTGTTGGAAGAGCGTGTTTATGAGCATCTGCTGGGACAATTCTCCGCACGGCAGTACGAGGTTGGCGAACACCTCAAGGCAGCGAAACTGGCGGAAGAACTCGATGTCAGCCGATCGACGGTCCGCAAAGCGTTAACACGGCTGATCGAAGATGGCTGGGTCGAACTGGCCCCCTCGGGGCGACCGTTCATCGCCCGGTTGCCACGCCGCAGTCGCAAGCCGACTCCGCACACCTTCGGTTACACCAATCAAACCGAAACGGCGTACTGGTCGGTATTTCATCAGATTCTGCGCGGTGGCTTTCGACCGGGAGCCAACGTCAACCCGCAACTCATGGCGGACAAGCTTGGCGTCAGCTTGGGGACGGTCCGGCAAGCGCTCGATTGGCTGACGCGCGATGGCTTGCTGGTCCGGCTCCCGCGGCGCGGGTGGCAGTTCATGTCGCCGAGTTGGGATGAAGTGGTGGATACCGTGCAACTGCGGGTGATGCTGGAATCGGAATCGATTCACCGGGCCTGTTCGCGCGTCAGTTCCGAAGTACTAGATCAACTGGAAGCGGAAACGAATCGCATTCTGGAATCGGTCAACGATGTCGCCGAGTGGGATCGCCGCCAGGCGGATTATACATTTCATCGCACGTTGGCTGAGCAAAGCGGCAGCTCGATTCTGACGGAGATGCTCGATCCGCTGATCCGCCGCAGCATGTTCGTCGGCGTGAGTTACCCCATCGGCAAACCACATGCGACCCGGGCCTTTCTCGAACACCGGCACATTCTGAACTCGCTGCGAAAGAAGGATGAAGCCGCGGCTTTGCAGTGCCTCGGCACGCACATCACCCGCTGGCTGAATGCGATGCTCAGCCAGCATGATCCGGAAACGCTGGCAAAGATCGCCGCCCGTGGTGCGGCTCCCCCATTGAACGTCGGTAACCGTCCGGAAGTCGAAGGTCCGCCGGGAATTTCTGAACGCGAAAGTACACTGAGCCAGTGATGCGAGGCGGAGGCATCGTTTGTGAGTGGCGCGCCGCTTACATCGACGGCTGCTCCAAACTGCAAAAAATCTATAAAAAACACTTCCCGATCACTCCCCCTCCGTGGTAGGATTTTCCGACTGTCGTGAACGAGGTTTCTCGTGGTGATGATTGCCTGACGCACTCGAGGCCGTCGTGTCACCGGAGAAGAAAACCGGTCGCTTTTTCGGATACCGATGCTGAGTGCGCACGCTTCCTGCTGAACCGTTGTGTTATGAGTTCGACCGGCACCGGTTGCCCAAGGCGGAGATTGCGCCGGGCGAAACACTGGTGGTCGATTCAGAAGACGCACTCTCCGGGCAATTACGCAAGCCGACGGACCGCCGTGATAAACAGGCGATGCCGTGGAGCAATCCCGTCAACGGCCCCATCGTGGTCAACGGAGCGGAGCCGGGGGATGCGCTGGCGGTCCACATCGTCAGCATCGAACCGTTGATCGGCCAATGTGCAACGTACACCGGCGGTCCCAAATGGCTCGGGGAATGGCTCGGGTCCAGCCCGTCGCAGAATGTGCGGATCTGTCCGATTCGTGATGGCCAAATTCACTGGTCCGACGAGATCACGATTCCCTACGCGCCGATGCTGGGCTGCCTGGGGACAGCACCGGACTGGGGCACGCCCACCACCGGCCCGGCGGGCAACCACGGCGGCAATCTCGATCTGATCGAAGTCTGCCCCGGCAACACCGTGCTGCTGCCGGTTTTTGTGCCCGGCGGATATCTCTACCTCGGTGATGCCCACGCCGCCCAGGGCCACGGCGAACTCTCAGCGACGGGACTGGAAATGCCCGCGCGGACCACCATTCGTGTCGATCTCATCAAGCAGAAACGCCTGCCCGGGCCGCGGATTGAGTCGCCCGATGAACTCATGGCAGTCGCGGTCGCCTCGCCACTGGAGCGGGCGCTATCCGAAGCCTACGCCCGGCTGATCTTGTGGCTCGAAGCCGATTATGGTTGGGACCGCTGGCAGGCATACGACTTGCTCACCCATGTCGGACAGATTTCGATCGGGCATTACACCACCGGGGCCGTCGCCGCGAAGATCGCCAGACGGTACGTCACGGCCAAGAAATAGCGGTCACTTTCGGGGAAGTCTGCGGATGCTGGTCGACACGCACACCAACTTGATGTGGTATCCCGAGCATTACTCGAAGGAATTCGTGAAGTTCGCGCTGCACGCCAAGAAGGCGAAGATGCGGATGACGCCGGACGTGTATTACGCCGGTGAGGATAAGGACGAATTCAACTCGTTCGATTCCCGCCCCGAACAACTTCTGGAAGCGACGAAGAACTGCGACAAGGTCATCGTCTTCGGAATCAAGGCCCGCTTCTCCGGAGTGGTCGCCGATCAGGAACTGATTGCCAAATTTGTGAGCCAGCATGCTGACCGATTCATCGGCTGGTGCTCCGTCGATCCGAACGACCCCGACTGTGCGGATGAACTCGAACACTACGTCACGAATCTCGGTTTCCGCGGTCTGAAGGTCTCGCCGATCTATCAGAACTGGGATCCGACCGATCCGCGGCACATCCGGCTGTTCAAGAAAGCCGAGCAACTCGGCATTCCGGTCAACATCCATCAGGGAACGACGTTTGTCCGCCCGTCGCCGCTGAAGTATGCGAACCCGATCCTGCTGGAAGACATCGCGGTGGCCTGTCCTGACCTGCGGCTGATCATTTCTCACATGGGACATCCGTGGGAAACCGAATGCATTTGCCTGATCCGCAAACATCCCAACTTCTACGCCAACGTGTCAGCGCTGCACTATCGGCCTTGGCGACACTGGCAGGCCTTCATCACCGCCTTGGAATACGGCGTGGAACACAAACTGATCTTCGGTTCCGACTTCCCGTCCGCCACGCCGGAGCAACTCATCGCCGGGTTGAACAAGGTCAACGACATCGTCAAAGGGACGAACTTCCCGAAGTTCCCCGAAGAGGCGCTGCACCGCATCATTTATGAGAACTGGAAACAAGTGATTGATCTCTGACATCAAATGAACGGAAGGGCGAGGCTCCCGCCGAGCCGCGAACGCTTCAATCCGCTGGGACAATCAGAGGCTCAGCAGGAGCTTCGCCCTCCCGAAAATGACCATCCTCAACCTGCCAGTCATCCCTCCGACGAAAGCCCACCTGTTCCATGAAGATCGATCGCATTGAAGCCATTCCTGTCAAAGTCCCCCTCAAAGCAGGGTGGACCACAAAGACCGCGCATGGTGTGCACAGCACCTCCGATTACGTCATCGTCCGCGTGTGGACCGACGGCGGTCTCGTCGGCCTCGGTGAAGCCACGGTCGCGGCCCGCTGGACCGGTGAAACCAGCGGAACAGCGGTGAGCGTCATTCGCGAACTGCTGGCCCCGGCGCTGGTGGGGCAGAACCCGCTGAACATCACCCGGCTGCGGTTCATCATGGACCGCGTCCTCAAGCTGCATCCTTTCACCAAGTGCGGCATCGAAATGGCGCTGTGGGATATCGCCGGCAAAGCGGCCGGGATGCCCGTCTGCCAACTACTCGGCGGTGCGGTGCGGGAGTCGATGCCGATCAAGTTAGTCATCGGCGCGTATGACAACACCGCGGCGATCAAACTCGCCGAGCGGTTTCTCGAAATGGGCGTCAAATGTCTGAAGGTGAAAACGGGCCTCGATCCTGCCGGGGACATCGCGCGGGTGAAAGCCGTGCGTGAGGTCGCCGGGCCGGACATTCCCATCACGATCGACTCCAACTGCGGCTGGAACGTCACCACGGCCCGGTTGACGTTGCAGGCGCTCGCTGACCAGAACGTGTTGCTCGCCGAACAGCCGATTCCCCCCAACGATCCCGCGGCGATGGCGTCCCTGCGGGCCACCGCACCGATGCCGTTGATGGCCGACGAAAGTGTGTTCACACTGAGTGATGCGTGGGGTCTGGCTCATGCCGGGGCCGTGGACATCTTCAGCGTTTACCCCGGCAAACACGGCGGCATCGCGGGGACGATGGAAGTCGCGCATGTTGCCCAGGCCGCGGGATTGAAATGTGCGATCGGCAGCAACCTCGAACTCGGCATCGGGACCGCGGCGATGCTGCACGTTGCCGCAGCGTTGCCGGTGATCGACAGCGAAGCTTACCCCGCTGATCTCGTCGGGCCGATTTATCATGAAGCCGACCTGCTCACCGAACCATTGCGGCTCGGTCCCCCGGCGGCGTTTTGTCCGATGAAGCCCGGCCTGGGTGTGGAACTCGATGAAGCCCAGTTGAAACGCTGGCGGGTGGATTAACCACCAGGTCATGATTGATGGTGTGCCACGGCCGTGTCGGCCGTGCGTTGTTGCAAAACGCTCAGCAAAATCGCACGGCCGAGACGGCCGTGGCACACAAGCGGTGGTCATCCGGTCGCAGGAATGGAAGCAGGTGGGCGATGCACGACATTCACCGACAACAACGCGGTTTCCTCCAAACCGTGCTAATTAGCGCTTTCGGTTTGCTCGCAGCGGGAGCGGTGACGGCCGCGGAACCGGTCGATTATCTGCGTGACATCAAGCCGTTGTTGCATGAACGCTGCTTCGCTTGCCACGGGGCATTGCAGCAAAAATCGCAACTGCGGCTCGATACCGGCGCGGCGATCCTGAAAGGGGGCGAAGGGGGCCCGGCGGTCGTTGCGGGACAATCGGGCAAAAGTCCGATCCTCGACCGGGTGACCACGACCGACAATGCGCAGCGAATGCCGCCGGAAGGGAAGCCGCTAACGCCGGAGCAGATTGAGAAGCTACGGGCATGGATCGAACAAGGGGCGGTCTCTCCGAAGGACGAACAACCCGAAGAGGACCCGCGTGCACACTGGTCGTTCCAACCGCCGGTCCGCAAGTTGCCCGCCGGGGCCGGGGTCGCTAATCCCATTGATGCGTTCCTCGCCACGGATCATCAACAGCATCAGTTCACAGCCCGGCCGGCGATCGACAAAGGATTGTTGTTGCGACGGGTCACACTCGATCTGATTGGTGTCCCACCGACCCGCGCGGAATTACACGCCTTCCTCGCCGATGATTCCTCCAGCGCCTATGAGACCGTTGTCGATCGTCTACTGAAGGACCCGCGGCACGGCGAACGCTGGGCCCGACACTGGATGGACATCTGGCGGTACAGCGACTGGTATGGTCGTCGGCAGGTGCCCGATCCGTGGAACAGTGCTCCGCAAATCTGGCGGTGGCGCGATTGGATCGTGCAGTCGCTGAACGCCGATCATGGTTACGACCGCATGGTCCGTGAGATGCTCGCCGCGGATGAACTCTGTCCGGAAGACGATGCCGCCACAGTCGCCACCGGGTACCTCGTTCGCAACTGGTATGCGCTGAATCCGAACGACTGGATGCGGAACACGGTCGAACACACTGGCAAGGCGTTTCTCGGGCTGACGTTCAACTGTGCCCATTGCCACGATCACAAGTACGACCCGATCACGCAGGATGATTACTTCAAACTGCGGGCGTTCTTTGAGCCGATCCAAGTCCGGCAGGACCGCGTCCCTGGGGAAGCGGATCCAGGGCCGTTTCAGGAATACCAGTACAGTGTGCTCCGTAAAGTGCAGCGATTGGGTGCCGTCCGCATCTTCGATAAAAATCCCGAAGCCCCGACGTGGTTCTACACCGGCGGTGATGAACGCAACCGGGTGAAAGAACGTGGTTCCATCGCTCCCGGTGTGCCCGCATTTATGGCGGAATGGTACGCCGGGATTGCGACGGTGCAGCATCCCGCATCGTTCTCGTACCCCGGCTTGCGACCGGCCATTCAAGAGACCGTGCTCCACGACAGCCGCACACAACTCGCGGCCAGAGAAGCCGAACTCGCGGCGGCGAAGAAAACAACCGACTCGCTGCCAGCGCTGGAGAAGACGCTCGCCGAGGCGCAGACCGCGTTCGACACCGCACACACAGCGGCCATCGCTGCGGGGGCTTCCGCGGCGTTGTCGGGCCACCAATCGCTGCTGCTCGATGCCACCACCGGTCGCCGCATTCTGCACCACGGGCTCACGCAACTCAAAGCCTTGGACGACGGAACCACTCTCCGGTTCCAGGTGCGATTGCTCACCGACACGCACATGAATTTTCAGTTCGCCAAAGACATCGTGAAGGGGCTCACGGCGGGATGTGTGATGTTTGAAAAGAGCCGGATTGCTTCGTATCGGCCCGGTTCCTTTACTGAGTTCGAGGTGGGGAAATATGACTTTGCGAACGGACAGCGGCAGTTCGAAGTCACGTTCGTGCTGCAAACGGGGATGGATCGCTGCCTGCTGACCGTGCGGGCTTTGCCCGATGGTCCGGTGTTGGCGGATGCCGTGCCCGTCGCACTCAACGGTTGGAACCCCGTCGGCGATGTCACGAAGGCGATCACGTTCGATGCCCGGGCCGGTAGTGTCGCGGCGATCGATGACGTCGCCGTGTTGGCCCCCGTCGCCGCTGGAACTGGTCCGGCCTCCGAGACACCGCTGATCGTCTACGATTTCGAGTCCCCGCTCTTCACCGACGGCAAGGATGTGACCGGCATCGACGGCTGGGTGAATTCCTCGGCGAGCGAATCCCCGGCGACATCGCTCATCTCGTCGATGGTGACCAACGACACCTTGCGGGAACTGTCGCAGAAATTGCAGATCGCCCGGCAGGCCGTCGCGGCTCCGAGCCTGCAAATCCGTGCGGCGGAAGCCAAGGTCGCGGCCGCCCAGGCTGAGTTGCAAAGTGTGGAAGCCCGGATCGCCGCGGACCGCGCGCGCTACAGCACGCCCCCCGCCGCCGATGCGGCCGCACTAGCGCAAACAGCGCATCGACTCGAACGGCAAGCCGCCGTGGTGAAAGCCGAGGCGGACCTGCTCGCTGGTCAATCCGCACTGGCGGTCGCAGAAAGCAAACCCGCCAGTGATGCGAAGCGGGCCAAGGAAATCGAAACCGCCACGAAACAACGGAACGATGCCCAGGCCGCGCTCGATAAAGCCCGCGCCGCTCTGGCCGACATGACCCCCTCGGAAACGTATGCCCCGCTCAGTCCGCAATATCCGACCACCAGCACCGGTCGCCGCCGGGCCCTCGCCGAGTGGATCACCCACCGGCAGAACCCCCTCACGGCGCGTGTGGCGGTCAATCACATCTGGACGCGGCATTTCCATGTCCCGCTGGTGGGGACCGTCAGCGATTTCGGCCGCAGCGGTGCGAAGCCGACGCATCCGGAGTTGCTCGACTGGCTCGCGGTGGAGTTCATGGAATCGGGCTGGAGCATGCAGCATCTGCACCGTTTGATGGTGACCAGTGCGGCTTATCAACGGGCTTCGTCGGCCGGAAGCGATGCCCGTGCCGCGGCGATGGATGAAGACAATCGTCATCTGTGGCGGATGAACGTCGGCCGCATGGAAGCCGAAGTGGTGCGCGACAGTCTGCTGTTCATCGCCGGTAAACTCGATCCGAAAATGGGCGGTCAGGAACTGGAAAACTCGGAGGCCCTCACGAACTATCGCCGCAGCCTGTATTTCAGTTGCTATCCCGAACAGGGGGGCAAGAGTGCGTTCGGCGAACTGTTCGATGGACCAAACGCTTCCGACTGCTACCGCCGAGTCCACAGCGTCATTCCCCAACAGGCACTCGCCCTCACCAATAGTGAGCTCGTGCATCAGCTCAGCGGGTCGGTCGCCACCACACTGTGGACCCAGGCCGAGACGGAACCCGCCTCGGAGGTCCCCGTCAACGAGCGTTTCATTGCCGCGGCGTTTGAACAGATTCTGTCCCGGCGTCCCACCGCCGAGGAGCGGTCCGCCTGCACGGCGTTTTTGACGCCCACTGAGGGAACGACCGACGTGGCGATCCGCGAAAGTCTGGTGCGGGCGCTCCTCAACCACAACGACTTCATCACGATCAGGTAGTTTGCCATGACTGACGATTCCCTCACCGATTCCGCTTGCGGTTGCCACCCGTCGCGCCGGACATTCCTGGCCGATATGGGCATGGGTTTCACCGGCCTCGCGCTGGGGGCGATGCTCGCTGACGACGGCATCACTCGCGCAGCGGAAAGTTCCGCCGCCCTGCCACCGACGCCCCACTTCCCGCCGCGGGCGAAGTCGGTCATCTGGATCTTTCTCTCCGGCGGTTACAGCCATCTGGAAACGTTCGATCCCAAGCCGGCGCTCAACCAGTATGCCGGGCTGACCTTCGACAAGGCCCCGTTTGAAAACCCGGTCAACTCCCCGCTGCACAAGAAGCGGTTCCGCTCGGTTCCGGCGGAAGAAATCAACGTCCGCGATGTCTACCCCAGCATCTATCCGATGCAGGTCGGCTGGAAGAAGCACGGCGAAAGCGGCATCGAAGTCACCGACTGGTGGCCGCATCTGGCGAAGTGCGTCGATGATCTGTGCATCGTCCGCAATATGTGGACCACCGACAACGATCATGCCGCGGAGAACCAGATTCACACCGGCCGGCATCGTCTGGACGAACCGCAACCGAGCATCGGCGCGTGGGCGCATTATGGTCTCGGCACACTCAACGAAAATCTGCCGAAGTATGTCGTCCTCGGCGGACCCACGCGGCCTGATACCCGCCAGTCGATCGATTCGTATTACCTCGGGCCGCAGTATGCCGGGGTGCCGCTCGAACTCGATCCGCAGAATCCGTTGCCGTTCGGCAAACGGCACGCCGGGCAGACGGTCGAACTGCAGCGGCAGGAATACGAACTCATCAACCGGCTGAATCAGTTCTCCGCCGTGGAGTACCCGGAAGATCGCGATCTGCGGGCACGCATCCGGGCTTACGAACTGGCTTACCGGATGCAGGCCGCGGTGCCGGAAGCCGTCGATTTCAAGCAGGAAACGGAAGCGACGACGAAGATGTACGGCCTGGACAGCGACGCGACCAAGGTCGCCGGGCAACGGTTGCTCGGTGCCCGGCGGCTCATCGAACGAGGCGTGCGGTTCGTGCAGGTCTTCCCGTCGGCATACGGTGTCTGGGACTCGCATCAGAAACTGAAGGACAACCACACCCGGCTGTGCGCGACGGTCGATCTCCCCGTCGCCGGGTTGATGCAGGACTTGAAGCAGCGCGGCCTGCTCGATGACACACTCGTCGTCTTCTGCACCGAATTCGGTCGCACCCCCGGCCTGGAACTCCGCGGCGGCGGCAAAGACGGCCGCGATCACCACCCCAACGGCTTCACCATCTGGCTCGCCGGCGCGGGAGTCAAGAAGGGACACGTCCACGGGGCGACCGATGAACTCGGTTACAACGCCCTGGGTGACGGCCACTACGTCACCGACCTGCACGCCACGGTGCTGCATCTGCTCGGTCTGAACAACCGCCGCCTGGAAATCCCCGGCCGTAAACGGTTGGATATCGATTATGGCGAGCCGATGACCGATCTTTTCGCTTGACAGCCTGTTGAAAGAGTTGGTTCCGTGTGCCACGGCCGTGTCGGCCGTGCGAATTCACACGGCGATCGGTTACCTGACGCGACCTTGGCCACAATCCACTCACGCGTTGTGACGGGACCTCCTGACTGTCACTTCTGGCGAATTCAACGTCTGGAAAGTCGGCCGCTTCCGCTGTGGACACACGCCGATCTATTCAGCGTACACCTTTTCCAGGTGGAACGACGGAATACCGAGCTCGCGTTTCAAAGACTCGTAGGCCGCCTGTTCCGTGGAATGCGTGATATCCTCCGCACGGCGTTTTACCGCACGAATCAGAACGTTCTTGGGCGTGTGTTCGGTTTCGATGAACTCGACGACCTGGGTTCGGTAGCCGTGGCAGTCGAGAAACCGGGCGCGCAGGGCATCAGTCGCCATGGCCGCGAAGCGTTCCTTAAGTAACCCGTAGTCTGTCATGCCAGGAAGGGCCCCGGACCAGTGCTGACACAATTCGTGCTGGCAACACGGGACTGCGAGGATCACTGCACATTTCCAGCGCAGGGCGGCGGCGAGCGCGTCGTCCGTCGCCGTGTCGCAGGCATGCAGTGAGACGGCCAGATGAACTGCCGCAGTGGGAACGTAGGTCGCGATGTCCCCTTCGCGAAACTGTAGTCCCGTGCAACGGAGAAGTTTCGCGGTTTCAGTACACGAGGCGATGACATCGGCTTTCCGATCGAGCCCGATGATATCGACGCTTCGTCCGCAGGTGGTCGTCAGGAAGTGGTGCAGCGCGAATGTGAGGTAGCTTTTTCCGCAACCAAAGTCGACGACTCGGATTGTTTCGTCAGCGGGGAGATCGGGCAGAATATCGGCGATGAACTCCAGGTACCGGTTGATCTGCCGAAACTTATGGTAGGCCTTGGGCTTCACTTTTCCGTCGGCGGTCATGATGCCCGCGGAAATCAGAAACGGGCAAGGTTTGCCGTCGGGAATGATGTAACGGCGCGATTGGTTATGTTCACCGGGGGGAGCGGATTGTGTCGGGGGCTTGCGTTTGAAGTTGACCGGGCCGTTGGTCTTCCAGCGGACGGTGAAATCGCCGTCGTCGGCAAACCAGTGGAGATCGCCCCAGGCAACGCCGAATTGTTTCTGCACCCGCTGTTGCAACGCATCCGGCGTCAGGTTTTCGTGGCGTTCCTGCGCGCCGACACGGGCCGCCCATTGATAGTGCAGACTGTCTTGCAACCGAACGGGACGAACCGTGACTTTGCTGGTCGATCCGGACGCCAGTGGGCGACTGAGAACGAGGCGAAACAAGGCTTGTCGCTGAAGGGTGGCAGCGAACAGATCGGGCCAGGAGACGGACTTCACGAAAACTCCGGATTAGGGGGGGATGATGTCGTCAACGTAGCAGTTTCCCGGCGGATCAGCCACAGCGGGGGCGTCGAATCTACCAATGGAGGCACGGGGTGGAGGGTGCGCGGGGCGCGAAACCGCAAGCGGTGATGGGGTGGGTGGTGAAGCGGGCGTTCCGTTCCGAAGGATGACGGGAATCGCTCTCGATCTTGACGCTTCGCCTGAGGTTCACGACGATGCGCGGGCGGATTGCCTTCCTCGTTTTGAAGAAATTGAGCCTGACCCCATGAGCGCTGCGGCTTCGTCATCGTTTTCCATTCGGCCCGCCCGTCGTGAGGATGTGGACGCGCTCGGGCAGTTCATCCGCCCCTTTGTCGAACAGGGGCGGTTGCTCCCGCGCACTCACAGTGAATTGCAGGAATTGACCGACCACGGTTTTCTGGCGGTGATCGACGACCGAATCGTCGGTTTTGCAGCGCTTGAAATCTATTCGCCCAAACTGGCGGAACTTCGCAGTCTAGCGGTGAGTTCGCAGCATCAAGGGCAGGGAATTGGCAAGGCGCTGGTGCAGGCGTGCTTGGATCGGGCCAAAGCCGAACACGTCTTCGAAGTGATGACCATCACGTCCTCTGAAGAATTCTTCCAGAGGTGTGGCTTCGATTTCACGCTCCCTGGGGAACGCAAAGCGCTGTTCCACCAGACACGGGATTCGTACTGAAGCGATGCCTGCGGCTATTCAACGGTCGCTTTGGTGATGGTGTCAAGATTCGGGAAGGCTTGCTCAAGGAACGTGTTCCCTTCGTCGTACATTTTCATCTGATAGCGCGTGGTTTCCTCACCGTACTCCTGGTTGAGTGCATCGACGACCTCCATCCCTTCGACGACTTCACCGAAGGGAGAGAATCCCATCTCATCGAGACGGCCGTTATCGCCATAGTTGATGAAGACCTGCGTTGATCGTGCGTTCGGCATCCCAGGTTTGGCAAACGTTACGAACCCGCGCTGGTTGGACTTCACGACCGGATCATCGAGGATGAACTTTTCCTTCCAGGCCGCGCTCACCTTCGGATCGGCAGGAATGCCAAACTGGACCATAAAGCCTTTCACCGCGCGGAAAAGCTTGCAGTTGTCGTACACGCCGGCGTTGACCAGTTCGTGGAACCGATCGGCCCCGTTGGGCGACCACTCGCGATGGACTTCGATCACGAAGTTTCCCTTGGTCGTTTCGACCTTCACGCGGTACTGGTCCGGTCCCTTGGGGCCCGCGCTTTCCGCCACCGCCGGGGCTTGCGGAACCGGAGCCGCGGCAGGCGGTGTCTCACTCTGTCCACAACCCGCCGTAACCAGCAATAACACTCCCCACAACCAATCCATCCAACGTCGCATCGCAGGCATCCTCAACTTTTCGTCCGCTCGTCGCCAGAAAGCAAAGCTTGATTGTAGATGGCCCGGAGAGCGTTGCAAGCACTGATGACGGACGGATCGCGCAAGCAATCGATGCTACTTGTCGCGCGGCCGCTGCGGAGGAACTCGTGGCTGGGAACGAGTCGGTTCGTTCATCAGGCGCTTTTGAGCAGCGAGCAACTTGGACTGTTCAGGTGCGGCGCGGAGACCGGCGGTCGTTTGTTCGAGGGCTGCGGCAAGGTCTCCCTTTTCCTCCAGCGCCAAGGCGTACCGCAGTCGCCATTCCCAGCGCAGCGGTTCGAGTTGGACCGCTTTCCCAAAGTGCTCGCAGGCTTGTTCGGTCAATCCTTGCAGCAGCGCCAGCCGTCCGAGTTGCATCCAGGTGTCGCCTTGCGATGGGACCGATCCGTTATTCAGCAACATCGTCAACCGGTCGGCGGCCAGCGTGCGGATGAGCGGATCGTCCACCACTTCGGCAAACCGCAGGAGGCTGGGTGCATCGGCGGCAACCACGTGCTCCAAGGCATAGGCCGGCGAGAGCCGATGAACGGCTTCCCGATAGAGTGCGTCCTGCGCTTCCGGATCGAGCTCGATGGCCCGCCGCCAGCAGAAGGCCGCCAGGTCATCCTCGATGACCGGTTCCGTCAACGTGGCCAAAGTGCGGAGCATCTTCGGCTCACCTGGTGCGGACCGGGCGGCACAGCGCAACCAATGAGTCCGGTCCTGTTGACCGTTTCCACAGAGGTATGACAAATAAACCAGATGCAAATCGGTCAACGGGTCAAACGGGCACAACTGCTGGGCGCGAACAAAAGCCGCATATGCCGCCGGGACATGTTTCTGGAAGAGCGGGTCATTGCGAAGTTCATCAATGGCCGCGGGATTTCCTTCCTTCACCCACTTTCGACACACGACATCCCAGACCGAGGGGTGCGTCTGCGTCCAGGCAAACTCCGGCGCAGGAGGTTTGGCGATCTTTTGCGGATCCTGCATCTGGACGAACAGTTCCCGCCGATAGCGCAGCAGGTGCAGTCCAGCTAGACTGCGGTGCAAATCGGGGTCATCCGGACGCTGTTCGAGCAGGTGCTCTGCTTTCGCCAAAGCGGTATCGATCTGGAAGACGGTCCAATTGCGGGCCTCAGGCGATTCCCATTCGGGCAACGATTGGACGAATCGGTCTGCGGCGGCAGCGGAAGCGAGTTGTTGATAACTCATCACCGCGCAACCAGCCAGCGCGAGAGCTGGAATCCAAGTCCATAGCGGCGGTCGCGGCACCACCGAGGCAAAACCAACTTCGTTGCTCGTTGACACTTTGCCCCATCCGCCGGTCAAGGCTCCCAACACAGCGGCGCACGTCAGCGCATTTGCCGGAATGCTGATGCCATAGTCCGTTGCGGCCTGAAGTCCCTGCGCGATGATGACGAAGGCCATGACTGGCCCCAAGTCAGCGAATTCGTCTTCATCGTTCCATTCCGATCGCCGGGTCATGCTCAGAGAGAACAGCAGAATGCCGCCTCCAAGCACGATCAGGATGACCGCCGGCAGCCCTCCCTCGACGGCGAGTTCCAGATACTCGTTGTCGGCGTTGAAATACTTCGATGGCAACGCATGGTTCTGATAAGGGCGGTTCACATAACGATACGTCCCCAGCCCCGATCCGGATCGCCAGACATCCTGGAGCGCCGGTACCATGTCGCGCCAATGTCGCCAGCGTCCGTCTTCCCTGGCATCGACAAGATCGAAGCCGGAGAAGCGCGACTGGGCCAATTGCCACATTCCCAGTGACGCTGCCAGCACGAGTCCACAGACGATCGCCGTCATGAGATGCCGCGTCGCAGAAAACTGAGACGTGTTGACGCAGAGCAGCACCACCGCGGCAAAGGCCAGACCGGCGGACAAAATACCGCCGCGTGACAGTGTGGCGATCACACCAGCCGGGACGATGATGACCAGCAATTGCACCAGCGCAGCCCGCAAGGAAGAACGTTCTCCCGGCGAACGAGGCGGCCACCATTCATCGGGGGATTGGCGCACACAGGCCACCAGCAGCCCGACCGCCGCCGCCAGGCAGAGATTCAGATACCCCGCGGCATGATTGCGGTTCCAGAACGAGGCAAACGGCTGCCCCGGATTGGGCAGCGGATAGATCCAGTACAGTTTTTCATTCCACGTGAGCCGCTGGGCAATTCCAAAGGCAGTCAGAGCAACGCCGTTGAAGGCAAGCAACAGCCAGAACCCGCGGCGGTAAGCCGCTGTGCCGAAGAGTTGGGCGCCGAGAACCAAAGCGACCAGAGGCCCGATGAGCCGCGCGAGCTGAGTGCGCGTGGCTGCGGTCATTTGTGTGCCGGCGAGCACTTCCGGGGCAGGCCAGACGAATTCCGGGGCGATGCGCGCGACCACGGCATGCTGTGGCGGCAGCCCCGGGATGAGTGGTCCCAATAATTGCAGGGCGGTCAGGCTAATGAATCCGCACCAGATCATCGTGAGCGCGGTCGTGATTCCACTCCAACCGGCGCTGGGAGACGGTGCTCCCGTCAAGCGGGCCAGCAACCAGAGACCGTAAGCGATTCCCAGCCCAATCGAGAGCCCTTCCTGAATTGGCAGGGGGCGTCCGGAGAACAGCCACGGTGCGGCGATCAACGTCGCGGCAAAAATGAAGCGACTTAGGCCCAATAGTCCGCGGGACACAAGTACTCGATTCCCGGACGTGCCGCCAACGGCAAGCCGGACGCTTGGACATCAACAAACGTCGGCTTGATGAATCAACACAGCAAAACAGGAGCTAACGCAGTCCAATTGACCGCGTTAGCTCCTGGAAAGTCACTGTTCAGCAGGACGTGTCGTCTCGATCAAACTACGGTGAGGTTGCGGACTCGCTGCCGTTATTTGCAGCGGCTAATCCCAAACCGGCGGCACCAAGGGCGGCAGCAATCAGTCCCAATCCACCTCCACCGCCAGCACCTGCGCCACCAGCACCTGCGCCACCGGGCTGTGCACCCAAAGCTCCCGGAGGAGCGGGACCATTCACGGGGGCGTTCCCTTGTTTCGCGGCTTCGGCAATGGCCAGCTGACGAACGGCTTCAGGGAAGTTCGTCATGTCGATGACCATTCCGTCAATCACCACCAGTTCCGCGCGGTTCGCATTGAAGCTGACAGGCGTTAGCACAAGTTCTTTCGCTGCCTTGACTGCGACCTTGTCTTCCGCGGCCACAACACGAATGGCAAATGCGCTGAATCCTTCCGGTCCCGCGGCGACAACTGAAAAATCGCCCGGACGGAGCTTCTTGAACTCAAACAGACCGGCTTCAGTAACTGGGGACTGCGAAACCACCGAGTCACCTTGGACGAGGAATACGTTCAACCGTCGGAACCGCACGGGTTTCCCCGATTGGGGGTGCATCCGCCGCATCCGCCCGATCAGTTTTCCGTCAGGCTGCAAGGCGACAGAGTGCTGAGCTTCCGGCTTGCCCACCTGGTCTTGGGGTGCTTCTGGAACGTCCTGCAATTGCTCGGTTGTTAGCAGATCTTTTTCTTCCAGAAGTTGCGTAGGAGCTTCGACCTTCGCTGCCGCAGGCACATACGAGTTCACCAGTTTGACTACGGTGGAAACGTCGCTGAGGGGGACCGCCAATGCGTTGATTGCCAGTTGGGCTTCGACTTCCTGGAACTTGACGGGACGCGTTTCTCCCCGTTCACCGCGTTTCAGAACGGGCGGGGCCTCTGCGGCCTGGACTTCCAACCCAAATGCCAGGAAGCCCGATTTTCCGGACGCGATCACCGAGTAGATGCCCGGCGCGAGTCCCTTGGCTTGAAAGACCCCGGCAACGCCGGGCTTGACTGTCGACTTGATCTCGCCGTTTTGCATGAACAGCACGTTCAACTCGACCGCGGGAACCAACGAACCCGTCGTGCGATCGACCACTGAGATGGTCCCCGGCAGCAGGCCATCGGACGAAAGCTGCACGCGGTGCGAACGGGTTTGCTCGCCAAATTCATCACGGGGGGCCGCCGGTTTCTTCTCTGCCGGAACCGCTTCCTTTTGCTCAGCGGGAGCGTCTTCCTTGGCTTTTTCGCCTTCCGCCTGCAGAACGGCCCGGCGCACAACCAGAGTGGGCTTCGGTGTCCGATTGACCGCGACATCGGCGGCGAAAACGGTCGAACCGAGCAGCCCTACAGGGATAAAAACGGAAGTCAGCAGAGAACGCATGGCATGTCTCACTACTACGAACCGGACGGGTGACATAATCCTTCACCCTGTCCCAATTGTTTCAGAATACCGCGATACGAACCCGGAGCAAGAGCCCAGCCCGAATTTCCCTCCATTTTCACAAGGATACCTCTGCCCACTCAACCCCCTACAGTACCGTCACTCACGTCCCGTCGCGGCTTCGCTGACGGATTCCCGCGGAAGGGTGCGTGCGACTCGAAAGGAAATGACGTAGCTGGGGTTGATCGGCAGGTCGTAGTCACGGTCAGCGGTGCGAATCAGTTCCGGATCATTCTGAAAGCTGCCGCCGCGAATTTCGCGATAGATCCCCTTACGACGATCGACACCATCGACGACGACGCCCGCGGCATTGGGTGCTGGGTAGTCGTCGAAGTACCAATCCCAGCACCACTCCATCGCATTGCCATGCAGGTCGAACATGCCCCATGCATTGGGCAGCAACCGGCCGACGGGCCAGCTTCGCCGCTGGGAATTCCGCTCGAACCAGGCAAACCGGTCCAGCGCATCGAGATTTTCCCCCAGGGAGCGGCTTCCGGTTTCCCCGCAACGACAGACGTATTCCCATTCCGCCGCCGTTGGCAGTCGGTAACCCGTTCGTGACAGTAAATCTCCGGAAAGCTCGATCCCAGGAACAATCTCGTCCACCGGTGGATAACACATTTCCTCTTCCGGCAACTGGGCTTGCTCACTGAGCCAGCGGCAGTACTGCACAGCGTCGAACCATGTCACATCGTTAACCGGGCATTGGACCTCGGGTGCGGAGTCCACGTTGTGTTCATGCTCGGGTCGGAAGCGGCGGAAATCCGCAACCGTCACTTCATACATCGCCACCGCGAATGAGCGGGGGATCTGCCGACGATGCTGCTTCTCCACCGGCGCATGAAACAGTTCGTCCTCGGCCGATCCCATCTGGAATTCAACCGGACCACGGATCGTCAACATCGAGCCGGCCAGCGGATCGGCGATCCAACTCCGACCAGCAGACGTGGCGGACGGGGCTGATGCGGTGGAAGTCGTCTCGGCAACCGGCAGCTTCCATTGTTCCGACAGCCACACTGCCGCCGAGCGCACTCCAGGGTCTGTTGAAAGACTGCGGTATCGTTCCACAAGCTGCGTCACTTTCTCGCGAGAATCCCCTGTGAATTCGGAAAGCGAGTAGCCACCCAGCGAGATGAGCGCCGCTGCCATCGTCGCAGTAGGTTGACCGGCGAGCAGGGCTTCGAGATACACGTGAGGCTTCACACCGGCCGACTTTCCGCGACGGACCAGCTCCGCGGACAAGTCGCTGGTATTGAGCCGTTCAATTTCCGGCCACGCTTTCTCGGCATGGTTGATGGCGAGCAGCGCGAGTGCCAGATTGGCTTGTCGGCGGGCTTCGGCACTCCGTTGCGATTGCGGCAGGGTCTCCGTCGGTGTTGCTGCATGCAATTTTTCAGCGAGTAATTCCACGACTTCCGCACTCGCTGTGAGACCGGGGTGCAGGAGCGCCAGTTGCCGCGGTTCGGCCGTTTCCACCCAGCGGCATAACAACGCGGGCCGATCGCTATAGAGCTGGGCAAGAATCGTCGCCGCGGCGCGCGGGGTTTCCTCCGCGACATGCTTGGCGTACAGCCGTTCGAGTTCGGGCAACAGGATTTCACGGGCGGGCTGGATCACACGGATCCAGTTGGCGAGTTCCAATGCCGGCCGTTCGGTCAACATGAGTGCGACATTGGCGGCCAAGGGCTGCCAGCGGTCGGGATCGCTTTCCCAATTGGCCAGCGTGCAGGCGGCTCGAAAACGTTGTTCCGCATCGTTCTCACTACTGGAGGCGACCTCCCATAATTGCGGGGCCATCGTCGTTTTGAGCGACGCCAGGTTCTGCGTCAGCATCAGGTGCTCGCGCGCATCCGCGTGCAGCAGGCCGTTGTGCAAACCCGTGATCCAGGTGGCGATGTCGGGGTCTTCCGGCGACAAGCGTGCCAGCCCCAGTTCCGCCCGCACTCGCTGTTGTGAATCGGCGGCCGAGGTCGACAGCAAGCGTTTGAGTTCGGGAACAACGAGCGCCTGATCCGGCAGCAAATTCTCCAGCAGTTGCGTGACTGAAGCGGGTTCAGCGGTCTGCAACGTGACGGCTTGTCCCAATGCCCGCTGTTGCTTTTCCTGCCGTAACAGCGTGGCCTGATGGGACGCGTGTACGGCGAAGTATGACGAAATCAGGACACCCAGCATCAGGCACACACCGATGACGCCGATCAGCCCGGCGATATCGGGATGGCGGCGAATCCAACGTCCCGTTCGCGCCCAAATGCTGATGGGACGGGAGAGAATCGGCTCACCTCGCAACCACCGGTCGAGTTCGTCGGCCATCAGCTCAGCGGATTGAAACCGGGTGTTGATGTCCTTCGTGAGTGCTTTGGAAACAATCGTTTCCAGATCACGCGGGAGCTTGGCATCCACGAGGCGCAGCGGACGTGGCTCCTGCTGTTTGACGGCGACCAGCACCTCCGTGATCGTTCCTTCAAACGGTCGCACGCCGGTCAACATCTCGTCGAGCATGATGCCCAGCGACCAGACATCGGATCGGCCGTCGGCATGGGCTCCCATGCCTGAGGCTTGTTCCGGGCTCATGTAGGCCGGTGTGCCCATGAGCGAGCCTTCGATGGTCCGTGCATCGCCACTTTCTTCGCGCCGGGCGAGTCCGAAGTCGGCGATGTGCGGCGCATCGTGCTCGTCCATCAGCACGTTGTCCGGCTTCATGTCTCGATGGACAATCCCTTCCTGATGGGCATAGTGCAGGGCGCGGGCCAGTTGCGAGGCAATGGTTGCGGCGACGGTCGGGGTCAATCTTTTTTCGGCCGCAATCAAGTGCTTCAGGGTGCGGCCGCGAATGAACTGATAACAGATGTAATTCGTCCCCTCGACCTGGCCGAACTCGTATACCGGAACGATGTGGGGATGCCGCAACTGCGCGGCAGCGCGGGCTTCCCTCAGAAATCGATCGATATCCCGTTTCTGTGGCAACGCACCGGTCTTGGCGACCTTGATCGCGACCTGGCGATCCAGGTGCGGATCGTGTGCGAGATGCACCGTTCCAAACGCCCCCTGGCCGAGGATGCGAATCAGTTTGAAGCGACCCAGTCGGCCGCTGGAAGCCATCCAGCGTTCCGGCAGCCCGTCCAGAGTGCGGAATGTGGCCTCGACGTCGTCACCGACAGGGGCGTTCCCATCACCCGTCAGAATGGTTCGTTGTTCAACAGGTTCGTCTGACGGGCCGTCCTTGTCCGCGACATCGGAGAGCATGGTCGCGGCAAACTCGCCGGTGTCATTGCCGGCATCGTTTTCGGTCAACGAAGGGGGGGCATCCGACGCCGCGGGAGTGCGGCTGACGGTGGCTTGTGTGCCGTCAAACAGCGGGCTGTCCGAATTCACGAGTCTGGGCCCTCAGGAATCGATCACAGTTGCTTTATAGCAAATGGACAGTCTGGCCGCAGTCAATCCTTCTCCTACGCCACGAGTGTCCATCAGAAAGGAACTCGAAATCGGTTGCAATCCACCGCCAACAGGTTTCATGTCGTAATTCACGAGTCGTAACTGACAGCATGGCCACTAGTATTCTCACTGGTTTGAGCGGGAATGCGCGTGTTCAGGAAAACGAACAGGTGCAATCCCGTGCGCGGTTGCCTAGGTTATTGAGCTTTTTCCGAGGCTCCGTCGTTGCCTGGTCCCCCAATCGGTTCGGCCAACGACAAGACCTTGAGTTGTCTTCGCGTTCGAGTGTCAGTGTCCGATCGGAGTCCATTTGCCAACCCATGCCAATTCTTTGCCCAAGGGCGGTCCTGCCTGGGGACATTTTGCCGTTGCGATCCTGTTGCTGCTGGTTTCATCCTTCCTTGATGTGACTCGTCCGTTTGATCGCTCGTGGAGCAACCTCTACATACTGGTGGCGGTCTATACGGTCGTGTTCCTGCGCGGTCGCATGGAACTGGTCTTACTCTGCAGCGCATTTTGTACCGTGTTTGCGATTCCGCTTCTCCTCCGCCCCGAGACCATGTGGCCCGGAAACGGCTGGTTCTATCGCACGTTTGGCGCTGTCGGGACGTTGATTCTGGTGATCCTCATCGGTGAGCGTCGACGGCACACCGCCGCCTTGCAGCAGGCCAATTCCGAACTCGAACAGAAAGTTGAAGAACGAACGGCGGAAATCCTGGCTGCCAATGAATCACTGAGGCGGGAAATTCTTGAGCGAGAAAAGGCTCAAGCCGATCAGAAAAGTCTCGAAGAGCAATTGCAGCAGGCACAACGCATGGAAGCCATCGGTTAACTGGCCGGTGGTGTGGCCCACGACTTCAATAACCTGTTGACAGTGATCAACGGCTATTGTGACGCGTTGCTCGAAAAGGGTCCGGTCAATCCGTTTTGGCGCGACTCGCTGAATGAAGTACGACAGGCGGGATTGCGTGCAGCCGAACTGACTCAACAACTGTTGGCCTTCAGCCGCAAACAGGTGCTCCAGCCGAGAATTGTCAATCTAAACCAGAGTGTGCGGGACACCGAACGGATTCTGCGGAGATTGCTGCCCGAAAGCATTGCGATTGATCTGAACCTTGCCGCCGCGCTGCCATCCGTCCGCGCCGACACCGGGCAGCTGGTGCAGGTCTTGCTGAATCTGGCCAGCAATGCGCGTGATGCCATGCCCGCTGGGGGAACCCTGGCGATTACGACGGCGCTGGTGCAACTGTCAGCCGACGACGCGGGCGGGCTCTCCGAAATGCAGCCGGGACCGCACGTTCGCTTGACGGTGAGCGATGACGGCCAGGGCATGGATGAAGAGACCCGCCAGCGTGTGTTTGTCCCCTTCTTCACCACTAAGGCTGTTGGTAAAGGAACCGGACTCGGCCTGGCCAGTGTTTACGGCATCATCCGCCAATCTGGCGGCCACATCGATGTCTCCAGCCAGCCCGGATGCGGTTCGACGTTTACGATCCTCTTGCCTTCTGTTGATCAAGAAGGCGTCACCGAAACGGAGCAGCCCGACACTGTGAAGCCCAAATCCCACGTGGGAGGCACGATTCTTCTCGTCGAGGACGAAGACCAAGTCTGTCGATTCGCGGCCAATGCCCTGCGCGGCGCGGGCTATCAGATTGTGACTGCGAGAAACGGTCGGGAAGCCTTGACCTATGCCACGGAATCCGCAGTGTCACCATTTGACCTGATGATCACCGATGTCGTCATGCCCGAAATGGGTGGTCCCGAGCTGGCCAACCTGATGACGCGAAAATATCCGCAGCTCAAAGTCATCTTCATGAGCGGCTATTCCCGACAGGAAGCGATGCCGGAAGACGACCCCAGCCGACTGTTCCTGGAAAAACCGTTCGACTTTCAGAAACTGTGCGCCAAAGTCCACGAGGCATTACCCATCAATCTGTAGTGATTGTCCCCTCGACGGCGCAACGTGTTGGGAACCGTTACGGCTTGACGGCGGGATCCGCGCTGCCGGGAATGACGCGCGTCAGGTCGACTCCTTCCAGTGAGGGGCACCAGTATTGTTCGATGTGCTCGATGACCATCTCTGTGCCGCGAGTGTGGCTGACGAACGGCGGTTGTCGCGGATCGTACATTGCATCGGTTAGGTCGCGGGCCAGCGCCACATTGAAGCCCAGGCGGACGAGCTGACGGATGCCGAACGGACGTCCAAGGACGCACATGTTGGTATGGACCCCCATCATCACAAGATTTTTGATTCCGTGGTTCTTGCAGAAGCTGTAGATTTCATCACCACGGTCGCTGATGCCGTCGTAGCCGATGATATCCAGTCCCGGATGCTGGCGATGAAACACTTGGACCGCCGGGCCGACCACTGGGTCGTCACAGGCCGACTTGGAGACATCGACGGGCAATTCCGGCTCACGTTTCTCGTCGCGGTGACACCAGCCTTCCAGCGGAAACGGGGGCATGACACGCGGCGTTTCCTGCAACCGGCGGCGATACGACGTTTCGCCGTAGAAACTCAACACACCGCTCGGTGAGTGAATGATCTGCACCCCATGGTTGCGGGCGGCGGTAATGACCGCATTCATCCGCGGCGTCATGTCTTTCACCCGCTGCGCTGCCGATTGGCAATAATGATTGTCCCACATGTCGCAGATGATGATCGCCGTCTCGGACGCTTTCCATTCCTCTGTGGTGACGACAACTTGAATTTGTCCCGACCTCGGCACCGGTTCGAGCCGCCGCTGTAGTCGCACCGACATCGCCCCCGGCACCACCGGACGCACAGCCACATCGTCAGCCCAGGCTTCCGATATCATCCCGATCAAGCAGAGCGACACCAATTGGCGTGCAAAACCGAACATACGCATAAGCTTCCCGTGGAACGGCCAAATCGCCAACACATCGGACTTTACTCATGCTATCATGAGCCGTAATGGCAATGAAACATAGCGACGGCCCGTCCTACTCCGTTTGCGAAACGGATGGTCATGGTCCAAGTTTAAAGAACGGATGCAGGAACTCCGATCCGAACTTTTGATCGCCGCGGCGAGAATCTCGGTCGTAACGCCGACATGAACGGTTTTCGCTTTCGAGCGGTCCACAATGAATCTGTCCGGGTGCAGTTTTCTTCGATTGCGCGATTGGGGGGACCTACGTTATTCTGGCTGTTTTCTGGGACAAAAACTCATGAGGAACCGAACGATGTCAGGGATCGATTGGGCTTCTTTGACGGCGAACGAGCGATTGCTGGCCGAATAGGCGGTGCTGAATTTTCGGGCCTTGAATGCGGTTTGCGATGCGGCGGCGGATGGAACCGTGCTGGGGATCGCCGAGCAGTTCGCGGTGAAGCAAGGTCGGGAAGCCACGCGACAAACGTTGGCGTTGTCTCTGCAAATGCAGGACGCCGCGCTCGAAAAAAAGCGCGGCGAGCCGGACCTGCGACTGCGGAAGAGCCAGGTCCCATCACGGCCGCAAAACGCGGCACGTGATGACGCAGGCGGGCGAAATCGGCGTGTCGCGGGTCTATCGGTGTTGCGTGAAATGCCAGAACGGTGGGTACGCCCTGGATGAGCGTCTCGGAATTCAGAGGCGTTACAGCTCGCAGGCGCGGCGGTTGATCAGCCTGGCGGCGGCGAGTTGGTCGTACGATGTTTCGAGTGAACGACTGGAAGAACTCTGTGGCCTTTCGGTCAGTGACACCAGCGTTCGCGAGATCGCTCAAGCGACCGGGGCCCAGATGCTTGAGTGGCAGTGAACCGAACCCGCCGCCGTGAGAGCCTTCGGCACGGCCACGGGCGATGTCGAGTTCACGACCGATGGCACGAGCGTGAACACCACCGACGGCTGGCGCGAAGTGAAGCTGGGGATCTTCTCGAAACGGGATCGTGCGCAGCCGGCCGTCCCCAGCGAATGGGGTGACCGCCACCTGCCAAAGCACAACACGTGCGTGGCCTTCGCGGCGATTGAAGCGAGTGACCAGTTTGGTCCCCGTTGGAAAGCCTGGGCCAAACGGCTCGACCTCCGCGCCCCCTCGGCCATCACGGTGCTGGCCGATGGAGCGAAATGGATCTGGGAAGAAACGCAGCGGAATCTGGTCGGTTCGCAGGGCGTATTGGATATTTATTATGCCCTGAAAGCCGTCAGCGAGACGTCCAAAACGCTGTTTGGCGAGGGCACGCCCGAAGCCGCTTCGTGGACCAGTCCGTTGCGGACAACTCTTCTGGAACGCGGCTGGGAGGGCTTCGAAGAGTGCTGGCAACACACCCGCAGCCCGTTCCCCGAGGCGAGCAAGCAAGCGACGGCTCTGCAGGAATCACGGAATGACCTGGGGAATCATGTGTCTCACATGAACTACGCCGAACGGCTGAAGGATGGCCGTTCGATCGGGAGCGGCCAAATCGAAGGCGCGTGCAAAAACCTGATCGACCGCCGATTGAAGCAAACCGCCGCCCGCAGGCGCGTCCGCCGCCTCAACCGCATGGCAGGACTCTGTTCCATCATGGACAGCAAACAATGGAACGAGTTCTGGCACCACCAATCCGCCTAAAACCGAAATCCGCTCCTGCACCCAATCTGTCCCACCGCCAAATTCACGCTTGCAACCGCCCTGCATTTCGTCTAAATCTGTCTATTCCCCGAGACCCTGGGTTTCGGTCACTCCCCGATAGCTCAATGGTAGAGCGAGCGGCTGTTAACCGCTAGGTTTTAGGTTCGAGTCCTAATCGGGGAGCTGATTCGGTTAGCGGAATTTCCGCCGACCGACCGGTTAACGCACGACGCCGAGAGTTCAGGCTCTCGGCGTTCGTCGTTTTCCCCGTTACGTGGTAACGACTTGCGGCACCGCTCTTCGCTGAGAGAGTTTTCTACGGCGCACCTAATTGGGTCGCCGGCCTCGTTCCTGGTGTCCCTCTCGCAAGAACTCTCTCGCTCTCTGTGTGGCGACCCCATTTGGGTTAGCAACCCGGTTGGGTTCGGGGTCTCGAAACGATAATACGCTCAACCCTTGGGCGCGGCTCCACATTTCGCCACATCCGATGGGTTGATAGACTTCCGGTCAGTTCAAATAACTAGGCCGTGTTGACAATCTCTTTGCGAATTTGGGGATGGCTGGTAAACCACGCGTGTTGATTTTGCCTCAAGGAGGAGGATTGTCATGCGGCGGTTTGAGTTGTCGGACGAGCAGTGGGAGCGGGTGCAAGGGTTGTTGCCGGGGAAGTCGGGCGATCCGGGACGGAGCGGCGAGGAC
>JBGSUN010000084.1:0-4102 GCA_041753475.1 Planctomycetaceae bacterium | reverse complement strand
AGAACCCGTACCGCCATCCAACCCGCCAAACGGATTCGGAATGAAACGCTCCCCCGTCAACCCCGGCCGATGCAGATAACCCCGCGCTAAACCACTCCCTCCAATGTACAACTCTCCTGACACCCCCACAGGCACAGGCTGCAAGGCCGCATCCAGGACATAGACCGTCGCGTTGGGGATGGGTCCGCCGATGGTCAGAGTGGTCTCTTCAACATGACACTCGGTGAGCGTCGCACACACCGTTACTTCGGACGGCCCATAAGCATTGATAAACCGTCGACCGGGAGCCCATCGCGACACCAGTTCCGGCGTGCACGCTTCCCCGGCGGAAACGATGGTCCGTAACGAGGGCAGATCGGCCTCCGATAACACCGCTAGCGCTGTCGGCGGCAATGTCGCCATCGTCGGTTGATGCCGGCGGCAGTACTCCACGAATGGATCACCCGGCCGCAGTTCGTCCCGCGTCCCCAGACACAACGCCGCCCCGGTGGTCAGCGTGGGGAACATCTCCCACACGGAGGCATCGAAACTCAGCGACGCAAACTGTAACACGCGGTCCGTCGGCTTCGTCCGCACCGTCGCCGCATGCGCAGTGACCAGATGGCAAATCCCCCGGTGTGTTACGGCGGCGGCTTTGGGAGTTCCTGTGGAGCCGGAGGTGTAGATGACATAAGCCAACGAGTCCGGCGATGTCACCCGCGGCAGAGTTGCACTGTCAGTGGCCGACGAAGCAGATGCGAGTTCATCCAGCAGCAGGACCGTACACTCCGCTGCCGACGGCACACGTTCACATAAAGCGGATGTCGTGAGCAAGAAGCGGGCCTGGCTGTCTTCCAGCATGAACGCCAAACGGTCGCGTGGATAATCCAAATCCAGCGGCAGATACGCGCCCCCCGCTTTGAGGATCCCCAGGATCGCCACCACCATCTCCGGGGAACGCTCCACACCGAGAGCCACCAGCGTCTCCGCACTGACCCCGCGTTGTCGCAGCACCCGTGCCAACTGATTAGCGCGCTGATTCAATTCGCCATACGTGAGTTCAACAGTCCCCGCCACAACCGCCAATGCCTGCGGCGTCCGCTGGGTCTGCGCTTCAAACAATTCATGGATGCACTGCTCTTGCGGATACGGGGCCGCCGTGTCGTTGAACTCGACGAGCAGTTGTCGGCGCTCGGCTAGGGTCAGTAACGGGATGCGCGATAGCGGCCACTGCGGATGAGCGACGAGTCCACCCAGCAACTGTTGCAGATGACTGGCGAACCGCTCGATCGTCGCCGCTTCGAAAATGTCGGTGTTGTAGTAGAACGTCCAGAAGAAACGGCCCGCTTGTTCCTGGGCGTGGACTTCCAGGTCATACCGGCTCGCATGACTCGAGGCTTCCACGGGCGAAAGCGTGAGTTGTTCCGCGATCCCCATCTCCGAAACGGGGGTATTCTGCAGCACCAGCACCACTTGGAACATCGCCTCGCGACTGACATCCCGCTGCGGCTGCAATTCTTCGACCAGCTTCTCGAACGGTAGATCCTGATGGGCAAACGCACCGTGGCAGACCTCGCGCACCCGCGCTAGCAGTTCTGCAAAGGTTGGGTCGCCGCTGAGGTTGGTTCGCAGGACGAGACTGTTGACGAAGAAGCCAATGAGTCCTTCCAGTTCCTTGTGAATCCGTCCCGCGACCGGCGAACCGACGACGATGTCGTCCTGCCCCGTGTAGCGTGCGAGCAGCGCCTGGAATCCGGCGAGCAGCGTCATGAAGAGCGTGGTCCCTTCACGACGGCTCAGGTCCTTCAGTGCGGTACACAATTCGCTGGGGAACTCAATGGCGTAACTGTCGCCGCGGAAGGTCTGCACCGTCGGTCGTGGATGATCGGTGGGCAGATTCAGCACTGGCAAGTCGGTCAGGTGCTTCCGCCAGTATTCGACCTGGTGTTCGAGGACGTCCGCCGTCATCAGCCAGTTCCGTTGCCATTGAGCAAAGTCGGCGTATTGAATCGGCAACTCGGGCAATGGCGACGGTCGACCGGACACCATTGATAAATAGAAAGCCGCCATTTCCTGCTGCATGACCCCCAGCGACCACCCATCCGCGACAATGTGATGCAACACCCAGAAGAGGATGTGATCGTTCGCACCGATCCGATACAGACTCGCACGCATCAACGGCCCGGCGGACAAATCAAACGGCCTCTGCGCCTCGGCCGCGATGCGGACTCGCACCGCCATTTCGCGCTGCATTTCCGAGACATCGGTCAAGTCGATGAGTGGGACGTCAACCGGCGTGGCCGGCAGAATGATCTGCACCGCCCGATCGCCATCTTTGCGGAAGACCGTTCGCAACGCCTCATGACGTCGGACAATTTCGGTGAGCGCCTGCTGGACGGCATCGACGTTGAGTGCCCCGCGCAGCCGCACTGCGCCGGGCATGTTGTAAAACGGATTGTTCGGAATGAGTTGATCGAGGAACCACAATCGTTCCTGCGCGAAGGACAACGGCAGCGGGCCAGTGCGATCGGCCCGAGTGATTCGGGACGAAATCGCAGAACGGCCGACATCTTCGTAACCGAAGCCACGGGCGAGTTGTTCTGTCTTCGCAGCCAGCGGTGCCCGGCCAGCATCCTCTTTCCATGCATCCGCGACGACGGGTTTGATCGCTCCGTGCTCACGGAAGCGAACATCGCCGAGCATCCGTGATTCCTGATGTGGGCCATCCGCCATGCGGCCGTGTGTGTCACTATAGGGATCGATGAGTCCGGCTTCAAAAGGCAGGCCGAGGAAGTCGCACAGCCGCCGCATTTCGCGCTCGGGGGCGCTGACGAGATCTTCGAATCGCAGTGTGTGTTGCCGCTCCGCGGGAATGGTACTGAGGAACTTGAGCGTGTTTTCTTGCGACACCGTCCAGATCAATTCGGCCAGTTCACGGGTGGTGTAGGGATGCTCCCACGGAAAGAAGATGCGGTCGAGATGCGCCTTTTCAAAGGAACGGATCATTCCCTGCGGATGCCGCAGCAAATGGATGTAGTACGCGCCGTCGAAATCCCGCTCAGAACGCTGCAACGTCGCGATGTCCAACGTGTACGACGGCGTCTTGTCGACGAGCAGCCGATCACCGAGCGCATCTTGTATCAGGGCATAAAACTGTTGAGTCGTGAGGTTGTCATGCTCGTAGTTCTCCATTCGTTGAGCCGCAGCTTCCGCGTCACAGTCGACCAGCGCCATCACGGCCCGGATCGTTCCTTCGAGCCAGAATTTCTTGCTGCCGGAGAAGGCTTCGCGGCGTTCCTGTAAGGTATTGAACGACAGCAGTTCCAGCTCCGGCGGCGCAAACAGCTTTGAATGTCCGGCCAGCATGACGCGCAAGAGCGTCGTGCCCGAACGTGGCGGCGCCAGCACAAACACTGCGAGGGGATTCTTCACTGCCGGCGGACTGCCGGCAAACAATCGTGACGGCGGAATCAGACTACGCAGGTGCGCGAGATCGGCGTCTTCGAGGCGGCGGCCGAACGTGCTGCCGTCATCGGCACCGGCTTGGCCGAGGAACGCTGGGAGACGGTGGCGATAATGTTCGTGGAGGTATTCCGCGAGGCCAGCGACTGTCGAGCGTTCAAAGATCGCCGCGACGTGGACGATTTCGCCGATGCGCTCCTGCACGCGATTAATGAGCACGGCCCCTTTGAGCGAATCGCCCCCCAGCGCGAAAAAATCATCATGAACGCCAACGCGCTCCAGCTTGAGGATGTCGCGGACGATCTCCGCCAGCGTGGTTTCGACTTCGTTGCGCGGCGCAACAAAAGAGCTTCCCAGTTCAGGCCGTTCCGCCGCCGGATCGGGCAGAGCCTTGGCATCGAGTTTACCATTGGTGGTGAGCGGGAGTTGTTCGAGCGTGACGAAGTGGGCGGGGAGCATGTAGTCCGGCAACGAGCCTTGCAGATGCTGCCGGAGTTCGTCGACGGTGGGGGTGGTGTGCGCGTCTTGCGGAACAACATACGCCAGCAATTGTGGTTGCCCATCGTCGCGCTGGCGGGCAATCACCGCGGCCTGTCGCAATGCGGGATGCTTGGCGAGAACCGCTTCGATTTCGCCGAGTTCGATGCGGAAGCCGCGGATC
>JBGSUN010000083.1:0-25256 GCA_041753475.1 Planctomycetaceae bacterium | reverse complement strand
CATCCGGCAACAGGAAGGAACAGAACCCCAGGATGGTGGTGACGAGTTTCAAGTGACCCCATCGTGAGCGAAGGACTTCAGTCCGTAGTTCACGATTTCCCCCGAACCTACCGGCTTCTAGCCGGTAGTCGTTGAGTTCCTTTTTCTCTGTGAGGAAGCACTTCGTCGAGATGATGATTATTGCGATTATCAATTGACCGCTTGTTTTCGGAAAACCGCGTCTCTTGACGATCGCGCGGTCGACATCTTGCGTCGGTTCTTCAGAAAAAAAGACTCATACACTCGCCGCATGGTCCTGCATGCATTTGAACATTTTGAGCATCCGCAAGCGGTTGAACTTGCGAGGGAACTTTGGCAGACCGATAACTGTGAGTTTGCAAAACTATCCTGTCTCTATGCTCTGAAGCGATTTCCAGATGCGAGGGGACTTTTCAACTCATGCCTGCAGGAGTATCAACGGACTTTTGACGTTGCTGGCGAAGACTACCGGAGATCGCATATTCAGGTGTTGGCATCCGAAAGTGATTTGTAAGCCTTCAGGCAACCAGCATACTCGCGAATGCAATCGCAAACTGACTTCGCAAGTAAACAACGTACGTTCGACGACATCGCCATCGGCACATAAGGGATCAGAACATGATTTCTGCACAATCGGAAAGTGTCGCGGAGCGGGCTAAGGTCATTTACCGCGAACGGCTGCAACAGACGTTGGAAGCGGAATCCCTAGGGCTGTTCGTCGCCATCGAACCCGATTCCGGCGAGCATTTTCTCGCTACGTCTTTCAGCCAGGCTGTCGCTGCAGCGCGGGATACCTATCCAGACCGGCTTTCGTTTGTGATCCGCATCGGGCACGACGCTGCCGTGCATATCGGGGGAATGACGCCGTGATCGGTCGGGTGGACGAAAACCAGCGGGCGCTCTGTGACGTGCAGGTTCGGCGCGAACGCGATGCGGAACCGGTGACGACTACGGCGTGGATCGATACGGCCTTCAACGGCCAGTTCGTATTCCCGCAAACCCTCATCAAACAGCTCGGACTGGGACAGGAAGCGGCAACGGAAGCAATTCTTGCTGATGGAAACCGTGTGACGCTGGAATCGTATCGGTGCGTTCTCCAATGGTTTGGAGACGACATTGATGTTCAAGTGATTGCCAATGAGGGCCGACTGCCTCTGTTGGGGACGGAACTGCTTGACGACCGTGTGCTGACAGTGAACTACCGCTCGAAGACGCTATCGATTGAGTGAGTGAAGTGGACCGTCGCTGACGCGCCCGGCTCGATTGCGGCGAGAATGGGAATTCATACAGGATCAGCATCATAGATATCGGACGTGACCAACCTCGCTTTGCGGTACTCATTGATGCTGACAACGCGCAGGCGGCGGTGATTGATGCGCTCCTTTCGGAAATTGCAAAGTACGGTGTCGCCAGCGTCAAACGAGCCTATGGCGACTGGACGACGCCCCAGCTCAGCGGCTGGAAAGTCAAACTGAATGAACACGCCATTCAGCCCATCCAGCAGTTCAGTTACACCACCGGCAAGAACGCCACCGATTCGGCGTTGATCATTGATGCCATGGATCTGCTCTACAGCGGCCGGCATCAAGGGTTCTGCATCGTCTCCAGTGACAGCGACTTCACCCGACTGGCGACGCGGTTGCGCGAAGCGGGAATGCATGTTCTGGGCTTCGGTCAGAAGAAGACGCCCAGCCCGTTCGTCAAATCGTGTGACAAGTTTATCTATACCGAGATTCTTCAGCCCGCCGAAAAAGCCATCGCGACCGCGGCGGAATCACCGGCGAAAAAGAACGCACTGGAACTTAAAAAGGACACCAGTCTGGTCACTCTCCTGCGCGGAGCGGTCGAGTCGTGTGACGATGACGATGGCTGGGCGAATCTGGCGCGCGTCGGCTATCAGCTCGTCAAACAATCGCCCGAGTTTGACCCCCGCAACTATGGTTACGCGCGGCTGCTGTCGCTTCTTATCGCCACCGGCTTATTCGAGATCGACAAGCGTGCTCTCAAGACCGGACAGATTCAACACTTCATCCGCAGCAAGCGTGATTCCAAAAAACGGGATGGTGCGAGTTGACGCTGCTGTGCTCGGGTGACCCGTGGACAACGGGGCGTGGGGATCACCGGTTACAGCGTCAGATACAGCTTCCGGCGTTCCATCCACCGCAGGATCGCGGTGCAGATCAGCAGCGACAGTGCGAAGCCGGTGAAGATCAGCCACAGTGGACTGTCTTTGGGGATGAAAGTCATGAGGCGCGTGTTGACGACGTCGTGCAGAATGTAAGCGGCGAGGGCGTTGTTGCCGAGGGTGCGCAGGAGGCTCGACTGCCATCGCCATCCGTCGCAGGCCAACACGAACAGGGCAAGGACCGCGAGGCCGAAACCGGCGCCGAAGGTCAGGTACGACACGCTGCCGGCGCGCTGGCTCATGGTCCAGATATTGACCGGCTCGGAAGGCGGCACAAACGGCGGTGCGGTCCAATGTGCGGCTGCAATGTCACCGCGGCTTTCGATCAGTCCGGGCAGAGTCGATAGTCCATATCCCAACAGCATCAACCCGGCACCCATCGTCAGCAGTGACCGTACCGCGGTTGCCGGCCGGGTAGTGACGACATCATAGGCCAGCGTCCCGGCGATCATCGGGATCGTCCATGTCAGGAAACCGAGTGGGCCGCCATCAATGCCGGGGCGTTTGAGGACCCATTCGTAGTACCACGCCACTGAAAGCAGATGAAACAGGACCCCGGAGGCGATCGCATAGCCAATGCGGACTCGTACTGACGCACCGATGACCGGCAGGATCCACAACGACGTGACCGCGATGTGGGCGAGCGTCTGGAAGAAGTTTCGCTGAAACGCCGTGCTGAGGACGCCCCAGATTCCGGCGTTCTGCAACTGCGCCCACAATTCGTACTTGCCATCGAAGCCGTAGACCAGGGCTGCAATCAGCAACAGGGCGAAGTTCCGTCGAATCGCCGTGCGGCAGGCCACCGTCACTCCAGCCGTGTCGCGCCGTCGCAGAAATGTCAGCCGGTAGGCAAACCCTGCGGCGACGAAAAACTGCGGCATGATCGTATCGGCGTAGCTGCAATACGTGTGATGATGTGCCAGCAGCGGCAACCCGGTTTTGATTGCCGAAAACCCACCGACGAAGTTGACCAGAAACATGCCGAGCACCGTGTAGCCGCGATATTGATCGAGGGACACGATCCGGTTGGGCACCGACTGCGGATCCTTCATGCCGCGTGATCCACTGGTTGCTTCTTGACCCACGACGACTGGAGCAGCAGCGCGATCATTTTCCACAGAACGCCCAAGACCAGCACCAAGCAAAAAATGGGGACGACAATCGCGAGGATACCGAGGAAGAGGGCCATCATCCACTCGACGGTCGAGACGACGAAGTTCCCGGTTCCGCCGGTGGTCCCGGTGGAGACTGCCCGGGCGGCGGCGGTGCCGGTTTGGACGGTGAGACTGATGCCGCCCCCGGCGATGGCCGCTGCGGACCACTGCACCAGCGGCGACGCTTCGCCCAGTTGGGAGGCGACGATCACCGTCCCCGCGATGGCTGCGGAGGGCGTGGCGATGGTGTCGAGTAGATTGTCGACCCACGGGATGTAATACGCCACGATTTCCAGCACCGTCGCCGTACCGAACGCGATGATTGCCGGTGTGGACCCGATCCATTCAAACCCGGCAGCCAGCGGCAATTGTCCCGCCTGATGGGCGACTCCCATCACCAGAAACGGCACGAAGAGGCGAAACCCACATGCGGCACTCAGGCCGATACCAATGATGAGGCTGAGGGCGATGTCCATGGTGAAGAGATTGGGGTCTCACTGGAAACATGACAGAGGAATGCGAAATCCGCCAGAGTGGAACGACACGAAAACTCAATGCCCCCGCTGAAGAAAACGGGGGCATGGGTGATGCGTTATTGCGGCGGACGTGGGGGACGGGCTCCGTCCGGTGGCGGCCGGTTACCGCCGGGTCGACGATCGTCGCCGGGGGGGCGGTCGCCGCCGAATCCGCGCGGGCCCCGGTTGGCCATCTCGCGGAGTTGCTGCCGTTGCTCACGGTTCAGGATCTGTGCCAACTTGGTGTCAACTTCTTTCTGCAAGTCGCTCAGTTGCTGCTTTTGTTCTTCAGAAAGTCGCAACTCGTCCTGTAAGAACGGTGGCAGGATCGTTCCCGGAGGCGGGGGGCCAAACCCGCGGGGACCGTCACCGAATCCGCCGGGGGGTGGACCGCCGGGACCGCGGTCTCCTCCAGGTGGCCCACCCGGCCCACCGCCGCGATCATTGCCGAACGCCGCCGCGTCCTTGGTCAGTTGAGCCTTCAATTCGTCCTTCGTGACGGCACCGTCCTGGTCGCCATCGGCTCGTTGAAACAAGGCTGTCAATCGGGCATCGTTCAATTCGTCTTTGGTCAGCTTCCCGTCCTTGTCGGCGTCGTAGGCCATCAATTTGGTAACGGCAGCGTCCACGCCACCGCTGCCGCCACGATCACCGCGCGGCGGTCCGGGAGGTTGAGCAAAGAGCATAAAGGCGGACCCACTCAACGCGAGCAGTCCACCGGCGAGAAAAGTTCGTCGAAGCATATCAGCGCTCCTGAGATTGTCGGGGATGTGCGGTTGGAAAGGCGTGGGACACGTGTGATTACCGCCGTCCCGCGCCTTCGTCCGGTGTGCGGCCGAGGACGATGTCGAAGTGAGCGCGATACTCGCCGATCTTCGAATCCTTCACCGGAATGAAATCGGCGAGCGCCAATTCCCGGTCGACCAGATCGCGCACGCCAGCAAACACACCATCGCGCAGGTTGCCCTCGTGACCGCGGACCATGAATTGCGAGGTCAGCAGGTCGCGGCCCCCTTTCTTCACCTTGAAGTGAATGTGCGGGGCCGGGCGACCGGGATACGGCACCGGCTTGATCGTCCGGAAACGATATTCACCGGACGATCCCGTCGTGAAGTGGCCGAAGCCTTGGAAGTGCTTGTCCTGCTGGGCCGACTTGGGACCGCTGTCCCGCGTGTGGAGATAAACCGCGTTGGCATCGCACTGCCAGATTTCGACGGTCGCGTCTTTCACCGGCGACCCGTTGGCATTCAGCACGCGGCCGGTGAGATGCGTGATCTCGCCCACCGCCGGCGTCGTACTGTCGCTGATGATGATCAGATCGTTATCCCGATCGAGCGGCAGCTTATCGGGATAGAACGGCCCTTCGGTCATCGCCGGTGTTGGCAGCAGCAACTGCTCGGCGAACAACCCGCGGGTGGTAAACAAGGACGCGCCGAGGGTTCCGAGGAATACCCGGCGGTTGGGAATGAACAGCGTTTCCGACATGGTTGACGTTCCTGATAGGTGAGCGCGACGGCCGGACTCGCAGTCGCACTCACCATTGAACGAAAACCATCCGCAAAAGTCTCGCTTAAATTCAGCACGGCGTCAGGAATTCAGCACGGCTTCAGGTTCGCCGTCACTCCTTCGCGACCCGCATGCCCCGGACCCATTTGTGACAATCGACGCAGCTCATCGTGGCATCGATCCACTTCAGGGCGACGTCGTCGAATTTTTCATTCTCCGCTGCAGTTTGCAGCTTCTTGGTGGTGCGGGTGAATTCTTCGCTGAACTGCCGGTACACCAGATCGTTCGACACGCGCCATTTCTCGGCCGAACTCAATTCATTGAGCGCTTTGGCCCCGGCGACAATCATCGGTCCGTCTTCGGTCACCAGACCTTCCAGCACCTGATTGCACGCGTCCAGCTTTTTCCGCATGAAGGTCCGCAACTCTTCCTTTTTGCTCGGCTTCTGGTCCTGACCCAAGCCCGGTGAGGCCCACCACATTCCCGCGATGGCGGTGATTGCCAGGGCTACGCACAAACCAATCCGTGTCTTGCGCATCGGGATCCTTTCAGAAGAGGGGAAACGACGAATCGACGTTGCTCCCCTCATTCTGCTAGAGTTCTGGAATGGGATCGAGAGCAGTTGTGGATCGAAATGTCGAATTTCGGCGAGTTCCTGAAGGTGAGAAAGCATGTCGACCGAGCGCGAACATCTCAGTCAGATGGCGACCGGGTACTGGTTATCGCAGATGGTGTACGTCGCCGCGAAGTTGGGGCTCGCTGATCTCCTGGTGAAAGGACCGCTCACTGCCACGGCGCTGGCGGCCAAAGTCGAGGTCCAACCGGGACCGCTCTTCCGGCTGCTGCGCGGATTGGCGTCCGTCGGCGTGTTCGTCGAAGGGGAACCGCAATCGTTCTCGTTGAACGCCACCGCGGAGTATCTGCGCGACGACCATCCGCAAACCGTGCGGCCGCTGGTCATCATGATGGGCGAAACCCAGTACGAAGCCTACGGTGACTTGCTGCATAGCGTGAAGACCGGGAACACCGGCTTTGAACACCGCTTCGGCCGGCCACTGTTCGATTACCTCGGCGATCATCCCGAACCGGCAGCCATGTTCGATCGCGCGATGACGTCCATTCACGGTCGTGAAACGGCCGCCATTCTGGACGCCTACGACTTCCGTCCGTTTAAGCGAGTAGTGGACGTCGGCGGGGGCAATGGAAGCCAGATGATCGAAATCCTGCGGAAGCACCGCAATCTCTCAGGCATGGTGTTCGATCTGCCTCATGTGGTCGAACGCGCTCGGGTGGCACTGCAAGCCGCGAATCTCGCCAATCGCTGTGATACTCGCGGCGGCAGCTTTTTTGATTCCGTGCCCGCCGGCTGCGATGCCTACCTGCTGCGGCACATCATTCACGACTGGGACGATGCCCAATCGATCACGATTCTGAAATCCGTCCGGCAGGCAATCCCGAACTATGGCAAGCTGCTCATCATCGAAACGGTGATCCCGCCGGGTAACGACCCGTGCTTTGCGAAACTGCTCGACATCACGATGCTCGTCGTCCCCGGTGGTTTGGAACGAACCGCCGAGCAGTACAACGCCCTGCTGGAATCCGCCGGTTTTCAATTGAGCCAGATCGTCCCCACCACCGGCGGCGTCGACGTCATCGAAGCCATCCCGGTCTGAACACAACGCCGGAAGCCCAGGGATTGCCATCCCTGGGGTGCTTTCTTACAGGTTCACAACCGAGCAACCCCATGCCGCATTTCTCCGCTCACGGCAAGTTGATGAGCAACCGCTCCAACGCGGAAATCGTGTGGGTGTTCGTGATCATGCCGCCGGTGTTGGCAACATTGATCCTGGCGGTTGTGATCGGGATGGCGGTCCGGGCAGGAACCGCGGCGCTGCAGGAGAACCTGTTCGGACTGGTGTGGTGCGCGATTGTGCTGCCGGCCGTGGCGATGGGATTGCCCGGTGTCGGGTGGCGGGAGTTACAGCAGCGGAAGCGACTGGCGGAACAGAAAGAACCCGTAATAAAGTCCGCGCAGGAGTGAACGGTTTACGGGGTGGGAACACCTGGCGGGTTCGGCGCGGGGCGCGAAACTGCAAGCGTGGGTCAGAGCGTTTTGAGATATTCGAGGACGGCGCGTTTCTCGTCTTCTGATAACTTCTCCGGGAACGTGTGACCGTCCGCGGATTTGCCGGGGAACGCTGTGTCGAAGTACCGGCGTTTGTGGGCAGCCGCTTTCACCGTCGCCGGGACTGCCGGGAACGCTTCGACTTCCAAGCCCATACGGGTGTGATCGTAACCGTCTTCCGTGCGCTTCCAGACTTTAGGGCGCTGATCGGCGTGCAACACATGCCACAACGTCGGCACGCTGCCGTTGTGGAAGTACGGAGCGGACGCCCAGATGCCATCCAGCGGCGGGGCGACGTAGCCCTGCGGATCTTCAATCACCGGGTCTTCCCCGTAGCGGCTCATCCAACCCGTTTTCATCCACCGCCGATGAGCCGGGGTCAACGCCTGCAACCGCGTCGCATCGGTCCGCACGTCATCCCACGCCACGGTTTGTTGCTCGTACTTGCCGTTCGGTCCGTACGTGCCGTGACAGGATGCACAATTCGCTTCAAACACAGTCCGGCCGCGCTCCGCAAGAACCGCGTCAATCGGTCCCGTATACTTCGGCACCGGGACCGATTCGATCCATTCGAGAATCGCTTTGAAATCGTCTTCCCAACCGTAGACGGTCTCTTTTGAGTTGCCGGGGATCAGCATGAACTGCATCAACGGACGGTGCGTCTTCGGCGAGAACCCGTCGACATACAGCATCGACTTCTTCCGCACATTCCAGAACGGCGGGGCGTCCATATCATGATGCGTGAGCGGCGGCGGCAACCGCTTCAAATCGACCGACATATCCGGGTTGCGGTACCGGCCCAGCAGCACGCCGAAGATGACCGAGTTCGTGGTGCCGTTGGTCACATTCAGCGGCACATTGCTGATCGCGAGGTCCATGTGCGACAGTTTTTTGAACTGTTTCAGTTTGCTCAGCCGCACGTCCTCGGTCAGCGTCTGCAACGCGAAGTGCGAGTTCGGCAGTCCGGGAATCACCTTTCCTTCCACCTTGCCGCCGTGACACGCCAGGCAACTCATCACCCAGCCGGTTTTGCCGTCGGGGACATACCCTAGTGCCGGTTGCGTGCCGGTTTCGTCGGCGGGGTCACGCATCAGGCCGTAGTAGGAAAACGTGAGCTTGCGACGCTCGGCCGGTGATGCGGCTTCCGCCTGAGAACGGTCCGGTTCGGGCCAGACGGTCCACAACGCGGCGAAGGTTTCCTCATCGAAATCGGGGGGCAGAAAGCGGTGCGTACGCAGGATGCGGTAACCGTCTTCAGGCGTCTTCTCGCTGGCGATGAGCATCGACCCGGCACTCGCGACGATGAGTGCAATCATCACGCTCCAGGTGATGCATGCGTGTGCCACTGGCTCTGCCAGTGTCTTACTCCGTGTTGAGATGACGCCGCCACAATTCAAGACACTGGCAGAGCCAGTGGCACACAGACTCGGGGGCGTGGAACGATTACCCATTCGCAACCATCTCCGCGGCGTGTTGGACATCGAGACCCGCCTGTAAGGTGCGAATAATCGCATCGGTATCATACACACAGCCGCCCCACGTTCCGCCGCCGACGCGCTGCAGCATCGCCCATAACCGAGTCTCATCGGGAATGCGGGCGTCGGCACACAAGGGCACCGACGGCCTCCGCCCGGCGAGAATTTTCGCCCCTTCTTCCGGCGAGAACGTGCGGCCGTTCTCGCCGATGAAGTTTAGCCGCCCTGTCAAGTTCCGTGTGTCCACTTCGATGTGGATCAGGTCCCCATCCCGCAGCTTGCCGATCGGCCCATCGGCGAGCGCTTCGGGTCCGACATGACCGATGCACGCGCCGGTCGACACACCAGAAAACCGGGCGTCGGTGATGAGTGCCACCTGCTTGCCGAAAGGAAGATACCGCAGGGCGGACGTGATCTGATAAGTCTCTTCCATGCCACAACCGAGCGGACCGCGACACATCAGGACGATGATGTCCCCCGCTTGAATCGGCCGGTCAGTACGACCTTTTACCGCGGCGATGGCTTCGCGCTCGGTGGTGAAGACGCGGGCCGGACCGGTCTTGCGGTAGATGCCATCGGGATCGACGACGGATTTGTCGATCGCCGTACTTTTCACGACGGAGCCTTCCGGGGCGATGTTGCCGACGGGGAAGGTGACTGTGCTCGTCAGACCGTTCTTCCGTGCGACTTCGGGCGCCATGATGACGGTATCGGGATCGACGCCATCCCGTTCTTGCAGCACTTCTTTCAATCGACCGCGACGGTCGGAGCCTTCCCACCATTCAAGCACATCGCCGAGCCGCTTACCGGTGACGGTGAACGCATCGAGCTTCAACAGATTCAGCGAGCGCAGATGGAGCATCAGTTCCGGGACACCGCCGGCAAGAAAGAACCGCACGGTGGGATGACCGACCGGACCGTTCGGCAGGCAGTCCACCAACCGCGGCACCTGGCGATTGAGGACGTTCCAATCCTCCACTGTGGGCCGTCGGCGTTTGGCTTCGAACATGACCGCGGGGATGTGCAGCAGCAGATTCGTCGACCCGCCGCACGCCGCATGGACAACCATCGCATTGTGCAGGGCGTCCTCGTTCAGGACATCACGCATCGTCTTCTTCGACTGATCGAGCGCCATCACCGCCCGGGCCGATCGCACCGCGGCATCAAGCCACACCGGTTGTCCCGACGGAGCGAGTGCCGAGTGCGGCAACGCCATTCCCAACGCTTCCGCGATCACCTGCGCCGTCGCCGCCGTCCCGAGGAATTGGCACCCACCACCCGGCGAACCACACGCCCGGCACCCGGCTTCGGACGCTTCTTCCAGCGTGATTTCATGATGCGCGAACCGTGCCCCGATGGTCTGCACCTTGCCTGCGTCTTCCCCTTGCTTCGGCGGCAAGGTCACTCCACCGGGAACAATGACGCACGGCAATTCCTGTTGGGCCGCGAGGGCCATCATCATCGCGGGCAGACCTTTGTCACACGTCGCGACACCGAGCACCCCCCGCCGTGTGGGCAATGACCGGATGAGACGTTTCAGCACCACTGCCGCATCGTTGCGATACGGCAGGCTGTCCATCATCCCGACGGTTCCCTGCGTGCGGCCGTCACACGGATCGCTGACGAACCCCGCAAACGGCACCGCTTCGAGCCGGTCAAATTCCTTCGCCGCGGCCTGCATCAACAAACCGACTTCAAAGTGGCCCGTGTGGTACCCCAGCGCGATCGGCCGTCCGTCTTCGCCGCGGATGCCTCCTTGCGTGCTGAGAATGAGATACTGCGGCCGCAGCAGATAATCGGGATTCCACCCCATCCCCGCATTTTGCGTCATGCCGAACAAATCACCGCTCGGCAAATCGAGCAGCATCTCCGGCGATAACGGCAGCTTGCCGCTCGGCCCGTCCCCTTTGGTTTCGATTTCCCAGAACGAGACATCGTCCGAATCAACAAGGCGATCAAAAGAAATGGCAGTCACGGGAGGTCCGAGTCAAGTGCTGAGGGTCAAGTGTCAAGTGCCGGAAAACGCTGTCGAGGAGAGGGAACCACGGACCACACGGAAAAAGAAACGCGAGGAAGCACCCCGGCTGCTCAGAAGCAGCCGGGGTGCTGGACTATGGCCACCACCTTTATGTTTCTTCACCCCTTCCGTGTCCTCCGTGTATTCCGTGGTTCCCTCTCTTCATTCATTTGTACCAAGCGAATTACGGCAACATCGGGAACAACCGCTTCTTGTTCGCTTCCGTTAACGGCGAGCCATACTCGCACGGTTCGAAGGCTTCGATAAACCGGATCTGGCTGCCACGTTCCGGGCCGTAGGTTTGGATGACGAGGTCGCGGTACCGGTCGGCGAGGGGGCCGTTGAAACCGCAGTAGAACTTTTTCGCGTATTCCCGTCGGCCCGCGGCGTCCTTCGGAATCTCGTTTTCCTGACACATGGTCCACGGCAGCCACTCGTAGAACTGACACTGGTGGCAATCCATCTGATCGAGAATCGATTCCAGTACCGGCTCGACATCGATCACGACCGTCGGGGCGAACGGGGTCGGTTTCTGGAAATGATCCGACAGGTACACAATCACCGGGTTGACGCGCAACGCCGGGACTTCCGGGACAATGTGCGGCACGATCACCATGTACGCGGCATCGCACACCAGCGTCGACGTTGCGCGGTGATCCGGATGATAATCGTTCGGCCGATGCGTCAGGATCAAATCCGGTTTGTAGCGCCGAATCAGCGCAATCATCTCGAACCGCGGCTCCAGCGTCGGTTGCAGTCGACCATCGCGATTGTTGAGGACGTCGTATTCGATGCCCATCAGCTTAGCGACCGCATCCGATTCCGCCCGCCGCAACTTTGCCAACTCGGCGGGGGGAAGGGATTGATGGCCCGATTCGCCGTTGGTGACGGAGACATACTTCACGTGATGCCCGAGCGCCCGGTACATCGCCGTGACGCCCCCGGCTTTCATTTCGCAATCATCTGGATGGGCCCCGACGACGAGGATACGGAGTGGGTCGGACATGCTGTAGAACTTTCCTCATAAACCGAACAAGAGTGGACTCAAGGGGCGGGTTCCAGGTGCACATGGATCAGGGAGGCGAGCCGGTCGAGTGCGGTGGAGGGTAACGGAGCGACTCCGGTCATCCAGTCAGCATATTGAATCAGCGATACGCCGGCTTCGTTCGCCGCCAATTCCTGACGAATTCCCGCGGCCAGCAAGGCGCGACGAAGTTCGCCGCTCAAGGTGTTTTCCGCGATCGCGTATTCCCGCTGGCTGGCGCGGTGCATCAAATCCGGCAGTTCCACTTGAACAGCCGTATCGAGTTGCTCGAGTTCCGCACCGGACAAAGTTGGTTTCATGCTCTGGGTTCGGGAATGGAATCGGTCAAGTTCATTTCACGCATAGTCTATCTCGAAACCCCATTCAATCCCAAGTACAAACACCTTGCAAACGCGGTTTCAGGTTTGTCTTCCCGTCCTGCATCGGGTATTGTCGCGCTCGAGGAGAAACCGAGCGGATGTCCCACGGCAAGACGATTTTCAAACGCATCATCGATCGCGAGATTCCCGCGAAAATCGTCCACGAAGACGAGCTGTGCCTCGCTTTTCACGACGTCAGCCCGCAGGCCCCAACGCATGTGCTGGTGATCCCGAAGAAAGAAATTCCGTCGCTGGCGCAGGCCGACGATGGTGATGCCGCACTGCTCGGACATTTGCTGGTCACTGCCAGGAAAATCGCGGTGCAATTGGGCCTCGACAATGGTTATCGCACGGTGATCAACTGCGGCCGTGATGGCGGGCAGTCGGTGGATCATCTCCACGTCCATCTGCTGGGCGGTCGCAGCCTCAGTTGGCCCCCCGGATAAATATTCAAAGCGGCAAACGCACCGGAAAATACAAAGAGAAGAGTGGAACCACGGAGGACACGGAAGGGGAAAAGAAACGAGAAAATGGTGACCATCGTCCAGCACCCCGGCAGCTCGGAAGCAGCCGGGGTGCTTCCTCGGGTTCTTCTTTTCCGTGTATTCCGTGTTTCCCTGAATTTTGCAATTCATCACCGCGCGTGATGCAAGGAGACCAAGATGGCCCTCAAGAAACTGATGTTGTCCGCCAGCGTGGTCGTGGCGATTGGTGCGTTGCTGGTCGCGCAGGCGCCGCAGTCGCCGCAGAGTGGGCAGAACATGCTCAATGCGGTGACGGAGTTCAAGAAGACATTGACGCCCGATCAATGGAAGCAGGCGTGGTTTGCGTTCAATGACGCCGAGCGGCTCAACTGGCACTTCATTCCGCGTGAACGGAAGGGGTTGCCGCTGCGCGATCTCGAAGGGGCGGCGCTGAAGTCGGCTCACACGATGATTCGCAGCGGATTGTCGGAAGCCGGGTATGAGCAGACCCTCAATGTGATGAGTCTCGAAGAGGTGCTCTACCTGCTCGAAGGGGGCGAACGGGAATACCGTCGGGAACGCCGCGATCCGAAGAAGTATTACCTGAGCGTCTTCGGCGAGCCGGGCAACACCGGTTCGTGGGGCTGGCGTGTGGAAGGCCATCACCTGTCGCTGAACTTCACCCTGAAAGACGGCAAGCTGGTCAGCAGTACGCCGGAGTTCTTCGGCGCGAATCCCGGCCTGATCGACGCCGGTCCGAAGCGGGCCATTCGTGTGCTTGGCAAAGAAGAAGACATTGCCCGTGAAATTCTGAAGCTGTGCGATGCGGAACAACAGAAGGTGGCGTGGATCAGCAAGGACGCTCCGGACGAAGTCCCCGGCCCGAACGTTCCGCAAGCCGTGGTCGGTCCTGCCGTCGGGTTGCCGGTGAGCCAGATGTCCGACAAGCAGAAGGCGTTGCTGCAGGATCTGCTGTCCGAATATCTTCAAAACGTCCCGGCGGATGTTTCCGAAGGCCGCCGCCAGGCGATTAACTCCGCGGGGATGGACAAGATCAAGTTCGCGTGGTGGGGTGACGCCGACCGCAATCTCCGGCACCATTACCGTGTACAGGGCCCGACGTTCGTCATCGAGTACAACAACACCCAGAACGACGCCAACCACGTCCACTCGATGTGGCGGAACCTCGAAGGGGACTTCGCGATTCCGGTGAAGAGTGGTGGTTGAGGGTTGAGAGTCGAAGGTTGAGGGTCAGAGGCCCCGCTTGCGGTTTCGCGCCGCGTGTTGATGTCCACACCCCGTGGAATCGACGCGCAGCGCGAAACCACAAGCGGGGTCATCGCATGCTTTGCTCAATGAAATCGAGATTTTCATGCCATCCACCATCACCACTCGTTTTGAACAACGCTTCGGCAAATCGCGCGAACTGGCCACCCGCGCGCAGCAGCGGTTTCCGAGCGGCGTGACTCACGACGGGCGGTATCTGGAACCGTTTCCGGTCTTCATTGACCACGCGGCCGGGTCGACGAAGGTGTCGGTTGAAGGGCATCCGATCGTCGATTACTGGGTCGGTCACGGATCGCTGCTGCTGGGGCACAGTCATCCCGCGGTGGTCAAAGCCGTGCAGGAGCAGATGACGAAGGGAACGCATTTCTCCGCGGGGCATGAGCTCGAAATCGAGTGGGCCGACCGCATTGTGAAAATGGTGCCGTCCGCCGAGCGTGTCCGCTTCACCAACAGCGGCACCGAAGCGACACTGATGGCGTTGCGCGTGGCTCGGCTCGTAAGCGGCAAACGGAATGTGTTGAAGTTCATCGGCCACTTCCACGGCTGGCACGATTTCCTCGTCCCCGCGGCCTACGCCCCGTACGACCCCAATGACTGGACCATGCCCGGCGTCACCCCCGGATCAATGGAAGATCTCGTCGTCATCCCGCCCGGCAATCTGGAAGCGGTGGCGGAAGCGATCCGTGTGCATCAACCGGCATGTCTCATTGTCGAAGCGACCGGCGGACACTGGGGCACCGTCCCGATGCGTGGCGCGTTCCTGCAGGGCTTGCGCGATCTCACCAAACAGCACGGAGTGATCCTGATTTTCGACGAAGTCATCACCGGCTTCCGTGTCCATGCCGGCGGTGCGCAAGCGGCGTACGGTGTCACCCCCGACATGACGACGATGGCGAAAATCCTCGCGGGTGGTCTGCCCGGCGGAGCGCTGGCGGGTCGGGCGGACCTGATGGACGCCATCGCCTTCAACAACCAATACGGCCGGAAAATGCGGCATCCGGGCACCTTCAATGGCAATCCGCTTTCCGCCGCTGCAGGGTGTGTCGCCCTCGATCTCATCGCCAGCAACCAGCCGTGTGACGCCGCGAATGCGTCGGCAAAAGAGCTTCGTCGTCGGTTGAATCAACTCTTCACCGAGAAGCACGCGAACTGGTGTGCCTACGGCGATTTCTCGATGATCCACATCCTCACCGGCTACGATGGCCCGCGTCCGACCAGCGACGATTTCATCCCCGGCAACGGCGAATACACGCAGCTCGACGCCAAGGGCGATCCGAAGTTTCTGTATGCCTTCCGCGCGGCTCTCCTGCTCGGCGGTGCCGACTGGTTCGCCTGGGGCGGCATGACGAGTTCGGCCCACACTTCTCAAGACATCGACGTCACCGTCGCCGCATTCGATCAGGCCATCGATCTGCTCCGCGCGGATGGCTGGATGAAGTGAGGATGATCGTTGTCAGTGGTCCGTTGTCAGTTGGGAAAGGCAGCGAACCCACTCTTCACAACGGACCACTGACAACGGACAACTGGCACGCTCTGGCGGATGCGGTTAGGCTGACCAAGTGGAATCGTCCGTCGACCGGAGCCATTTCGATGCCGTTGCATCCGCAAGCCGTGAAGTTTCTCGACACGTATGCACGCCTGAATTCGCCGCCGCTGGAAACGACGCCGGTGGCGGAATCGCGGGCGTTGCTCGCCAGCGGGACCGGTATCTTTCCGAATTGTCCCGAACTCGCGTCCGTCGATGACGTGTTCATTCCTAGACCTGGCGGACCGTTGCTGCTACGGATTTATCGACCGAAGCAGACGGTCAATCGCGGTGCCTGCCTGTATTTTCACGGCGGCGGATGGGTACTCAACAGTGTGCAGACCCATGACGATTTCGTCCGCCGGTTGACCGATGCGGCCGGGTGTGTCTGTGTTTCGGTGGAATACCGCCTCGCTCCGGAGCATCCCTATCCCGCGGCGGTGGACGATGCGTATGCCGCGCTCGAATGGATGGCGGCGAATGGCACGGAATGGGACGTCGATCCCACACGGCTGGCCGTCGCCGGAGACAGCGCTGGCGGCAACCTCGCCGCGGCCGTGTGTCTGGTGACGCGCGATCGCAACGGCCCACCGATTCGACAACAAGTGCTCGCCTATCCGATCACCGACTGCGACTTCACGCGGCCGTCCTATCGTGAAAACGCGGAGGGTTATTTTTTGACAACCAGCCAGATGCGCTGGTTCTGGGATCACTACTGCCCGGATCCTGAGCGTCGGCGTGAACCGTATGCGTCGCCGATTTATGCGACCTCGCTCAGCGGTCTGCCCCCCGCGTTCATTTTCACCGCGGAGTTCGATCCTCTGCGTGATGAAGGCGAAGCCTACGCCGCCGCTTTGCAGGCCGCGGGGGTGCCCGTGCGGTTCCGCCGGTTCGACGGCATGATTCATGCGTTCCTGCGGCGTGTGACGACGTTTGACGCTGCGCGAGAAGCGTTGCGGGAGATTGCGGAAGTGTTGTGGACGGCGTTTCGATAAGACTGTAGGTCAGGCTGTGCCTGACTGATCTCATTCGCTGGGTAAAGATAAAGAAGTCAGGCACAGCCAGACCTACGGGAGAACCGCATGCGATCCGTGTTGACGTCAATGACCATGGTCGCGCTATTCGCCTCCATATCGTCCGCCGCCGAAGTCGCCTTGCCCAACGGTTGGCAGGCGATGTCACCGCGCGATGAGATCCGGCCCGCATTTTCGTTTGAACCCCAAGCCGGGCCGAAGCAAACGGGCAGCTATGTCATCACGCATGACGGTCGGGAAGGCCTCGATGGCTGGATTCAGAAATCGTTCCCGCTGACGGGGAAGGACTGGTACCGCTTCACGGTTTCCCGCAAGTTGACCGACGTGGCGTTGCCCCGGCGGAGTGCGCTGGTGCGGGTGCTGTGGCAGAACGATGCGGGCAAGATGGTCTCGGCGACTGTCCCGCCGGAGCAGGTCGCGGAGATGGGACACACGCCGACTGCGGAACCGGAACATCCGACCGATGGACCGACCAACGCCCACGGTTGGACGACGGTCCACGGCTGGTATCAAGCCCCCGCAGCCGCAACCCGCGCTGTGATCGAACTCCATCTGCAATGGGCTCCGAACGGTCGCGCGGAATGGAGCGATATCGAGTTTGCCAGGACGTCACCACCGCCAAGTCGGCGCGTCCGGCTGGCTTCGATTCATCATCGCCCCACCGGCAAGTCGCCGCGGGAAAACTGCGAAGAATACGCCCCGCTGATCGCCCAGGCCGCGGCGAAGAAAGCCGATCTCGTGGTCCTCGGCGAAACCGTGCCGTATGCGAACGTGGGCAAGAAGCCGCATGAAACCGCCGAGTCGGTGCCCGGTCCGACGACCGATTACTTCGGTGGCCTCGCGAAACAGCACCACCTGCACATCGTCGTCAGTCTCTACGAACGGGACGCCCATCTCGTTTACAACGTCGCGGCCCTCATCGGACCGGACGGCGAACTGATCGGCAAGTACCGCAAGGTCTGTCTGCCGCATGGTGAAGTAGAAAACGGCATCGCCCCCGGCAACGATTATCCGGTGTTCGACACGAAGCTCGGCAAGATTGGCATGATGATCTGCTACGACGGTTTCTTCCCCGAGGTGGCCCGCGAACTTTCCAACCGCGGGGCCGAAGTGATCGCCTGGCCGGTCTGGGGCTGCAACCCGCTGCTGGCGAAGGCCCGGGCCGCGGAGAACCACGTCTTCGTCGTCAGCAGCACCTACACCGATCCGAAAAACCGCTGGATGATCTCCGCCATCTTCGACCAGACCGGCAAACCGATCGCCCAGGCCGAAGCGTGGGACGACATCGCCATCGCCGAAGTGGAACTCGCCCAACCCTACATCGGCCCATGGAACCTCGGCGATTTCCGGTCGATGATCGAACGGCACCGGCCAGTGACGACAAGCCGGTAACCGCCGGGACATCGCGCTGTAAGCCCGCTGTGATCCCACAAAACGCCAGCGCGGGGAGTGAACCTTGATGGATCGATGCGCGTCGTTTGACGGCGTCGACCTTCACCGGTGATACTACCTGTTTGCCCTCGATGACATTGAACGTAAGGACAGTTGGGATGACGAAACGGATCTGGAATTTCTCCGCCGGCCCGGCGGTGCTGCCTGAAAGCGTGCTCGAAGAAGCCCGCGACAACCTCCTGTCGCTCGGGTCCACCGGGATCGGCATCCTCGAACATTCGCACCGTGGCAAAGCCTTTCTGAAGGTCTACGAGGAAACCGAAGCCCTCAGCCGCGAAGTCGGCGGTATCCCCGCAAACTACAAAGTTCTCTTCCTGCAGGGTGGAGCGTCGTCGCAGTTCTTCATGATCCCGATGAATTTTCTCACCATCGGGGCGACGGCGGATTATCTCGTCACCGGTTCGTGGTCCGAAAAAGCGAAGGAAGAAGCGGAGCGTTTCGGCACCGTCCATGTCGCGTGCAGCAGCGGGGACAAGAATTACTCGTACGTCCCGCAGACGGCAACCTATTCCGTGTCGCCGGTGTATGCCCATTACACGTCGAACAACACGATCTTCGGCACACAGTTCCACAAGCAGCCCACGCCGCCTGCCGACGTCCCGCTGATCTGTGATGCCAGCAGCGATATTTTTTCGCGACCGATCGACATCGCCGCACACGGCATCGTGTACGCCGGGGCGCAGAAGAATCTCGGGCCGTCCGGCGTGACGCTGGTGATGATTCGCGATGATCTCGTCGAGCGCGGGGCGAAGAATCTGCCGGCGATGTTGCAGTACCGCACGCATGCCAAGAACGAGTCGATGTACAACACGCCGCCGACGTTCGCCATCTATCTGATGGGCTTGGTCCTCAAGTGGATTAAGCAGCACGGCGGGCTGACGGCGATGGGCGAACGGAATGCCCGCAAGGCCGGCAAGCTGTACGCGTATCTCGAACAGAGCCGGATGTTCAAGCCGACCGCGGCCGCCGACAGCCGGTCGCAGATGAACGTCACCTTTGTGACCGGCAACGCAGACCTCGACGCCGAGTTCTGTTCCGCCGCGACGAAAGCCGGGTTCGATGGCCTGAAAGGTCACCGCAGCGTCGGCGGCATGCGGGCCAGCATTTACAACGCGTTCCCCGAAGAAGGCGTGGATGCGCTGATCGATTTCCTGCGCGAGTTTGAATCGAAGAAGGCGATGTGAAGACCGTCGCATCCCGGCTGCTTCCTGGCAGCCGGGATGCTCGATGGAAGGTTTGCGTTCAATCAAAGCAACCCGGCTGCGAAGAAGCAGCCGGGTTGCGGCCGTCCCATAATAGTCTCACAGAAGAGCCGACCATGACCACCCCGGATGACGACGATCTCGCGCGGGCGGACATCGGCCTCGTCTGTGCGCTGCCACTGGAGATCGCGGAATTCCTGAAACGCTGCACGCACACGAAAAGCTACACCGGTGGCGACTTCACCTTCCGGGGCGGCCGGTACGACGGCATCCGCATAGCCGTGGTGGAATCGGGCACGGGGCAGGTGCGGGCGCGGCGGGCGGTGCAGGCGCTGGTCGATGCCCACCATCCCCGCTGGATTATCTCGTGTGGCTTTGCCGGGGCATTGCAAGCCGGAGTGAAGATCGGGCAGATGCTGGTGCCGAACCGGTTCGTCACGCCGGGGCAACCGGACCTGCATGTTGACGTGACGATGCCGCATGAACCGGACCGCGGGTTGTATGTCGGCGGTCTCGTCACCGTGGATCACATCGTTCACATGGTCGCCGAGAAAAAAACGCTGGGGGAAGAGTTCCAGTCGATCGGCGTCGACATGGAATCGTATGCGATTGCCGAGTACTGCAAGCAACAGCATCTGCGGTTCTTCGCCGTGCGGACGTTCAGCGACGACATGTCCAAAGACTTGCCCAAGGAAGTGCTGTCGCTGATGGGGCCGACCGGGGCCGTGCGGATGGGGGCGGTGCTGGGGGCGTTGTGGAACCGCCCGAGCAGTGCGCAGGACATGTGGAATCTTCGCGAACAGGCCATCACGGCGAGCGAACACCTCGCGAATTTTCTGGACGGCGTCGTGAAGCAACTCCACGCGGCGAAATGACCGCTTGCGGTTTCGCGCTACGTATCGCTCTGAATTCTGAGGGTGAATGATGTCCGACTTCGTCCGCAAGCAGGTGGAGCTGACGTCCGAAATCATCGATTTCTTTCAGGGCGTCCACGAAATGGTCGAGACCGAAGAAGATGTGGCCATGATCCCTTCGGACGATTTGTTGCAAACTGAAAGAATCTACGGTGGCTTGACGGATCAGAGGCACAAGATCTATGACTTCACCTGGTTTCCCGAATCATCCCCGGACGAGCGGTGGGAAATGCGATTGTTCGCAGATGAGATCGATGAAATTGCTTCCGGATATCGTAAAGTTCAGTTCGTGAAAGCCTACAAGCGATGAAACTGGAAGCGTGATTTGATGATTCTTATCCCCGAATGGTCCAACATCACGCACCCCGTGATTGGCATGATTCATGCCGCACCGTTGCCGGGGTCACCGCGGTATGATGGTGATTGGACGAGCGTAATCAACCGCGCGGTGTCCGATGCCGCGGCCCTCACCGAGGGTGGTTGTGATGGCATCATGATCGAAAACTACGGTGATACGCCGTTCTATCCGCATCGTGTGCCGGCGATCACAATTGCCGCGTTGACCCGACTGGCGGCGGAAGTCCGCCGCGCGACGCCGTTGCCGCTCGGCATCAACATGCTGCGCAACGATGGGCAATCGGCACTGGCCGTCGCGGTGGCGGTCGGAGCACAGTTCATCCGCGTGAACGTGCTGTGCGGGGCGCGGGTCACCGATCAGGGGATTGTCACCGGCATCGCGCATGATCTGCTGCGGGAACGCGTGCAACTGAATGCACAACACATCCGCATTCTGGCTGATGTCGACGTGAAGCACTCCGCGCCTCTCGGAGTGCGTTCGCTCGTTGATGAAACCCACGATCTCGTCGAACGCGGCGGGGCGGACGCGGTCATCGTCTCCGGTGCCGCGACCGGGGAACCCACCTCGCTGGCCGATTTACAGACGGTCCAGTCCGCTGCCGGGAACACTCCGATCTTCATCGGCAGCGGGGCAACCATCGATACTGTCACCGCACTGAAACCGTTCTGCCACGGCTTCATCGTGGGGACACACTTCAAACGCGATGGGATCGTGGATGCGGCACGGGTGCGCGCGTTTGTTGATGCGGTCCGCGCGTGAAACAGCCCAGGGATGACAATCCCTGGGCTTCCACGTGAATCATCATCGGGATCAGAAATTCTCAGCGACGAAGTCGGCGACCATCGTGCCGACGAATTTCAACGCACCGAGGTTCACTTTGAACTCGCCCTTCACGTCGGCGCCTTCGTGGGTCAGGCGGCCGATGAGTTGGTCATCGCCGCTGCCGAAGGCTTCTTTGCCGTACTTGCGCCACTTGGTGCGCTGCTTCTCAAGGTCTTTATCCTCTTTGCTGGTTCCCGCTGGAAAGCTGCCGCGGTAGGCGTCGAGGACGTCGACCAGCGTGTGCAGCCGGACGTCGAGATGCAGGAACGCCGGGTCGGCTTTCTCCGGCGCGGGCTTCTGCACGGCGTCGATCGCCGCCTTCAGCTCCGTCACGGCGTCCTGTCCCGCGGCGAACCACACGGCGTCTTTTGACGTACCGATGTGGACAATCGGATCTCCACCACACAGGGCCTGCACAACTGGTGCCCGGTGTGGGGCGACGGTCAACGTGTGGAGTTTCACCCCCTGATGTTCACCGACGTTTTCTTCCCATTTCCAGCCCGAGCGGATGTTCGGGAACTGCTTCAGCGCTTCTACCGCTTTGGTGCCATCCGCGGTGCGAAGACCACCGACGAGCGTGTTCTTGCCATCAGCGGAAGCGTGAGCATCAAGGAAGATGTCGGCGACCTTCAGCGAAATCGCCTCGGTCATCATCTCGAACAGGGTGTCGATCGCCGACTTCGCGGCGGCCTTGTTCTTGTCATCCAGAGCCGGACGGGTGTCGATGTCGGCTTTCAGAACGGGCAGCAGCTTGGGGTAGAAGTCCTTGGCGTGCTTCGACCGCATCGGATCGATCGCGAAATTGATCCGGGCTTGAATCGTCCCTTTCTCATGGAAGGGAACATTGGCGAAATAGCTCGGGGTTTGCGTGAGGAGCGCGATGCTGGCTGCAAGGTCGGTTCCCGGATGAGCCGCCAGCGACAGTTCCCCGAGGCCGGCGTTCTTGGCCGCATCGGTGGTCCACGCCATCACGAGGTCCTGCGTGTCGATCAGGAAGCGTTCCGCCTCGTTAAAGCTTTGTTCGGCCCCAATCTTGCGGAGTTCGAAATCGGCCTCGGATTCGCCCCGTTTGAACTTGATCGCCGCTTCGAGTTGCTTGCGAAGCGTCTGGAATGACTTGCGGCGGGCGGGCATGGTCGCGGCGTCGCCCCCGAGATGGATGGCGACATCGCGCTGACCGGTCAGCAAGTCTTTCCACGGCATGGTGTAGTCCGGCATCTTCGCAGGGAGGTCGGCTTTGTCGCGCGAGACGACGGCGTATTTCCCCGGGCCTTCTCGGAGATACATGACCTGCGGGGGTGGACCGGCAGCGGCTTTCTTGTTTCGCGAGACAACGGGATTTAAGGTCCAGAGACCATCGGCCCCCTTGACCGACTTGAATCCAAAGCCGTTCACGTTGCCGATAAATGTAATGCCTTTCCCTTCGAGAACCGTGAAGGGAATGATCGGCATGTAGCCCATTTGTTCCCCGCCGAGGATGAACTGCACGCCAATGGGGCGGGTGAGGTCGACGCCGTCTTCAAAGCTTTGCAGCGTTTCGTCGAGGGTCTTCCAGTGCTTGTGCAAGTTTGCGGGAGCAAGTTTGACGAGATACTGGAAGTCATCCCGCAGATTCTGATCGCTGGCTCCGACCACGGTAATCCGTGTCGCCGGGGCGGGGGCTTGGGCAGAGGCGGAAGACAGCGACAGACAGAATGTCGCCAACAACACGGCGAGCGAAAACCGAGCAGGCACTGCAAACTCCTTTCGCAATCCCTGCGGACTACGACCGCGGGGGCTTTTGGGTAATTCAGATGGTCAGGGCGATTTTATATTTCTTCCCCGAACAACGGAAGCCCGGGTTCGGAGGTAGTTCTGGTGACCGCACGGGAGAATGGGACTTTTTGCGAACGGGCAAGACGCTGGTTGTGGATCAATCCATCGGGATTGGCCGATCCTCCGCCGCGGTAATTGCATCAATCAATGCTTGTGTGGCGGTGGGAACGTCCTCCGCCAAGTACAGAAACAGCGGTTTGATCCCCGTTGCATCACCGATGACTGCGAGAAGTTCAGGCCGCGGTTGCCCGGGTGTCCATGCTTCGATGCGACGATGCGGGAAGCGTTCCGCCACGGCGCGGACGATGGCATTCTGCGAAGCGCTGGCGGAAGCGGCGAAAACACCGACACGCCAGTTAGTACGCCACAGCGCCATGAAATGATTCACGGGGTGACCGTACGGCGCGATAAACTCATTCTCCGCAATGTCATTCAACGGTTCGAGCACGAATCGGCGGTACCACAGATGCGGATGCGGCAGCGTCAACCGTGGCGTCGACTGAATCACGGCGGGAAGGGAAAACAGCAGATCGATATCCAGTGTCCGCGGTCCCCAGTGGACGGTCCGCACCCGGCCGAAGCCGTTTTCGACTGCTTGGACGTAATCCAGCAGCGCCAGTGGTTCCAGATCGGTGGCGATTTCGACCGCGGAATTGAGAAACGCCGTCCCCGCATCCGATCCGACCGGGGCCGTGCGGTAACGCTGACTGCACTTCAGCAGTCGAATCTGCGGATGGCCCGCCAACTGCGCTTCCGCGGCGGTCAACGTCGCTGCGACATCGCCGAGATTCCCGCCCATCGCCAGCCACCAGTGTCGTGTCATGCGATGATTATCGCGGAAAATCAGAGATTATCCCAGCCCGGAGCGCGAGCGACGGGAGTCCTGGCGTGCGGATGACTCCCGTCGTTCGCGCTCCGGGCTGTGTCAGCTCCCTTCGCAATCGCAGCACAAAAACCAGCGTGAAAGCTGTCGGCAGCAGCCGGAACAGCACTGCGCCGTCTGTCGCCAGTAGCGCTGACAGCGTGTTTCCTCCGTGGGCACCGTCGGCTTCGCCTCACGGAAATCGTACGCCGCCGCCACACGGTAGATGCCTCCGGCCGTCACGCCTTCATACAGACTCCCCGGCGACACGCGCGATGGTTCCTTTGCCTGCATCACCTGCGCGACCATCAGCGCATCGGTCATGTATTCGGAACAGTGGACGCCGTCGCAACGTTTTCCCGTCGCATGGTGATGGATGCGGTACGGTCGCCCAAGTTGGCTGTCGAGATGCCGGATCATCGCGGCTCGTTCCGCTTCGGGAAACTCCCGCGCGGGTTGCAGCACCTGCACCGTGCTCGGGACGAGAAAGGTCAGATACTCACCCAGCGGCGATTTGCGAACGCCGTGGCCGTTCATCGAGTCATACACCACCGGGCTGCCGTCTTCGACTACGACCATGCCGACGTGGGTGAAGGAACTCGCGGTGAAAACTTTCACGGCAAGGCAATCCCCCTGGCTGAACAGCAATGTGCCGGTCTGCACCTGCGACCGAATCGCGGGAAACGCGGCCACCGTCGCGGCATCGGGAGCCGCGGCGAGCACCATGACCAGCAGCGATGTCCACATCGGTTGTGATCCTGCGTGGAGGGGAAAGGCGAGGAGTTTTTGCCACAGGAGGCACAGAAGACACAAAAGGGGATGGAGAAAAGGAACGAGTTACTCTGGTCCCCTCTCCCCCGTCTGCGGGGGAGAGGGTTAGGGTGAGGGGGCGTGTTGAAGCGATGACCCCCTCATCCGGCCTATCGGCCACCTTCTCCCCCGCAGACGGGGGAGAAGGGACCGCATCCGCGTTTGTCCTTGCTCTCTTTTTGTGTCTTCTGTGCCTCCTGTGGCAAAACCTCTTCGTATTTCAACGTACCGCAATCAAGAGCGGATCACGAGTGAAGTCCGGCATCTGCTCTGGATGCCGGACTTCTGCCTTTTGAGCTGACGGACAGGGAG
>JBGSUN010000082.1:0-74664 GCA_041753475.1 Planctomycetaceae bacterium | reverse complement strand
GTGCCCACACCCTGAGCGGCCAGCGCGACCGCCTCGCGTCGCACCCGCTCTAACTCCTGAGGACTTCCCTGTCGTCGCATGGCAGAACATCTAACGCTTCCCCGCGTCGACGTCTATATCATCCTGAGAGTCAATAAGATCACTTCCGTCCGGAAGATTCCTGCGCAACTGATCGTCGCCATCTTGGGCATCCTCCTCGGCTATGCCATGGATCTGGAACACGAGCAGACCTTCTCCCTATTCGGCCACAATTATGCGGTGGGCCCGCGCTTCCTCGTGGATGTCCCCAGCAGCATTGCCGCCGCGATCACCCTGCCCGATTTTTCCGGAGTGACCACCGGCATCGGCGTCAAATGGATCGTGATGTTTGTCCTCATCGGCTCGCTGGAATCGCTGCTGAGCGCCAAAGCGGTTGATGTGCTCGACCCCGCCCGACGCAAGACCGACTTCAATCGCGATCTGCTCGCTGTCGGCGTCGGCAACACACTTGCCGCCTGCATCGGCGGATTACCCATGATCTCCGAAATTGTCCGCAGCAAGGCAAATATCGACAACGGGGCCCGATCCCGCTTTGCGAACATGTTCCACGGCTTTTTCCTGCTGACCTTTGTCGCCTTGCTGCCGGGTTTGATTCACCGCATCCCCCTGGCGTCACTCGCGGCCATGCTGGTCTTTACCGGCTTCCGACTGGCGCATCCGCGGGAGTTCGCCCACATGTACCACATCGGCCGCGAACAACTGCTGATCTTCGTGGGAACGTTCATTGGTGTGCTGACCACCGACCTGCTCATCGGCGTGTTTATCGGCCTGGGACTGCAAATCGCCGTGCATCTTTTCAGTGGTGTGTCGGTCGGATCGTTCTTCCACCCCGCGATTGAAACCGATGAGCCGGACGAACACACACTCCGCGTGAAGGTGAATAATTCCGCGGTCTTTTCCACGTGGCTGGCATTGAGGAAGGCCGTGATGTCGGCAGCAGCCGACAAGACCGTGATCCTCGACATGTCGGCAACGCCGCTGGTCGATCACAGCACGATGGAAAAGTTACATCACCTGCAAGACGACTTCTTCCACGCAGGACGTCACCTGCTGGTGGTCGGCCTGCGCGAACATGAACCGGTCTCGCACCATCCGCTCGCCACCCGCAAGAAGAATAACGGGGCCTTGTCGTCGATTTCCGCGGAGCAGCCGGTGACGTCCGCGTAGTTCTGTCCCAGCCCGGAGCGCGAGCGACGGGCGGTCCGCGTGGATTCAACGACTTTGCTCGTCGCTCAGCATTCGTCTCGCCCGTCGCTCGCGCTCCGGACTGGGACGGAGAAGATCTTCACACCAACTGTCCCGCCTTGATGACGCCGCCCTGCATCACCGCGATGAAGCGGTCGCGGTGTTCCAGCAACGAGATATCGGCCAGAACATCGCCGTCGACGATCAGCACGTCGGCGAGCTTGCCCGCTTCGAGGGTGCCGAGTTCGTGCGCGCGGCCGAGGATTTCCGCGCCGGTCCTGGTCGCACATTTCAGGACTTCACTCGGCGTGAAGCCGACGTAGTTGACGAAGAAGGCCAGCTCGCGGGCATAGTCGCCGTGGGGGTTCCAGCCGAAGCCGTAGTCGCCCCCCATGCCGAGCCGACCGCCGGCTTTCAAAATGCGGCGGGCACTTTCGGCACCCCCTTCGAGTGTTTCCTGATGGCCGTCAATCACCCGCTGTGAGAGCCCGAACTCCGGACCGCGGACGATGCTGGCATGCTCAAAGTACAACGCCGGGACGACGGGGACATCACGCTTCAGCAGCAGTTCCAGACCTTCGTCATCAATGAACGTGCCGTGTTCGATGGCATCGTAACCGGTTTTCAGTGCATTCGTGATGCCCTCCGTCGCGCGGCAATGCCCCGTCACTTTCAATCCATGATTGTGGGCGGTGGCGACGACGGCGTGCATTTCCTCAAACGTCATGCAGAGCGTGTGATGATCGTTGATATCCGGCGAGGCGGCGTCGCCGGTGGGGTAGGTCTTCACCCATTCGATGCCGTCTTTCACCAGTTTGCGCACGGCGGACCGGGCTTCATCCGGACCGTTGATGAGCAGCACCAAACCGTCCATGCCGATCTTGCGGTAGTCGGGGTTCCAGTCCATGAGCCCGCCGACGCCACAGATTTCGCGACCACTTGCGGCCATCCGGGGGCCGGGAACGAGATCGTTCTCAATCGCTTTCTTCAACCAGACATCCACATTGAACAGGCTGCCGCCGCTGCGGGCCGCGGTGTAACCGCACTCCAGCGCGAGCTTCGCATTCACCGCCGCGAGGAGTGTGACGTATTCCACGGGGTACTTGATGTCGAGGTCTTCGAGGGCCGCGACGTTGAAGTACGTCGGATGAAAGTGCGCTTCGATCAGACCGGGCAGAATCGTGCCGCCGCGAGCATCAATGACAGTTGCGTCCGGCGGCGGGACGGGTGCGCCAGCGGACGGTCCGGCGTAGGCGATCTTGCCGTCAACGCAGACCACCACCGCATCACGGACCGGTGGAGCGCCGCTGCCGTCGAACATCTGACCGTTACGGATCACTGTGGTACCAACCGCAGAGCGCATGCGTTGTCCCTTCCGAGAGGCGAATTCATGAGGAGAACGCGAATTCTATGCGGAGGTCGGAGGAAAGAACACGCTCTACGAAGGCGGAAGAGGATCCACAGATTTCACAGAAGGACACAGATTTGAGGAGAAGGCAAATAAATGATCACAGGGTAGCGCTCAATTGACCGCGCCACTGGCAGTACAAGAGTAAGATTTCGCGGCCGGAGTTCGGTTCTGCGTTGGGTTAGTCAGCGCACTCGGATTCGGTCGAACTCGGATGCTTGAATCTCAACAAGGGCTTAATTTTGGAATCGAGCTCATGAAGCCTGGATTCGATTGAAATCCATGGCGTAAGCGACAGTTCTGATTGAAATTTCTCGTAGATCTTCCGGTTCTCGTCAGTTGATGGAGCATTTGCGTATCGATCGAAAAACTCGTTTCTCCAGCTATATGCCAGTTCCTCGGCGTAAAAGAATCCATGCACGCAGCCGAGGCACAAAAATTCGTGAAGCGTTTCGCCAACAATGAAATTTGTGTCGTCGATTGAATCGCCGGCCATGGGCACTGTCATCACAACAGGCGAAGAATCGCCATACTGACCATTGACACCTACCAGGCCAAAGTGAACATCGTCACCGCCCGTGCAGGCGAAGGTCAGCGAGTTTTGGGGCGTCGTCCCCGGGCGATACAAAACTGTTCCATCGTAGGGTCCAATGTCCAGCAGGATGAGGCCTTCGATGTAACCCCATTTGTGTGTTTTTGCGGCGCGTTCAAAGTCGTAGAGCCGCTTGAGAAGCTGGCAATCGCCGCTGTGGGAACTCTCAATGAATGCGTCGATGTGCATGAGCGAACTCACTTGTTAACTATCTGCCCTTTTCTCTGGTCTTTTCTTAATCTGCGTGAATCTGCGAAATCTGTGGACCGCATTTCTCTTTGCGTGCGGTGGCTCACACGAGCAAATCGTGCACGATCTCGCCTGCGGGAACCACTCGATGCGGGCGGTTCAACTGGTCGTAGATTTCCGCCTGCGGTTCGATGCCGAGGGCGTGGTACATCGTCGAGAGAATGTCACCGGGAACCAGCGGGTTGCTCGCGGGGAATGCTCCGGTGGCGTCGCTGGTACCGTAGATCAAACCCGGTTTGAAACCGCCGCCGATCATCATCAGACTGTAACAGTAGTTCCAATGATCGCGTCCGGCGTTGTTGGCGTTGATCCGCGGGGTGCGGCCGAAGTCGCCGAAGACCGCGACGATCGTCCGTTCCAGCATTCCGCGCGCGGCGAGATCGGTCACCAGACTGCTGCACGCGGCGTCAAGCTGCGGCAACAGTTTTGTCTTCAGGCTGACAAAGTTGCTGCCATGCGTGTCCCAGGTGGCGTTGGCATCGGGAGCCCACGACACGGTGACGATGCGGGTGCCCGCTTCAATCAACCGCCGGGCCAGCAGCGTGCTTTGACCGTAGATGTTGCGACCGTAGCGTTCGCGATCGGCGTCGGATTCGTCCGTCAATCGGAACGCCCGCTGGGCCCGTTCCGACGACAGCAAATCCATCGCGCGGGACTGCATCACCGTCATTTCACTCGCTGCGGAACGATTGGTCTGCTTCGGTAACTTCGCGCCGATGGCATCGAACAGCTCACGGCGGTGCGTTAATCGTCCGGCTGAAATATCCGCTTCGAGAGACAGTTCCGGCACCTTGAAATCGGCCGCGTTCGGATCTTTCAGCACGAACAGCGGGTCATACGATCGCCCCATGAACCCGCCGAAGAACCCCGGCTGCGGCGGATTCCCCGCCCCTTCCTGCGTGATGTACGGCAGATGAACGTGCGACAACACATTCGGCGGCGTCGGCCGCAGCTTCGCCAGCACGGCCCCCATGTGTGGATGATCCGTCGGATTCGCCAACCCGCCCGCTTCACCCCGGTCGTGTCCCGTGAGAGCCGTATAAACCGCCGCTCCGTGCGAATTGTTCACCGTATGGTGCATCGACCGCACCACCATCGCGCGGTGCATGTGCTGCGACAGCTTCGGCATGTGCTCGCTGACCTGATAACCCGGCAGCGAGGTACTGATCGGATTGAACTCACCGCGGATACCGTCCGGGGCGGTGGGCTTCATGTCCCACATGTCGAGATGGCTGGGACCGCCATCGAGGAACAGCAGGATGCAGTTGTCGGCGAGGACTTTCCGGTCCGACCGTCCCGCCGATTCATTCGCGAGCAAGCGGGGCAGCGATAACCCCGCCCCGGCTGTGCCCAGCAGGCCACACTTCAACAGCCCGCGGCGAGAGAGCGGCGAGCGGAACATCGGCAGGGAATCAAATGCCGTCATTAAAGTGTGACCGTGATTTTCAGTGGGGGAAGAGTCGCATCGAAGTCTACCACGCTGTTGCGAGGTGCGGGAAGGGACAACGGATTTGGTTGCCTGTTGTGGAATCCCTGAGATCAGATGGTTTCCGTCGTCAGAGTGCCTCCGTCGGTGGCTGGTGATGCGGACATTCATATCGGTCGGGATGCAGTTCGACTTCTTCGCCCCGGCGGGGCGCTGGACTGTAGCCACGGGTGGAGCGGAGCGAAACCCGTGGTCACGATCGATAAAAAAGCATTTCGTCCCGGAGGGACGGTGGAATCTCGACAACAGCACGAGAGCTTCCTTTGCCCCGCCGGGGCAATCGATCATGCGACAGGGTCCACGGGTTCCGCGTCGGGCGACGATGTCGCCGCGCCGCTCCACCCGTGGCGACAGCCCGGCGCCCCGCCGGGGCGAAGACTCCAACCGGCACAGCAAACCTCTGGATCACCACCAATGGACGGACACATTCCGCGTGATCTTCATTCCGTTGTGCGTGGTTGACATTTCGGCCACAAACCGCGCTACTGCAAGGAACTCAACATGATGGTCGTGAGATTTTTTTGAGGACGTGGACGTATGGGGCGGGTGACGACGGCGTTTCGGGCTTTTTTCGGAGCGCTTTTTGACGGCGGGAAAGCCGAACGGATCGCGGCCGCACTGAGCGGGGCGGTTCCCCCCGTGATTGCTGCGCCGCCGGTGGCTGTCGCGACTCCAGCCGCACCGCCCAAACCGCGGCAAGGCGAGGCTCTTACGTTGCTGGCAACCTTACAGCGCGAGGCCCGGTTGGTCGACTTTCTGCAGGAAGATTTGACCGGTTATGCCGACGAGCAAATCGGGGCTGCGGTCCGGGAAATCCAGCGTGACGCCAGCAAAACGCTGGAACGGTTGTTTGCGTTGCGGCCAATTGTGTCCGACCCGGAAGGGGCGTCGATTGAAGTCGCCACGGGTTTTGATGCGGGACGGTATCGGTTGACCGGAAACATCGGCAGCACCGGACCGTATCGGGGAGCGCTGCGTCATCACGGTTGGGAAGCCACCGAGTGCAACCTGCCGACGTACACCGGGAGTGATGCCGCCGCCAAAGCGATTGCTCCGGCGGAAATTGAAGTCGGCGCCCGGTCTTAAATCACAACGACGGAAAGTAAAACCAGCCATGCGCGGCCCAGGAGTTCGACTCGATTTAGATGTACGACGGGTCTGGCGCTGTCCGGCGTGTCAGCGGGAACGGCGACTCGCGGGAGACCACACCGCCGTCCGATGCAGTTGTGCCGCAGGTGTGTGGATGCAGATTGTCTCCGAGCGCGTCCCCATTCAACGACCGGTGACTTCCGCAGAAGCCCGCGAGCTGTCCGTGGCATCGTTCAATCTGACGGAAGAGGAACTTGCAACACCGCTGCCCGGCCGAGTCCGCCGCCGTGGTCCGAATCTTCGCTCCGGTCCGGAGGCCCCCGCCGGTGAAGCGGCACCGCAGAATGGACCACCCGGCCCGGAACGCGGTCCACGGGATTCCAAGGGGCCCGGCGGGAACGAAGGCGGTCCACCGCCCCGCAAACCACGTCCTCCTCGTCCGCCGAAGGCCATCAAGCGGCCCTTGTCCGACATCGCCGGGCTACCGGATGAGCCATCGCCACCAGTGCGTGAGCAGCCGTCACCGGCGAAACCCGTCCAAGACACGGACGATTTCTCCGCGGGCATTGATGTCCCTGCGCCGACGCCAGAAAGTTAGTCACCAAGTCCCCTCGGAATCGCCCGCAACCGCTTCATGGTGTCGGAGGGGGAGACGCCGGCGCTACTGAATGATCCGCACGGACCGCATTCGGTACCGCTGCTGGTCCTTCTGGGGAGACCGGGGCGGCGCTGGGGCGAATGCCCACATTCGCAAAGAGATCCGCCGATGGAGCTCGCCCTTCGAGAATGGCTTCCGCGCCGCGGAGGTACGCCTGGACAACCTCCGCCTCGGTCCGTGAATTGGGATCATTCCGCTGGAGTGCCTTCGGCCAGTGATCGCGGATGGCATACAGAACATACCGTTCCGATTCCTTCCACACACTCAACTTCGCCCGCCGGTTAATGTGATCAATCATCGGCTTCAGCTTTTTCGTCGATGTGGTGGAGAATCGCTCCCAATCCGTTTCACCGGCGAGATCCCGTTTCTCCTGGTATTCCCGCCAGAGTTCGGCGGTCTGTTCGTAATAAATCTTTCCGTAATTCGGTCGGGGATAGAACACGTACACCAGAATCACGACCGCCACGGCGGCAATCCATGCCCCCGTTTTCCGCCAGGCCCAGAGTTTAAGCTTGAATGGAATCCGGGCGACCCGACGCAGCGCGGTACGACGATCGGGAAAGATCTCCCACAGCGTATCCAGCTTCATGATCCGCAAGATGTCTTGCATGTCTTGTGAGGCATCGCAAATGGCCACCCGCCCGCCCCGATTGCGTACAGCTTGCGAGAGCTGGACCAGCCCACCGAGCACGATCGATCCAAAATAGTTTGCGCCGCTCATGTCAATGATCAGATGCCGAACGGCAGGCGACTGTGCCAGTTCCGTAACCGTCGCCATTTCCCGATTCACGGTGGTCGGATTGAATCCGGCGGCGTCTCCGCGTGGCAGCACGACCAAGGTGTCACCCCACTGCTCCACGGGATACAGCGAGTGCCGGTCAACCTGTGTAAAGCGCGCCATGGCCACCTCGTTGATGCCGCAATGCGCCATCAGTGTTGGGTCAAGAATCTTCCGCGACTGCCGATTCGCGCTCGCAGTCTACCGAAAACTGCGGTCCGATGGCAGTTTGGCGACTTCATCGGCAGTGAACCCCGACAACTGAGGCAGACTGGCAAGGATGCGCATCTGAGAGAAACTCGTGGGATTGGAAGGTCAACACAAACTCGATCTTGACCGGTCGGGATCGGCATGACACAACCCAGCCTGCGTCTCCGGGCAAATTTCGATCGAGGCCGCGCCGATGTCTGCTACCGACCTTCCCGATGATTTTCTCGGCAGCCCTGCGGCTGAAGAAGAGCCACAGTGGTCCGGGGAGCAACTCGAAGCGGCCTACCTGCGGGCGCTCGAAGCGCTCGATGCCGTCGAATCCGAAATTGTGGCGACGGCCGAGGAGTTACGACCGGGTGCACTGTCGGTCATGGAAGACGAGGTGGTAGCCGCTCCGAAGTCGGAACCGGCTCCGCCGGAAGTTCTCGAACCGGCCCCGCTTCTCAGTCCCCGACAAGTGCTGGAAGCGTGCCTGTTTGTCGGCGGAACAACACTCACCGCGGCCAAGCTGGCCTCGCTGCTCCGCGGAGACTACACATCCTCGTTTGTCGAAGAAACGATCGACGCCCTGAATCAGCAGTATGCCTCGGAAGGGCGACCCTACACGATTCAACTTGGTGAAGGGGGGTATCGACTCGCGTTGCGGGAGGAATTCGAACGTCTGCGGCACAAAGTCTACGGTTTAGGTCCCCGAGAAGTGCGATTGTCGCAGGATGTGCTCGAAATCCTCGCGATTATTGCCTACCAGCAACCCGTCACCGACACGCATCTCGAAGAATTGGAACGAGGGCACGCCAGTGGAACCCTGCGGCAATTGCTCCGTCGGGATTTGATCGTTGTCGAACGATCCAAGGACGATCCGAAATCGGTCCATTACCACACCACGCCACGGTTTCTGTCATTGTTCGGCCTGGCGTCGCTGAACGACTTGCCTCGCCCGGAAGATCTGTCGTTCAAGTAGGCGACACATTTTCCGTGGCCAGCGTTGTGGCACCATGCACTCGGTACTCGATAATGCTATGGTTTCCCGCTTCCTGCTGGTTTCGAGATTCGGATTTGCTTCGATGTCATTGACGCTCAAAAACCCCCACAGTGTTCTCGCCGCGCTGGCTTGCCGGCCGCATGATGTCCTCGAGGTGCGGTTGCCGCCACATCGGCCTTCGGAAGCGTGGACGCAGGTGGGTGATCTCGCCCGCGCTCAAGGCATCCCCGTGCGGACGGAACTTGCGGAGGCACCGACAGGGCGGTTCAACAAGCTCGACAAACACGAACGGACGAGTGCCGCATCAGCCAGCATACGGGAACGCCCCGATGTTCCGGTCGAACTGCAATGGTCAAATCTCGAAGCCCCGTTCGGCGTGTGGCTGGCCCTCGATTGTCTGCAAGACCCCCACAACGTCGGTGCGATCTTCCGGTCCGCGGCGTTCTTCGGCATCCGTGGCGTGATCCTGACCAAAGACCGCTCGGCACCGCTCACAGGCACGGCATACGATGTCGCGTCCGGCGGCATGGAACACGTCCCCTTCGCACAGGTCTCTAACCTCGCCTCTTCCTTGAAAGCCGCGAAAACCGCCGGGCTGTGGATCCTCGGCAGTTCCGAACACGCCCCACGGGATGTGCAGGAAGTGCCGCATGATCGGCACTGGTTGCTGGTCATCGGTAACGAAGAACAGGGACTGCGGCGGTTGACCCTTGACCTGTGCGACGACGTGTGCCGTATCGCGCCGCAAGGGCCAGTGGGATCGCTCAATGCGTCCGTCGCCGCAGGGGTGATGATGGCGGCGTTGACACGCGGGTGAAAATCCGAAACTCGAAGCACGAAATCCGAAGGAAATTCGTAAGCTCGAACAAAGAAAACGGGGCTGATTCATCACGTTTTCTCTTTGAAATTTCGTGCTTCCTTCGGATTTCGAGGTTCGGATTTTCCGTTCTACGGCAGCACAAAATCCGCCGGTACCGGCGCGTTGTTGGGCCCTGGTCCGCGGAATTGTCGCCAGTACTGTTCGTGGAACGGGTTCCACTTCGGGCCAGTTTGTTGTTCATTGACGAGGTAGGGCGGCAGACTGTCCCACCACTCGTCATACGCCGCCGCAAGCTTCTGCGCGATCTCCGGCTGCTCCTTCGCAACATTGGTTTTCTGTCCGGGATCGGTTGTGAGATCAAAGAGTTGCCATTCGCCTTTGGTGTCCTTCGGCGTGGCGACCAGCGTGTAAGACCGCCAGCGGACCGCGGCGTTTTCCCGTTTGGCTTGCCGACCATTCGTCTTCACGTCCCATCGCCCGGTTTGTGAAAAGAGAAACCGGTCATCCCACTTGGCTTGGGGGTTCTTCAGCAGCGGCAACAGACTGCGGCCGTCTACTTGCTGCTGGACCGCGTGGGAAAGCTTCACGCCAGCAATCTCGGTCAGGGTCGGAAAGACATCGATATGGGCTGTGAGTGCGGCGACATCGCCTGGCACCAGCGTTTTCTTCCACCGCCAGAATGATGCGCCGCGGATCCCTCCCTCCCACGGTGTTCCCTTCGCGCCGCGCATTCCCACATTGTGTGTTGAAACGCCCGCCGTCCCGCCGTTGTCATTCATGAAAATGACCAGCGTGTTGTCGTCGAGCTGCTTTTCGGCAAGGAACGCCCGCAGTTTGCCGATGTTGTCGTCGATGTTCGCGATCATCCCGAAGAACTTGGCGACGTTGGGTGGGACTTTGCCTTTGTAGATCGCTTCGTATTCTTCGGTGATGTCGAGCGGACCATGCGGGGCGTTGGTGGCGATCCAGGTGAAGAACGGTTTCTTTTCTGTCCGGGCCTTGTCCATCCATGCGATGGCGTGGCCGAAAAACTCGTCCGTGCAGTACCCCTTCGTCTTCACGAACGTGCCGTTGTGTTTGATCACGGGACCGAAGTAGCTGTTCTTCGGCGCGTCACCACAACTGCCGGGATAGGTCTGGCCGATGCCCCCTGCGCCGTGGATGAAGACTTCATCGAAGCCGCGCTGGTCCGGCTGATACGGGTCTTCATCGCCAAGATGCCATTTGCCGAAGATGCCCGTTTGATACCCCGCCGTTTGCAGCACCTGCGCCAGCGTGGTCGCTTTCAGGGTCAGCCGTTCGCGTTCCAGAATGGTATGGGTCACGCCGTTCTTGAACTCATGCCGGCCGGTCAACAATGCCGAGCGGGTTGGAGCACACGTGGGGCTGACATGAAAGTCGGTGAACCGCACACTTTCGGCGTGCAGCTGGTCGAGATGCGGCGTTTTCAGGATCGGATTGCCGTGGCACGACAGGTCACCATAGCCTTGGTCGTCCGTCAGCACGACGACGATGTTCGGCGGGGCGGCAGAGGCGATGCTGGCTGTGATGCAGCCGCAGGCAAGCAGCAATCCCGGAAGAGCGCGGGCCATTGGTATCTCCCCACATCGAATGTCAATCTTCTGTGTGCAGAAACACGATACCCGAATTGCAGGGGAGCTGAAACGAAATCGGCCCAGGGAAAGCATCCCCTGGGCTTCTCGAAGTTGTCCATGATGTCTGGCTGTCGGCTACGGACCGATGCCGTGGTCATTCATTTGACCGTTGATGCGGCCCCAGTAGCTGTCCTGCGAGTTGCCGAAGGCTGCGACGCCGACGATGCACACCAGCAGAATCAAGGCCAGCATGACCGCGTATTCCACAGCCGTGGTGGCGTGGTCGTCCTTCAAGAAGCGGCGAATGGATCGCATGGCCAGACTCACGAAACGACGGGACAATCTGGTGAGATTCGGTCTGCGCTCGGATTCCGGGCAGACTCACACACGCTGACATAGTCGAAACCTAGGTCACAATGCCGCCCTTGTCAAATTGTGAGATCACAAGTTTTATTCTGGCCGATTGAAATCGCTGCAAGACCCTGTCCGGAATCAAGTTTGCACGCTCTTGTTTCTGTCAATACGACAACCGGGTTGTCACACCATGCACGAGTTGTTCGAGATTGTTTTGCGGGCGATCGCGGAGATTTTCTTCGAGGCCTTGCTCAAGTTTCCCGGTTGGTTGATTCTCTCCGCATTCCGAAACGACAAGTCTGTCGATGCGGACGGATGCCTGGTGATTAGCATCGGGATCGCGTTCTGGTCCTGCGTGGTGGGCGTGTTGTGCTGGTGGTTGCTTTAAGGGTATCGACTTCGAGGTGTTTCACCGTAAGATGGCAGCGGGCGTCCCGTTGCCAATCAGCGAGTCGTGGATGATGAGCGATCCCTTCGATGAGTCGATCACGTTCTGGATTCAACGCCTGAAGGCTGGCGATTCAACCGCAGCCCGTCCCTTATGGGATCATTTTTTCCAGCAGTTGGTGGGCGTCGCGCGAAGACGCCTGGGCGGCACGTCCCGCCGGGTGTCTGATGAAGAAGACGTTGCCGCCACGGCGTTCAAGAGTCTGTGCGTGGGCGTCGCCGACGGTCGGTTTGAACGGCTCGACAACCGGGACGATTTATGGCAGGTGCTGGTCGCCTTGGCCAGTCGCAAAGCGGTCGATCAGATCCGCAAGCAGATGACGCACAAACGGGGCAGTGGCCAAGTCCGTGGCGATTCGATTTTCTTCGGCAATGAAGCCGAGACACCGGGCAACTTCGATCAGTTTCTCTCGCAGACACCAACGCCAGAATTGATCGCCACCATGGATGAAGAGTGCGCGAACTTGCTGGCACGGTTGCCCGACGACACTCACCGCCGGATTGCCGTGTTGCGACTCGAAGGCTACGGCAACGAAGACATTGCGGAAGCCCTTGCGCTGTCACCCCGGACGATTGAGCGTAAACTTGCGGCCATTCGCGATTGCTGGTCGGCGTCGTTGTCCACTCCAGCATGAACAACAGAGGCCCAGGGAACGCTTCCCTGGGCCTCTGTATTGAACTCAGCGAGTGGTTTCGATGCTCGAATCGACCACCCGGCGGGCGACAAAGTCGTAGGTTTGACCGGCGGGGATTTTCTGGTCGGCTTGAACCTTCTCACCAGAACGGGCCGTGTCATACAGCGAAACTGACTCGCTGCCGACGACCTGCATGGTATGCCCGCGGACGACGACCGCCGCCGATTCTTTCAGCCCGAGTCCGATACAGTTCGGAAACCGGTCGCGGAGCACGGTGGCCATGTTGTCAGTCGTTTCTTCTCCCACTGCGCACTGATCGATCACCACGCCGGGCAGAAGACCCAGTCCGGAATCGTGAGAATTGGAGGGGACAGTCGATACGGTCGTGCCGGATTTTCGCCGGACGATGCCGTCACCATGAATGCGTGCCCCGGCGGAAGAACCGCCAATGGCACCACCCCGGGCCAGCACTTCACCGACCACTTTCTGGAGAGAAGACCGCACCACCAGATCGAGCAGACGCTCTTCTTCAGCACCCACAAACCACACTCCCTGAGCCCGGGCAAACGTTTCGTGGGTTTTGGGATCGCTCATCGTGTCTTCATCCGTCGCCGAGCAGACCATCAGGTTGGCGGCCCCCATCTCGGCGAAGTACTCACGCAGTCGGTTTTCACTTTCCGCGGTTTCCTTTGTTTCGGAAACGAGGACGAGATTCGCGTTCTTGCCTCCGGCGGCGGTCAGGAATTCCTGCACGGCTTCTTTCGGCGGACGCGGACCGGCAATCACCACGGCTCCCTTACGCAGGTTCGGAACCGGACGCGACTCGGCGGTGGAATACGCCCCGTGACGGGCCCGACCGGTTGCCGCAATCGTCCAGGGACGCAGATCAAACTTTTGTCCCGTCGGAATCGTTTCCGTGATCTCCTCGCGGTTGTTGGTCGCGCCCAGACACAACAGCACGCTGGAATTCCCAATGACTTCGTGACCATCCGGGCGGCAGACCAAGGCCGTATCTTCGTCGATCCCGATGCCCACCAGATGCGGATGCAGTTTCAACGCAGCATGCAGGCGGTCTTTGCGATTCCGCTTGAGGAAGTGCTGGTCGACGATGGTTTCCGGCAGGAAACCCAAGCCCGTGGCCAGCATGGGCGAAGTCCGCCCGCCGGCAATCATCACGCGGGACATGATCGCGGCACCGGCGGACGTGCCACCGATGACGCCACCCCGTTCCAGAACCTTGTGCAATGCCGTTTCGACCGGCGTACCAAGATAGCGCTCCGCGATATAGTTCTGGTCGCCACCGATGAACCAGACTGCGGTTGCGGTTTCGAGTGGTTGGCAGAAGTCGAACTCGCAGGATTGTTCGCGTGTTTCCGCATGCAGGATGCTGATCGGTCCCTGATGGAGTTCCCGCCAGATGGGCAAACGGGCGAGAATATCCGGACTGTCAGCGATCATGCTCGCCGTGGGAACGATCACGAGCTTCGCTTCTGGACCTCCGCCGAGTTGCAGGAATCGCTCATAGATCACTTTGGGGAGTGCCCCCCCGCCAGCGATCACGAGTGAACCGCGGTTTTGAACCGGGACCGGAGTGATGCGTGTCGGTTGCTGGTCGATCGAGACGGTCGTCGCGGAGATCGGCTCTTCACCGAACGCGCGATGTTGACCCAGCGGGCGGACAAACAAACCGGCCAGACCGGCAGCGATCAGTAACGTTGCCAACGGCAGCAGCGTGGAGTTTCCCATCGTAGTTCAGCCTCCTTGTGACCGATGATGGTGCCTCGCAAATCGCGGGGCGATCAACATGGACGCATCAAAATAGGTGACTGTGTCGTGTCGCTGCAATAGGAATCGTATTCCTCCCCCCCTTTCTCCGCGGTCAAAATCGCGTTTCCTGATGTGTTTTTCAGCGAGATTTCCGCAGAACATGCCTTTTTTCCCGCAGACCCCCACCCCCAATTGTCATTTTTGCAATTCGAAAGTCGGTCCCGGCAGCGCGGCATGCCACTTGCGCAATCATCAGGCAAGGCTCGCCAAAATGACAGGCATGGTGCTCCCTTCGTTCACGAGTCGGAACATTTTGACCGGGAGTCGGCTCGATGACGGTGCGCCCTACGACCCGCCCGATTCCTTGTCAGAACCGTCCGTCTCAGAAACCGGCGTGAAGGAAGCATGCCGGAGTGACCGATCCTGACGACGATTGCCGCAAGTCAATTTGCGGGAATTGAGTGATTTGCGGGCTGTGAGAATTGCTATGAAACATCTGTCGAGCTGGGTTCTGTTTGCCGCCACCGCGGGTGGACTGCTCCCCGCCACGTTGATTGCCCAGGTCTTTCCGATGCACCGGCCAGGGTGTTGCCAGACGTGCACTCAGCCGATGGCGGCGTGTCACTGTGCCCGAACCCGCGCTGTGGTGCAGACACATCTCCGGCCGGAGACCGTCACTACCGTACAGTGTGTGACGGAAACCCATGTTCGCCAGGAAACCTACACCGAGCGCGTCCCCGTCACGACGATGAAGAGCGTGACCGTGGACGAAGGGGGGTACCAGATGGTCTGGGTCCCGAAGCCCGTCACCAAGCAGATTGCAGAAACGGCCTGCATCACTCAGACGAAGACCCGCGCTGTTCCCTATCAAGTCACGCGGCAGGTCCCGCAGACCGTCACTCGCATGGTCCCCTATCAGACGGTGCAGCACGTCACCGAAATCGTTCCCACAACGATGGTTGCCGCCCCGGCTCCGGTGATGGGGTGCAGAGGTTGCGCGATGGGCACGGTCGCCGCCCCCCATTTCCACGGTACGGCGATGGTTCCGGGGTTGTCGATGCAGTCGGCCGCATTGACACCGATTCCAAACGCCACACAAACCGCTCAAGTTCCGGATCATCGTTCCCACGGCGACTGGCAACCGATCCCGGCGCGATCGGCTGCACCGAAATCGGGTTCGGCGAACGCCCCGGTACCCATGCCGACGGATGAACCGCCCCAGTTGCCGACACCGAAAACCTCTGGCCGATTCAAACCCGTCGCCCCATCCGCCGCAGTGGTGTGGTCGGCGACGGGTAGTGGAATGCGTCGTTCTGCATTGCCGACACAGAATGTCGCGGTGAAGTAAGCGGTCCGCTTTCGAAGCCCGCTGTCGCGGAGTCCGAAACGACTGGTCGGTCGCCACACGAATTCCGCGTTGCGACAGAGAACGACTTCGAAATGCGTTAGTTGCTATTGGCCGCTCGGCGGCTTGATCGGCGCGAGCGCACGCCGTAGCGGGAGTTCGAGCACCTCATAGCCTGTGGGTTGCATCCCGAGCTTCACGTAGGTTTCGATCGCTTTCTGGTTGTGCGTTTCGACGTACAACCGCAGCCCGACGGTGTCATCACGGGCTTCCACGCGCGCCACGGTTTCCTGATACAGTCGTGTAAACACTCCTTGCCGGCGATGTTCCGGGATGATGTACACGCTCTGGATCCAATAGAACCAGCCGTTTCGCCAGTCACTCCACTCGCGGGTCAGCATCAGTTGGCCGATCACGCGCCCGTCCCATTCGGCGAGAAAATATTCTGCTTCGCCGCGTCCTTCCAGAACCGCGCGTACGCCGGTCGCAATCGTGGCGGCATCAAGTGCCCGTCCTTCGGATTCCACGGCCAGCCGGCAATTGAAGTCGGCAATGACGTCGGCATCGACGAGTTGCGGAGATCGAATTCGCAAAACGGGTGTCATCGTCAACATCTTCCGGTACGCGGCTTTGTGGGCTGAGGCATTGCCAAATCACACCCACATCCTAACCACCGGAGATGACATACGCAGAGCGTGTGGCACACGGGTGAGGGTCGAACTCCCCCACGGTTCGCGATCCCGATGGTAGAAACTCGATGAAAAATCGGCCGTGTCCTCCTAATCCGCAAGGGTTGGGTGGAACGTCACCGTTACCCCACTGCTTCCTTTTATGAATTGTGCAAGGTCGCTGTCAAACGGCACAAATTGCCGAACGGAAAATGGCGATACTGAGTAGAGAAAATAATGTGGGTCGAGTTTTCTGACCCTCCCGACGGGTGAACGACGACGAGGGTCGCCGTTCACAGGGCCCTCTCCTTCACCGAGCTTTCCAGCATCGGAGCCTAACTGTGTACACGTCCGAAGGTCTGAAAATCCGTGCAATCGAGTCTCAAATGGCAGAGCAGCAGAAGCTGACTTGGGGACTCCTGGTTCTGGGTGTGACAATTGGCTTTGTGGGGATGCATTTCGTCATCGCCCGGCCGCTGACGCGCGAACTCGCGCAGATGAAACGTGATGTGGGGAAGCTCGAAGCCCGCATCCAGGAGTTAACGGGAACCGGAGAACAGGTGTGGGAAGCCAACAGCCTCCTCTCCAGTCTTAAAGCCCAGCGGAATCAACTGGAAGACGCGCGGCTCGCCCTCACCGCGGTTCGTCAACTCCGGTCGGATGTCGTCTCGGAAGCCCAAGCGACGGAAGCCGCCACGATGTCGCTGAAGCAGATTGCGGAACTGCACGACAACATCATCTCCCAACAAGCCGTGGCTGAAACGGCCGTCGAATCGTTCGAGCAGATGCTGACGCTCGAAAATCGGCTGGTGAATCAGCAGCCGACCCACGAACAAGCGTCCGGGGCCCTGGCCGAACTGATTGCCATCAAGGAGACCGCCAAGTCTCAGGCGGGAGACCTGCCGATCGCGCAGAAGGCTCTGGAAGACATGATCGCCATGAGCGGCGAACTCCGCGGCCAGATCGCCCACATCGCTCCTGCTCAGGAAAGCCTTCAAGGTTTGATTGGGTTGAATGCGTCGGTCCAGGCCGGGGCGCAATTCGTCGAAATCGCGCAGTTCGTAGCGGACCAATGGCTCGGCACCCAAGCCAAGTTGGCTGAGCAAGCCGGTACAACCGACACCGCGGCGATGCAGGCCGACAAGCTGATCGCCATCAACGGCCAACTCGCTGGGGGATTCATCGACCTGGAGATGGCTCAGCAGAATTTGACCAATTTGATCTCGGTCGAAAAGAAGCTCGCGGGAGAATCACAGTCGGTTGCCGATGCGATCCAGTCTCTCGAAGTGCTGACCGCGTTCCAGGATGAATTCGCCACACAGATTCAAGTGCTCGGCGAAATGCGGAAGAGCCTGATCGAAATCGGCCTGATGGAAACGTCGGTCGCCAAAGCGGTGCGGATGCTGGAACCCTTGCTCGAACTCGGCAACGTTCGCCGGATGAGCGACAGCGAATTGCGGAACGCGGCGAAGGTGATCCTCGACGGTCGCACCACCCGCGTCAGCAATACTCCCGCGGATGGCCGCTCCCAAGGGGCCGATCGCGTGGACGCCACGCTGCCGGATAACGGCCGCAACGTCGAAGTCCCGCAACCGCGCGACTAGTTTCGATTCGCAACGTGAATGATGAAGAAGCCCAGGGAAAGACTTCCCTGGGCTTCTGTTTTTTACATCACCGCGGGTTGCGTCATGACATACGCCTGGTCGAAACAGAGGTGTTGATCGAACTGGGCCACGACCTTCCATTGTCCGTCGGCGAGTTCCACGCTGCGGACGACCCGGGCCGGGACATCGACCGGATGGCAATCATCATAAGGTGCCAGGCGGACAAAGATCGCGGATTCGGATTCGAACGACTTGGGCAAAACCATGGACGCCCCGGTGATACTGAGATCAATCAAGCGTCCGGCCATGCCATGCTCGTGCAGCCAGTCACAATGCTCACCGTGTCCGAGCAGCGGAAACGGTGGTGCCCCTGCGACACTGACATCGGCGCAACCGTCGCGGCGGACGGAGGTCCTCCGTTCGGCTTCGGTGGCGTCGTTGCCCATCTCGACGTCGATGTGAGCTTCACCGGTCGGCCAGAGGCGATCCAGTGCGCGAACGATCGGCTGGTCGGATGATGTCACAAAGCGTGTTGAGTTCAGCTGACAGAGATGGGCCATACGCAGATTCCGTAATGCACCGCCGAGCGGCGGGATTTCGGGCCGAGCTCTGTCGCCGTGCGTGTGTCAAGAATAGGCCAGAGATTCTCACCCAGCGGAAACCGACACAAAAAACCACACCAACCAAATCCCATGCGAGTTGGTCGCCCGACTGCAAGTTGTTTCCACAAAAGATGTTGGAGACACTGTGGTCACTTCAAACGGTGAATCTCTGTCGCTCCGAACGCATGTCTTGGCTGGTAAGTTCTTTTCTAGAAACCAGATAGAGAGAGAAAGTTCGCCGGTGTGGGCGTCGATTACGACCGTTCTGCGTGGAACACCCGGCAAGTTCGGTTGAGTCGCTACGCCTGAACCCCTAGAATGGCTGGATTCTCTCCCGCCGTTGACGGCCAGCCGGTCGTCTGGTGTCGAGGTGTCGACTTTTCCCGCCGAGCGATGCGATGCGGTTCGTCCTGATTGATCGAATTACCGAGCTCACGCCGCATCAATCGATCACGGCGGTGAAGAATCTTTCGCTGGCGGAAGAGTACCTCGCCGACCATTTCCCGGGGTTTCCCGTGCTTCCCGGTGTCTTGATGCTGGAAGCCCTGGTGCAAGCCGGGGCGTGGTTGATCCGCGAGAGCGAACAGTTTGCGTCGAGTACCATCCTGCTGAAAGAAGCCCGGGCACTGAAGTTCAACAGCTTTGTCTCACCGGGGAAATCGCTCGTCGTGCAAGTCAACGTGAAGAAACATGACGGTTGCACATGGGACCTGATGGGAACCGGCACAATTGATGGCGCATCCGCCGTCTCCGCCCGAATCATTTTGGATGCATTTAACCTGGCGGATCGCAATCCTGCGATGCAGTCGTCGGACGAACTCCGTCGGCAATCCGCCCGCGAATTGTTTGCTCAGGTCTGGACGCCTCCGGCCAAAACGACTCCGCTGTAATGCTGCATGGAACCGTCGACCGAAAATCACGCGGTCGTTTTGAAGGGAACGGATTTTGACGACGTTAGCAGGACGAACCGCTTTGGTGACCGGCGGGAGTCGTGGCATCGGTCGCGGCATCGTCGAGAAGCTTGCCGCCGCTGGCGCTAAGGTGGCGTTCGTGTATCAAGCGAGCAAAGACGCCGCGGAGAAACTTGCCGCCGACTTGTCCGTTAACGGAGGTGAAGTCTGGGCGATTCAAGGGAACGTCGCCCAGAAAGCCGACGCCGACCGGATCGTGCAGGATGTGCTCACGAAGTGGAGCAAGCTCGATATTCTGGTCAACAATGCAGGGATTGTGCGCGATACACTGCTGGCACGCATGACTGAAGAACAGTGGAAAGAGGTCATCGACACCAACCTCACCAGCGTCTTCAATTTCTGTCAGGCCGCCACGATGCCGATGATGTCCGCGCGGTACGGCCGAATTATCAACATGTCGAGTGTCTCCGCCGATTTTTCCAATCCCGGACAAGCCAACTATGCCGCGAGCAAAGCGGGGATCGAAGGTTTTTCCCGGTGCATGGCGGTCGAGCTGGCCAAGCGAAATATCACGGTCAATTGTGTTGCCCCGGGGTTTATTGAAACGGACATGACGTCCGCGGTGATGAATGCTGCCGGCGATAAGATCAAGCAGGCAATTCCGGTGAAACGGCTCGGCAAACCGGAAGACATCGCCCACGCGGTGTTATTCCTGGCCGCAGAGGAATCGAGTTACATCACAGGACAGGTCTTGAAGGTGGACGGCGGTTTGACACTGGGAGGCATGGCCTGAACAGGGCCGTGGCACACAATCACTTAAATTCCCAGCGAATCAAATGGTTGTTGTTCGATAAAGATGGGTTGGAACCAACAGACATCACAGCCGCGTGGCGATTGTCGCTGCGCGTGACGGCGCCCTGAGAGATTGCGGTGTGTCTTTCGCCCGGACACAACGACGGGGCTTGGATCACGAACGGGGCGTATATTGATGACGCCGCCTGTTGGTGCCCCGGAACGGGACCAGGCGGCCGGAGACTGACGAATGCCGACGCGCGATGAAATCTTCAGTAAAGTGCAAGCGACCCTGGTCGACGCCCTCGGTGTCGATGATGACGATGTCACCGAGAATGCCCGGCTGTCCGCCGACCTCGGTGCCGAGTCGATCGACTTCCTCGACATCGTCTTCCGGCTGGAGAAGAATTTCGGCACGAAGATTCCGCGGGGCGAACTCTTCCCGGAGAATTTCGCCGCCGCTGACGCCTCGTTCGTCTCGGCTGGCAAAGTGACGGAGAAGGGTTTGCAAGAGCTCCGGACCCGGATGCCCCACGCCAACATTGACGCGTTTGCCAAAGACCCGAAGGTCGAGAACCTGCAGGAACTCTTCACCGTCGGAATGATTGTGAACTTCCTGCAACGCAAGCTGGGCTAGTCGTTCGTGGTCAGCTTGTGTGCCACGGCTCTGTGAGCCGTGTGATTGAGTACACCGCGTTGATGTTTACACGGCCGATACGGCCCTGGCACACAAGACAGGCGGCTCGACGAGCAAGGGTTTCGCGCGATGCGTTGGATCTGGATTGACCGGTTTGTGGAGTTCGAGAAGGGCTCACACGCCAAGGCCATTAAGAATGTGAGCCTGGCGGAAGAGCACCTGCACGACCACTTTCCGGGCTTTCCGGTAATGCCCGGCTCATTAATGCTCGAAGGCATGGCACAGACCGGTGGGATTCTGCTGGGTGATGTCCATGATTTCGAGCGGGCCGTAATTCTGGCAAAGGTACCGAAGGTTACGTATCACGGCTGGGTGGTGCCGGGGGATACGCTGACCTACACCGCAACGCTGATCAATGTGAGTGAAGAAGGAGGCATGGTCTCCTGCACCGCGCACGTGGGAGAACGGCTTGCAGCGGAAGCGGAGATTGTCTTCGCGCATGTGAATGCGGACTCCGGCAACGGGGCGATCGATCAAAAGAGTTTTGTCTTCTCAATGCGACTCCTGGGAGTGATGGACGTCGGCAAAGCGGGCGACGGCGCGAAATGAATCTCGACGCCCAGGGATTGCCATCCCTGGGAAGTTCACCGGGGTTCATGTCCACACCGCAGCGTGATAGACTATCGAAGTGGGTTGGGCAATTTTCCGGGGCTTTGGGATGTGGGTATGAGACGTCGCGTGGTCGTGACGGGCGTGGGCTGTGTCACTCCGGTCGGGAAAACCGTCGCGGAGATGTGGCGGTCGCTGCAGGAATCGAAGAGCGGTATCGGCCCGATCACACACTTCGATGCTTCCGGTTTCCCCACCACGTTTGCTGCCGAAGTGCGCGGGTTTGACCTCGCTGATTACGTTCCGGATGTGGAACGCTTTCATCACTCCGGCTCGAACATCCGTTTCGCCATTGGCGCTGCGACACAGGCAATCAAAGATTCCGGAGTGTTGACTCCCGATCTCGATCACGGCCGGTTCGGCGTGTACCTCGGTGCGGGGGAAGGCCAGCAAGACTTTCTACTCGTCATGAACATGATTGCCACTTCGCAGAAGAACGGCGAAGTCGATCTCGAAGCGTTCACCAAGGCCGGACTGTCCAAGCTGAATGCCCAGCGGGAAATGGAGCAGGAACCGAACATGCCGGCGGGCCATCTCGCCAGCTTGTTTGATGCTCAGGGCCCGAATCTCAACTGCCTCACCGCCTGTGCGGCTTCCAGTCAGGCGATTGGTGAAGCGACCGAAATCATTCGCCGCGGTGACGCCGACGTGATGTTGTCCGGCGGCGCACACAGCATGATTCATCCGTTCGGTGTCACGGGCTTCAATCTGTTGACGGCGTTGTCGACCCACAACAGCGATCCACAGCGCGCATCGCGTCCCTTTGATCGAGACCGCGACGGCTTCGTTCTCGGCGAAGGGGCGGGGATGGTGATTCTCGAAGAGCTCGAACACGCCAGGAAGCGCGGGGCACAAATCTACGGTGAAGTCGCCGGTTACGGTTCGACCGCCGATGCATTCCGTGTGACGGACGTGCATCCCGAAGGCCGGGGAGCCGTGGCGTGCATCAAGATGGCTCTCAAGGATGCCGGGATCAATCCGGAAGACATCGACTACATCAACGCCCACGGCACCAGTACGGAAGTCAATGACCGCGTGGAAACGCTGGCCATCAAGCTGGCGTTCGGTGAGGGGGCTTACAAGATTCCGGTGTCGAGCATCAAGAGCATGATGGGACACCTGATTGCGGCAGCAGGAAGCGTGGAAGCCATCACCTGCTTGCTCTGCATTCGCGATGGGGTCATCCCACCGACGATCAATTATCAGACTCCCGATCCGAATTGTGATCTCGACTATGTGCCGAACGCGGCCCGGAAGAAGCCGGTGCGACGTGCACTCTCGAACAGTTTCGGTTTTGGCGGTCAAAACGTTTCGCTCGTGTTTTCTGAATTTCAGGGTTGAAGTTCCGGGAGGAACTGCCCAAATTGATACCAACTTTTCTTCATCGTTCCCTTCCCACGAAGTCCGACGGCATTCGACGCCGATTTTCAATCGCATTTCCGGCGAGCATGGCGTGAAGTGCGCGGACTGCGGTGTTCGTCGCGGCTTTTGAGGAATCAGCGTGAACTGGGTTCTATTGGCAATCGCCGCGATCGTGATTGCTGATGTCGCGGTTCGCATTTTCTACGTGCGGCTGATTCTGCCGCAGTTCGAGGCGAAACCCCCTTTCAACGTTGTGCGGCACCCGGTTGACCCGGTGGCAGAGGCGGTCTCGCTGGTCACCAGCGATGGAATTCTCCTGCGGGGCGCAGTTCATCGAGCCGTCGATCAGCCTGCCCGTGGAGTGATTCTGTTCTTCCCGGAACTCGATGGCGATCATTGGTCAGCCACCCATTATTGTGAGGGCTTGCTCGCCGCCGGTTTTGATGTCGCGTCCTTCGACTTCCGCGGGCAGGGCGAAAGCGATACCCCCATTGGTTATGTGCCCAATCATTGGCCGACACGGTTCGAACTGGTCGATGCCGCGTCCGTCGTTCAATGGGCAACCGAACAACCAGAGTGGCACGACCTTCCGCTGGGTGTCTTCGGCATCAGCCGGGGTTCAGTGGTAGGACTGATCGCCTCGGCCGATTGCCCGCAGGTTCAAGCCTACTGTGGCGAAGGAACTTACACGGTTGACCGACTGCTGGAACACTTCGCCCTGCGTTGGGCGCAGTTGTATCTCCCGCCGTGGGCTTTTCCGTATCTGCCGCTGTGGCATCTGCGCGTCACGTTGCGCCTGGCTCGGTGGACTAGCGAATGGCGTCGGCATGTGAAGTATGCGATTGTCGAACGTCGGTTTTCCGCACTGCGGCGTCTGCCAGTGCTACTCATCGCTGGTGAACGTGATACCTACGTCCATCCGACTGTCACCAAGAGCATCGCGACTGCGATCGGCGGTCGCCAGAGTTGTGTCTGGGAAGTACCGGGGGCGAAACACAACCAGGCGCGCGAAGCTGTCGGATCCCAGTACGATGCCCGGCTGGTTGAGTTCTTCAACGGCATGTGTCCGGTTCCCACCATCACGAACGAACCGGCATTGGTGATCGTCAAATAGGTCCTTTCCCATGACTCGGTTTTCGCCCCCCTCTTGACCCCGCTTCGGGAATGTGCTAGCGAAGAAGGATCGAACGTTCCACGGGGGGAGTCCGGTAGTCATGAATCTTGTATCGCCGACGCGCACGGGGCCGTATCGTGTGCTGGTGGCCGACGATGACGATGCGTTTCGCGAAACGGTCTGCGCCGTCTGTCGACCATTCCTGGATGTTGTCGAGGCACATTCCGGAGAAGAGGCGCTCGATGTTGCTCATCGCGAACAGCTTGATCTGGCGTTGTGCGATCTTCATATGCCCGGACGAACGGGGCTCGATGTCCTCTCGGAATTCCGCCGCATCCACACGGGTCGGCCGGGGATTCTGATGTCAGCGCATGTTTCTCCGGTGGAACGCTGCGAGGCGGAACGGTTATCCGTGTACCGCGTTCTGGAAAAGCCGTTTACGCGAAAACAATTGCTCGCCACGGTTGCTGAGGCGATTCTTTCTGCGTTTCATGATGCGGGATTTTCGTCCCAACTCCGACATCGCATCGCTGGATTTTGAATAGAAAGTCGATCGAGCATGGCATTGGTGACGCTCTCAATTCTCGAAGGATTAGAGCTCGGCCGTGTTTACGCGGCACTGCCGACTCCGGTCAGTATCGGGCGCGAAGCCGATAACACCATCCAGCTCAACGATGATCGTGTCAGCCGTTTTCATGCCAAAGTGCAGGACGACGGCGGCAGCGTGATTCTGACCGATCTCGACAGCACCAACGGCACTCGTGTGAACGGCCACCCCGTTCAGATTCGCGTGCTGCAAATCGGCGACCTGGTGACAATCGGACGCTGCGTGCTGGTCTTTGGTGAGCTTCCGCTTGGCAAGGAAACCACCAACATCGGTGCCGAGGAGGTCCCACCGACGGCGTACCAGCAATCGTTTTCGTCTTCGTCTGCAGCAGACCTGGATTTTCTTTCGCCCCCCCCGGTCGGCACGATCGAAAACGAGCGGTTGTTTCCGCATGGTGCCCCGGCGTTGCCCGACGGATTGCGACCGCTCCATCGCGCACAGATTTCGGATGTGCTGGCCTACCTGCACAGCCAGATCGGCGACGTGCTGAATCGTACCGTCGAGAACGTTGTGGAAGACGGCACACGGCGCGAAGCCCGGTGTCCGTGGGACGTCTGGCTGGAACTGATCACGACGCAGTCCGCGCTCACCGCTTATCTCCAGCAACTGGCAGAGCCGGATGAACCGGCCGACTGACCCGCAGCGGTGACTACGGCAACATCAAGCCTTCACGAATCGCAAACCGGGCCAACTCGACACGATCGTGGATGCCCAGTTTGTTCATGATACGGTACTTGTGACTGTCGACCGATTTCTGCGACAGATGCATCTGCTTGGCGATCTCTTTGACGCTCTCGCCATGTGCCAGATGCCGCAGGACTTCGAGTTGCCGATTGGTGAGCAGCGCGAGATCGCTCTCGATCCTGGCGACATAGCGGGCTTCCCGCTCATCAAAATAAACCCGGTCCTGCACCGGCGGAGAGAAGTACGTTCCTCCGGCGACAGCCGATTCGATCGCTTCGCAAAGTCGGTCAAAGGTTTCATCTTTAAGCAGGTACCCCGACGCACCGAGACGCAGTGCATAGCCGACGAAAATGTCCGCCAGATGGCTGGTCAGCAGGATGATCTTCGTTTGTGGGCGCTCAGCCAGAATGGCTTCAGCGGCGTCAAATGTCCCCCTGCCGGGCAGGCTGACATCCATCACCACAACTTGGGGACGCTCCCGCCGACAGATCTGCACAAGCTGGTCGGAGTCGGTAGTGGTCCCCACGACTTCGATTTTGGGATGAGACTCGAAGCGGGCAGCGAGCACATCGCGAAAGAGTTCATGCGGGTCGGCGAGCACGGTACGGATGCGTTCGGACACCATGACGAGAATTCCTGCTCGAACTCGATTCGGACTGTTCCAACAAGCACCGCCCCCCGAAAGTTCGTAGCACCGCGACGGCGCTGTGATGTCCGATTCGATCGGAACCACGAACGTTCGCCGAGTTTCCACCGCATTCTGAGCGAGTCTTCATTATCGGGCAAGATCGCAGCAATTTAGAGCGATGGATACTGAGGATTTCGGCTCGACAGGTAAACACCTCCGCATTTCATCGCAACGGTCAAGTTCTCGTGTATGAATTCACATCCGGTGCGGGGTCCAGTTAAGACGGCGAAGGGGCTCCTCAGGACCCACCGGAACGACGCGTGGTAACGACTGTGCGTTCCGGTGGAGCGCCGGCGACGCCAGAACGTCGCCCGGCGGCAACAAAATTGTGGTTTGTCGGCAGCACGTCGCCATTCTTGAACTATCGTTTCAAAAGTCCAACGTTGCTTTGTACATCAGCGCTGCGGCCCTGTTGCTGCGGTTCTCCGGAACACATTCGTTTCCCTTCTCGCATCAAGGTTGTCAGCATGAGCGTTTGCGCCCCGTCGGCTCAACAGGCAACGATGACAGCGGAGTACGTCAATCCGCTCATCACGGCCACTCGGAGTGTCTTCGAGATGATGCTCGGCTGCGTGCCGACGCGAACCGGCCTGCGGCTGAAAGAGCCCGGCGAAGTCAGCCAGGACGTGAGCGCCGTGATCGGGATTTCCGGTCGCGCTCAAGGAACCATCGTCGTCAGCCTGACACGGGAATCGGCCTGTGCCGTGCTGGAGCGCATGATCGGTGACACGGAAACAGAAGTCACGCCGGCCGTGTGCGATGCGGTCGGCGAGTTAACGAACATGATCGCCGGTGCGGCCAAAGCGCAGTTGGCGAAATACGAGTTGTCGATCAGTCTTCCGAACGTGATTTCGGGACACAAGTACGTGATGCACTCTCCGTCCGATGTTCAGCCGATGATCCTGTCGTTTAGCTCGGAGATCGGTCCCTTCTGGATTGAAGTGGCCTTTACAGACATCTAGGCCGTTGCCCGGCTGCGGATGCCGTGCAATCGTGATTCGTTTGTGTGATGACGGCCGGTCTGATCGACCGCCGTGCTTTGCGGACCTCAGGGGGAAGTATTCCAATGCGCGTCTTGCTGGTAGATGATTCGGGAACTATGCGCACCATTCAGAAGCGGTGTCTCGCAAAGCTCGGCATCGAAAACGTTGTTGAAGCCGAAGACGGTGTGCAGGCGCTGCAATTCTTCGGGCAGGGACATTACGACATCGTCCTGACCGACTGGAACATGCCCAATATGGACGGGTTGACGCTGCTGAAAGAGTTGCGGCAACTCAACCGGGAAATTCCCATCATCATGATCACAACGGAAGCCGAACGGGCCCGCGTGGTCCTGGCGATTCAATGTGGCGTCTCGGACTACCTCGTCAAACCGTTCACACCAGAAGGTTTGAAGGAAAAGCTCGAGAAGTGGGTGATGGTGAACGCCGGCTAACCTGTTGTGTCCGCAAGCAGACGGTGACCGGACCGTGCGGCACCCGGACGGGACGCGCGACCGACGTGACCGTTCTCGACATCGCGTGAGGCGACAATCCACCCCACGGGCGTGGCAGTGCAGCTTTGCGCCCATTTGAATTTGCCTTCTCCCCCTCTCGGGCCTGTTTCATGCTCAACACCAAGCGCCTCTTTGCGTCCACCCAACTCCCTACGCTGCCCACGGTCGCAGTCAAATTGCTCGAACTGGCCAAGAATCCGGAAACGGAAATCCGCCAGGTGATCGAAGTGATTAAAGCCGACCCGGCGATTTCCGCGAAGATTCTGAAGTCGGCGAACTCGACTTACTTCGGTTTCAAGTCCGAAGTCCGCGCCTTGGAACGAGCTGTTCCGCTGTTGGGAACGACGGTCTCGACCACGTTGGCGCTGAGCTTCTCGCTCAATGATGACACCATGAACAGCGGACCGGTTGCCGAACACTACAGGGCTTACTGGATGCAGTCGGTCGTTCAGGCGTCTGCCGCCGAGCGTCTGGGACAACGGATCAATCCGGCCACCGCTCCCGAGTTCTTCCTCGCCGGTCTGCTGATGGACATCGGCCGGCTGGCCTTGCTGAAAGCTGCGGCCCGCGATTATCTGCCGGTCCTCAACAGCTGTGCAGCCGAGACGTTGTCGCTTCTGGAAACCGAGCAGGCACAACTGGGTGTGAATCATGCCGGCGTGGGGGCCCAGCTCATGGAAAGCTGGAAGCTGCCGGAAGCCATTGTCCAATCGGTCCGCGGCCATCATGCTACACCGGCAGAACTCGATGCGCTGCGCAGCCACCAGAACTTCAAACTTTATGCGGCGATTGCTGTTGCTTCGTCTGTCGGCGACTACTTCTGCACGGGTTTGAAAGGCGTCGCTTTGGAGCGGATGAAGACGCTCTACACCGACTATCTCGGTTTTCCGGCAGACACGCTGGACGACTACCTTGAAGACTGTGCCACACGCATTGAGCAAGCCGCCGGCCTCTTCTCGGTCGATGTCACGGAACTGGGGGATCCCTCCGAATTGATGGTGCAGGCCAATGAACAGCTTGTGAACCTGACGCTTCGCGAACATGTGGCCAATACCCAGGCGACGTTTCGGCATCAGGAAGCCGAGCGTGAAAAAGCGGTCCTTGAATCGCAGAACCGTGAACTTCAGAAACAAGCGCTGCACGACCCCATGACCGGGCTGTTCAATCGGAACCTCTTCGATGAATCGCTGAGCATGGAAATCTGCCGTGCCCAACGCCTCGCCGCTCCGGTCGCCGTCATCTTTGCCGACATCGATCACTTCAAGCAGGTCAACGACAGCTATGGTCATCCATATGGTGACTTTGTACTCCAGCGCGTGGCCAAGGTGTTTCAGTCGGCGATTCGGAATTCGGATGTCCTGGCGCGCTATGGCGGCGAAGAGTTCGTGGTCCTCGTCAGTCAGCCGACAGAAAAGGGGATCGAACGGCTTGCCGAGCGGATCCGGGAAAAGATTGCCGCCGAACCATTCGAGTTTGAAGGCCAACCGGTGCGTGTCACCTGCAGCCTGGGAACGGCGATCACCATTCCCGGCCGCAAGGAGCAAGGGATTGCACAACGCCTGGTTTCAGCAGCGGATGAATGTCTGTATGAAGCCAAGCATGGTGGTCGGAACCAGGTGCGTTCCCGGTGCCTGATCAGCGACCTTGACCGTCAAATTGTGCACATGGTCACCAACCAGCGTTTCAGTCGCTGGCTGGTCTCGAAAGGATACTTGGACGTCCCCGGCGCGTCCCGCGCCCTTCTCGAAGCCCCCGTGAGTCCGGTCCGGATCGGTGAACTGGCCGAGATGTACGGGTACCTGACCAGTACGCAAATTACGACCGTCATGGCCGAGCAGGAAACCTGCGGCGATCGTTTCGGAGCGATTGCGGTCCGGTTGGGATATTTGTCGCTGGACCGGCTCGTTCATCTGCTGACGTTGCAGCAGGAGAACCCGCGCCAACTTGCCGCCGTGGTGATGCGCCTGGGGTTACTCGCACCGGATAAAGCCGCCGCCGCTCTCGAAGAATACATTGCGACACAAGTACCGGAAGTCCGCAACGTACCGTACATTGCCGGCGCACTGGAAGACCTCGTCACTATCTAAACGAGAAGCCCAGGGTTTCTGAACCCTGGGTCTCTTCGTTGCTACTGTCCGCCTGCGGTCTGAAACATCGCGTGCTGTCGATCACCGCGTGACAGCGCATACGCCAGCAGATCGAGAATTTCCTCTTCGTGAAACGTGTTGAGCAAGCCGTTCGGCATCATTGATGTCTTCGCGGGAATGACGTCTTCGATCGTGTTGACGTTGATCGTGGTCTGCTCATCCGGGTTTAACATGTTGGTGTTGATTTTCCACGTGTCACCGTTGAGGTTCACAATCCGTCCGGTGACGGTCTTCCCTTCCGTCGTCGTGATGGTGACCGCGGCGTATTGATCGCTGATGACTTTGCTGGGATCGACAATCGATTCCAGCAGATCGCGCGGGCTGAACCGACCCGCGACGGCGGTGAGATCCGGGCCGAGCGCTCCCCCTTGGCTATCGTAACGGTGACAGGAAAAGCAGTTCGCGGCTCCGAACAGCGCTTTGCCGCGGTCAAAGTTGCGACCCTTGAGTCCGCCCGCGGTTTTCTCGACCAGTTCGTCGAGCGTCCAGTTCTTCACGAAGGGTCGCGGCGGTGCGGCGGGTTGCGTGACTTCCTGTTTCGGGGCGGCGTCGAGAATCGGTTTGAGGGCCGCGAGTTCGGTCGGTGGCACGGTTTCCAACGCATCCTTCTTGATGTTCGCGACGAACAGGCTGAAGCTCGCGCCGCCGCGGTAACTCGCCGCTTTGTTGAACCACTCGAAATACGTCTTCCGTAATTCCGGCGTCCACCCGGCCTGCAACCGCCGCAGTGACCGGGCGTATTCAATCTGTTCTTCCTGCGACGGCGCGGTCTCCAGCAGCTTGACCAGTTTGTCCGCCACCGGAGCTTGCAGATAGACGACCAGTTGCCCCAGTTCGGCATTCAGTTCCGGCGTCGTGGCGGGGAAGACCGCGCTGAACTTGGCGATCAGCTTCCGCTGCGAGTTCACATCCGGCATGCCCAACCGATTGAAGGTGATGTGGTAGACCCGCACCAGATCGAGTTGCTGTTGTGGCGATAACTCGGTCCAGACCAGTCGATCGAGCGCCGCCAGTGCCGAAGCGAGCTTACCGGGATCGAGGGGTGGATCGGTCGGTCGTCGGTGCAATGGGCACGGAGCACTCGCGCGGGCATACGCCAGCAGGGCCTGAATCGCTGCGGTGGGATTGGTTTCGGCGAGGGCCCGCGCTTCCCATGTCGCCACGAGTTGATGTTCGATCGCCACCCGTGCTGCCTGGCGGAGGAACCGATCGGTACTCGACAGATGCGGCCATGCGGCTTCCACAGCACGGGGATCGACAACGCCGTGGAAGGCTTCCAGCGACTTCCGCAATTGCCGGGCGTCCGTGGCGGCGGCATCCACCGGAATCTTGGCCGGGGCGGTCGATTCCTCGCCGACATACGTCACCCGGTACAAGCCTGATGTCGTTTTACGCCCGCCGATGGTGAAGTACATCGCTCCATCCGGATGCACCACAATATCCGTCAACGGCAGCGGTGATCCCGAAATGAATTCCTCAAACGTCGCCCCATACGATGACCCGTCCGGCGTGAGATGGACCGCGTACAACTTGCCGTAGCTCCAGTCGTTGATGAACAACGCTTCCTGATACTTCGCCGGGAACTTCGCCCCGTAACCGAAGGTAACACCCGTCGGTGAGCCCGGGCCGATGTTGACCACCGGCGGCGTGCTGTCGACGTAATACGCCGGCCATTTCCCGGCCCCGTTCCGCCAACCGTACTCCGAACCGCTCACCGCATGGCAGACTCGCGTCGGCCGGTACCACGGCGTGTTGATGTCCCATTCCATGTCCGCGTCGTAGGTGAAAAGTTCGCCGTCCCGGTTCACCGCGGCGTCGAACTGATTGCGGTAACCGACGGAGACAATCTCCCAGTTCTGCCCGGTCGGATCGATGCGGTAGATGACGCCGCCGGGTCCGAGTACGCCCTTCATGAAGCCGCGACCGTCGGGCATCCGCGGCAGCAGATGATCTTCACCCCACAACGGCGGCACACGGGTCTTGTTGTACGCCGTCATCTTCGTCTGGTTGCCGCAGACGAGGTACAGGCCCTGTTTGTCCGGCGTCAACAAGATGGCATGCGGACCATGCTCGCCGGTCTTCCCTTCAAACAACCGCAACGTTTCGACGGAATCGAGAACGTCGTCGTTGTTGGTGTCCTTCACGCGGTAGACGCCCTCGGCAAACTTCCTCGCCGAGTTGACCACGACATACAGCGAATCAAACGCCCACACCAACCCCTGCGCTTCACCCAGTGGCACGGGAATCGGTTCGATTTTCGGTTCACCGGTTTGACCAACGGCGGGCGGGGTGACGCGGAAGAGACCGCCGTTCTGATCGCAGACGATGAGCCGTCCTTTCGGATCAACGCACATGTTGACCCACGAGCCTTGCTGTTCCCGCGGCACCGTGTAAAGCCGTTCGACCCGGAAGCCCTTCATCACTTTGAGCGACTCGGCCGACGTCGCCAGCGGCTCCTTGGCAGCAAACGTGATCGCAGGAAGTGAGCCGCAGAGAACGGCAACGCTCAGCACAAGTCGAGACATGGGGGCCTCATCGTCGGCGCAACACGATCGAAACAAAATGATCGGAGTGTTTTAGCCGAAATGAGGATTTGCGACCACCCAACGCTATGCCAGCAATTTCGTTGCGACTTCCCCATGCACGTCCGTCAGACGGTAATTGCGGCCCTGGAATTTGTAGACGAGTTGCCGGTGATCGATGCCGAGGAGATGCAGGATCGTCGCCTGCAGGTCGTGGACGTGGACCTTGTCCTTCACCGTGTAGTAGCCGATCTCGTCAGTTTCGCCGATGGTGGCCCCGGCTTTGAAGCCGCCGCCGGCCATCCACATGGTGTAGGCTTCGATGTGATGATCGCGGCCCATCAGGTCACGCGGTTCTCCCTGCGGCGTGCGGCCGAATTCACCGCCCCAGACGACGATGGTTTCGTCGAGCATGCCGCGCTGTTTGAGGTCCGCGACGAGGGCCGAACTGGCCTGGTCGACTTCCTTGCAGCGCTCGTCGAGAGATTTTCCTAACTCGGTGCCGGGGTTGCCGTGGTGGTCCCAATCGGTGTGATAGAGCTGGACGAAGCGGGAGCCCCGTTCGACGAGCCGCCGGGCCAACAAACAATTGTTGGCGAACGATGGTTTGCCGGGCGTGGCTCCGTACAGATCGAGCGTCGCCTGCGTTTCTCCGGAGAGGTCCATTAACTCTGGAGCGCTGGTCTGCATGCGGTATGCCATTTCGTACTGGGCGATCCGCGTGGCGATTTCCGGGTCGTGCTGTTCGCCGAGATGCAGCGTGTTGAGATCGTTCACCGCGGCGATGAACTCGCGCTGCCGGTCCGCATTGATCCCCGGTGGATTCGACAGATTGAGAATCGGTTCCTTCCCCGACCGCAACGGCACGCCTTGATAATTCGTCGGGAGAAAGCCGCTCGCCCACAACGGAGCGCCGCCGCGCGGGCCGCGGGGACCCGATTGCAGCACGACGAAGCCGGGCAGGTCGTCGGCTTCGCTGCCGATGCCGTAGGTGACCCACGCCCCCATCGACGGCCGGCCCATGAACTGCGGCGACCCGGTGTTGACGAAGAGCTTCGCCGGGCCGTGATTGAAGACGTCGGTCGCCATCGACTTCACGATGCTGACGTCGTCGACAATCTGCGAAAAGTGCGGCAGCAACTCGCTCACTTCCGCCCCGCATTGCCCGTGTTTCGCGAACTTGCGGACCGACCCGAGCAGCTTGGCATCGCGCTTGATGAACGCAAACCGCTTCCCGGCAACATACGACTCGGGGATCACCTGCCCATGCAGTTCGCGGAGCTTCGGCTTCTCATCAAACAGTTCGAGTGGACTCGGCCCCCCCGCCATGAACATGAAGATGACGGCCTTCGCTTTCGGCACATGATGCAGCCCGCGGCTCCCCGTCACAAACCCCGGCGGCAGCGCTCCCTCAACCGAGGTCGGCTTCGCAATCGCCGATGGTTGCATCAGCGAAGCCAAGGCCATCGCCCCGACACCGACACGGCAGTCCTGAAAGAAATGCCTGCGAGTGATGTCACGCAATGGGTCTTGTTCAAGCGGACTGTGAAGTTCAGCCATGGGAAGCCTGCCCGGAAAGGCGTTCTTGGAGTTGTCCGATATATTTCAATTTAGCAATCTGGGATGTGAAGATGCTTTCCAGCGTCAAGAGGCCGATTTGTGGGAACCCGACGAGATAGAACATAACATCACTATCAATCTGGAAGTAGGGCGGTCGTCCAGTCGTCCACAGAGTGGCATCGATGAGGGCGGCCACAACTGCTGCGACCGCCAGCAGTCCAAGAGGAATGAAGGCGAGATGGAGCAATTGCAGCAAGGTCTGATACATGACCACATCGCCATAAACAGCACTGGGCTTGGCCCACTTCGCCGCGAGTTGTTCCTCACGCGGCGTCATATCCCACCGGGATTGTCTTGCGGTTGACGTGATCACGACAGGAGAAATGACCGAGTTCATGATGATTTCTCGCAAAGCTCAGGTCGCACAACGGGACATTAGATAGGAATTCACGGCGTTTCTCCCTCCTCCAGACGAACGGTTTTCCAATCATCCGCGCATTTCAACAGGCGATCAATCGGCAGCTCGAATCCGGGGAGTAGCACCGTGGTATAGACCATTCCGGCCGCAATGACCGTGGTTTCCACGCCGCCATCGCTCTTCGGGCGAAACACCGCCAGGTGCCGACGAAAACGGTCGAACAACCAATACTCTTTCACACCGGCCTTGAGATATTCATCCAGCTTCTGAACATAGTCCCGCTGCCAACTACGGCGGCCGGCCGAGAGAAACTCGACGGCGACCGTAGGGATGTCCCGCTGGATGTCGGGAACACGCCCCAACCCGATCCAGATCACGCGATCAGCCCGGCGGCGACTACGGTGCGTGCGGATGTATTGTTCAGGAATCGTCTTATCTATCGCACCGGGATGCTGTTGTGCGTAGGACCGAAGCAGAAAACCCAGTTCTTCATTCGGATCGACTTCGACAGGTCCCGGTGCTGCGTTCACGACGAAAACCCCTTCGATCAATTCGTAGCGATACTCGTCGTCGTATTCTTCGATGGCGTCGAATTCCTCGACCGTCATTCGGCGGCCGTTGTCGTTGGGGCCGACCACACGCGGGAACGGGTCTGCCTCGGGAATCGCGGCGATCGGTGGAGGATCAAGAATCAGTGACATTGGAGAACGCCTGCTGGGGATTCCGCTAAACCCAAGGAGTGATTGTAATCGATTCGTGATTATTCCCGCGTGATGAATTCATCGAGGTTCAACAAGGCCCGGGCGAGTGCCGTCCATGCCGCGGTTTCGCTCCATGTTGATCCGCTGAGATCTTTGCGTCCCACCAATTCCCGCGCGGCGGGTTCATCGGCGGCGTAGGCGGTCCGTTGTTGTTGCAGGAAGGCGAGCAACCGTTCGCGCTCGACGGAACTCGGTGAGCGTGACAGGCATGTCTGCATTGCAACGGTGATTCGCTCGGCATCGCTTCCGGTGGTGTGCAGCAAGCGTTCTCCGAGACCCCGCGCGAACTCGGTGAAGGTTTTGTCGTTGGCGAGCGTCAGCGCTTGCAGCGGCGTATTGGATCGGTTGCGGCGGGTGCAGCTTACATTCGGGTCGGGGAAGTCGAACACGGTCAGCCCCGGATACAAGCTGCTACGGAGCAGTTGCGTGTAGAGCGCCCGGCGATACCGGCTGGCCCCCTCGGCGTCTTTCCACGGCTTTTTGTCCTGCGTGAAGTCGAACACACCGTCCGGTTGCGGCGGGGTGACCGGGGCACCGCCGAGTTCGTCCGCCAGCAATCCACTGACTTCGAGCGCGGCGTCCCGGATCGATTCCGCATCGATCCGCAAGCGGTTCTGTCGCCCCAGCAGTTTGTTGAGCGGGTCGACTTCATCGAGGTCGTCGCGATGGATCGATGCTTGGCGGTATGTTTCTGACGTGATGATCAGTCGATGCAATTGCTTCGTGTCCCAACCGGTGCGCATGAATTCATCGGCGAGCCAATCGAGCAATTCGGGATGTGTTGGTGCGTCACCTTGTTTGCCGAAATCATTCTCCGTTTCGACCAGACCGCGGCCAAAGTAGCGCTGCCACACCCGGTTCACAAAGACCCGCGCCGTGAGCGGGTTGTCGCGCGAGACCAGCCACCGCGCGAAATCCATCCGGCTGGCGTGATTGCTTTCGGCTTTCAACGGTGGCAAAACTGCCGGGACATCCGGTTTCACTGCGGCTCCGGTGCGCAGAAAATCGCCGCGGATCATCACGAACGTGTCGCGCGGTTTCGCCTCTTCCGTCACCACCATGGTATTGACGAACTGGGGTTCTTCAGCCCGCAACTTCGCAATCTCATCCAACTGCGGAAATTTTTTGGTGGCGGTGGTGGTCGCTTTGAAGTGGGCCGCGAGATCCCGCTTGTGGACTTCGGAGCGATCGCGCGGGGGCAAATCGAGTGCGTTCTTCACGTTGAACGGCAACACTTTTTTGTCGTCTTCCGAGAGCGTCTTTTCCCACGCATCCTGTGCGGCTTGAATCTCATCGGCCTTCGCTTCGAGTTCCTTTTCCTTCGCCGTGATCGCCGCTCGAATCTCCGTCTTCCTGGCGGGTTCCCCCCGCGCGAACTGTTCGCGCGTCGGGACGTCCAACCGCGGGGCGGCTTGATCGCCGGGGATGAAGGACGTCGAGTTGTAAACGGCGAAGAGTTGATAGTACTCGCGCTGCGAAATCGGGTCGTACTTGTGATCGTGACACTGGGCACAGCCGACGGTCAGCCCGAGGAACACCGTGCCTGTGGTGTTGACGCGATCCACCACCGCCTCGACACGGAACTGCTCGGGATCGGTGCCCCCCTCTTCGTTGATCATCGTGTTACGATGAAACCCAGTGGCGACGCGCTGCTCCAGCGTCGGTTCCGGTCGCAAATCTCCGGCGAGTTGGTCGATCGTGAATTCATCGAACGGCTGGTTTGCATTGAGGGCGTCAATCACCCAGTCGCGATACTTCCAGATCACCCGCGGCATGTCGCGCGTGAAGCCGTTCGAGTCCGCATACCGGGCCGCATCGAGCCAGTCGCGGCCCCAGCGTTCGCCGAAGTGGGGCGAAGCAAGCAACCGGTCCACCAGTTTTTCGTAGGCTTCCGGAGTGCTGTCGGCGGAGAACTCTTCCACCAGTCCGGGGGACGGCGGCAGTCCGAGCAGATCGAGGTGCACGCGCCGCAGCTGAGTGTGCTTTGCTGCGATCGGGGAAGCTGTGAGTTGTTCCTTCATCAGACGTTGCCGGATGAATGCGTCAATCGGATGAACCGCGCCGGTCACCGACGGGACTGGCGGCCGTTGAATCGGTTGAAACGACCAATGGTCGCTCTTGGTGATTTCCAGCGGCGGCGTGATTTCATCCGGCGGTGCGATCGCCCCCGCATCGATCCATTTCTTCAGCAGTTCGATCTCGGTTGCCGAAAGTGCTTTGCCTTCTGGCGGCATCTTCGAGACACCGTTGGTGCCGGTCACCGCGTGAATCAACCGGCTCTCCGCGCTCTTGCCGGGAACCAACGCGGCACCGCTGTCGCCACCGGTCAGACCACCGGCGCGGCTGTCGAGCCGCAACGTCGCCTGCGGGGAGCGCGTCCCATGACAACGAACGCATTTCTCTGCCAGCAGCGGTTTGATGTCTCGGAGATAATCGGGAGCGTCGGTGCCCGCGGCCTGAACGAAACCGCAGGAGGTGCCGAGCAGCAGCAGCAGCCCGTAGAACAACGAACGGAGCATGAACATCCACTCCTGCGGAACGACGCCAGTGAACACATCCAGTATCAATGATGCATCCACAACGGTCAATCGCCGGGTGGCGGATCGGGATGAGATTGCGCATTGCAGGGGGGCAACGCCCTTCTTTCATGGATTACAGGGAGACCTCACGCAAAGGCGCAAGGGCGCAAAGGAAGGCGGGAAAGGGAGGCTGTTACGGACGCCAAACTGGTACACCTTGAGTTTGCCTTGGGAATTCCTTCGCGCCCTTGCCCTTTGCGTGAGGTTTTCCGGATTGTCGTTTCACAGCTGCGTCGAGCGGTGCTCTGTGCGGCTTCCGCAGACCCTGTGAGGTTGTCAGCGAAATCAGGAGTTCCGTCTTTTCCTAGGGTTCCCGTCGAATCCGCTCATTGACCCTTCCCCGGTGAACGGCGTAGCATATTCTTGAATTCTCTCATCGGGCCTTTCCACTTCCGTCGATGCCGGTTTTGCGACCGATCCTTCGCTTCCGACTGCATTCCTCAGGACATTGCGATTTATGAGCACGGTCACGCCGCCTGCGTCCGGTGGGGGCTCGTCGACTCCTAGAAAAGCCGCCCCCCGTGTCGCGCCGCTCCCTTTGTCCACGCTGCCACGGCTGGAACGGAAGACCGACTGGAGAATCGCGCTCACTAAGTTCGGCATCAGTTTCGGCCTGCACGCCACGGCACTCATCATCTGCGGCCTGTTCACCTTTGGCACATCCGGTGTGGAACGGGTCATCAGCACGATCACGCTGTTCGATGATCCTCCTCCAACGGAGGCCATTATTGAACGTTCCCTGGCGGCTCCCACGACCGACCAGATGGACAGCACGCCCACCACGTCCACTCTGGATAACGTGGCAATGGCTGCGGTGACCGACTCCACCGCAGGCATGGCGCTCGATATCAATGATCTTGAAGCCTCGGTCGCCGTGGGAAACAACGAAGCCATCAGCCTGGGCAACATCTCCGGGATCAAAATCGGTGATGTCACTTCCGGGCGGACACAGGCCGGCAAGTCGGCCCTGATGCGCCAGTTTGGCGGCAACTCGTCGAGCGAAGCGGCGGTCGCTTCGGGACTCAAGTGGCTGGCGAATCACCAACTGGAAGACGGAAGCTGGAGCTTCGACCATCGCCAATGCAAAGATTGCGACGGAAAGTGCGGCAACCCCGGCGATATGAAGGAATGCCGGATTGCCGCGACGGGGTTGGCACTGCTGGCCTATCTGGGCGGTGGACACACGCATCAGAAAGGGGACTACCAGAAACAGGTCCGCAATGGTGTGGATGCGTTGGTGAAGATGGGGGTCCGCACGCCGGACGGTTTCGACCTCCGGGGAGAAATGGATGCCAATCATGCCCACGCGGCGTTTTATTCTCATGGCATCGCGACGATTGCCCTTTCGGAAATTGTCGCGTTGTCGAAGGATGCCAAATACCGACCGGTGGCGATGGAGGCGGTGAAGTTCATTGTCGCCGCACAGGACCCGAAAGGGGGCGGATGGCGTTACACACCACGGTCACCGGGGGATACTTCGGTTGTCGGCTGGCAGATCATGGCCTTGAAAAGTGCACAGAACGCCAAGCTGAAATTTCCCAGCGTGACGTTCAAAGGAGCAGACCTGTTCCTGGACAGCGTGCAAAGTGAAAACGGATCACTGTATGGCTACGACAACGCCAAAACGCTTACCCCCGCCACCGTTGCGGTGGGATTGCTCAGCCGGATGTATCTCGGCTGGGATCACAAGCAGGAAGGGTTGCAGAAGGGGGTCGCGTTCCTCGACAAGACCAAGCCGCAGCCGAACAACATGTACTACAACTACTACGCCACTCAGGTGATGCATCACTGGGGGGGTGAAGAGTGGTCACGGTGGAACAACGTGATGCGTGACCGGTTGACCACCACGCAGCACCCCCTTTCACGGGGTCATTCCGCGGGAAGCTGGGATCCCGCCGACCCGCATGGCAATTCCGGCGGCCGGCACTACATGACCTGCCTGTGTGTGATGACGCTGGAAGTCTACTACCGGCATCTGCCGATTTATCAGCGCGAGAACATCAAGGTGGAATTCTGAGTTTCACTGCTTGCGCTTTGCGGGACATTCCGGTCGCCAAACAATTGGAATCAGTTCGACTTCACCACGACCGCCAGTTCTACCCCGAGCGCTTCCGCATACCGCGCCACGGTATCGAGTGTCGGATTGCTCTGTCCCGATTCCAGCCGCGAGAAGTTCCCCGCGTCGATTCCCATCCGCGCTGCAACATCGCTCGCCGTCAAGCCGCGTTCCTGCCGAACGCCTTTGAGCAACGTTGCCACCTGTTGACCGAGCAGAAACGCCTTGCCACGTGCGATGAGATCCTCTTTGTGCGCTTCCACGTCTTTTCGCGCCTGTCGCATACGGGCGGCAAGGTCAGGAGACAGCGGTCCGGTCACACGACGACGCATCATCTTCTTGGGCATGTTACTCCTCCACCCGGTACGCGGTGATCGGGGATGATCTCCCGATCCCGAAGGGATCACAGACGGTAGCCGGTGGTCGCAGCGCAGCGAAGACCACCGGATAATGGGCAATTGAACCCACGATCCCAACGGGATCGCAGAAACAGTTCGTCACAAAGAGCTGCGACCCCGCCGGGGTCGTGTCGTTGTTTTCTCCTCAGCCGGGGGTATCGCTGCGCTCAACCCCCGGCTACCCTCTGCGATCCCTTCGGGATCAGTTGCAAGTCCTGACCGCGCGTGCGTGTTGCCACCCACATAACGTACTCGATTCTCCGCGAGATTTGATCCCCTTCCCCGTTTCCGAATTGCCCGCGGTTCCTCCCCGTCCTTAGAATCGGCTCTGTGGGGTGACTTTTGAAAAATCTCGGTCGGATTGAGCATGGTGGTTGCGGGGGGGGCGTGGATTGCACGGCTGCGGTGGGGAGTCGGGTGCCTGGTGCTGCTGGCATTGCCGACGATGGTCGTCTTCGTCGATGAGACCGAGCACGTCCTGATCGAACGCCTCGGCCGCATTGTGGCCGTTTATGATCGCACGCCGGATCGCGGGCTGCATTTCAAAGCCCCGTGGCCGATTGATACCGTCCGGCGGTTTGATCGCCGATTGCAGTTATTCACGCCTCCTGGACGCGAAGTCTTCACGCGTGATCGGAAGAATCTCATCGTCGAAGCGTTTGTCTGCTGGCAGATCGCCGACGGTCCCGACACCGCGGAAACCGATCTCACCACGCGGCCGGTGGTGCAGTTCTTTCGCAGCCTGGGATCGAACGAAGTCGCTGAAGCCCGGCTCGGCAGCCGGTTGCAATCGATCCTCACCACGCAGTTGGGACAGTTATCGCTGACCGATCTGGTGCATGCGGAAGAGTCGATCACCGCCCCGCCTCAGACGCCGACGCGGTTAGCTAAGTTGGCGGACGTCTTGCGGAAAGAAGTCGTGCAACGCCCCGAAGAAGCCGCGGCGTGGACCGAACGGCTGGGGTTGGACATTGTCGATATCCGCATTCATCGTCTGCAATTGCCCGCGGCGAATCAGCACGCCGTGTATGAACGGATGCGGAGTGAACGCCAGAAGATGGCCGAACGTTACCGCAGCGCGGGTCTCGCGGAAAGCACGCTCATCCGCAGTCAGGCCGATCGTCAGGCCGGGGAGATTCTCGCCCGCGCGCAAGCCGAAGCGGACAAAATTCGCGGCACTGGGGAAGCCGAAGCGTTGCGGACTCTCAACGAAGCTTATGCGAAAGACCCCGAGTTCGCGCAGCGCATTCAGGCGCTGGATGCGTATCGCGAGATGATCTCCGAGAAAACCACGCTGGTCTTTTCGACAGACAATCCGTTGTGGCGCTGGTTGAGTGAGGGCATCGCACCACCGTCTGCGCCGACAGCGGAGACCAAGCCGTGACCGGGTTGCGGTGGGGGTTGGTCGCTGCGGGACTGGTCTATCTGGCGACGGGGTTCTACGTCGTCGGCGGGAACGAACAAGCCGCGGTCCGGCGCTTCGGCCGGTTGGTACGACCGCTTCGATCCAGTGGCTGGCATTACGATCTGCCATGGCCGATCAGCCGTGTGGACCGCATCAATCTCACGGCGGTGCGTGTGCTGACAGTGGGAATGGTCGCCGCGCCGATGGAGGAGGAACTGTTGCCTGCAGTGCGAGAAACACCATCGGCGTTTCTCACCGGCGACAAGAATCTGCTCCAATTGCGGGCCACCGTACAATACCGCGTGAGTGACGAACGTCTCGCCGATTTTCTCTTCGCGCACGAACGCTTCGAGGAACAACTGCACCGACTGGTGACCGCCGCGCTGAGTGACGCCTCGGCGAACAGCGGCGTCGATTACCTGCACACGATCGGCCTGGCGGAACTGCATGAGTGGTTGACGGTCCGGTTGCGGGATGACGCCGGGCATTCACGGATGGGGATCGAGATTGACCGTGTGACGCTCGATGGTGCCGAGCCGCCGTTGCGCGTGCAGGCGGACTTTCTCGATGTCGCCAATGCCCGCAACGAAGCCGCCCGGGCGGCACAGGATGCCCGGACTTATTCCGAACAGCGCATCACCGCCGCTGAAGCGGAAGGCCGTCAACGGCAGGACCGCGCCCGGCAGGACGTGCAGACGAAACTCGCACAAGCCCAAGGCCGCGCGGCCCGCTTCAACAGTCTCGTCACTCAATTGAAATCGGAAGCGGAGACCACCGGCCGTCCCTACATTGAAGGTCGCCATCGTGCCGAACAACGGTTGACCATCGACACGTGGAAAACGATTCTGGCCCGCATTCCCCGACCGGTGATCGTCGACCGTCGTCACCCATTCGACCTGCAATTCGTCCCGCCGGCGAATTAACGGCTTTCGCAGCCCGGAGCGCCAGCGACGGCGTCCCTGATCATGATGACCTCCGTCGCTGGCGCTCCGGGCTGGGACGCGCGTCGTTACAATGCACGCGGGTTCGCGCGCTCCGTTTCGATCGAGGACTTCATGACGACGACGTATCAGCAGGTGGTGTCGCAGTTGCGGCAGTCGTTTCCGCAGCCGGTGTCGGATCGGGTCCATGATGCGTATTTCGTCTTCTCGTTCCTGCGAGCGCTCGATCAACTCGATGCGATGAAATCCGAAAAACCGGTGCTCGGCGGACCGGTCACGCTCGACTATCCGCAGGCGAAGTTGTCGCGGATGGATGAAGCGCCGCGGACGCTGGAAGATGTGACGGCGCTGCTCGTCGAACATCTCGCGGGGATGTTCATCTGGGGCCATCCCAAAGCGCAGATCAACGTCGTCCCGTTCCCCACCATTCCCAGCGTCATCGGCGGATTGCTGCCGTCCATTTATAATCCGAATCTGGTGAGTGAAGAATCTTCGCGGCAGGTCGCCGTCGCGGAAGTCGAAGTCTCCGCGATGACCGCCGCGCTGTTGGGATACGATCCCGCACAAGCGGCCGGACTGTTCACCTTCGGCGGCACCGGCACGCTGCTGTACGGTGCAAAGCTCGGGCTCGAAAAAGCCCGCCCCGGCACGAAGCAGACTGGCGTCACCGCTCCCGCCGTCATTCTCTGTTCCGAACGGGCTCACTATGCGTGTCTCGCTGTAGCGAACTGGCTCGGCATGGGACAGGACAACGTGATCCAAGTCCCCTGCGGCCCCGATAACGAGATTCGTCCCTGCCTGTTGGAGTCGATGGCCCGCGATGTCCTGAAAGAAGGCCGGCAGATTGCGTGCATCGTCGCCACGATGGGTACGACCGATCATTTCGGTCTTGATGACCTTCACGCGCTGCATGCCATCCGTGAGAACCTCGTCGAAGAATTCCGGCTCGATTACCACCCGCACATTCACGCCGACGCGGTGATCGGCTGGGCGTGGAGCGTCTTCAACGATTACGATTTCAGCCACAACCCCCTGGGTTTCCGGCATCGCACGGTCCGTGCCCTGGCCGGGACGAAACGTCGCATCCAGCATCTCGCGCTGGCGGATTCTATCGGCATCGACTTCCACAAAACCGGCTTCACCCCGTATGTGTCGAGTTTGTTTCTCGCCAGGGACAGTCACGATCTGGAACTGATCTGCCGCAAACAATCCGAAACACCGTACCTCTTTCACGATGGTCACTATCATCCCGGGCGCTACACTCTGGAAACCACGCGCAGCGGTGGCGGACCGATGGCAGCCCTGGCGAACCTGCGACTCTTCGGCAAAGACGGACTACGGTCGCTGCTGGGGCACCTCGTGACGATGGCGGAAACCCTGCGCGAACACCTCGAAGGCCATGCGGCGACCACCGTCGTCAACCGTGGCAACTTCGGCACCGTGACGTTGTTTCGCGTCTATCCCGATGGCGTCGACACGTTCGGGATTCTGAAAAAAGAGCAGTCGGACGCCAGCTATCGAGAACAACTCCGTGCACACAACGAATACAACCGCCGCATCTTTCAGATCGTGCAATCCGAAGCACTGCAAGGCCGGGGTGTGGTGATCTCGATGACCGATGATTATCGCGAGACCGATTACGGTGAACCGATGGTCGCGCTCAAGTCGTACATCCTCAGCCCGTTCTGCGATGAAGCCTCAATCGACGCAGTGCTGGAATCGCTGTGGGCCGCCCGCGCGAAAATCGCCGCGGACAATTAACCCTTCACAGCCCGGAGCGCGAGCGACGGAGTGACACGGAGCGTCTCAGACCGATCGCAAGAATTGTCTGCGCGTGGGAGGGCGAAGCTCCTGCTGAGCCGCGAGCGCTTCCACACGCTGAGACAATCAGCGGCTCAGCGGGAGCTTCGCCCTCCCAGAAGACGCTCCACCCGCGCAGTGGAATGCTGGGACTGGTATCAGAAGTGCGTTCCCACGCGGAGCGCGGGAACGAGTTCCGTTTAACTTTGCAGCAGGCGATGCAGCACATCACCGGGGCAGACGACCAGCGGGCGATTTTGCGCATCACGCAGTTCCAGATGCGGCGGCACACCCAACAAGTGATAAATCGTCGCGGTCAGATCGACCGGACGCACGGCGTCACTCGCCGGGTAGGCGGCAAAGCGATCTGACGAACCATACACCCGACCACCGGGGACACCGCCGCCGGCAAGCACCGTCGTGAAACAGTTCGGCCAATGATCGCGACCATCGGCTCCCGCCCCGGCATCACTGTTCCGCTGCCCGATCTTCGGCGTCCGCCCGAACTCCCCCGACCAGATCACCAGCGTTTCGTCGAGCATCCCGCGGTCCTGCAGATCGTCGAGTAACGCTGAAAAGGCCTGATCGGCGGCGGGCATCAGCCGCGTCTTCAGGTCGGTGAAGTTGCGGGAGTGCGTATCCCAATAGACGCTGACGTTCTTGGTCCCGTCGTTCGGCCAGAAAATGGTCGTGAGTGCGACACCGCGTTCGATCAACCGCCGGGCCTGCAACACCGCTTGCCCGTGCGGATTCATACCGTATCGTTCGCGCAGTTCGATCGGTTCCTGCGAAAGGTCGAAGGCATCTTTGGCGACGGGGGAATCGAGCAGATCGAAGGCCCGTGAGTAATGGGCGGCCATGGTCCCCATGTGGGGTCGGGCAACAGATTCCTTCTCGACCGCTTTCAACACCGCCCGCCGCCGTGCCAAGCGGGAGGCATCGATCCCCTCAATCGGCGCGAAATCGCCAACCCGGTACTCCTTCGTGGCAGGATCGGCGTCAATCACCAGCGGGTTAAACGTCGGCGGCAGCCACCCGGAAAACTGCCCGTGGCTCTGTTCAACAAACCGCGGGACATCACCGGGGACCGTCGGTCGCATCGAGACGAATGGCGGCATCGGCGGCTTGCCGTGATTGAGCTTCGCCAGCACGGACCCAATGCTCGGCCAGTCTTTGCTCAGGTCACTTCCCGGCGGTGGCGGCTGGCCGGTGAGGAGGTAATGCGTGGAAGTAGTGTGATCGACATTGTCATGCGTCATCGAGCGGATGATCGCCAGCTTGTCGGTCCGCTGCGCCAGTTGCGGGAAGTGCTCGCTGATGTGGATGTCCGGCACCACGGTCGAGATCGGGGAAAACTCGCCGCGGACTTCGCGCGGGGCTTTCGGCTTCAAGTCCCACGTGTCCTGATGGGCCGGCCCGCCCCACATGAACAGAAAGATGCATTGCTTCGCGCGACCGAACGTCGACTCCCATGAGGTGTCCGCCTCGGCCGCCAGCCCGCGTCCCATCCAGAGATGCGGCAGCGACAGCCCGAACATCCCCAGCGACCCCGCGCGCACCACATCCCGCCGGGAGCATGCGATCGATGATCGTAAAGAACGGGTCACAGCGCCAATCGCCTTTGCCAATCAAGGAATCGTACTGGCTCACGCAGGTCATAGAGTAGCACAGACCGGCAGGAAGAGTGAACCGAATTCTCAACTCCGCGATGATCGGTTTCCTGCTGGTTCAGGTGATTTCCAAGAAGCCATATTGGTTGCTGAGCAGTCAGCGTTTTCGACCAAACGGGGCTTCGGGCCCCAGTTATGACATGGCATACGACTTGCTTGATCGAAAACGTCTTCCCGTTTTGTCTGGTTTCACATTCTCACCGACGGGTCACGACATGTTTCCAGTGAAGCAGGTCGGGTCGGTTACTCGTGCGCTTGGTGGAGAAATTGACAATGGTGTCACGTCATTCCGTGCTTGGTCTGCTGGTTGCGGCAATCGTCAGTGCATCGAGTGTTTCTTCCGCGCTGGCGGAACAGATGATCGGATACACCCGCATCGGCGAAATCACGCTGCTCGTGGGTTTCGATTCGGAGGCTCCGTTCTTTCCCAATCGCATTCGGTTCGTCACGGGTTTGGAATCCGATGAGAATCTGGTTGCCCTCGATGCGCGTCCGGCGACGGGAGAGATTTACGCTGTGGGTGTCGGTAGTTCCGCAAGTCATCTCTATCAACTGAATCCGAACACGGGCGCTGCCACATCAATTGGTGCGGCATTGGATCCTGTGGTGACGTCGAACGAGTCGACACGTTTCGGATTCGATTTCAATCCGACCATCGATCGGGTGCGACTGGTCTCCGATCAGGATCAGAATCTGGTATTGAATCCGGATACGGGAGCCGTTGCGGCCATCGGCGTGCCCCTGTTTTACGCCGTGGGAGATGACAATTTTGGTGAGAATCCGAACGTGATCCATATCGCTTACGACAACAATGTCGCCGGGGCAATGACAACCGTGCAGCGCGGGATTGACAGTGACCTCAATACGCTCGTCACCGTGGCGAACAACCTTGGCGCATTAACCACGATCGGTTCACTGGGTGTGAATGTCGAGGAAGTGGGCGGGTTCGACGTTTCGGCAACCGGTGCGGCGAACGCCTTGTTGACGACCAGTTTCTTCACGTTCAAATTCCAGCAGTTGTATGACATCAACCTCGCCACCGGTGCCGCGACTTCAAAAGGGCTGGCGGCGTTCGGAGTGCTGGAATTGGATGGACTGACAGCCGTCCCGGCAGTCACTCCCACCGCGAGTCGCAGTGAATGAGCCTGTGAGCTTGCTATCGGATGACGAAAACCGAGGACGACTTGAAAAGGTTGCCCTCGGTTTTTTCGCGCCGGCCTATCCCGCATCGGGTTTGACGCGGCCCTGCGGTGTGAACGCTCCGGTTTTGGAGCCGAGGTAGAACGCAATCATGGTGTCGAAGTTTTCGCTCCCGCGATATTGGTAAGTGAGCGTTCTGCCCGGGGCATCCACTTTCAACGACCCTGGCACATAGCTCTTGTAACCGCTCAGCAGAGCTTCGCATTGGGGTTGGATGTTATCGAGGCCGCCAGGGCGCGAGGCTACGCGGATCGTGACGGTCACCACCGGAGTCTCGGGGCGAACGTGGCTGTCCAATTGCTGCATCAGATCTTCCCATTTCGCTGTCTGGGCCGCTTTCTGCCCAGTACCGGAATATTTGGGATAAAAGACCAGCAGCATCAGCCCAAGGAGTACCGTGGGAGCCACCATCGATACGAACACGACGGCTCCGCGCAGCGCTGGCCCTTTCTTCTGAAAGCTCACAATCACACCGGCGATGGGCACCAGGAAGGCAAGAATTCCCAGCGGCAGGCTGTCCTTGCCGAGATCGATCGCCATCCAGATGCGTCCGGCCAGCAGACAACTGATGATGGCGACGACGCAAATGACCGAGGCCACAATCGCCAGCACTTCAGAGAACAGTCCTGCGATACCAAACAGCGCAGCAACGACCAGCACAATACTGCACGCCATGAGCCAGCGTCGCAGAAACGGTTGCAGACTCCCGACCTTGAAAGACTTTTTTCTCGACGACTTTCGCGGACGTGGGAGGAGTTCGTCCGCTTCGACATCATCGTGGGGAGCCCCAGCGCGGAATTTACTGCCGCACTGAGGACATTTGACGATGGCCGCAGCCTTCTCGTCCGGAATCCGGAGCGATTTGCCACATTCGGGACACTGGCAAATGTGAGACATGCACGCGCTCCCTGAAGGTCGCGGCTCGGTATGAGAGAAGAACTACGTCCCCGTCCAATTGGCAGGGCGTTTTTGCAGGAAGGCGCTGATTCCCTCCTGCGCATCATGCCGACACGCATTGTCGGTCATCACAGCGACAGCGCGATGATATGCTTCAACTTCATCGAGGTTGGCCTGGTCGTAGAACGCCTGCTTGCCGATCTGGATCGTCAGCGGACTGCTGGCGCAGATCGCGTCCGTCAGTTGCTGGATCTCGGCGTCTAATTGATCGGCCGCAACAACGCGATTCACCAGTCCGACCTGCAAGGCTCGCTCAGCAGACAGCGGTTGCCCCGTCAGCAGCATTTCCATCGCCACTTTCGCCGGGATACTGCGCACCAGCGGGACCATCGGCGTCGTGCAGAACAGGCCGATCTTCACCCCCGGGGTGGCAAACCGGGCGTCCGTAGCGGCGACGGCCAGGTCACAGGCGGCGACCAACTGGCATCCCGCCGCGGTCGCCAAACCCTGTACCCGGGCGATCACTGGCTGCGGAACTGTTCGCAGCCGCTGCATCACTTGAGAACACCGCGCGAACAGGGCGTGATAGTCTTCCGCGGACCGGCCTTTCATCTCACCGAGATCGTGACCCGAACTGAACACCGGCCCAGCCGCAGCCAGCACAATGACCCGGACCGACCGATCCGTCGCGGCGTTGTCGAGCGCGGTCCCAAGATCCGTCAGGAGTTGTTCAGAAAGGGCGTTGCGACGTTCGGGGCGATTGAGGGTGATCCGCAGCGCCCCCGCGGTGTTTTCCAGCAGCAAGGACATCAAGGTGTTTCCACGAGAGCAGACATGGGTTGGACGGGAAAGTTGATATCGGATCATAATAACGGAGGACACCCGTCGCTCGCGCTCCGGGCTGTGACGGATTAGGTGACCGCAGCGCGGGATTGAATCGGTCCGCGGGTGGCAATGGCGGCGTCAATCCGCGCGAGTTGCTCCGGGGTCAATCGCCAGGTTTGCCCCCCGGCGTTGTCGATGATTTGATCGGGTCGTTTTGCGCCGCAGAGCGCGACCGTGATGCCCGGTTGCTGGATCGTCCAGTTCAACACGACCTGGGCAATCGAGTGCCCCGTCTCGGCCGCAATCGGCCGCAGTTGGTCGAGAAAGTCCTGATTCTTACACCACTCGTCGCCCTGAAACATCGGATACTTCCGGCGACCATCGCGGTCATCAAAGATGTGGTTGCGTGGCAGTTTTCCCGCGAGGAGACCTTTCATTAGCGGCCAGTAAACCATCACCGAGACATGGTGGGCCACGCACCACGGCAACTGGCCGGCTTCGATTTCCCGCTGCAACATATTGAAATGCGGTTGAAACGCCGACAGCGGACAAACCGCATGGAACGCGGCAAGTTGGGCCGTGGTCGCATTGGACAACCCCACCGCGCGGATTTTGCCGGTGTCCAGCAATTGGTGATACGCCTTGGCCGTCACTTCAACGGGGGTGTTCGGATCGGGCGCGTGCAGGTAATACAGATCGATCACGTCAACCCCGAGGCGGCGGAGACTTTCATCGCAATGGCGGTGAATTGTCGCCGGGCGACCATCCCGCACCTGCTTTTTGTCGGCCCCCCATTCGATCCCCCCTTTGGTCGCGATAATGACCTGATCGCGATGCGGACGGAGCACGTCGCCGACCATTCGTTCGCTTTCGCCATCGTAACCATAACAGTACGCCGTATCGAAGAAATTGATCCCAGAGTCTAACGCGGCGGCAATTGTGGCCCGGCTGGCCGACTCCGTCACATTGATGCTCGTGATTCCCGCGATCGGCCAGCACCCGAGCGCCAACGGGGTAACGAACATCCCCGTCCGACCGATTTCCCGCATCGAAAACGCGATCTGTTGATCCACGTCGATTCCTTTTTCGTTCCAGTTCAAACGGTAGCACTCGTATCTCCCATCCTACCCGGAAGCTCAGGGAATGCCTTCCCTGAGGTGTTTGTCGGTCTTCCCGAAATCCACGCACCGCGATACCGTGAAGTGATGAACTCTCCCCGCGGCAGCGATGCGGACTCCAACCGCGGCCGCGCCGCATTCAGGATCAAGCCCATGAGCAAGTGGTTCCACGCCTTGGTGATCGCCAGCCTGGCGATCGTGTTGACGACTCCGGGATTCGCCCAGGACGAAGAGAAAAAGGACGACCCGCCAGCACGCAAGAAGCTGTCGTTCGCCCACATTGAACTCAAGGGGAGCTTTCCTGAAGGATCAGCCGCGCCCGGACTGTTCGGCGATGTGGTCGAGACCCTCGACGAGGCTCTTGCCCGGCTGAAGAAAGCCGCAGACGACGAGAAGCTCACCGGAGTGATCCTCCACCTCGATAACCCCACGGTCGGCTGGGCAAAAGTGCACGAACTCCGGACGGCAATCGCGCGGGTTCGTACCAAGGGCAAACCCATTTATGCCTGGCTGGAAAGTGGATCGACGCGCGACTACCTGCTGGCGTCGGCATGCGATCAAATCGTCCTGCCGGAATCGGGCGTCCTCACCTTGCCGGGTTTGCGCGCCGAAGTCATGTTCTACAAAAACCTCTTCGACTGGCTGCAAATCGAGCCCCAGATGCTCCGCGTTGGTGAATTCAAATCGGCGGCGGAACCGTACACCCGTTCGGAAATGAGCCCGCAGTTTCGCGAAGAACTGGAAGCCGTCCTCGACGGTTTTTACGCGTACATCGTCGACACGATCGCGTCCAGTCGGAAGTTGACCGCGGAGCAAGTGAAGGCCGCGATCGATCAGGGCGTGATGACCGCGGGCGACGCAAAGAAGCTGGGGTTAGTCGACCACGTTGGTTATGAAGACGCCATCGAAAAATTGATCGTCGCCGATCGCCCTGTCGATCTCAAAGTCGTGAAGGGGTACGGCAAAAAGAAGATCGACACCGACTTCAGCGGCATGGCCGGCATGATCAAGATGATGAACCTGCTCACCGGGTCCGAACCGCCACCACGAAAATCATTCGCCCCGAAAATCGCCGTGATTTCCGCGGTCGGACCGATCATGTCCGGGGCAAGCCAGGTCGATTTCTTCGGCGATTCGACGATGGGGTCGTCCACGATGATCAAAGCCATTCGCCAAGCGCGCGATGATGAAACCGTTAAGGCCATCGTGCTGCGCATCGATAGCCCCGGCGGCAGCGCTCTTGCCAGCGATCTGATGTGGCATGAACTCGAAACGGTGAAGAAGCCGTTCGTTGTCAGCATGGGAGACACCGCCGCCAGCGGTGGATATTACATCGCGATGGGAGCAGACCGCATCTTCGCCGAGCCGGGCACCATCACCGGGTCCATCGGAGTCGTCGGCGGCAAGATCGCCCTCGACAAATTCATGGCGAAGTTTGGTGTCACCACCAGTGTGGTCACCCGCGGCAAGAACAGCGGCATCGCTGAAACATCAATGATGGCCCTGTCCGATTCCGAACGGGAGGCGATGCAGAAACTGATGAACGACATCTACGCCCAGTTCACCAGCAAAGCCGCCGCCGGTCGCAAGATGGATGTCGAGAAACTGGAGCAACTCGCCCGAGGACGCATCTACACCGGCAATCAGGCGAAGGAACTCGGCCTGGTGGACGAAGTCGGCACGCTGGATGATGCCATCGCCTACGCCAAGACAGCCGCCGGCCTCGATCCCACGCAGAAACTCGAACGCCTCAGTTTGCCGAAGGCAGCGAATCCCTTCGAGATGCTGTTTGGGCCGTTGGAACCGGAAACCAAGTTACGCTCGGCAGCACTCCGCGACCTCTGGCAACAGCTTCCGCAGCCCATGCAACAGTCGTTACAGAGCCTGCAGGCGCTGCACGTGTTGAGCCGTGAACCCGCTCTCACGATCATGCCGTTCCGTTTATCTGTGCGCTGAGCTGGTGCACGACGGCTGTGGCTCACCGGAACACACCGGCGGTTACCCCGTATAGCTGTCACCGCGGCGGTTTCCCGCTATGATTTCGACATGACCGCCATCGTTGTTGAGTCCTTAGCCAAAACGTATCGCGTCGTCCGTAAGCAGCCCGGGTGGGCCGGGGCGTGGCGCAGCCTGTTTCATCGTGAAACGGCTACGGTGCGCGCAGTGCGCGACGTCAGTTTCCGCATTGAAAAAGGCGAAATGGTCGCTTTTCTCGGACCCAACGGTGCCGGGAAAACGACGACGCTGAAGCTTCTCTCGGGCCTCATCTACCCGTCCGGTGGCACCGCCACCGTGTTGGGTTACGTGCCGTGGAAACGCGAACACGCCTATCGCCGCCGGTTTTCACTAGTGATGGGGCAGAAAAACCAGTTGTGGTGGGACCTTCCGGCACAAGAATCGTTTGCCCTGCATCGCGAAATCTACCGGCTCGATCAAGCCCAGTTCACGAAACGGCTCGATGAACTGACGGCGCTGCTTGACGTCCGCAAACTCGTCCGGCAACCGGTACGCGATCTCTCGCTGGGAGAGCGCATGCGGATGGAGCTCATCGCCGCGTTGCTGCATGACCCCGAAGTCTTGTTGCTCGATGAACCGACCATCGGGCTGGATGTCGTTTCGCAACGCAACGTGCAGGGCTTCCTGCGGCACTATCAGGCCGAACGCCAAATTACCGTGCTGTTGACCAGCCATTACATGAAAGATGTCGAAGCGCTCTGCAGCCGGGCGATTATTATCAACGAAGGTGAAATCAAGCATGATGGTCCGCTGGCCAATATTATTGACCGGCTTAGCAGCCAGAAGATTATTCAACTACAATTTGCCGATGGAGAAGTCGCCGACGGATTGGAACAATACGGGAAGATCAGTGAGCGCATCGGTCCGCGGGTAAAAATCGAAGTTCCCCGGACGAAAATTCCCGAAGTTCTGTCGGCCGTGCTCGCGCGGTATTCGATTGAAGACGTTGGGGTGCAGGAACGACCACTGGAAGATGTGATCGCCGAGTTCTTCACGACGCCGCAAACCTCCGCCGCGGAGGCTGTGATATGAACGCTGAGGCTTTCCGCGTCCACTGGTTTATTTTGAAAACCTGCATCGCCGAACGGCTGGCGTACCGTGGCGATTTCGCCTTTGCCACGCTGGTTCGGTTTCTCCCCATCGTGACGCAGATATTTCTGTGGGGGGCGATCTACGGAGAATTCAGCGATTCCCCGCGGAAAAGCATGTACGGCTACAGCTACGGCGACATGGTGGCATACTCGCTGCTGGTGATGCTCGGCCGCGCGTTCTCCAGCATGCCGGGTTTAACCACCGGCATTGCAAGGGACATCCGCGACGGCACCATCAAAAAATTCCTGACGCAACCGGTCGACCTGTTTGACTATCTCTTCTGGCACCGCGTGGCCCACAAGGCGGTCTACTACGTGGTGGCAACCGGTCCGTTCGCCTTAGTGTTCTGGCTATGCCGCAGCTATTTCCCCGGTTGGCCCGATGGCATCACGCTGCTCGGTGCCGCCACGGCATTGATTCTGGCCTTTCTCATTGGCTTCTACATTGAAGCACTGATGGGACTCGTGGCGTTCTGGTATCTCGAAGTCAGTTCGCTCGTCTTCGTCTATATGTTGCTCAACTACTTTCTATCAGGGCATATGTTGCCGCTGGACTGGTTGCCGCGACCGTATAGTGATTGGATTCTGTGGTCACCGTTTAAGTACCTGGCATATGTTCCGGCAGCGATTATCCTGAATCGATACACCCCGATGGCCATGGCGCAGGAACTGGCGCTCGGGTTTGGCTGGGTGATTGTGCTCTGGTGCCTCAACCGGTGGACACTGAACCGTGGCCTGCACCGTTACAGTGCGTATGGAGGCTGAAGTGCCACTGCGTCGGGTTGATCCATGAGCGTCGGCACGCCGGAAGAATCCGTCTATGGTCGCACGTTCTGGCTGGCGTACATCGCCAATACGCTGCTGGTGCTGGCGAATTCGCTGACGTTCCGGTTTGCGGAACTCGTCGTCTTTCTCGGCGGAACCGAACAGCGCGTGGGGGACATCGTCGCCATCGCGCTCACCATCTCCGTCGCCGTGCGGCTGAGTGTGTCGCATGTCCTCGATGACTTCGGCACCCGCCGGATGTGGCCGCTGTGTACGCTGCTGTTTATCAGTGGCTGTGCGATGTTCCTGCAATGCCACGATCTGTCGTGGATGATCTATGCCGCGCGGGTGGCGTTTGTCGTCGGACTGACGGGGATGTTTGCCTGTTCCATGACGCACATACAGAACGTGGTCCCGCCGCATCGCCGGACGGAAGTCATCGGCAATCTCGGTAGCAGCGGGTTCATCGGCATTATCGTGGGGTCCAACGTGGGGGACTGGATCGTCCATGCAATTCCTCCCGGTCGGACGCAGTTCCTCGTATTGTTCGGCGGGGCACTGGCCATCGGCGTGCTGTACCTGTTTATCGTGCTGGCGTTAACCAAGGGGCAATCGCAGCGTTCTGCCGCATCGTCACCGTATGCGTTCACGCTCCTGTTTCGACATTGGCCCGGCATGGTCGTGCTCGTCTCGATGGTCATGGGACTGGGCGTGACAGTGACCACGGTGTTTCTCACCCGCTTCGCCACCAGCCAGCACATCGACGGCATCGGAATGTTCTTCACCGGCTATGCACTCTCGGCGTTTGGTTTCCGGATCATTGCCGCGAAGTGGAGCCGCACCATTGGTCGACACTGGATGCTCGTCCGCGGGCTGATGGGTCATGCCGCGGGGCATTTTCTGCTGTCGTTCGCTGACACCGGTTGGGAGTTCATTCTGCCATCGATCGTCTGCGGCTTCGGTCACGCGCTCCTGTTCCCGGCGGTGGTCTCGCTGGGATCGGGAGCCTTTCCGGCGAGCGCTCGTGGTTCGGGTACGGCGATTATTCTGGCCTTCACCGACTTCGGTTCGCTCGTCGTTTCACCGCTGCTGGGGCGGATCATCGTCGCGGTCGGCTTCCAGCGGATGTTCTGGACTTCGAGCGCAACAGCCCTTGCCGTGGGCCTCCTCTACATGCTGATTGCCATGCAGCATCTTGACGCCGAGACGGACGAGGCGCGAGAGAACGCGATCGCCGCAGAGCTGGATTGAAGAAGTCGGTGGTCACTGGGAAACGGTCATCACGGGGCGCGAAACCGCAAGCGGTGGATCACGCGGTCGGTGGGGTGGGTGGTTGCTTGGGAGCCGGGCGGATTTTGCCGGCGGCGATGTCTTTCACCACCTCGGCGAGGATCGCGGCATCACCGGTGGTGACGACATGTTCGATGCGCGACGCCGGCACGTTCAGCCGGCCCATCAACTCCTTCGCGGTCTCCCACAGCTTCGCCTTCTTCTTTCCCTCGGCGAGGTACAGATCGGCGACGAGCTCGCTCAACCGCTGGCCATCGAGTCCATCGCGGTTGTCGTAGTACCGCTGGATCACTTTTTTCTGAAACTTGGAGTAGTCGCGGTCAGCCATGAGAGGGTTGATGGTCCATGGTTAAGGGTTGATGGTCAGATAAGACATTGATGAACGCTTGCGGTTTCGCGCCCCATGATGACTGCTTCACAGTGCGAAACTACTTCCCACGCGAATAAAACGGGAGTTTTACCACCGTTGCGGTTTCACGGCGGCCGCGGATATCGACCTCTAAGGTTGTTCCCAACGCAGAGACGGAGGGAACGATAGAGGCCATCGCAATCGCTTGCTCCAATGTGGGAGAAAACGTGCCGGAGGTGACGATTCCTACCGTTTTCTCTCCCTGATGAACGGCCGCTTCTTCGCGGGCAATCCGACGCCCCGACAAGACCAGGCCGACACGGACATACCGATCCGAACGGGCAGCGATTTCTGTTAGAGCGGCCTTGCCGATGAAGTCTGCCTTGTGCAATTTGACAGCGAACTCCAGCCCCGCGGTCAATGGATCGATCTTGTCCGTCAGTTCATGTCCATAGAGCGGCATCGCCGCTTCCAGTCGCAGAGTATCTCGCGCTCCCAGTCCACATGGCTTGAGACCGACTGCTTGGCCACGGGCCAAAAGGTCTTCCCAAACCGTGATGGTGGCGGCGGCAGGAACAATCACCTCGAAGCCAATTTCGCCGGTGTATCCCGTGCGGCTGAGCATCCCCTCGCGCGAGTATGTCGAGCCGCTGCCAACGCCATAGTATTTCAGTGCATCCCACCGCTGGGCATCCATGTCGGCAAGGGCGGTGCGCGATTGCGGCCCCTGCACGGCGATCATCCCCGTCGTCGTGGTGAGATCGTCGATCGCGACGTCATAGCCGGTGTGATATTGTTTCAACCACTCCAGAATCTTGAGTCGATTCGAGGCGTTGACCACCAGCCAGAGCGCATCGGGGAGACGATACACCAGCACGTCGTCCTGCACGCCTCCCAGCGTGTGGCAAATGAGTGCATAGCGCACTTGCCCCTCACGGATGGCCGTGACGTCGTTGGTGACGATGTGGTCGAGAAACCGTTCCGCATCGGGGCCGGTGAACCGCAACCGTCCCATGTGGCTGATGTCGAACATTCCCGCCTGTTTCCGCACGGCGTGATGTTCTTCGACGATACCCGCATATTGAACGGGCATCTCCCAGCCACCGAACTCGACCATCCGCCCGCCATGTGCGACGTGCCAGTCATACAACGGGGTGCGCAACAAAGATGGCATGGGTGACTCCGTTCGAGAAGAGACCCTGGGATGGTGATCCCTGGGCTTCCGCTATTCAGTCGCGGTCAGGACGGCCCGCATGTATTCGCGGTTCATCAGAGCGATGTTAGTCAGTTTGATCCCAGCCGGACAAGCGGCTTCACACTCTTCGGTGACCGTGCAGCCGCCGAAGCCTTCCTTGTCCATCTGCGTCACCATGTTCACCACCCGCTGGCTACGCTCGGCCTGGCCCTGGGGCAAGTGGGCCATCTGCGACACCTTCGCCGAGACGAAGAGCATCGCCGAGGCATTCTTGCAGGAGGCGACACACGCACCGCAGCCGATGCACGCCGCGGCATCCATCGCCGCTTCCTGCTGATGGCGCGGAACAAGGACTGCGTTGCCATCGGGCGCGCCGCCGGTGTTCACCGAGACATAGCCACCCGCCTGAATGATGCGGTCGAAGGCGGAACGATTCACCACCAGATCGCGAACCACCGGGAACGCATTCGCCCGCCATGGTTCGATGACAATCAGGTCACCGCTCTGGAAACGACGCATGTGCAACTGGCACGTCGTCGTTTCGTTGTCAGGACCGTGTGCCTGGCCGTTGATCATCACGCCGCAGGTGCCGCAGATGCCTTCGCGACAGTCGTGATCGAAGGCCACCGGCTCTTCACCTTTGGCAATGAGTTGCTCGTTGAGTTGATCGAGCATTTCGAGGAACGAGACGTCCGGTGAGACGCCGCGCATCTCGTAGGTTTTGAACTGACCCGCGGCCGTGTTGCTCGGCTGCCGCCAGATCTTCAGCGTCAGGTTCAGGCCCTGGGAAGTAGACGCGGACATTACTTGTAGCTCCTCGTCGCGAGCGGAATTTCTTCAAATTTCAGCGGTTCTTTGTGTAGAACCGGGGCCGCTCCGACACCTTGGAATTCCCATGCGGCGACGTGACAGAACGCGTCGTCATTCCGTTTGCACTCGCCTTCTTCCGTCTGATGCTCTTCGCGGAAGTGCCCCCCGCAAGACTCATCGCGGTACAGCGCATCGGTCGCGAGGAGTTCCGAAAACTCCATAAAGTCGGCCACGCGGCCGGCATGTTCCAGATTCTGGTTGAACGCTTCGCCGCTGCCGACAACTTTCACGTCTTTCCAGAAATCGTCACGCAGTTGGCGGATCTGCTGGATGGCGGCTTTCAGCCCGGCGTCGTTACGGGCCATACCAACATGCTCCCACATGATCTTGCCGAGCGCGCGATGGAACTGGTCGACACTGCGGCGGCCGTTCACCTTGAGGAGCGTGCCGACACGTTGTTGACTGGCTTCAAGTGCCCCGCGGACTTCTTCGTGATCGGTGGTCACCTTGCTGAGTTTCGCCTTTGCGAAGTGATCGCCAATGGTGTAGGGGACGACGAAGTAACCGTCGGCGAGGCCCTGCATCAGCGCACTGGCCCCGAGGCGGTTCGCCCCGTGGTCGGAGAAGTTCGCTTCGCCGAGAACGTAGAGGCCGGGGATATTGCTTTGCAGGTGGTAATCAACCCACAGCCCGCCCATGGTGTAATGGACTGCGGGGTAGATCCGCATCGGCTCGTGATACGGATTCTCGGCGGTGATCCGTTCGTACATGTGGAACAGATTGCCGTACTTGGCACGGATGGTCGCTTCACCGTCGCGCTGGATCGCCGCGGCGAAATCGAGATAAACCGACATTCCCGATGAACCCACGCCATACCCGGCGTCGCAGCGTTCTTTCGCTGCGCGGGAGGAAATATCGCGCGGGGCGAGGTTGCCGAACGATGGATAACGGCGTTCGAGGTAGTAATCCCGTTCGTCTTCCGGAATTTCCGCCGGACGACGGTGGTCACCTTTGTTCTTCGGGACCCACACGCGGCCATCGTTGCGAAGACTTTCGCTCATCAACGTCAGTTTCGACTGATGATCGCCACTGACGGGAATACACGTTGGATGAATCTGCGTGTAACAGGGATTCGCGAACAAGGCCCCCCGCTTGTGGGCTCGCCACGCCGCAGTCACATTGCAGGTCTTGGCGTAAGTGGCCAGGTAATACGCGTTGCCATACCCGCCGGTACACAACAGCACGGCGTCGGCGACGAACGATTCAAACTTGCCGGTGACCAGGTCGCGCGTGATGATCCCCCGCGCGTTGCCATCAATTACGACGAGGTCGACCATCTCTTTCCGCGGGAAGACTTGGACACTCCCCGCAGCGACCTGGCGCATCATCGCCTGATACGCACCCAGCAAGAGCTGCTGGCCGGTCTGCCCGCGGCAATAGAACGTCCGCGAGACCTGTGCGCCGCCGAAGGAGCGGTTGGCCAGACTGCCGCCGTACTCCCGCGCGAAAGGGACGCCCTGGGCGACGCATTGATCAATGATGTTGCGGCTGACCTCGGCAAGGCGATAAACGTTCGATTCCCGGCTGCGGAAATCGCCCCCCTTCACCGTGTCATAGAATAACCGCCAGACGGAATCGCCATCGTTCTGGTAGTTCTTCGCCGCGTTGATTCCGCCCTGCGCCGCGATGCTGTGCGCTCGCCGCGGGGAGTCCTGCAGGCAGAACGAGAGGACTTTGTACCCGAGTTCCGCGAGAGACGCCGCCGCCGATCCCCCCGCCAGACCCGTCCCGACGACGATGACGGTGAACTTCCGTTTGTTCGTCGGGTTGACGAGCTTGAGGTCGCGCTTGGTCCGTTCCCACCGCTGGTCGATCGGCCCCGTGGGACAGCGACCGTCCAGTTCTTTCTCGCTGATAGCGACCGTCGTCATGCTCATTTCCACTCGAAAACCAGCCACAAATTAGCGTGTGCGTTTCCAGACTCGGGGATCACGGCTGGTATGAAAGATACTGATGACTCTGATGTTCTTGGGACCGACGCGAAACAGAATCAGATACGGGAACCCATCGACGATGGCAATCCGGACGTTGTCAAACTGAACTCCGAACCGAGTTGGAAAGGCTTCAATCACCTCAAGCTTCTGTTCGACGGCAACCAGAAAACTGAAACCGAGTCCATCACGTTGTTCGTCATACCAGTCTCTTGCGGCGTTCAACTGGCCTCGCGCGCGGGCAGAAACGATAAAGGACATGACCCATCCACTACTCGTACTTCGCTTTCAGTTCTGCCAACACTTCTCGCCAGGGTGTGCCTTCATCGGGATTTTTTCGATCGTCCTCCAAACACTCTTTCAATTCTTCCAACTGCGATGGGGAGAGGAAATCGCTCGGATCTTCAAACAGGCTTAGACAAATTTCTTCAACCAGACGGCGGCGCTCATCCGGTGGCAACTTATCAATCCCCAGGCTCTGCATCGTGACAGGCATCTTTACCCTCTCCCGAACACTATTCCTTCACATGCACCGTCAGTGGTGTCGGATTCTTTAACTCATCCTGCACATGTTTCAACCCCGGCACCAGGATGACGATGCTGGCGAACCCGACCGAGATCAGGATGGCGAAGACCAACCCGACGAGCTTAATTGTCGGCGTGTATTTCGGGTGGGACAACCCCAAGGATTGAAACGCGCTGCTGAATCCGTGCGAAAGATGGAAGCCGAGGAACAGGATGCCGACGAGGTAAACCAGCCGACTGTACGAGTTGCTGACGACATGCACCGTGTTGTAGAACGCGTCGGCTTCCGATCCCTGAGGAACGTCAGGACGAAGACCGAGCCGCAGGTCGATCAGGTGCAGAATGAGAAAGCCCAGAACCACGGCACCGGAAGCGAACATCCAGTTGCTGGGCGGGGAGATATCGAGCACCTTCCCCGGGAGTTTCGATTGCTTGACCGCGTATTCCACCGAGCGGGCGCTTTTGTTCTCTTTGGTCGTCGCGAACGCCAGATAAATGTGCGCCAGAAACAAGACAAGCAATCCGGCTTCGGCCAGCGGCAACCATTCCTGAGAATGCAACGTATGAGCGTAATGATCGAACTGGGCTTTCCCGGCGAACAGCAGCAGATTGCCGGCCAGGTGGGCGACCAGAAAGCCGCAGAGCAACAGACCGGTGATGCCCATCACAAATTTACGGCCGATGGACGAGCTCAGCAGTCGTAAGGCCCACTTCAGATTCAACTTCTCGACGACCGAGGACTTCGGTTCGACGGTCGAGCTTCCCATGGCAACAAACGCTCCGGGGGGTGAACCAGCAGGCAGGATGCGATTCGGAAGGCGGTCGTCCGTCTTCAGGCAGGCTGATACCGGATTATAGAAGACCATCGACCAACTGCAAACGACCTGGTCACAACCACCATGAAACATCGCAAAGCCGTGACCCCACTTCGGGATCAGGAAGCCCTATTTCGCCAACAGATGCAGCGAAAATGATGTCTCTGCCGCCGGGCTCAATACGACACGGCTACAAACCACGAAATTGGCGGAACGCCTGTTCCATCGAATCGCGCAACATCGCACCATCGTTGGAATAAACAACGAACCGAGCCCCCTGACGAATCGTTCGCTCCATTTGTTCACGCTTGCCGAACCAGCTTCCCGCGGCGACATGGCAACGATTCGCGCCATCGACGATGCGTTGAATCATGGCGATGAGCTCGGGGTGATCGTAATCGTTCGGAATCCCCATGCTTGTCGTCAAATCGTTGGGGCCGACGAAAACGGCGTTCACGCCGGGGATGGAGCAGATCTGTTCCAGGTTGGTGACTCCGAGGACGGATTCGATCATCGGCACAAAGACTGTATTGGCACACCGCTCGGTGGTGACGTAGGTCCGTGTTTTTTCGCTGGGCCAGATTCCGTCCGTCAGGACGCGTTCCAATGCCTGGCCTTTCAGCGGCCGATAGACCGCGGCGGCGGCCAATCGCCGGGCGTGTTCGACGTCTTCGACGTAGGGAACAACGACACCATCGAAGGAATCGCAGACTTTCGACACATCGTCCGGGTCGCGGCTGTGGGTCCGGGCCAGACAGGCGATCCCCTTCGCTGCCAAGGCATGTCGGACCGGAAGAAAATCGGCGAGATCCAGGGCATTGTGCTCGGCGGAAACAATCACGAAGTCGAGCGTATCATCCGGCAACGCTTCGATGATTGCGGGGTTCACCGTGTACTGAAAGAACGTCCCATACACCGTTTTGCCACGCAGCATCTTCTCCTTGAGGGCCTGACCAAGTTTGGGAAGCGGCATGATGCACACATTCTGATGAGGGAAGTTAGCGGGCAGGGACGGGCATCCCGGCTGCTTCCGGGCAGCCGGGATGCTGATGGTCTGTCACGTGGTGAGAAAGCAACCCGGCTGCCAGGAAGCACCCGGGTTGCAACCATCGCGATCGAATTACGTTCGGGAATTCTACGACGAAATGCAACAGTCCCGATTGATGCGTCACTATTGATCCGATATTGTGAGACGGTTCGCCCACCGATCGAATCCCGCCCTGGCATGATGCGAATCGATGTCCCAGACCCTCCTGCGATCGTTGCTGCTCGGGCCTCTTCTTCTCGGCACCATTGCCGGGGCCGCGGAACCGACGCCCACAGAACAGGCGGGCGACGAGTTTTTTGAGCGACAAGTCCGCCCATTGCTCGCGCAGCACTGTTCAGCGTGTCACGGCAAAGACCAGAAGAAAGGCGGCCTCAGTCTCGCCAGCCGTGAGGGACTTCTCGCCGGGGGAGAAAGTGGCACCGTCGTCAAACTCGAACAACCGGCGGACAGTCTGCTTGTCCAGGCGGTGGAACATCGCGGTGGCATGCAGATGCCCCCGAACGGCAAGCTCGCGGAGAGTGACATCGCCGTGTTTCGGCGGTGGGTGGAACTCGGCGTGCCTTGGCCCGCATCGACCAAAGACAGCGGCGGCATCCGGACCAGTGGAACGCTCACGGCAGAAGATCGCGATTTCTGGTCCTTCCGCCCCGTCGTCGATCGTCCATTACCCTCGGTAAAGAACGCCACTTGGCCGCGACGCTCGCTGGATGCGTTTATCCTCGCTCAACTCGAAGCCCATCAACTGCAACCCGCGGAGGAAGCCGATCGTCGCACCTATATCCGCCGGGTGTCATTCGCTTTAACAGGATTGCCGCCCTCGTCGGAAGACGTCGCGGCGTTTGTCAACGACTCCACTGCCGACGCCTACGAGAAACTCGTGGACCGATTGCTCGATTCCCCGCAGTACGGCGAACGCTGGGCCCGGCACTGGCTGGATGTCGCACGGTACGGTGAAGATCAGGCCCACACGTTTCAGGCCCGCAAGTACCCGGAGGGTTACCGTTATCGCGATTGGGTCGTGACGGCGTTCAATCGCGACGTGCCCTACGATCAATTCATCACGGAACAGATCGCCGGGGATCTCTTGCCGGCCGCTTCCGAGGAGGAGCGGATCGCACGGCTCCCCGCGCTGGGCTTCTTCGCGCTCGGACCGGTGTATTACAAGGACGCCGGGTGTGCGGGGAAAGCGGAAGCGGACGAAATCGATGACCGGATCGACACGTTGTGCCGCGGGTTTCTGGGGCTGACGGTCTCGTGTGCCCGGTGTCACGATCACAAGTTCGACCCCATACCCACGCAGGATTATTACGCGCTGGCGGGGGTCTTTGCGAGCACTCAATACCGCGAGGCCCCACTGGTTCCGAACGACGTCGCCAAACAGTACGACGACCGTGCGGCTGTGGTGAAGAACCGGGAGAAAGATCTCACCGATGCCCAAACCGCGGAAGCGCTGAAGTTGAGCGAGTCCTTCGCACCACAAACTGCGGATTACATCGTCGCCGCATGGAAACTCCAGCAGTATCGCCGGCAACATCCGAAAGTGAAGACCGCTGAAGTCGTCGGATCAGATTCCCCGTTCCATCCTCAGGTACTCGACCGTTGGGCACTTTCACTCACAGAGGAGAACCTCTTCCAGAAACCAGTGCTGACCAGCCTGAAACAGGCGTTCGCCGTTTCCACCGCACAGCGCGAATGGTCAGATGAATCACCGGCCTCGGCGGTGATCGAACCGGCGGCGCGAGAACTCCAACACCAGTTGGTTGATGCCCTCAACACTCGCGACCAACAGCAAGCCGAGTACGAACGGGCCATTGCGGCTGCCCCGGAATCCGAGAAGAAGAATGTCGTCAAATCGAAGTTAGACCCCGCCAAAGCGGAATTCATCAAGACACTTTTAACGGACAAGAGTAGCCCACTCGCGCTGTCCAAGGATCTCGCGGAAAAGCTGCTGCCGAAATCGAGCCGCGACGTCATCGCCGAGATTCAAAGCGATGTCGACCGTTTAAAGAAGGCATTGGGTCCGAAGTATCCCATCGCCCACAGTCTGGCCGACCAGAAACCGACCAACGCCAAAGTGAATCTGCGGGGCAACCACAAGGAACTCGGCGAAGAAGTCCCGCGACGATTCCTGACAATTCTCAGTCCTAGCGACGCGGTTCCGTTTCAAGCAGGCAGTGGTCGTCTCGAATTGGCACGGGCCATTGCGAATCCCGGCAATCCGCTCACCGCACGGGTGCTGGTGAACCGTGTCTGGCAGCAACACTTCGGCCGGGGCCTGGTGGGCACGGCCAGCAACTTCGGCCTGCTGGGTGAACGGCCCACGCATCCGGAATTGCTCGATCACCTCGCGATCAAATTCATCGCTGCGGGATGGTCGCTGAAACAACTGCATCGTGAGATTTTACTGTCGGCAACGTTCCGCATGGCCAGTGACGTTGCACCAACCGTGGAGGATGCCGACCCGCGGGTGATCGACCCGGACAATCGGCTGCTGTGGCGACAGAATCGGCGCCGGCTCGATTTTGAAGCCTGGCGCGACGCCGCATTGGTCGCGGGCGGGAATCTCGATGCGACGCTCGGTGGACCATCGCAGAATCTCAATGACGCGGGGCATCGCCGGCGGACATTGTATTCGGCGATCAGCCGCCATGATCTGAATGGCACGCTGCGGCTGTTCGATTTTCCCGATCCGAATCTCACCAGTGAACGCCGGGTGAGCACGACCGTGCCGATGCAGCAGTTGTATCTGCTCAACAGCGGCTTCGTCGTGAATCAGGCGCGGGAACTGGCCAAACGGACGGTGGGTGACGGCCAGCTTGAAGACCGCACGCGGATCGAACAAACGTATCAGTTGTTATTCCAGCGGCCGCCCACCGAGAACGAATTGCGGATCGGACACAGTTTCCTGCAGGCGACGCTGCCGAAGGAAATCTCCGCGTCCGATGTGAAACTGACAGCGTGGGAACAGTACACGCAGGCCTTGCTCGGAACCAACGAGTTCGCATTTGTCGATTGAGGCTTGTGTGCCACGGCCGTGTCGGCCGTGCGTCGGTACAGAGCGTCTTGCCAATTCGCACGGCTGACACAGCCGTGGCACACAGAGCACGAGTGAAATCCGCGTTCAGAGAACAACCATGAATCACGCTTTCGATCTCTCCCGCCGTGCCTGTCTGGCTCGCCTCGGTGGTGGCATCGGCACGTTGGGATTAGCCGGGGTGCTGGCTCAGCAGGGATTGCTCGGCACCTCTGCGTTCGGGGCAACGGACGCCGCGGTCAACCCGCTGGCTCCGAAAGCCCCGCACTTTGCTCCCAAGGCGAAGCGGATCATTCATCTCTTCATGAACGGCGGGCCGTCGCATGTCGACACGTTCGATCCTAAGCCCGCAATCAAGGAATACGCCGGGCAACAGCCGGAAGAATTAACGAAGAATTACCCCCGCTCCATCGGCAAGCTATTCCCGTCACCGTTCAAATTCTCACAGCACGGTGAGAACGGCGTCGCGGTCAGTGAACTCTATCCGCATATCGCCAATGTGATCGACGACATCTGCGTGATCAAGTCGATGCACACGGATATCCCGAATCATGAGCCCGGCCTGCTCATCATGAACTCGGGCCATTCCCAACCAACGCGGCCGAGCATGGGCTCGTGGCTCACCTACGGCCTGGGGACGGACAATCAGAATCTTCCCGGCTTTGTCGTGCTCTGTCCCGGCAAGCCCGTCGTCGGCCCGCAGTTGTGGGGCAACAGCTTCCTGCCCGGCATCTTCCAGGGCTGCCACATCAACAACAGCAAGCTCGACCCGCAGTCGGTCATTCAACACGTCCACAACACCCAGTTACCCCCGGCGATCCAGCGTCGGCAACTCGATCTGTTGCAGGAACTCAACCGCGAATACGGCACCGACCGGGCCGACGATCCACAACTGGAAGCCCGCATTCAATCGTATGAGATGGCGTTCCGCTTGCAGTTCGCTGCACAAGAAGTCTTCGATCTGAAGCAGGAAACCGAAGCAACGCGCTCCCTGTACGGCAGCGGTCAATTCGCCGACGGTTGCCTCGTCGCGCGGCGACTGGTGGAGCGCGGTGTGCGGATGGTCCAGCTTTACTACGGTGGCGGTCAACCGTGGGATGACCACGGCGACATCATGAATCATGCCAATCACGCCAAGCAGAGTGATCAGGCCATCGCCGCATTGATTCGCGATTTGAAAAGCCGCGGGATGCTCGACGACACGCTCATCATCTGGGGTGGCGAATTCGGCCGCACGCCGTGGTCACAGGGGGCGAAGGGCCGCGATCATCACAGCCGCGGCTTCACCATGTGGCTCGCCGGCGGCGGTGTGAAAGGGGGCATTGCTTACGGCAACACCGACCAGTTCGGCAACGCCGCCGTCGAGAACCCCGTCCATGTGCACGACCTGCACGCGACGATTCTGCACCTGATGGGCCTCGACCACGAACGCCTCACCTACCGTTACAGCGGCCGCGATTTCCGCCTGACCGATGTTCACGGCCATGTGGTGACGGACATCCTGGCGTGAGACATTCAGAACAGAGTCGCGGCTCGGATGGGCGTTCAAAACTCCAGCCAGCCGAATCGTTCGGGGGTATGGAAGCTCGGCTTCAGTACTGGTGAGAATGCCAGCCCGGTGCCGTGCTTGCGGTCGTGGCGGTAGAAGTTCGCCCGCCAGCGCGTGCCCGGTTGCGGTTTCGTCTCACTGATCGTGGTCAACGGAATGCGGACTTCCACGCGCCAGACTTTTGCTGGTTCATCCACTTTCACGGCGTATTCCATGCGGCTGCTCCACGGGAAATCGCTCTTCCCCATGTCGAGCCGCAGGTCGAGTGCTTCGCCGTTCGGCGCCCATTCATACTCGGAATACTTTCGCAACTGCGACGGGTCGGGCGCGATGAACGCCTCGACCACATCCTTGTCCCACAGGCCGATCCGCTCCTCTTTCTGGACCGGCTCAAAGACGCTTAATTCGGTATACGGCGATTCGAACGCCAGGTAGAGAAACTCATCCGACCAGAGCGCCCGCACCGGGGTACTGAGATGCGGCACTGCGGCGCTGGTACGGGAGTGATACTCCATGCGTGCCGGTGTGGCGGTCGTCCATTCCGGTTCCGAGAGCACGCCGTCGGGAACAAAATCCCGGTCGATGTGAACCGCTTTCAACACCGGCAACGGCAGCGTTTTTGCAAACATCTTGCGGGCATTGTCGAAGTAAATCTTCCGGCAGACCGCCGGGGGCAACTCGATACTATTGATCGTCCAGTTCCCTTGAATCGGCGTCATGTGCGCCCAATCGCGGTCCGAGGTTTCAAACCACCGCCAGCACTTCTGGAAGAACTCGACGGCGTCGTCATCAGTCGGCCGCTCGCTGTCGCCACCGGAGCCGAGGATCAGCTTGCCGTAGACCATGAAGTCAGTCGCAAAGAGAATCCGGTCCTGGTGTTTCTCGAACAACTTGCGGACTTTCGCCGGATCGTGTCGGCCCACTTCCGGAATCCGCGCAGCCATGTCGGCGTACATGTTCGGCCGTGCCTCGAGGGCCCGGTCGACCCAATCGAGATCTTCCGGGTTGTTCGCGAAATGGACGCAGATGAACGTCGTTTGCGGATGCCGGGCGATAACCCGGTCGAGCGCTTCGAGCAGGTCCATCCGCGGCGGGAAACGGTCCGGATCGCCGAACCACCAGCTTTTGTGATCCTTCAACTCCGTCCAGCGTTCGTTCTTGTCGTCGTAAGGGAGCCAGAAGGCTTTCGGGTCGCCGACATGAATGGAGACCGGCATCCCGAGTTCGCCGCATCTCTTCCAGACGGCGTCGAGGTTCGGATCATCGATTTTGATGAGCTGTCCCGACTTGTCCTTGAGGAATAACCCCAGCCGTTTGAACTCTTTGAGCCTCACCGCGCCGAGGGCATGTCCGTCTTCAATCTGTTGTGCGGCCCGTTCACTCCAGCCAGGTTCATCCCATCCCGCGTAGTCGATGAGCATCGAATGGACGAATCGGCCGGGATGCGTTTCATCAGCGACGCGTTTGGTTGCCTCGAAGGCCGACGGTTCGCCCGGCTTGTGGGTGACGGTCCCTGCGCCCAACACAACACCAATCCCAACTCCGGCCCGATCGAGAATGCCAACGGCGCGCTGGAAGCGTTCCGGGTTGGCTTCGATGTGCTGATGCAGATCGATGATCCGATGTTCGCGCCGCCACACATCGGGCGACATCGCATCGGCCAATGGATGAGGCAACGGCTCCGCCGCGGAGACGGAGACCGACATGATGCCCAGACCAAACGCCAACAACAACGTGGAACAACCCGCTGAGCGCACCATCCGCCCTCTCCCACCGTCGTCGAGATCTTCGCGGAACGAGGCTCCCCAAGAGGGACGGCAGGAGGGAATCTCCCGCGTTCGTCCGCATTCCCGACAACCGCAGCAGTGTAGCGACGCGTTCCGTCCAACGCCAAAGCCAGGCATGCCGAAGCACACAGGATGCCTGCGATCCGCTCAATTCCCGCCGGCATTAATGGCCGTTGGGGTGACGAGCAGCATCAGCTCCGTTTGCTCCGTTTCGGTCCGTTTGCGGGAAAAGAAAGCCTCTCCGACGACCGGTAATTCGCCCAGAACCGGCACACGTGTGACCGAGGCAGTGGTCCGGTTCCCCTGCAAACCCCGGAGCAGCATGGTCTGGCCACTGGCAAGTTCGGCCATCGTTTGCACACGTCGTGAATCAATTCCTGGCGGCCCGTTCGGTACGGCGCGCTCCCGATTCAACGTTGACTGCTCGACCATCAAATTCACATTCAACAAGCCCGGTTTCGGGGCCGTGATCGTCGCATCCACCGCCGTTCCGAAGAATCTGGTCTGGGCCGCGGATTTCGTCGCATCATCCGACTGCTTGGCGGGCTTAGGAGCATCAAGGACGAGTTCACCACCGCTACGAAATTGCCCGGCCTGACCGACGATGAGCCGCAGTCGTGGATTGCACAGTATTTTGGTTCGTGGATCGGCTCGGCAAACATTCATGATGCGGGTGACATCTTCCTTGGTGAGGACACCCCCATTCGCTGCAGCACCAACTGGGACTGGTGCTTCAGGCATAGGCAGCTTCAAATCACTACGGATTTCGATCAACTGAACGTCGAGATCAACTTCCCGCGGTGCCTTCGCCACGGAAGTTGCCGGTCCCTGCACTCGAACCGGTACGGGAGGCGCCGCAGGCGATGGTGCAACCGGTTGCGACTGAGCCGCTAGTGGTGCCGTTATCGTGAACCAGGCGACGGACATCAAAAACCAGCGCGCCATGATGCTGAACTCCATCGAGAGCATCGATTGATCCGAGCGGCAACCGTGAGGGAGCGTGTTCTTCAGTTCTAGCCGGAATGCGATCCCTGGCAGTCGCGGCAGACGGAAAATCACTCTTCCGGGCAGCAGTGGAAAATGTGGTACCAGCCCAGCAGCGAACCGAGTGTGTTAAGCGTCCAGCCATCGGACTTCAAGAAGCGGCCGACGCCGGGGAGATAGTTCTTCACAAAGCCGCGTTTGGCGTACGAAATCACCTGGAAGCCCGCCGCAGCCAGACCGGCTTCGACTTCCTGGCGGCTCCGAATCTTGATCGTCACGGGATCTCCCAACGGCGACAGTTCCGCCACGTGGCTTCGCCAGTCATCGTAGGGATTGCGGCAGCGGTTGCGAGTCAGCCAGGTGGCGGTCATCCAGGCATTGAAGAAGCTATACTTGCCGTAGACCGCAAACATCAGCGTGCCATCGGGCCGCAGAATCTGACGGATCCGTTCGAGATAGCGCTGTTCATGCGCGATGTGATGCAGCACACCAAACGAGTAGACCGTATCGAAGGCTTCCTGAAACGGTGTCGTGAGGAGATCGCCTTCAATGAGATGATAGGGCGTCTCGAGGTTGCTGAGTTCAAAATTGCGCTGCGTCAGCGCGAGATGATTCTGCGTGATGTCGATGCCGGTGTAGTGGGCCCCGTTCCAGGCCATTTCCGTAGCATCGATGCCGTTGCCGACGCCGATCTCCAGCACGCTTTTCCCGGCGAGTTGATCGAAGCGGAACATCCGGGGAATCCACGGCGTTTCATAACCGTAGCGGTAGTCGCGCATCTGCTGGAAGTATTCGGGAGTCCCTTTGTCGGCGGAGGCCCGTTGCGAGCCGACGGCGGTCACTTCCCAGGTACCGCGTGCCCGGCGATTGCTGTCATAGTCAAGCCCCGTATCGAAGTCGATATGCGAGGCCTGATCGAGGTCCCGATCGTCAACAGCGCGGACGGAGGCGAGAGCGGCTTGCGACATGACACAAGTCTCCAGAGCGGCGCAGCATGGCTCGCTGACCGAAATGAACCATCGCAAAACTGCGATGACTGCTGCCGGCCGAGTCAAAACTACGCCAGATTGTAAACAAAGGGATGCGGGCTTTTATCTGACATCTCGTCTGCAAGTCAAGCAGAAGTCGCGATTCGACGTGATAAACAGGCCGTTACTTTCGGTTTACGGCGCGCTGCGGCAGAAACTGCCGGAAGGATGTCGCGGGGACGATACTCCATCGACAGGATGCATTCCCTGCCCTTGTTCCACAGACTATCATCGACGGATCGGGAACCGATGATGCTTGGGATATTGACGATGTTACGTATGGGTGCGATGACGAGCTGCGGACTGCTGTGGGCAACGGTCGTAATGGCGGCCGATTTTTCCCCGGAATCACTCGAATTCTTCGAAAAGCGGGTTCGCCCCGTTCTTGTGGAACACTGCATCAAGTGTCACGGCGAAAAACAGCAGAAAGGCGGACTGCGGCTCGATTCCCGCTCGGCTTTACTCACTGGGGGGGAAACCGGCCCTGCCATCCTGCCACCGAACGCGGAAAAGAGTCTGCTGGTCGAAGCGATCAGCTACGATCCCGACAGCTACAAGATGCCGCCGACGGGCAAACTCCCCGCGAATGTCATTGCCGACTTGACCGAATGGGTGCGGCAAGGTGCGGCCTGGCCTGAGGAAGCCCCGACCGGACCAACCGGTAAGGCGGGGATCGATCTCGCCGAACGATCGAAGCACTGGTCGTTTCAACCGGTGAAGACCGTTGTCCCTCCGGACGTGAGCGATCCACAATGGGCGCGGAACCCGATCGACCGGTTCATTCGCCACCAGCTGGATGCGGCGAAACTGCAACCGGCCCCGCGCGCGAACTCAGCGGCCTTGCTGCGACGGTTGTCCTACGAACTGACCGGACTTCCTCCCACGGCGGACGAGTTGGATGCGTTCCTCTCCGATTCCACGCCGGATGTGTATACCCGTCTCGTCGACCGTTTGCTCAGTTCGCCTCATTACGGTGAACGCTGGGGACGCCATTGGCTCGACCTCGTCCGGTTTGCGGAGACCTCGGGACATGAATTCGACTACGACATTCCGTTCGCCTGGCCCTACCGGGATTATGTCATCCGCGCGTTCAATGCCGACCTGCCCTACGATCAATTCGTGACGGAACACATCGCCGGTGATCTCCTCGGCACCCCCCGGCGCGATCCCGCGACGAACAACAACGAATCCGTCGTCGCAACGGCGTTTTACTGGTTCAGCCAGGGCAAGCATTCGCCGGTCGACATTCGCGCCGAAGAGTGCGATCTCGTCGACAATCAACTGGACGTCATTGGCAAGACTTTTCAGGGACTGACCATTGCCTGTGCCCGTTGTCACGATCACAAATTCGACCCGATGACACAGGCCGATTACTACGCCCTCGCGGGGTTCCTCCAAAGTTCCCGGCAAACGCTGGTCGATTACAATCCACCCGAAGCGACACAAGGCGTCGTTGAAGAATTGCAGACACTCGACCGCCGTTCCCAGGCGGCGGCCATCGAGGCCACGCTTGCGGCATTGAGACCGTTCGTCGCGCGGCTGCCCGAACTGTTGATGGCCGATCCCGCAAAGTTGCCCGACATCCCCGCTGCACAACTCACCGCATGGCGAAAGCAGGTGCAAGAAGAAGCGGTCGGCCAGAAAGATCATCCCTTGCACCTGTGGGCTCACTGGTCCGCTGCACCGAATGAAGTGGCCCAGCGCGTGCAGGAATGGCGACGGCAGCAGAAGCGTTTCAAACTGGACCCTGCGTCCGCCAACGCTGCCACCGTGTTATCACCCCAGGCGAATGATGGAGTCGCCTCGCCGTGGTTTCGCGACGGCCATGCCTTTGTTCCCCTCCGAGACGACCGGCCGCACTGGCTGATGTCTTCCGATCCTGCGCGACCCGTCACCGGCGTGGTTCGGCCCGATACCTGGGCTCACAGCGGTGCGGTCTCACCAAAACTCCGCGGGGCGTTGCGGTCACCGACGTTCACGCTCACGCAGAAATACATCGACTACTGGGTGTACCGCCAAGGGGGCACCGGGCAGGTGCCACGGTCCAACAAGCATGGCCAGGTCAGTTTGATCATCGATGGGTTTCATTTCATCCGCAACCCGTTGTACGGCCAGCTCACGCTCAATGTTCCCGAACGGTCCACTCCCGTGTGGATGCGGCAGGATGTCACGCAGTTCCTCGGCAGCCGGGCTTACATTGAAATCGAGGACTTCGATGACGGCGCGGTCATCGTCGACCGCGTCGAATTCCGTGACGGTCCGCCGCCACCGGAATCGTTCCATGAGCTGGTTGCCGAAGAAGTCCGCTCCGCGCCGGTCGATGATCTGGCCGATGTCGCGCGAGTCTATCAAGCGGTCTGTAACGATCTGTTAGAAGCCGTGCGTCGTGAACAACTCTACGGCGTGCCGGTCTTCCATCAACACCACGGACGGGCCGCTGCCGACTTGTGGAACTGGCTGCTGCGACAGCCTCAGGCGCTGGCACCAGCAGTCGCGGTTCCGGAACCGATCACCAAGCTGGCAGACCAACGGGCCGCACTGGAACGTCAAATCCCCACTCCGCAGTACTGCATTGGCACGACCGACGGCACCGCCGAGAACGAACACCTGCTCATCCGTGGCAATCCCAAAAAACCGGGAGCCGATGTCCCCCGCCGCAATCTGGAAGTCTTCTCGCTGTTGTCCGCCAGATCCCCAGAACAACTCGGCCCGAAGGACGGCGAAGCGGGCAGCGGTCGCGAAGAATGGGCCCGCAGCCTTGTTGACCCGCAGAACCCGCTCACGGCGCGCGTCGTGGTGAATCGACTCTGGCAGCATCACTTCGGCCGCGGTCTCGTTCCCACGCCGGACGATTTCGGCAAGATGGGCCAGCCGCCGACGCATCCCGAACTGCTCGACTGGCTCGCCGCGGAACTCATCCACGCCGACTGGTCGCTGAAGCACATTCAACGGTTGATCGTCACGTCGGAAACGTACCAGATGACCAGCCGTGTGACCGATCCGCACGCCGAAGAAGCGGACCCGCTCAATCTGTTGCTGCATCGGCAATCGATGCAGCGCCTCGAAGCCGAAGCAATCCGTGACGGGTTGCTGGCGTTGTCGGGCCGGTTGGATGATCGGCTGTATGGGCAAAGCGTGCTGCCGTTTCTCACGCCGTTCATGGAAGGCCGCGGGCGACCCGGCAGTGGCCCGCTGGATGGCGACGGCCGCCGCAGCCTCTATCTCAACGTCCGCCGCAATTTTCTGTCGCCGTTCTTCCTCGCGTTCGACTTCCCCACGCCGTTCACCACGATGGGCAAACGCTCGGCCTCGAACGTCCCGGCTCAAGCCCTCGCCCTGATGAACAACCCGCTCGTCGTCCAGCAAACCGCCAAATGGGCCGAGACCGTCTGCGCCGCCACAAACGATCCCACAGAGCGCATCACCCGCTTGTACCGCGAAGCTTACAGCCGTTCCCCAACCGAAACCGAACTCGCCGCCGCCCAGACCTTCCTCGCCGCCCAAGCTCAGGAATACGGCACCCCCAACGACCCCCGCGCCTGGAACGACCTCGCCCACGTGCTGGCGAATGTGAAAGAGTTTGTGTTTGTTGAGTGAACGAAGAACCCCCGGTCGCAGACGACCGGGGGCTAAGTGGCGTTCATTTAGCCCCCCGTTGTCCGCAACGGGGGGGGTGATTGATCATCATGTCCGACAATGTCGCTGATTCCCAACCTGGATGCTCACGCGCCAGCGTGATCACTGTGGCCATCGTGCTTTTCGCCGCCGCGTGTTTGGCCGCACCATCGATTCTGCAAATGCGGGAAAACGCCCGGCAGCATGAATCGCGGAATCGGCTGAAGCAGATCGGGCTGGGTCTCTACAACTACTACGACACTTTCAACCGTTTTCCTCCCGGTGGTGTGATCGGCCAGGATGGAACCGCCTACCACGGTTGGACGACGGCCGTCCATACCTTTATCTGGGCGTCCCCATGGTTCAACGAGGTCAACTTCAATATCCCTTGGGATGACCCACGCCAGGTGGCTCTGTTTCGCGATTGGGAACAGGCGCAAACGATGACGTGGACCAATCCAAGCGTCAGCCCCATCTACCGAACTGATGGCCTGGTCTTCAATCATTACGCGGGAAACCAGGCGATCTTCTACCGCAACAGTTCAGTGGATCGGTTTCGCTACGGTGTGCATGCAGGTCAACTTCTTGTGGCCGACGCGTTCGATCATCAAGTTCCCGTCGGAGTTCCGACTGCCTGGCGCGATGTGACGTTAGGCTTCAAGTCCAACCCGGATGGTTTCGGCTGCCGAACGCGCGACATCACGCAATGTCTCATGGGCGACGGCAGTGTGCGCGATGTCGCAAATAGTGTCGACAAATCCGTCATCACTGTCATGGCCGGACCGCCAGAGCATTTCCCCGCTCCTGAGCAAGTCGCCAAGCCACGCGATTATCCGCTCATCGATGTTAGCCAAATCTGGCGGATTGAGCGGATTCCCGATGATGATCACAATCGGAAAAATGACCGCTTTCGACGAATTCCCCCGCCGGGATGGAAAGACCATCAGAACGACCATTGATCCCGAAGGGATCGCAGACGGTAGCCGGTGGTGGGGGGGGGGCG